>NZ_JBTJJV010000037.1:0-1035 GCF_054456855.1 Terrabacter sp. AAH1 | reverse complement strand
CAGCCCAGTCCTCCACAGACAACACCCGCTTCCTCCCGCCCTCGCAGTTGAGGACAGGATCCGGCAGGGGGTCAGTTTTCACCTGCCGTCAGGGGGTCAGTTTTCAGGTGCCGTCGACAGGTTGGGGGTCGGCTCTGGAAGGCCCCCGCGCACCAACATGATCCGGGCCTGTGTCTCTCGTGGCGACCAGGAGTTCACGCGGATGAGCTCCAGCGCCTCCGTCAGCAGCTTCTTGCCCCGAGGCCTGACCCGTCTCGCCAACGCCTTCCTCAGCGGGCTGACGCTCTTCAGGGCCGTGGCGCACGCGTCACCGACAACGATGGCATTGTCCAACCCCATCGGCTTGCCCCGCCCGACCAGCTCACCGAGATCGACCCAGGTGTCGTCCAGCGCGATGACCGGCAGCCCGTGCGCCCGGGTGACGGATCGGGGGTGGAGAGCCCGGTGGCCGACCACCCCGCTGCGGCGCACGTGTGCCGTGTCAATGGGGCGACACACGTGCAGCCGGTCATCGGCCTCGAGGGCGTAGGACAACGGAAGGCCGTGAAGCTGAGCTGACGTCACGTGAGAGAACGCCGTCATGTCGGGCAGGACGCAGCGAAGTGCCATCGCCCGCTCGATGAGGGTCGTCGGCGGATCAACGGAGCGAACTCCTCGGAATGGACGGTCCAGGTGGTCGGCGGCGAGCTCACGATCGGTGAAACCGAGCGCCCGCCCGTGGACGACTGAGAACGGCGTGGACGGCAGGTAAACGGTCATGGCACCGAAGCTCACCCGCTCCGCCGCCGGGCGGCCACGCTGGCAACGCGGTCTGTGGAGAACTCCGCCTAGTGCCCTGGGGGTGGGGATGGCCGCTCTCAGGAAGTGAGCACTCGACGGGAGGGGCGTGTGGGGAAGTGGGCACTCGAGCGGAGGGGGCGGTCTCAACCCGTCTGCGCAACGTTGAGTAGTTCGTTGAGCCTAACGGCCGGGGTGTGGAATCCGAGGGTGGCTCGGGGGCGGGTGTTGAGCAGCTGCTCGACGCGGGTGATCTCC
>NZ_JBTJJV010000036.1:0-1212 GCF_054456855.1 Terrabacter sp. AAH1 | reverse complement strand
GTTCCCGTTTGTATCTCGGGAACTGCACAGTGGACGCGTAGCATCTTTGTGAGTCAAGTTATCGGCTTATTAGTACCGGTCAGCTCCACACATTGCTGTGCTTCCACATCCGGCCTATCAACCCAGTCGTCTAGCTGGGAGCCTCTCGCCCTCGCGGGCCTGGAAACCTCATCTTGAAACGTGCTTCCCGCTTAGATGCTTTCAGCGGTTATCACTTCCGAACGTAGCTAATCAGCGGTGCCCTTGGCAGGACAACTGACACACCAGAGGTTCGTCCATCCCGGTCCTCTCGTACTAGGGACAGCCTTTCTCAAGTTTCCTACGCGCACAGCGGATAGGGACCGAACTGTCTCACGACGTTCTAAACCCAGCTCGCGTACCGCTTTAATGGGCGAACAGCCCAACCCTTGGGACCTACTCCAGCCCCAGGATGCGACGAGCCGACATCGAGGTGCCAAACCATGCCGTCGATATGGACTCTTGGGCAAGATCAGCCTGTTATCCCCGGGGTACCTTTTATCCGTTGAGCGACGGCGCTTCCACAAGCCACCGCCGGATCACTAGTCCCGACTTTCGTCCCTGCTCGACATGTCTGTCTCACAGTCAAGCTCCCTTGTGCACTTACACTCGAAACCTGATTGCCAACCAGGCTGAGGGAACCTTTGGGCGCCTCCGTTACCTTTTAGGAGGCAACCGCCCCAGTTAAACTACCCACCAGGCACTGTCCCTGATCCGGATCACGGACCGAGGTTAGATATCCAGAACGACCAGAGTGGTATTTCAACGTTGACTCCACCATCACTGACGTGACGGCTTCACAGTCTCCCACCTATCCTACACAAGCCGTACCGAACACCAATACCAAGCTGTAGTAAAGGTCCCGGGGTCTTTCCGTCCTGCTGCGCGTAACGAGCATCTTTACTCGTAGTGCAATTTCGCCGAGTTCGTGGTTGAGACAGTGGAGAAGTCGTTACGCCATTCGTGCAGGTCGGAACTTACCCGACAAGGAATTTCGCTACCTTAGGATGGTTATAGTTACCACCGCCGTTTACTGGCGCTTAAGTTCTCAGCTTCGCCTTGCGGCTAACCGGTCCCCTTAACGTTCCAGCACCGGGCAGGCGTCAGTCCGTATACATCGTCTTGCGACTTGGCACGGACCTGTGTTTTTAGTAAACAGTCGCTTCTCCCTGGTCTCTGCGGCCGATCACGCTC
>NZ_JBTJJV010000035.1:0-1222 GCF_054456855.1 Terrabacter sp. AAH1 | reverse complement strand
CTACCCACAGCTCATCCCCTCAGTTTTCAACCTAAGTGGGTTCGGTCCTCCACGCAGTCTTACCTGCGCTTCAACCTGGCCATGGGTAGATCACTCCGCTTCGGGTCTAGACCCAGCGACTATGGGCGCCCTGTTCGGACTCGCTTTCGCTACGGCTTCCCCACACGGGTTAACCTCGCCACTGAGCACTAACTCGCAGGCTCATTCTTCAAAAGGCACGCTGTCACCCCACACGCCCAACGGCGGGAGGCTCCAACGGATTGTAGGCACACGGTTTCAGGATCTATTTCACTCCCCTCCCGGGGTACTTTTCACCTTTCCCTCACGGTACTTGTCCGCTATCGGTCACCAGGGAATATTTAGGCTTAGCAGGTGGTCCTGCCAGATTCACACGGGATTTCTCGGGCCCCGTGCTACTTGGGAAACACCACCGGGAGTCCACACCATTTCGTCTACGGGGGTCGCACCCTCTATGCCGAGCCATTCAATGCTCTTCGACTATGACGCAGATTTCTCACTCCCTACAGAGGTGTCAGCCCCTGTTGGCGGGTCCCACGACCCCGAACGTGCAACGCCTGACAGCTATCACACACGCCCGGTTTAGCCTCATCCGCTTTCGCTCGCCACTACTCACGGAATCACTGTTGTTTTCTCTTCCTGTGGGTACTGAGATGTTTCACTTCCCCACGTTCCCTCCACACACCCTATATATTCAGGTGCGGGTGACTGGACTTGCCTCCAGCCGGGTTTCCCCATTCGGAAATCCTCGGATCACAGTCTGGTTATCGACTACCCGAGGCTTATCGCAGATTCCTACGTCCTTCTTCGGTTCCTGGTGCCAAGGCATCCACCGTGTGCCCTTAAAAACTTGGCCACAAAGATGCTCGCGTCCACTGTGAAGTTCTCAAAATACAACCGGCACCCCACACCCACCACAGCATCAGCTGCGATCTCGGCAGGGCCCACGACCAGAAGAAACCAGCCGGCCCGCGCTCACCAGGAGCACGGCTCGTCCGATCCTTCAGGACCCAACAACGTGTCAAGCACCCACCCGAACCCCCGCCGCGTTCCACTCCCTCCCACCCTTACGGGCGATCAACGGGTTGTACTTGCGAGCAGCAGCTCGACCAGGCGCCAAAATCGATGTTCCACCCTTGAGCACCCGCTGCCCCACACTCGGGGACAGACCGGGCTGCCATAAATGACTGCTCCTTAGAAAGGA
>NZ_JBTJJV010000034.1:0-1280 GCF_054456855.1 Terrabacter sp. AAH1 | reverse complement strand
GGGACTGCTGACGATCTGGTTGTCACGCGGGGTGTGGTGTTTCAGGCCGCGTGAGCGGCTTGGTTGATGGTCTCAAACTCGATGGGGGTGAGCTTGCCGAGGGCGCGTTGTCGCCGGCGACGGTGGTAGCTGCGTTCGATCCAGGTGACGATCGCCAGTCGGAGCTGGTGGCGGGTGTCCCAGCGGTGGTTGTTAAGGACGTTCTTCTGCAGCAGGGCGAAGAAGGACTCCATCGCGGCGTTGTCGGCGGAGGAGGCGACGCGGCCCATCGAGCCGCGCAGCCCGTGGCGGTGCAGCGCCGCGACGAAGGGTCGTGAGCGGAACTGCGATCCTCGGTCGGCATGGACCACGCACCCGATCACGTGCTCGCGGCCGCGGCGGGCGATGGCCATCTCGAGCGCGTCGACGGCCAGCTGGCTGGTCATCCGCGAGTCGATCGAGTAGCCGACGATCCGCCGTGACCAGACGTCCTTGACGGCGCACAGGTACAGCTTGCCTTCGGCGGTGGGGTGCTCGGTGATGTCGGTCAGCCACAGCCGGTTCGGGCCGGTCGCGGTGAAGTCGCGCTCGACGAGGTCGTCGTGCACCGGTGGTCCCGGCTTCCTGGACCGGCCTCGTTTGCGGGCGTGTGCGGAGGTGATCCCGGCCTGCGAGCAGAGCTTCCACACCCGCCGCTCTGACATGTCGTGGCCGGCGTCAGTGAGCTCGTCGGCGATGAACCGGTACCCGAACCCCGGGTCGTCGCGGTGGATCTCGTGGGCGGCGTTGGTCGCGTAGGCGTCGACCAGGTCCCGTTCACTGACCGGGCTCGCCCGCCATGCGTAGAACGCCTGTCGGGAGAAGCCGAGCAGCCCGCAGGTCACCGCAACGGGGATCCCGTCGGCGGCAAGGTCCAGGACCAGCGGGTAGGTCATTTTGGGGACTGGCCCAGCTTCAGGTTCGCCTGGGACAGGTACGCGGCCGCGCGTCGCAGCACCTCGTTCTCCTGCTCGAGCAGCCGGATCTTGCGGCGAGCTTCTCGCAGCTCCGAGTTCTCTGCCGCGGTCGTGCCGGGGAGCACGCCGTCCTCGACATCGGCTTGGCGCATCCAGTTGCGCAGGCATGACTCGCTGATGCCGAAGTCCGCGGCCAGCTTCGCAATCGGAGCCTCTCCCTTACGGGCGACCGCGACGACGTCGTCGCGGAACTCCTTGGGGTGGGGTGCAGGCATGTCGACAATCCTTCCAGCAGCGACCGCAGTCGCCACAGATCAGGTGTCAACCGAACCGTCAGCAGTCCCG
>NZ_JBTJJV010000033.1:0-1284 GCF_054456855.1 Terrabacter sp. AAH1 | reverse complement strand
CTTGGCTTCAGATCGTCTGCGCAACACGAATTGCGTGGAGGCAGGCATGGGCGGAATCCCGGGGACGTACTCGTTGGCTCAGCGGGAGCAGGCGTTGGCGCTGCTGGGGGCGGGGCTGGCGGCGTTGGAGGTAGCGCGGCGGACCGGGGTCGACCGGCGGGCGGTGGGACGGTGGGCCAAGGTGGCCGGCATGACGTTTCGGATGGGACCGGTCGGGGGCTTGGCGCGACCGGTGGTGTTGGTGGACGAGGGTGACTGGACCGATGAGCGGGGCCGGTTGACCGAGGCCGGCCGGGGCGTGATCGCGGTGCGGTTGCGGGAGGGTCGCCGCCCGGCCCGGATCGCGGCCGAGCTCGGGGTGCACCGCTCGAGCGTGTCCCGGGAACTGGCGCGCCACCGCGTGGGCGGGGTGTACTCGGCCCGGGTCGCGCAACGAGGGACCCGGGCCGGCCGGGCCCGGCCGCAGCCGCGGAAGCTGGACCGGCCCGAGCACGCCGCGCTGCGGGCTGCGGTGCTCGAAGGGCTGCGCCAGCACTGGTCCCCGCAGCAGATCCAGGGCGAGCTGGCGTTGCGCTACCCGCAGGATGAGTCCATGCAGATCTCTCACGAGACGATCTACCAGGCGCTGTACGTCCAGGGTCGCGGCAGCCTGCGCGCGGAGCTGGCTCGGGAGAAGGTGCTGCGCAGCGGGCGCACCTCGCGCGTGCCGGCCTCGAAGCTGGCCGCCCGCTCCCGCGGGAAGTCATGGGTCGGGGACGCCACCATCACGGCCCGCCCGGCCGAGGTCAGCGACCGCGCCGTGCCCGGACACTGGGAAGGTGACCTGATCTTGGGCGCCGGGAACCGGACCGCGGCGATCACGCTGGTCGAGCGGGCCACCCGGTACACGATGATCGCCCGGCTCCCGGCCCGGCACGACGCGACCACCGTCACCGACCGACTTATCGAGATGGTCACCGCGCTGCCCGCGCACCTGGTCAAGACCCTGACCTGGGACCAGGGCGCCGAGCTGGCCGAGCACGCCCGGTTCACCGCCGCGGCTGACTGCAAGGTCTACTTCTGCGACCCGCATTCACCCTGGCAGCGCGGCACGAACGAGAACACCAACGGCCTGATCCGCGAGTTCTTCCCCAAAGGCACCGACTTCACCACCGTGCCCGACGCGGAGATCACCCGCGTCGAGCAGCTGCTCAACACCCGCCCCCGAGCCACCCTCGGATTCCACACCCCGGCCGTTAGGCTCAACGAACTACTCAACGTTGCGCAGACGGGTTGAGACCGCCC
>NZ_JBTJJV010000032.1:0-1296 GCF_054456855.1 Terrabacter sp. AAH1 | reverse complement strand
CCCGCGGGCTGCTCTTCTACCGGCTGCTCGAGCAGGCCGTCGACACCAGCCCGCACCCACTCAAGGACCTCCTCAAGCCAGAAACCGGCATACCGGACTTCACCTAAGCAGATATGCAGAACACATGTTCGAGTCGAGGTCAAGAGGGACTGCAAGGCAAAGCGCCTCCGGCACAGACGGATTCGTGGGGCGTGGCTCAGATCGAGACGCCGCGGGCCCGCAGCACGGTGTAGCCGACGAAGGCGACGACGTCGAGGATCGAGTGGCAGACGACCAACGGCATGACCCGTCGCGTGCGCACGAAGACGAGGCCGAGCACCAGCCCCATGACGATGTTGCCGGCGAAGCCGCCGAAGCCCTGGTAGAGGTGGTAGGCCCCGCGGATCAGGGCCGACAGCCCGATGACCAACGGCCACGACCAGCCGGTCTGGCGCCAGCGCGTGAAGAGGTAGCCGACCATGACGACCTCTTCGAGCAGGGCGTTCTGCACGGCTGCGAGGACGAGCACCGGGGCCGACCACCACACCGTCTCGAGGTTTGCCGCCGACACCTGCGTGTTGATGCCGATCGCCTTGGCGAAGAAGTAGAAGCCGAGACCCGGGATGCCGATGAGGGCGGCGAGCCCGGCGCCCCGCGCGAGGTCCCGCGCCGGCTCGCGTCGGTCGAGTCCGACGAAGTGCCCCGCGCGCACGTCGGCCGCCGGCCGGCGCACGTCGTTCAGCAGATAGAGCGCGAGCGCGACGGCGACGAGCGGCAGCACGATCCCGGCGAGCTGGTAGGCGAGGTCGAGCCAGGGGCGCCCGGGCGTCGCCGACTGGTTCATCGCGGTGGTCTGCTGCGACAGCGGCACGGGGCGGGTGAGCTTCTCGATGATGCTGAGGACGGCGTAGACCGCCGAGGAGCCGAGGCTGACCCCGAGCACGAGCAGCGTCTCGCGGCGCAGCCCTCGCTTCACCCCTGCCTCGGTGACCGGGGCGGGGTCGCGCTCGGACGGGGCGAGCAGTCCGGCGAACCGTCCGCGCGGCGCGGGAGCAGTGGTCACCATGTCGCCAGCGTAACTTCGCGTCGACCGCCCGCCCTGCGCCGTATGCCGGCCGGCGGGTCACGTCGCACCGCGCCGGCCGCGTGCCCGGAAGGGCCCGTACGCCGTTGGCTGCCCGGGGCGTAGCGTCGGTGTCAGTGTCAGGGTGACAGCACCGCTCACGCGGTGGTTGGGTCCTGATCATCGGTTGTCTGGCTCATAGCGTCGGTGCCGCCCTTGGGTTGGCGTTCATGCGTTTTGCCGGCGACCGGTGT
>NZ_JBTJJV010000031.1:0-1391 GCF_054456855.1 Terrabacter sp. AAH1 | reverse complement strand
GGTCAAGTCCCGGGTGGTGGTGTAGCGCTGCGTGTGATCCGTGGTGATGGGTTAGGCGGTCAGGGCGGGCAGGTCATCAGCTCCGATCTCGGGTTCGGTGGCGGGGACGAGGTTCATCCGGGAGCGGGCGAGGACGTCAAGGCCGAGGTAGCGGCGGCCTTCGGCCCATTCGTCGGTCTGCTCGGCCAGGACGGCTCCGACGAGGCGGACGATGGCCTCGCGGTTGGGAAAGATGCCGACGGCGTCGGTGCGGCGCCGGATCTCCTTGTTCAACCGCTCGGTCGGGTTGTTCGACCAGATCTGGGTCCAGATCTCCTTGGGGAAGGCGGTGAAGGACAGCAGGTCCTCGCGGGCGCGGTCGAGGTGCTCGAAGACGGCGGGAAGCTTGTCCTTCACGTAGTCGAGGAGGCGGTCGAACTGGGCGTGGACAGCGGCCGCGTCGGGCTGGTCATAGACGCTGTGCAGCATCGCCTTGACCGCCGGCCACATCGACTTCGGGGTCACGCCCATCAGGTTGAACGCGTAGTGGGTGCGGCAGCGCTGCCACGCGGCGCCGGGGAGGTTGGCGGCGATCGCATCGCGCAGCCCGGCGTGGGCGTCGGAGGTGATGAGCCGGACCCCGGTCAGGCCGCGTACCACGAGGTCGGCGAAGAACTCGTTCCACGCGGCGCCGGTTTCCGCGGTGGCCACGCGCATGCCGAGGACTTCGCGATGTCCGTCGTTGTTGACGCCGGTCGCGAGCAGCACCACGGTGCCCACGACGCGGCCGCCTTCGCGGACCTTCATCGTGAGCGCGTCAGCGGTGACGAACGTGAACGGGCCGGCCGGGCCGAGGGGTCGGTGGCGGAAGTCCTCGACGAGCTGGTCCAGGTCGGTGGCCATCCGCGAGACCTGGGACTTCGACAGCGAGTCGATCCCCAGGGTCTTGACGAGCTTGTCCATGCGGCGGGTGCTGACGCCGGCGAGGTAGCAGTCCGCGACGACCGTGATCAGGGCGGCCTCGGCCCGTTTGCGGCGCTCGAGGAGCCACTCCGGGAAGTAGGTGCCCTTGCGCAGCTTGGGGATCGCGACGTCGACGGTCCCGACCCGGGTGTCCAGGTCGCGGTGTCGGTAGCCGTTGCGTTGGCTCACGCGCCCCGGTGACGGTCGGCCCCACTCGGCGCCGACCACGGCGTCGGCATCGGCGGAGAGCAGGGCGTTGATGATCGACTGCAGCAACGCGCGCATCAGATCGGGGCTGGCCTCGGCGAGTGCGTCGCCGAGCAGGCCGGCAGGGTCGACAATGTGTGGTGCGGTCATCGTGATGATTCCGTTCGAGAGATCTGTGGAAGGTGAACTCGAAGGATCACGCGGTGGCCGCACCTGCGTCCACGACCGGGACGAACTCGGCG
>NZ_JBTJJV010000030.1:0-1475 GCF_054456855.1 Terrabacter sp. AAH1 | reverse complement strand
CTCACTGGTGGACCGTGGGGTGTGACAAGGGCAGAGTTCTTGTCGCACTACCGGTGTCGTCGAGTCACTGCCGGGCTGAGCGAGCCGCCCTGCTTTCGGGGACGGCCTGACTGAGAGTCGCAGGGCCCGACGGCCCGGGACGTGCTGATCGGCCATAGGGCTTTGCGCCACGGGCTTCTCGGCCTCGGAGCGCCTCAGTGAGCGACCGACCGTCACATCCCGGACCGGAGTGCGTGTTTTCCGTGGGCTGACGGAAAGGAGCACTCTCATGGAGGCTACGCCCACCAGCACGTATGCCGGGATCGACTGGTCCTGGGGCCACCACGCGCTCTGCATCATTGACGAGCACGGACGACGAGTCGAGGAAGTGACCGTGTCACACACACGGCCGGGACTCGCCACGATCACGGCCCTGCTGCGCCGGCGGTCGGTCGCACGGGTCGGGATCGAGCGCGGCGACGGGCCGGTGGTCGAGCACTTGCTGCGCGACGGCTTCGAGGTCGTGGTGATCTCCGCCCGACAGGTCGCCTCGCTACGGGCCCGGCATGGCAGCGCGGGCAACAAGGACGACCGGTTCGATGCGTTCGTGCTGGCCGATGCCCTACGCACCGACGCCGGCCGGTGGGCGGTGGTCCGCCCCGACAGCGAAGAGACGCTCGCGTTGCGAATGCTTGTCCGAGCCCGGCAGGACCTCGTCGGTCACCGGATCGCCGTGCACAACCAGCTGCTCGCCACCCTCCAGCACAACTTCCCGGGCGCGGTCGGGTTGTTCAGCCAGCTCGACATCCCGATCAGCCTGGCGTTCCTGCGACGCTTCCCCAGCGAAGCACGAGCGGCTTGGCTGACCGCAGGCGGCGGCGAGCTGAGGATGGCGCACTGGCTCACCGCCAACCGCTACTGCGGTCGACACACCCCGCGGCGACTCGTCGACCACCTGACCACAGCCGCCCAAGGCCGAACCATCGGCGCAGCCGCGGAGGCCTCCGAGGTGATCGTGACGACGCTCGTCGACGTGCTCACCGAACTGCGCACCCAGCAGGACGCGCTCGAGCATCGAATCCGCGAAGCGCTCCTGGCCCACCCCGACGGACCGATCTTCCAGTCGCTGCCCCGAGCCGGTGTCATCCGCGCCGCAACCCTGCTCGCCGAGATCGGCGACTGCCGCGCCCGGTTCCCCGACGCGCCAGCACTCGCGGCCGCAGCCGGTGTGGCTCCCTCGACCCGGGCCTCTGGCAAGCACCGCACCGTGAGCTACCGCCGCGGCTGCAACAAGCAGCTCCGCGCAGCCCTGGTCGACTGGGCACAAGACACCCCACGCGCCAACGCCTGGGCCAGCGACACCTACCAGCGAGCCCGTCAACGTGGAGCCCGGCACCCACACGCCGCACGAATACTCGCCCAGAGCTGGACCAGGATCCTCTGGCGCTGCTGGCACGACCACGTGCCCTACGACCCCGACCTACACGGACGCTTGG
>NZ_JBTJJV010000029.1:0-1660 GCF_054456855.1 Terrabacter sp. AAH1 | reverse complement strand
TTTTCGGGGTGGGTGTTTGAACATCAACGGAGAGTTTGATCCTGGCTCAGGACGAACGCTGGCGGCGTGCTTAACACATGCAAGTCGAACGGTGACGATCAAGCTTGCTTGGTCTGATCAGTGGCGAACGGGTGAGTAACACGTGAGTAACCTGCCCCAGACTCTGGGATAACCCCGGGAAACCGGAGCTAATACCGGATATGACACGCCCCTGCATGGGGAGTGTGTGGAAAGTTTTTCGGTCTGGGATGGACTCGCGGCCTATCAGCTTGTTGGTGAGGTAATGGCTCACCAAGGCGACGACGGGTAGCCGGCCTGAGAGGGCGACCGGCCACACTGGGACTGAGACACGGCCCAGACTCCTACGGGAGGCAGCAGTGGGGAATATTGCACAATGGGCGAAAGCCTGATGCAGCGACGCCGCGTGAGGGATGACGGCCTTCGGGTTGTAAACCTCTTTCAGCAGGGAAGAAGCGCAAGTGACGGTACCTGCAGAAGAAGCACCGGCTAACTACGTGCCAGCAGCCGCGGTAATACGTAGGGTGCGAGCGTTGTCCGGAATTATTGGGCGTAAAGAGCTTGTAGGTGGTTTGTCGCGTCTGCTGTGAAAATCCGAGGCTCAACCTCGGACTTGCAGTGGGTACGGGCAGACTAGAGTGTGGTAGGGGAGACTGGAATTCCTGGTGTAGCGGTGGAATGCGCAGATATCAGGAGGAACACCGATGGCGAAGGCAGGTCTCTGGGCCATTACTGACACTGAGAAGCGAAAGCATGGGGAGCGAACAGGATTAGATACCCTGGTAGTCCATGCCGTAAACGTTGGGAACTAGGTGTGGGTCTCATTCCACGAGATCCGTGCCGCAGCTAACGCATTAAGTTCCCCGCCTGGGGAGTACGGCCGCAAGGCTAAAACTCAAAGGAATTGACGGGGGCCCGCACAAGCGGCGGAGCATGCGGATTAATTCGATGCAACGCGAAGAACCTTACCAAGGCTTGACATACACCGGAATCACTCAGAGATGGGTGCGTCTTCGGACTGGTGTACAGGTGGTGCATGGTTGTCGTCAGCTCGTGTCGTGAGATGTTGGGTTAAGTCCCGCAACGAGCGCAACCCTCGTTCTATGTTGCCAGCACGTCATGGTGGGGACTCATAGGAGACTGCCGGGGTCAACTCGGAGGAAGGTGGGGATGACGTCAAATCATCATGCCCCTTATGTCTTGGGCTTCACGCATGCTACAATGGCCGGTACAAAGGGCTGCGAAACCGCGAGGTGGAGCGAATCCCAAAAAACCGGTCTCAGTTCGGATTGGGGTCTGCAACTCGACCCCATGAAGTCGGAGTCGCTAGTAATCGCAGATCAGCAACGCTGCGGTGAATACGTTCCCGGGCCTTGTACACACCGCCCGTCAAGTCACGAAAGTCGGTAACACCCGAAGCCGGTGGCCCAACCCTTGTGGGGGGAGCCGTCGAAGGTGGGACTGGCGATTGGGACTAAGTCGTAACAAGGTAGCCGTACCGGAAGGTGCGGCTGGATCACCTCCTTTCTAAGGAGCAGTCATTTATGGCAGCCCGGTCTGTCCCCGAGTGTGGGGCAGCGGGTGCTCAAGGGTGGAACATCGATTTTGGCGCCTGGTCGAGCTGCTGCTCGCAAGTACAACC
>NZ_JBTJJV010000028.1:0-1760 GCF_054456855.1 Terrabacter sp. AAH1 | reverse complement strand
CCCGCGGGCTGCTCTTCTACCGGCTGCTCGAGCAGGCCGTCGACACCAGCCCGCACCCACTCAAGGACCTCCTCAAGCCAGAAACCGGCATACCGGACTTCACCTAAGCAGATATGCAGAAGGTGTGTTCGATGTGGTCATGAGGTCGGCGTACCCGATTCGAGGCGCCGAACCACCACCTCTTCAGTCTCAGAAGGGCGGCGGATCGTCGCCCGGCGGGCCGATGCCTTCGCGCCAGTCCTTGGGGTAGGTCGTGTGGGTGCGGCCGGTCAGGGTGGTCCACTGCAAGCCGCCGTCAGGGGTCGGGGTGCTGGTCCAGACCTGGTGGGTCTTGAGGTTGTGGTGCCGGCGTTCCTTGGCGTAGAAGTTGCTCACCGACGTCTCCCCGGCCGGCCACGGGATCTCGTGGTCGAGGTCGCAGCGGGTGGCCGGGGTGGTGCAGTCGGGGCCGCGGCAGGTGCCGTCGACGGCGCGGACGTGCTCGACCATCGCCGTCGTGGGCCGGTAGGCCTTGGTGGGGCGGTTGATCGCCTGCCCGTCGCGCAGGTCGACCGGCAGGGTCTGCCACACCGACCCGGGGCGGGTCATGAGCTCGCGGGCATGGGCGGCGGTGACCCAGCCGTGCCCGGGCAGCTCGCACGCCGCGTCGCTGTGGCCGGTGGCGACCTCGAACGGCACGACCAGCCACACCCGCGCCGCCGCGTCACCGGTCATCTCGTCCGTCACCTTGGCGGGGTCGAGGTGGCCACTGAGCAGGGCTGCGGTGGCCAGGTCGCAGCGCCGCTGGTCCAGCGTCCGCGGGTCGCCTGATCCGCGGAGCCCCCGGGCGGTGGTGTCGAGCCGGTCCATGATCGCCGCGATGGTGCCCGCGTCAGCCGTCACGGTCAGGGAGCCCATGCCGTCCTCCACCATCCGCCCGAACACCCCGCGCCGCGCCCTAGCCTGCGCGTGCCGCTCCTCGGCACCCCGGTTGTCGACCGAGGCGACCGCGCGCCGCAACCGGGCCGTGAACGTCCGCTGCCCGACGACCTGCCCGTCGCGGGAGGGTGCGAGCACCGCCTCCTCCACCGTCGCGACGTCCGCGTCCGAGAGCTGCACCGTCTCGGACGCGACCTGCACCGCCCGGTACAACGAGGTCGCACCCGCCCGCAGCGCCTCGAGCAGTCGCCGGTGACGCCGCGGGGACGTCGCCAACGTCAGCCGCCGCCCCACCTCACCGGCGCCGACCCCGGTCGCCAGCGCGATGTCCTCCGCGACCACCCGTTCGGGCGAGACCAGCGCCGCCGCCCGACGTGAGGACCCGGCCGGCAGCGCGGCGATCTGCTGCTCCTGGATGGTGTGCAACGCCCCGTACGCCGCGATCAGGTCCGCCTCGACGCGCGCCTTCACGGCCTCGAGCGCCTCGATCTGCGCCATCACCCGCTCACCGGCCCGCAGCAGCGTCTCGGTCACCGCGACGGAGCGAGACCGCTCGTCCTCGACCCTGGGCCGGCACGAGCGGTCCGCGTCGGGCGCGGCGTACTCCACCTCAGCGTGGAACCGGCCCAGCCACGTCGACTCGGCAGGGGTTCGCGATGACGCGACGTACGGCATACGAACCCTCCCCTGTGCGGCGTTTCGACTACCTATATTAGAACACGTGTTCTGCATATCTGCTTGGGTGAAGTAGAATCTGTGGATGACCGCGAATCCGGTTCGGGGCGTGGACTACCCGTCGACGTACCAGCAGCTGCTGGAGTGGTTCCCGGACAACCAGTCCT
>NZ_JBTJJV010000027.1:0-2275 GCF_054456855.1 Terrabacter sp. AAH1 | reverse complement strand
TGTCAACGGCACTCGAAAACTGACCCCCTGACGGCAGGTGAAAACTGACCCCCGCATATCAGTTCTCTTCCTGGTTGGTGGCTGCGGGGACGCGGCCGAGGTCGCGGTCCTTGAGCCGGTACGAGTCGCCTTTGAGGGCGATGACCTCGGCGTGGTGGACGAGCCGGTCGATCATTGCGGCGGCCACGACGTCGTCGCCGAAGACCTCACCCCACCGGCCGAAGGGCTTGTTGGAGGTGACGATCAGGGAGGCGCGTTCGTAGCGGGAGGACACGAGCTGGAAGAACAGGTTGGCGGCTTCGGGTTCGAACGGGATGTAGCCGACCTCGTCGATGACCAGCAGCGGGTACCGGCCCAGTCGTCGGAGCTCATCCTGCAGGCGGCCGTCGTGGTGGGCGCCCGCGAGCCGGTCGACCCATTCGGACGCGGTCGCGAACAGGACCCTGTGCCCGGCTTGGCAGGCGCGGATCGCGATGCCGGTGGCGAGGTGGGTCTTGCCGGTGCCGGGCGGCCCTAGGAAGACGATGTTCTCTCTGGCGGTGACGAAGTCGAGGGTGCCCAGGTGCGCGATCAGGTCGCGTCGCAGGCCGCGGGCGTGGTCGAAGTCGAACTCCTCCAGTGATTTTCGGGCGGGGAACCGGGCGGCGCGGATCCGTCCCTCGCCGCCGTGGGACTCGCGGGCCGACACCTCGCGTTGAAGGCACGCGGCGAGGAACTCCTCATGAGTCCAGGACTCGGCGCGGGCCCGTTCGACCAGCCGCGGGACGGCCTCGCGCAGGGTCGGTGCCTTCAGCGCCCGGGTCAGGAACGCCAGCTCGCTGCTCACGTCACGCCCGGGCCGTCCCGGACCAGCGGCCGGCTCGGTCGTGCCCGCCGTGGTCGTGCCCGAGGTCCTGACCGGACGGCTGGTCATCACGCCACCCCGCTTCCGGCAGCGTCCAGCCCGGTGCCGTCGGTGCCGTCGGTGCCGAGGGCGGTGTCGTAGCTGGCCAGGTCCCGGACCTGCACCTCGGCGTGCTGGGGTGGCCGGGCCGCGGCGATGTGCGCGCGTCGCATCGCGGCGGCCGCGGTCGCGTGAGCGGGATCGGTGAAGGACTGGTGTTTCGCCCAGGAGCGGGGATGGTCCGCCACGACATTCCCGTCACAGGTCACGACCACCCGTTCCAGGCCGGCGGCCACCTCCACGCGGCGCCCGACCGCGCCCGGGTGGACCGAGTAGTCGTTGCTGTCCAGGCGGACGTAGTGGTCCCGCGGCAGCCGGGTGCTGGCGTGCCAGCCGGTAACTGGAGCCACCGGCGGCAGCGGCATCATCGCCGCCTTGTCGGGCTCGACCCGGTCCGCAGGCCGGCACCCCAGCACCCGCATGTGCCGGCTGTTCGTGCGTGCCACCCACGCGCTCAGCTGGGTGTTGAAGTCGGCCGGGGAAGCGAACGTGCGCCCGGGCAGGAACGAACGCTCGAGGTGGTCGTGGAACCGCTCGACCATGCCCTTGGCCTCCGGGTCGGCCGGCTTACAGATCACGACCTTCGCGCCGAGCACCCCGCGGAAGGCCTGACAGGCCCCGGTCAGCTCCGGCTGCCGGGCCCGCCACCGCCCGACCGCGCCTTCCCCGTCCCACACCAACGCCCGTGGGACCGCGCCGAGGACGTTCAGGAGCTGCCACCACCCGGCGTACAGGTCCTGCTCGCCGCGGGTCGGGACCAGGACCGCGCAGCGCCAGCGGGAGTACCCCGACACCATCGTCAACACCGGCAGGCCAGTCGCGGTGCGGTGCTGCCCGGCCCCGACCGGGAGCCGGATGTCGGGGAACCAGAAGTCGAACTGGGCCAGCTCACCCGGCTCGTAGCTGGTGCGGGAGGCGGGGTCCGGCGGCAGGTACGCCGGCCGCAGCTCGGTGACCCGGTCGCGCAGCACCCGGATCGAGTGCTCCCAGCCGATCCGTTCGGCGATCACCGTCGCAGGCATGCTCGGCCAGCCCTGCAGGTACTCGCGGATCAACGGCTCCACTGCGTCGACCACCGACCCGGACGGCGCCCGGGAGTAGGACGGCGGCCCGGACGCGGACAACGCCTTCTTCACCGTGTTCTTCGAGCAGCCCATGGTCCGCGCGATCACCTTGATCGGCATCCCCTCGGCCTTGTGCAGTCGACGGATCTCAGCC
This sequence comes from Terrabacter sp. AAH1, assembly GCF_054456855.1. Taxonomy (NCBI): domain Bacteria; kingdom Bacillati; phylum Actinomycetota; class Actinomycetes; order Micrococcales; family Intrasporangiaceae; genus Terrabacter; species Terrabacter sp. AAH1. Next base: position 114 of record NZ_JBTJJV010000027.1, on the reverse strand, counting down.
CAGTCCTCCACAGACAACACCCGCTTCCTCCCGCCCTCGCAGTTGAGGACAGGATCCGGCAGGGGGTCAGTTTTCACCTGCCGTCAGGGGGTCAGTTTTCAGGTGCCGTCGACA
>NZ_JBTJJV010000026.1:0-8445 GCF_054456855.1 Terrabacter sp. AAH1 | reverse complement strand
CCGCTGAGGCGTCGGCCTCGGACCTGGCCTCGATGTGCGCCTCGATCGACTCGATCCACACCGGGTCGTTGACCATCTCCTCGTAGCCGGCCATGTCGAGCCACGGCATCGCGAGCAGGTCGACCGCCTCCAGCTGTTCCGCGGACCATCCCGCCCACGCCCCCCGCGGCCGCGACGCCACCCGGGCCTCAGGCGCCACCCGGGCCGCCGCCCTGACGCGCCCCCGCCCGCCCGGCTCGGAGGCCGCCGGCTGGGACGGCGCGGACGGCATACGCCCCGAGAACAGCTGCCAGAACCCCGCCTCGGCCACGCCACCCGCCGCGCGCTGACGCTCCTCGAGGTCAGCCAGCCGGCTCCTCAGGAGCTCGAGCGTCGACGGTTCCGATGCCATGAGTCGAACATATGTGCTACCACCGACAGTCCAACGGCGATGGTGATGCTCGAACGACGAGGCTCCGTCTCAGACAGGGCGGCGGCTCTGCACCAGGTCGCGCCTCTCAGTAATCTGTCTGCGGGCAGCTGACGTCAGCCACTCCGGACGACCCAGGGTGGTGGTGAGCCGATAAGCCTCGAGGCCGGCTGCTCGGCGGAACGTCGGCCCTCGTTGCGACGCCCCGCTCTTGAGGCCGAAGTACGGCCAGAGGTCACCGGCCGGCATGCTGCTGCCGCCGCTGCCGATGACACCGTTGGCGCGCCCGACGAGCCAGGCGATGACGGCAGCCGCGCTGGCCGTGGAGCCGCGCCGCCGGAAGATGTCGGGGTCGCCTGCGACGACCGCCGAGAGGAACCGGCGTTGGGCGGTGCGCAGCTCCACGTCGAAGTGCTCGTCCGCGAGCCGGTCGAGCAGACCCAGCACCTCGGCCACCGGTTCGCGGATGTCCTCGGGCACGGTGGACCAGTCGAGGTCCTCGTCGGGCAGCGGCGCGGTGTCCAGGACGAGGAGGGCGTCGCGACCGTCGACCGACTCTGCCAGGTGGTCGAGCACGTACTCGCTCCAGTCGGAGTCGTCGTGCGTGTCGATGACCGGCACCATGCCGAAGGGGTCGCCGAGGAGATGCGCGTAGTCCTGCACCGCGAGCCGCAGCCGCGTGGCCTCGGGCGAGCTGACGAGCGCGAGATAGGCCGATCGGCAGCGCTCCACGGCGTCCTGGACATGCGCGATCTGGTCCTTCCGCGCGCCGGTGCGGTCCAGACACCACCGCGCGAACGAGGCGACCACGGTCGGGACGCGGCGCCCCACCCGGTCGCCCACCAGATAGGAGCGCGGGAGCGTGCCGAGGAGGAGGTCCTCGACCCGGTCAGGAGTCCACGCGAGCATCGCCTTGTCGGACTGCCTGTCCCCGCCCGCGCACACCAGCGCCAGAGCGGCCCGGTCGGCGGCGTCGTCGAGGACGTCCACCCCTGCGGAGCGTGCGATGTCGGACGCCGCGAACTCGTCGACGAGGTGATCCACCGGCGCCAGCATGGCGTCGACGAAACGTTCGACCATGTCGTCGGAGTCATCGAGGTCACCCAGGTCACCCAGGTCGTACGCGTCGTCCTCGTCGTCGAACGGTGCACGCTCTCGAGTCGCCCAGCCGACCCCACCATCGGGCAGGGTCCGCAGCAACCAGTCGAGGAGCGGCCTGCCCGCGGGCCAGGTCTCCGACTCGGGGTCGTGGTGAGCCTCCGTGGTCGCGTCAAGGGCTTCTCCGACCAGGGCGCGGGCGTCGGCGAGCTCGAGCTGTTCGGAGTCGAAGCCGAACCCACGCGCGATCGGGTCGTCGATGGTGCGGAACTGGCCGACCACGACGTCGATGCTCACCGGAGTCGGGAAGGCGTCACTCACGACCGTCCCGCGCCCGTGGTCGATGTAGACGACGTAGGTGCCGGTGCCCCCACCCGCCCAGTCCACCCCCAGGAGGAGATCCTGTCCCCTGGCATCGGGCATGTCGATGAGCCGTGCGTCGAGGACCCGCGTCTCGCGAAGTCCCCTGAGCCACAGGGGCATCGGCTGCGTGCGGTGTGCGAGCTCCTGCTCGATGTCGGTGACCATGTCGGCGTCGTCGAGCAGCACCGCGAGCACGGAGAGCGCCGCGGTCGTCTCGGCGAGGTCGACACCGATGAACGACTCGACGAGCGGCGCCAGGCCAAGCGGCTCGTCACCGGACTGGCGGGGGGCCTGGGCGGCAACGATCATGGCGGAGACCCACTCTAGGAGCGGCCAGGGGTCGTCAGCTCGCAGGCCGCGCCGCAGGTCGACCATGAGCGGCTGCATCGCGTCGTCCACGAGAGTCGTGCCGCGCTTGGGCTGGCCCTCCCCGTGGATCACCCGCAGCCGTGCGTCACCGTGACGTCGCCTGCCCGATCGCCTGCCCACGCGGTCGCTCCCTCCGACTGGGTATGCCGTGTGCCTCGGCCCGCGCCCATCCTCGCACCCGGGCGAGCCGGTCAGGAGGCCGCCGCGCACGCCTGTGGACGACGCCGAAGCGGCCGGCACGACCTGTGGATCCCCAGAAGCCCTCAGCCCAGAGCGCGGACCGACGCGCGCACCTGCAACGGCATCTCGACGAGGTGCTCGCCCGGCGTCCTCGTGGGGTCGAGCAGCAGTTCGAGGGCCCGTCGCCCCATCTCCAGGTAGGGCAGCCGGGCGGTGGTCAGTCCGGGCCGCATGTAGGAGGCGATCTGGTCGTCGTCGAAGGAGGCGACCGACAGGTCGTCAGGGATCCGAAGTCCCTTCTCCTGCATGGCCTGCTGGGCTCCGAAGGCGACGCGGTCGTTGAGGCAGAGCAGTGCGGTCACTGGGGCGCCGGACTCGAGCACCTGCTTGGTCGCGTCGTAGCCGTTCCAGGGCTCCCACTGCTCGATGTCGGCGACGGCGACGGGCGTGACGCCGGCCTCGTCGAGTGCCCGGTGGATGCCGTCGAAGCGGCGTCCGATCGTGACGGAGACGTTCGGGTCGGCGCGTGCGATGGGGGCGTTGCCGATGATGGCGATGCCGTCGCGGTGGCCGGCGTCGATCAGGTGGCGCGTGACGGTATACCCGGCCTGGTCCTCGTCGGGGAGCACGGAGACGGGAACCTCGGGGTTGACGCAGTTGACGGTGACGGCGCGGATGCCGTCGGGCAGTGGCGGGAGCTCGATGAGGCGTGCCGACAGCGCTCCGAAGATGAGCCCGTCGACCTGGCGGTCGGCCATGGAGTCGAGCGCCTTGCGCAGCTGTTTGGGGTGGTTGAAGGTCTCGGCGATGAGGACGCCGCGGTCGCTCTCGTCGGCGGCGTCGAGCAGGCCGCGGATCATCGCCGAGGCGAAGCGGGTGACGGTGACGTCGTCGGAGATGAAGCCGACGGTCCCGGTGGTGCCGAGGCGCAGGGAGCGGGCCTGGGGGTTGGGCCGGTAGTTGAGCTCGCGGGCGGCCTCGTGGATGCGAGCGACGGCGTCGGCGGAGAGGCGTGAGCCGGGCCGGTTGTTGAGCACGAGGCTCACGGCCGTCTTCGACAGCCCCGCCCGCTCGGCGACGTCGGCGAGCGTCGTCCGCTTGTTCACTGGCCCCCCTTGGTCGTCGCGTCGTCGCGTCGTCGCGACCGTGCGTATGCCGGGTGCGCCCTTCCAGGGGCGCGTGGGCCAGCGTACCCCACGGTAGGGAGGTCCTCCCGGCATACCTGCTGGTGAAAAGGTTTTAGCAACCCCTTGTGCCATCGCTGACGGATGCCCTAACGTCTCGTGCTGAAAGGTTTTAGCAGTGGCGCTGACCTGACCACCCCGGAGGAATCGATGAAGCTCACCCCCACCCCCAAGCGCATCGCCGTCGGCCTGCTCGCCGCGGCGCTGCCCCTGTCCATGGCCGCCTGCACCAAGGGCGGCAGCTCGAGCTCCGGCGGTGCCGGCGGTGAGCTGACGATGTGGACGCACAACGCCGGCAACAAGGCCGAGCTCGCGGCGATCCAGCAGATCGTCACCGACTACAACGCGAGCCAGAGCAAGTACAAGGTCAAGGTCCAGGCGTTCCCGCAGGACTCCTACAACCAGTCCGTCGTCGCGGCCGCGGCCAGCAAGAAGCTCCCGTGCATCCTCGACATCGACGGCCCGAACGTGCCGAACTGGGCGTGGGCCGGCTACCTCGCGCCGCTCGAGGGCCTCGACGACACGCTGTCGAAGTACCTCCCGACCGTGCTGGGCAAGTACGACAACAAGACGTACTCCTACGGCTACTACGACGTCGCGCTCGTGATGGTGACGCGCAAGACGATCCTCGACAAGTACGGCATCCGCGTCCCCACCGTCGAGCAGCCCTGGACCAAGGACGAGTTCACCGCGGCCCTGAAGAAGCTCAAGGCGTCCGGCGACTTCCAGAACCCGCTCGACATCGCGACGAGCTTCACCGGCGAGTGGTGGCCCTACGCGTACTCCCCGATGCTGCAGAGCTTCGGCGGCGACCTCGTCAACCGCGACGGCTACAAGACTGCCGACGGAGCGCTCAACGGCCCCAAGGCGGTCGAGTGGGCGAAGTGGTTCCGCGGCCTCGTCACCGACGGCCTCGTGCCGCTCAAGTCGGGCGCCGACCCGGCCAAGGACTTCATCAACGGCAAGTCCGCGATTCTCTACAACGGCACGTGGACCGCGGTCGACACCCGCAAGGCCTTCGGCAAGGACACGCTCTTCCTCCCGCCGCCGGACCTCGGCAACGGCCCGAAGATCGGTGGCGGCTCGTGGCAGTGGGGCATCTCGCAGAACTGCACCGACCAGGCCGGCGCGCTCGACTACATGAAGTTCGCGGCGCAGGACAAGTACGTCGCGAGCGTCGCCCGCGACACGAACAACATCCCGGCGACCGATGCTGCCGCCGCGCAGGTGAAGGGCTACGAGAAGGGCGGGGAGAACCAGGTCTTCCTCGACTACGCGAAGAAGTTCGCCGTGCTGCGTCCCGTGACGCCCGGATACCCCTTCATCGCAACGGAGTTCACGAAGACCGCGCAGGACATCCTCAACGGCGCCGACCCCAAGCAGGCGCTCGACCAGGCCGTCAAGGACATCGACGCCAACCAGAAGTCCAACGGCTACTTCCAGTGAGTGACTGACATGACGACCATCACCTCGGCCGAGAGCGCCTCGGCGACGCGACGGGGGCGGGCGGCCAGGCGAGGCGACAAGCCCGGCTCGACCCGCACCCCGGTGAAGGGCTCACGCTCGTCGACGACGACGGCGCTGCTCATGCTGGCCCCCGCCGGCATCCTGCTCATCACGTTCCTGCTCGTGCCGATCGGGCTGACCTTCGGGCTCGCGTTCACCAACGCCCGCCTCATCAGCCCGCGGCCGGCGGAGTTCATCGGCGTCGACAACTTCGTGCGGCTCTTCGAGGACGACACGTTCTGGGCGTCGCTGCGCAACACGGTCATCTTCGCGGCGATCATCGTGCCGGTGCAGTCGGCGTGCGCGCTGGGGCTGGCGCTGCTCGTCAACGTCAAGATGCGCGGCGTCAACTTCTTCCGCACCATCTACTTCCTGCCGGTCGTCACGTCGATGGTCGTCGTGTCGATGCTGTGGCTGTTCATGTACCAGAAGAACGGCCTCATCAACCAGGTGCTGCTGAAGTTCGGCATCGAGGGGCCCGACTGGCTCGGCGACCCGAAGACGGCACTGCTCGCGATCATCCTCATGTCGGCGTGGCAGGCGATGGGCTTCCACATGGTCATCTGGCTCTCCGGGCTGCAGACGATCCCGGGCGACCTCTACGAGGCGGCCGAGCTCGACGGCGCCGGCACGTGGGAGAAGTTCCGCTACGTCACGTGGCCAGGGCTGCGGGCGACGCGCACCTTCATCCTCATCACCATCACGATCTCGGCGTTCGCCTTGTTCACGCAGGTCAACATCATGACCCAGGGCGGCCCGCTCGACTCGACGTCGACGGTCGTGCTCATGGCGGTGCGCACCGGCTTCCAGCAGCAGCAGACCGGCTACGCGTCGGCGATCTCGCTCGTCTTCTTCGTGCTTGTTCTCGCCGTCACCCTCGTCAACCGCCACCTCACCCGAGACAAGGACGCCTGATGAGCACCGCAACCGCACCGGGCCTCGGAGCCGACCACCTCGCCCACGTGGCGGACTCGACCTCAGCGACACCGCGCCGCCGCACGACAGACGGGCGACCCGGCATGCGCAAGCCGCTCGCCCTCGTGGGACGGCTCGTGCTGTGCCTCGTCTTCGGGCTGCCGCTGCTCTTCATGTTCGTCAGCAGCTTCAAGCCCGACCTGCAGATCTTCGGCGACCTCGGCAGCTGGAAGGCGTTCCTGCCGGTCGGTGACGTGTCGCTCGACAACTACACGGGCGTCTTCGGGAGAGTTCCCTTCGCCCAGTTCATGACCAACTCGGTCGTCATCACGGTCGTCACCGTGGTGCTGGGGGTCGTCGTGAACTCGATGGCGGCGTTCGCACTGGCGCGCATCAAGTTCCGGGGCAGCGGGCTCGTGCTCGGGCTGATCCTCGCGACGCTGATCGTGCCGTTCGAGACGCTGGCGCTGCCGTTGCTGTGGTGGGTCAACAAGCTGCCGTTCCTCGGGCCCGACGGGCTGACCGAGGGGTGGCTCGACACCTACCAGGTGCAGATCATCCCGTTCATCGCGAACGCGTTCTCGATCTTCCTCTTCTACCAGTACTTCGACTCGATCCCGAAGGAGCTGGACGAGGCGGCGAAGGTCGACGGGGCGGGGTGGTTCCGCATCTACCGCAGCATCGTGATGCCGCTGTCGGGGCCGGCGGTCGCGACGGTCGCGATCCTGACGTTCCTGCCGACGTGGAACCAGTACCTCTGGCCGTTGATGTCGGTGCAGAGCGAGGAGCTGCGCCCGGTCATGGTGGGCATCGACTACTTCAAGCAGCTGAACACCTCGTGGGGGCAGATCATGGCGTACGCGTCGATGATCACCGCGCCCGTACTGGTCCTCTTCATCGCGTTCCAGCGCTCGTTCATCAACTCCATCGCCTCCTCCGGCGTGAAAGGCTGACTCGTGTTCAAGCTTCCCGAGGCGTGGGTGTGGGACTTCTGGACCGTCGACGACGGCGAGCAGTACCACCTGTTCTTCCTCTACGCGTCGCGTGCGCTGCGCGACCCGCATGCCCGTCACCACCGGGCGTCGGTCGGGCACGCGGTGTCCTCTGATCTCGTTCACTGGGAGCGGGTCACGGACGCGCTCGTGCGCTCGGACGCGCCGGCGTTCGACGACCTCGCGACGTGGACCGGGTCGGTGGTGCGGCACCCGGACGGGCGCTGGTTCATGTTCTACACAGGCGCGCGGCTCAACGAGCAGGGCGTGAACGTGCAGTCCATCGGGTATGCCGTCTCGTCTGACCTCTACGTGTGGGACAAGGCGCCGGGCCCGGTGCTCGAGGCGGATGCCCGGTGGTACGAGAAGCTCTCCGACGGGCACTGGCACGACGAAGCCTTCCGCGACCCGTGGGTGTTCGCCGACCCGGACGGCGACGGGTGGCACATGCTCATCACGGCGCGCGCCAACCACGGCGACCCCGTGGACCGTGGGGTCGTGGGGCACGCATGGTCCGCGGACCTGGAGAGCTGGGAGCTTCGGGAGCCGCTCTCGGAGCCGGGGCAGGGGTTCGGGCAGCTCGAGGTGCTGCAGCCCTTCGTCGTCGACGGCCGCCAGGTGCTGCTCTTCAACTGCCTGGTGGGAGACATGCCGGAGGCTGCTCGGGCCGAGGGTCTCGCGGGCGGCGTCTGGGTCGCCGACGCCAAGTCGCCGCTCGGGCCCTACGACATCGCGGGTGCCCAGGTCATCGACGACTCGAGCCTCTACGTCGGCAAGTTCGTCACCGAGCGTGGCTCAGGGGAGACGAAGTTCCTCGCGTTCGTGCACGACCGCGACGGCGCCTTCGTCGGCGAGATCACCGACCCGTATGCCGTCTCGTGGGAGGGCGACCGCCTGCGCCTGTCGTGAGGCGCTTCGGGAGGTGGTCAGAGCACCCCCAAAGCTCGTGTAGAGTTGCTCGAGCAGAAACCGCTGGGACTGCGCAGGACCTGCTGGGACGGCCTGAAGGCCGGATCGCCGGATTTGGTCCTGATAGCTACTAGCGGGTAAGTTTGAAGGGTTGCCCCGGAGGCCTCCTCGTAGAGGTGGTTGATGGTGTGTGTCCGATTCTTGAGAACTCAACAGCGTGTCAAAAATCGATGCCAATTACCTCGTCCCGAGGCGCGGCACGGCCACTCGATAGTGGGTGGGTGTGTGGTGTCTTGGACGAATTATCCTTTGGTTGAATTGAACTTCTAGCTTTTTGAGCTGGTTGTTCGACTTCAGTCAGGTTTTCGGACCCTTCAGGGGTTCAAAGTTTGCTCACTTCTTTTCGGGGTGGGTGTTTGAACATCAACGGAGAGTTTGATCCTGGCTCAGGACGAACGCTGGCGGCGTGCTTAACACATGCAAGTCGAACGGTGACGATCAAGCTTGCTTGGTCTGATCA
>NZ_JBTJJV010000025.1:0-26092 GCF_054456855.1 Terrabacter sp. AAH1 | reverse complement strand
GGCGACCGCGACGACGTCGTCGCGGAACTCCTTGGGGTGGGGTGCAGGCATGTCGACAATCCTTCCAGCAGCGACCGCAGTCGCCACAGATCAGGTGTCAACCGAACCGTCAGCAGTCCCGTTGCCGTCCGGCGTGAGCGCGGCGTGTTCACGGTGCCGCCGGTCAAGTGGCCGGACGGGCGGGCAGACGTGGGGCGGTCGGTAGGGAGGCGGCGCAGACCTGGCCCGCGAGGTCTGGCCTAGCCGAAGGGTCACGCACTCGGGCCCCGGCCTGAAAGAACTTCTGGAGACGGCTCCGATCCGATTGCGCTCCCAGCTGCGGCCCGGACCTTCCACCTCGTCAGCGTCCACACCACGCACGAGGAACCCCCACCATGAGCATCTCCCCCGTTCTGAACACCGTCCCCCTCGCCCAGGCCGTACAGGCCGTCCTGGAGCTCAACCGCGAGTGGGGCATCCTTCCCCGAGAATGCGGCGCCGAGCTCATCGCCGACCTTGAGACCCTCATCAACGCCGCAGCGAGCTTCAGGGTGCGCACCACCTCCGGTGAGAAGGACACCGCCATCAAGACCGTCGCCCAGCTCATCACCCACCAGCAGCACGTGATCGCCAGCCTCATCCAGGTACCCGCCGGACGACTCAGCAGTGTCGCCGTCAACGAGGTCAGCGTCCCCCTGCACCGCTGGCGCAACCTCACCCTCGCCCTGGCCATCGCCGCCGCCGCCAGCTACCGCAGCGACAAGCGCGCCATCGACGAGATCGTCCGCAAGGCCCCCACGCTCTGCAGCCGCACGCTCAGCGAGCGCCGACCCTTCACCGACGACGAGGTGTTCCTCATGCGCACCTACGTGGCCGCCACCTACAAGCCCAGTGACCTCAGCGCCGGCGTGTTCGCCCTCGTGCAGGCCGGCCTGGCACCCGGCGAGACGACCAAGGTGACGCTGGACCACTTCGACGAGCACGCCACCCCTCGCGCGCTGATGGCGCCCGGCAACGGGCACGTCGTCAGCCGCTACATCGAGCTCGACCCGTTCGCCACGTTCGTCCTCGGCGGCCTGACCCGCCACAACGTCAAGGCCAACCTCCCCACGACCGGGCCCCTGACCTACCGTCCGCGCCTCGGGACCGCGCCGGGAAGCAAGGCCGCCGTCGCCTCCGCGCAGGGTGTCATCAACAACCTGCTCAAGCGCCTCGGACTCTTCCAGAACGACGTGACGGCCTCCAGCCTGACGCAGTGGCGCGTGCAGACCGCGTGGAAGACCAAGGGCGCCGAGTACGCCCTCAGCGTCTCGGGACGATCAAGCACCCTTCAGATGTGGGAAGCTCTCAAGGCCGAGCCCGTGGCCCCCTTCGGCGAGCACGGCATGCGCCGGATCGTCCCGGTCGACTGAGCCACAGCTTCCATCCATCTCGAGGACTGCGATCTGGTGTCAGTCTGTGGGGAACCGGGCACCGGACTCGACGCCCGCCCGGACGCGCTCCAGCTCCTCGTCCAGGCTCTCCCGAAGAGCCGGCTCGCGCTTCTTTCGGGTGCCCTGCTCGATCCGCAGCCCAATCTGGTACGTCAGCCTCGACCGCCCCTGTTCCGCCGTGAGCAGCGTCGTTGAGAGCAGCTCGGTGGCCATCGTCGGCCACCGCGCCACGACACGGTGAGGAGCATCGACGGCGATGATCTCGCTGATGTGGGCGCTCATCCGGCCGCCGACGTTCATGACCACGCACTGCTGACCCCCGACCTCGCCCTCCGGGGTCCCGGGCACGGCGAACGCCTTGATGACGTTGGGACTGGTCAGCATCGCGCTGCGCGGGTCGGACAGGAACGCCCAGATCTCGTCAACGGTCGCGTCGATCTCGATGGAGGTGGTCACGGTGAGGGGTTCTAGCCCGTCCTGTCTGGCTTCCCACCGCTTCTCGAGCTTCTGCATGAAGGGCACCCGGACACTGTGCCCGTCGAGTGCGTGGAATGTCCGAAGAATCCTCAGATGAGCACAGGTCTTCTTCGGCCGAGTCGCCCCAGTGCGGACGGGAGTTCAGGACTTTTCCCGCACCAGCTTGGCCGCCGTTTCCACGTCCTCGCCGAGATCAACGCGTTCGCGCAGTTCAGCCCACTGCAGATCGTCGAACTCGACGCGCAGTGGCGCGAGGGCCATGGCCAGGTCAGCCTGCTGTGCCAGGGAGGTCTCGGCCGAGCCATCTCGCCATGCCGGCGGCACCCGCGGCGCCCGACGCAGGGCATCGGCTCGTTGCACCAGCGCGGCAGCGTCCATGTCCATCAGCTGCCGTACCGCCACACGACGCACCAGATCATCCTCCACGAAAACACCGTGCACCTGCGCCCGGCACACGACAACCCCCTTGGCCACCCTGAGGGGACCGCACCCCAGACCGGGCGCCACGAGGACGCACGGCCTCGGGTCGGCGCCAGCCCCTCGTAGGGCCAGAGACCAACACGGCAGCCGTCCAGCCCCTTAGCGGTACGCGCCGCTGGCCTCACTGCTGCGGACGGCTGTCTGGAGGCCCGCTGCGAACCTGGAGGTGATGGTGGCCGGGGCCGTGCCCAGGCGCACACTTTTGGCTGCGCGTCGGCGCACAGTCCTCGGTCGTCGCCGGATTCAGACAGGAGTTGCGCGCGCGCATGAACTGGCCGCCCCGCGCGCCCTACTCCCGCCGCTCGTGGTTTTCGTGATCGTCGGCGTCGTGGTCCGCTTCTTCGTCGACGTCCGCCGCGAGATCTTCTCCGAGATCTTCTCCGACATCTTCATCGTCGTCTTCATCCACCGTCTCCATCGGCAGCGGTTACGTAAGCTCTCTCCCACTGTCTGCTCCGCCCGAGCCCCCCGGACGCGCAAAGCGATGGCCGCTTCGCTTTCGCCACCTCGGATCAGGTGAGCGCGGCAGCGATCTCGAGACGAGTCAAGGCATCGGCGGCATTTGCGATCGCCATGGCGCCCGGGTCCGCCCTGCAGGCAGCGATCATGAGTCGAAGGCGCTGACGGTCCTTCTTCGTCAAGGCCTCCGAGGTGATGTCTCGACGACCGAGGAGTCCGGCTAAGACGACGAAGTCTGACCGGTGCCGGCCTCTGGCTGCGTCTCCGACCGCGTCGTGCGCGGCGGCTTTCATCACGAGCGCGCCGAGCAGGTTTGGACGCAGGACGGTGCCGACACGTCCGTCGACCTCCACGCTGACCGCGGAGGTGCGAGCCAGAGCCTGGGTGCCGCCCGGGGTGCTCAGCGTTGGTGCACCGCCGACGCCTAGGCGGCTCGTGGCACGCTCTCCGATGCCGTCAGGAAGCAGGACGTCGACCTGCGCCTCCTCCCGGCGCCACCGGTGCTGCAGTCCGTCGCCCGACGTGTCCGGTGTGAAACCCAGGCCCTGCAGCGCGCGCGTGAACGTCTCGAGCATGCCAGGGGCCATGCGCACGTCGACGACGGTATCCGCGTCAGTTGTGGCCCGCTCCGGCGACGCGCCCCGCTCTGCACAATGCAAGTGAACCAGTTGGCCCCCGACGAGGGTCCAGCCTTCACGGACGGCGTCATGCAGATCCATGAGCGCGAGCCAGGACGCCGACTGGGCGGCGGACATCGCCGGCATGGCGACGACGTCCTCAGGTGGGGAGCCGGCGCTGCCGGACAGGCCCGGTTCGTCCGCGCCAGCCACTGCCCGTGGCAGGTCCGGCAGCGGCCCCCCCGCCTGCCCGTTCACGCCTTCGCTCTCGCGGAGACCGCCGCGTCACGTCGCGCTACGTCCATGACGATGTCAGCAGCCCGGGCCATCTCTCGGGGACGGGCGTGCTCGGCCAAGTCGGCAGCTAACGCTACCCAACTATTCGCGGGCCACACGAAGTCGGGTCCACCGGGCATGTCGTGCACGTGCAGGATCACGTTGGCGTCCGATTCAGAGGCGTCCACCAAGAGGAACTCGTTGACGAGGCTGTCGAGCCTTGAGCTGGAGACGTACGCCTCAACCACATCGCCAGATGTGAGGCCAGACTCGGGCAGGCTGACTCCCGCCAAGACGAGGCGGCCATCATGGCGAAGGTCCTCGAGGTCACGAGGGGCAGCTCGGTAGAGCTCGCGGCGCGCCCTGCTGTGCATGAGGGACCGGGCAGCGCCGGCCACACGGCCTGCGGCGGCCTCCCGGTCCTCTGACGCGCCGTCCTCGAGCGCCTTGGCCAGCAGGTGCCGAAGCCGCGCGCGCGCGCGAGAACGCCGCGATGGGGAGATGGGCGCCACCACGTCCCCTGCGGCCGGACCACTGTGACGTTGGAGAAGCCACCGCGCGAAGTCGACCGCCTCCTGCTGCGATTGCGAGGCGTATCCTCGCGAGTGCTGCGACCTTGGCAGATCGAGTTCGTCCACCATTCCAACCAGAGCGACATCCAAGGCGGACTGCGGGGATAGGGGGCGACCCGCAGGCCGGTTGGCGAGACGGCCCAGGTCTGCTTCGTCCACGACCCACTGATGCCCGACCCTCTCCGCGGGCAGGGAGCCGTCAGCGATCCGCTGGTGCACACGCTGAACGTTTACGTCCAACCGGCCTGCGGCCTCAGCTATCGAGATCTTCGCCATGTCACAATCCTATAAGTGCTTCTAGGTTTTCGACAATCCTAGAAGGGTTTATAGGTTTTCACCGACTCGGTGCGGCAGCCACCACCGACGGCCCCGATAGACGCCGTCCGGCGGCAACGACGGGGGGAGGCGGCCGGACCGGGCAAGCCGGTGCAGCTGGCTCTGCCCGATACCGAGGAGCTTCGCGGCCTCGGCCGATCGAACCGCGTCAGCAGGCGGGGCCATGACGGTCCAGGACTCGACGGTCTCGGGCCGCCACCAGTTGCGACCCTCGGCGCGGCCGTCCGGCGCGTACCGGCCGCGCGCGATGGCCCGGAACAAGGCGCCGGTGGTGATGCCCAACGCGTCGGCGACCTGGGAGGTGCGCCACGCGTCGGCGGGGACGCGCTCGATCGCGGGCGCCGGGTCGGAGGTCCGCCACTGCTCATAGTGCCGCCGACACAACCCCCGCGCCCACGACGGCCGGTCGCACTGCAGCGTGCTGCAGGTGCCGCGCACCCGTCTCGGGCTCACCAGGTGCGTACTCCGTCCGCCCCAGCGCGCGGGCCGGTCCGCGGCACTACCTGGCCCCGGCTGGAGGGCGCGGACCGGAGTCGACGGTTGTAACGGCTCGCGCAGGACCTCGTACAGAACTTGCGTTTGCCTGCCGCCTGCAGAGGGCAGAACTCGGCTCCGCACTCGCGGCAGGTCACGACGATCCCGGCCCGCCGCAGCCCACGGTGACTGCTGCCGGATGCGGCGGACGCGGCGGCGCCCTCTGGCGAGGCCGAACGCGCTGCCGCGAGACGGGCGGCGGTCGCCTTCTGGGTGTCCCGGTTCCTCAGGAACGTCGACCGGCTGGCGAGCTGCGCGGTGGAACGCTCGACCAGCTTGTCACGCACCGGGGTGGCCACCAGGCCGCGGGAACGGCGCAGGCCATGCTCCAGCCGATAGTCGTCAGCGGTCATGCCATGCGCCCGCGACACATGCAGGCCCAAGTGCAGGCCTCTCCAGCCACAGTCCGCACAGAGCAGTCCTTCTTCGTCCTCGTCCAGGACGCCGAAGCGGCCGTGGCCGTCTGGCTGGCCCGCCTCCAACCCTGTGCGGGGAGCTGTCGCGCGCGCACGAGCGGCTTCCGGCGGCCTTTGAGGCCCGACCGGCTCGAACGAGGACGGTCCGCCCGCACCCCGCCGCTCATTTCACGGATCGGTCTGCTCCACGAGGTCCATCATGCAGTCCACCCGCCTGCTCGGCCTTCCGGGCGAGGCTTGACAGCCGATGATCAGTGTTGCTCACACCCCAGTCGGCGCCTCCCGGCCAGCACGCCGGACGGTGGCCGCCGCCGACCTAGGCGCCGGCGCTGCGACCCGGGATCCGGGTTACGTGATCTCTGCCGGGTCGAGGTCCGGCCTGAGCCGGTGTAGCCGCACCGCATGACGGATCACGCCGGCGGCAGCTGACGCGTCGGCTTCGACCTCGACGACGAACGGCGCCACGACCGTCACCCGGCTGGGTTCGGACGTGCCCCAGGCGAACGTGCGATCGAAGGTCTCACCGGTCGGCTGCAGCAGCGGCGCGACCGACCTGCCTACGGCCCTCGACAGTGACGTGGTCGACCCGGCCGTGACCGGCTGACCGTCGTCGTCGACGTCCCCCGCGAACGCCAGGACCAGCGCCGTGGGGGCAGCCCGGTCGCCTGTGAACCCGATCGCGAGCATGTCGAGCGTCCGTTTCGCCTTCACCTTCCACCACACGCGTGCTTGGGGCCGGGTGGGGTACGTGCCGCCGGCGTCCTTGATGATCAGACCCTCGATGCCGCCGGCGGTCAGGGTCTGGAACCACTCCCGGGCGAGGGCGACGTCGTCGGTCTGCTGGCACAGCACGACCGGAGAGCCCATCCCAGCCAGCGCCTGCTCCAACACCCGTCGCCTCTCATGCAGCGGCCGGCCGCGCAGGTCGTCGTTGCCGGCGGCGAGCACGTCGAAGGCGACGAGCTGGGCCGGACACCGGTCCGCGACGGCGCGGATCCGTCGACCGGCGGTCATCCGCGCCTGCAGCGCCTCGAAGTCGAGCCGGCCGGCGGCCTCGTCCCAGACGATGACCTCGCCGTCCAGGACGAGGTCGTCCGGGAGCCGGGCGCCCAGCACGGGCGCCAGGTCGGGAAACAACGGGGTGAGGTCTGTGCCGTTGCGCGAGTAGATCCGCCCGCCGCCGACCAGGGCGCGGTAGCCGTCCCACTTCGGCTCCCACCGCAGCTTCTTGCCCCCGGAGGGGACCAGGTCGTCCGTGAGGCGCGCCAACGCCACCGGCGCACGTAGCGAGACGACAGACATGCCACTCAGCCTGCACCACCGCATCGATCACAACCGGTGAAGGAGCGGTGGCTACTCGGGTTCCGCCTGCGACCACGCGGCCAGCAGCTCCGCTGCCGGCGAGCCCGGCTCCACCGCGATGCCAACGACTTCCCGGGTGCTGCCCTTGTGCCGCATCTCGGCGTTCTCGGCGGCCATCGCGACCGCGAGCGGGTCCAGTGCGCGCCAGTCGCGCTGGCTGAGGAAGTCGCGGCGCAGGATGCCGGCGTAGACGGGTTCGACGTCGCCGGTGCCGTCAGGGCGCACGACTAGGACCCGGACCTCGGTGGCGCCGACAGCAACAGCGAGGGCCTCCTTCGCGGTCGCGAGGACGGTCGATGCCAGCGCTGTGGCGTAGAGGGCGTTGCGGTCGGTCTTGGTGCGCTTGCGCAGCGTCGGTTTGCCGCCCGGGGTCCGGTCAGCCCGGTGCTCGGGAACCAGGTCGATGCCGCCGTAGGTGACGACGGCAGTGACATACCTTGCTCCGGTCTCGGCGGCGGTGCCGGCGTCGACGCAGGTGGAGTCGCTTGCGTTGTCGGCGAACGCGGCATCGACGGCCTCGATCACGGCGAGGGGGTCGTGGTTGCGCAGCGCATCCCAGTCCTCGTCGAGGCGGGACTGTTCCCACTGCGCGCCGACGAGGGCGCCAGTGTGACGCCGTCGCGTCTCCACGGGCGCTTGGCTGGTCGCCCACGCCTTGGCCTGCTTGCGCTCGGCCCGCTTCCAGATCGGGACGCCGGCGGTGGCGGCCCGGTAGAGCTCGCGCCGCACGGCCTCGATCTCCCTCACGCCCGGCGTGGCGGGAAGGGGCAGGACCTGCCGGCTCGAGTCGGGGAAGGTCGCGAGATGCAGAGTTGTCAGGGACCGCTCCAGGGCGGCGACCTCCGCGACCTGCTGGGCGCGTTCGGCGGCGCGGGCCTGCGCCTGCAGCTGCGCCACGGTCGGTTGCTGCCGCGGCCTCGGGGAGGCGCCGCTCGACCGCTGGGTCGTGGCCCGGGACACGGGGCGGCGCTGCCCTCCCCCGAGCGTGGTCGACAGGGTGACCGGTCCGGCGCCCGTCGAGACGCGCGTGCGGCCGGCGCCGACGTGCACGCGTGCGGCGCGCGGGCCGACGCTCGCGCGGACCCCGCGGCTCGAGGCGCGGACGCGGACGCCTGGGGCGATCTTGAACGAGACTCCGAGGCCCATCTAGCGTCCCTGCAGCACAGGTGACGCCGACGGGAGGGCTGCGTGGCTGGGTGATGTCATGGTCGTCTCCTCAGGCCGATCGCCAGCGGGCCCGGGGGTCGCCGGACTTGAACGAGCAGCGCATCAGGGTCCCCCTGTTGGTGTAACCGAGCGCCCCTTCCGGGGAGCAGAAGGATCCGGGGTGCACCCCTTGGATCGGCGAGGGGGCCGCCGGCTTCGGTGCGGGCTTCGGTATCGGCTTCGCGGCAGGCTTCGGGGCCGGCTTGGCGACTGGCTTGGGCGCAGGCTTCGGCGCAGGCGGCGTGTAGATCGGGAACCCGCCGAGCTTCGTCACCGTGACGGCGGGCGGGGCCGTTGCAGCGCACGAGCCGAGTGTCCCGACCATCGCGGCCCGCTCCGCCGCGGTCACCGCGACGCGGTACTTGACCTTGACTGCGACCTGCCTCGCGACGTACTTGCACCGGTACCCCTTGGCGGGTGGCAGCCACGTTGCCGCGTCGCCGCCGCCCTTGGACGCGTTCGCCGTCGAGGAGATGGCGACCAGGTTGAGGGTGTCGTTGGCGAACGCGGTCCGCTGCGACTGCGTCCACTGTGAGGCACCCTTGGCCCACGCGTCGGCGAGCGCGACCACGTGGTCGATCTGCACCGGAGACGTGCGCGCGGCACGGGAGAAGGCAACGGCGGCGCCGGTGTACGGGTCCGTGAGCGTGCCGGTCATCACCGCGCAGCCGTTCGTGTCGGCCTTCAGGGTGACCGCGCGCAGGTCGCGTCGCAGGGTGTCGTTGCGCTGGTCGCAACCGTTGCGGTCGATGTCGGCCCAGGCGGGTCCGAACGCGGCGCGGGAGTACCCCGTCATCGGGCCACGCCCCTGGACGACCAGCGTGCCGACCAGTGCGAGCGCCGACCCGGGCGGCGCCGACCGGACCGCCGCCAGCACCGGGTCCGTCACCTCGGTGGTCGGTGCCGTCTCGCTCGGGGTGACGGCGCCGGCGGCCACGCTGGTGGACGGCGGCGTCGAGGCGGCCGTCGCGTCGGGGGCCGAGGCTTGTGGGAGTGGGGGCGTCGAAGAGGTTGGTGCGGCCGGGATGTTGGCTACTCCGATCAACATGGCCACGAGAGCCCCGACGAGGGCCACGGCTCCCGAAGCGCGCGTGGCGAGGTGCGCCCAGGCCACGCGTCCGCGCGCCACCGCCACCACGCCAACGACGAACGCGAAGAGCCCCGCGAACAGCAGCACGCCGCCTACGCCCGAGGTCAGGCCGAGCAGGCCGCTGACGGCCAGCCCGCCCCACCCCCAGAGCGGCGCCCGTGCAGCGCGGTCGATGCCGACCGCGTGCCTGTCCGAGGTCGGCGCGGCAGCGCTGGGCCTGTCGTACGGAGCTCCCGGGCCCGCCGCGTTGAGCCATGGCGGGCGGAGCGGCTCCACGGCCCCGTACTGAGAGGCCCCGTACTCAGAGGCCCCGTACTCAGAGGCCCCAGCTGCGCCGGCACGTAGGGCTGCCCCTGCCCGCGCGGGCCCGTCACCAGTCGCTTGGGGATCGCGCACCCAGAACTGCCAGCCGGGCGGCTCCGGTGGCCACGACGGATCCGGTAGCCACCCGGCGGGTGGCTCCCAACCGGGAGCAGGAGCGGGCCATCCCGGCGGGGGGTTGAACACAACAGCCATGTGCAGTCAGCGGTCCCTGTAGATGAAGCGAGGCGGGCGTTGCTTGCCGCCGCCGGCACCGTACCTCGCCGGCTCTGCGCCTGTCTTCGGTATGCCATGGACGCTCAGGCGGCCTGAGCGCTCACCACGTGGATCGAACGCGCGTTCGATGGATTGGGCAGAATGGGGGCATGGCCGGCGGTTCTGGGCGAGGGCATGCGCACCCGATCCCACCCATGCCTGAACGGTCGCCGGCGCCCCGGCGGCACTGCTGGGTGTCCCCTCCTGACGGCCACGACGGACGCCTCCCGGGCCTTGTGCTGGCGTGGGAGCGGCGGGAGGACCAATGGTTCGCGCTCGTGACCTACTTCTTGGAGGCCGATCGCGTTCTCGTTCAACAGTGGCTGTCGGCTGCGTTGATCACACCGGTGCTGTGAATCGCGCTCGCTCAACCACCGCCAGACGAGGGCGCGCCGGCCGAAGGGCCTTCGCGGCCCGGTTGGTCGCCGGGTTCGTGCTGTTAACGCGCCGTGCAGGGCCTTGCTATACCGTGCTAGGGAAGCGCCTTTCTGCTATACGGACCAGCGATGTCAGCACTCGCCGGAGGGCCTTGACGGCCCACTTCTCAGGCGGGACCGCGCGACGCTGCGCGAATGGCCCCCAGCGGCGTGACAGTAGGCGCATTCCGGGGACGACGCCCTACGGCGTCGGGCACTCTGCGCGCTATGGGAACGAAACGGGCGATCTTGCTAGTGGGAATCGGCGTCTGGAGCGGCGTGTGCGCGGTGGGCGGCGTTGCGGTGGCCGTGACCGTCCCTGGATTACAGGGCATCGTTCAGGGACCTGCGGGGCCTGCAGGATCACCGGGACCGCAGGGCATTGCCGGTCCGGCCGGTGCGCCGGGACCCGCTGGACCGAGCGGTCCGGCTGGTCCGGCGGGTGAGGACGGTGCAGACAGCACGGCCGTGTCCGCGGCGAACGTGCAACGCCTCCTCGAGGGCGTGACAGTCGTCAGCAGCGACGGTTTCTGTCCGGCCGGCAGCGCGCCCGCGGGCCACGTCGTTACTGCCGTCGACCTTTTGCACGACGGCATTTCGACGTCCACCGCGCCACCCTCGCGGTTGTTCGTCACGAGGACTCAGCTCTGCCGGTACTGAACTCACGAACCCGGCATGACCGGGCACGCGGAATCGCCCTTGACGCGGCACGATCGTCCGCCGAGTCGGCTTCGGGGGTCAACTAGCCTGCGGCAATGAGGGTGAGAGCCAAGCAGCCGGGAACGCCGGGGCGACAGTCATCGGAGCTGTCCGTTGCAGTGGCGGCACAGTTCAAGGCCGAGCGAGCCGCCGCCAGGCTGGATCTGCAGGAGCTGGCGGACAAGGCCGGCCTGACCCTGCAAACTGTCATGCGACTGCTCAACCACAAGCGGGTCATCGACGTCGCCCAGTTCGGCGCCCTCTGCGAGGGCCTCGGCCTCAGCCCCGAGGTCGTGATGAGCCGAGCGGTCGCACGGCTCTGCGAGGACGACGACGCCGTCCCCCTGCCATAACGGTCACTTCGGCTCTTATCAACCAGTCCGAACAACTCGCCTCATTCAACGTCCTCGAGGCCGCTGCCCGATGACGCGCGCCGCGCCCGCGGTTCAGTCCCTACCGCCCCTACATTCACCTTGTGGCTGACCTCTTTGTCGAACGCCTTCAAGCCGCCGGACCCCGCAGCACGGTCTTCTTCTCCGGCGCTGGAATCTCCGCTGACGCTCCTACGTGCGGCCCCCTTGGTCGGCAGCTCACAGACAACGCCTTGGACGCCTTCTTCGACTCGGACACCCGCGTACTCCTCAACGGCGACCCGAAGAACGGAGAGCTCGGCTACTACGAGCGGCTAGGGCTCGAAGGTTGGTACCGGCCGCGGCTCGAGGTCGTCCTCGACGTCGTCTTCGCCCAGTACGGCGAAGACGGACTACGTCACATCCTGGATGGACTGGTGAGGGCAGAGCCGAATGCGAACCATGCCTTCTTCGGCCGCCACCTTCTTGCCGGCGGCGGTCACGCCACGGCCAACTTCGACACGTGCATCGAGCGGACAGATGCACGAACTGCCGGGCAGGTCCTCCACTTTCACGGCGCCCTGACTTCGGCGTCCCTGGCTGAGCTCGGCGCCCGCATGGCGGTCATCGAGAACGGTCTGCCTCAGAGGACCGCTGTCGATCTCGACGCGCTGCTGTTCGGCACCCCTGGCCTTGTCCTCGTCTTCGTCGGGTACAGCGGGTCCGACTACTTCGACATCACTCCCCACCTCATCAGCCGCGCACCCCGGGCAGCTGGACAGACGATCTTCTGGCACCACTTCAACCCCAGCGAGCCCGACACGACGCTCGAAGAGGCGTTCCGTGCGGCGGGCGCAGACATCCACCGCATCGAAGGACCTCTGTCCGACTGGCTGGCCAAGCTCGACCAGGCTTGGAACCTGCCAGCACTCCAGACACCGTCCATCCCAGCCATGCCGCCCCACCTGGGACAACCGCCAACCCCGCAGCAGCGAACTGCCGCCACCTTCAGCCTCTACGCCCGCCTCGGCATTCGGACAGAGGTCATCAAGAGGTCAGCCTTTGCTACGGCGCCGGAGCACCTCGACGGTCTTGCGGACGCCTACTGGGGCGCCGGCCAGTACCGGCGCGCGCTCGACTGCTGGATCAGGGCATACCCCGGGAGTGACCCTGAGGCGACAGCGCGATGCCTCGAGCGCCAAGGAGCCGTGGCGTGGATCCGAGGCCAGCTGTTCAAGGCTGAGCGTCTGCTTTGGGGCGGTTACACCGCGTGGGTCCAACCGGGCTCCCAGGTCCCTGATGTTGTCCAGGTCCGACTCGTCGAGACCTATCTTCGAGTGACCGAGCACATGGCACGCCTTCCTGACACCCGGTGGCGGGTGCGAAAGTCTCGACGCCAAGCGGCGGAAGCCGCCCTTGAACGTCTCACCCGCGGCAAACCGCTCGGCATCCAGCTGACCGCTCGCGTCAGCAGCATCCAGGCCGACATCAAGCAGCTGCCCGACCAGCTTCGCGACCTGCACCGACAGACGATGCAGGAGTCCGACGCGCTGCACGGGATGCTGAACTTCACGCAAGGCGAGTACCGGCGCAGAGTCACCCAACCGCGTCCGGGGGACACGGCACCCACGCCGGCGGACCTCGTGTTGCTCGTGAGTCGCAACGAGGTTCTAGGGGCCGACGGCGACGCCGCACGCGTCGCCCTGCTGCCGAACGCCCCCGAAAGCATGAGCCCCGCCCAAGTGTGGCGACTATTCAAACCCGTCGACGTCACCCCGTGGCACAGGGTGCGTTTGCTCGCTGGATTCACCATCCAATGGGCTAGGACGAGGGCAAGACGACCCGGACGCCGATGACCAGGCCGTGTCACGCCCACCTTCAGTGCCGGTCCGAGCCGGCGCGGAGCCGCTGGCCACTCCAGACCCGGGCGTACCGGTGCGGCGCTACCGTCCTCGACGCAACCTGCGCATGAGAGGGGTGGATTCGAGCCACTCTCGTGGGCTGAGTTGGCAAAGGGAGGTCGCACCTGCCGCTTCTGCGACGGCCTCGGCCGAGACGCGGCCGAGCATCGCGTCGCCGTAGCGCTGGAGGATCTCGCGTCGAACCGTAAGGACGTAGAAGTACTCGACGTGGGCTTCGAGGAAGCCGATCACGTTGCTGATGTACTCCAGGCTCATGCCCTCAAGAGGATGAGGCTGTTGGGCGATGTTGACCCACCAGACGTCCTGGTCGAACACGCGCAGGTCGAGCGTGCCGCACTCGTGTTGACGCCATGCCGTGAACGGCAGCTCGCCGGGCCACAGGTCGGCGTCGGAGGGAACCGGGCTGCGCGGCCAGCCAGCCCGGGTGCGTCTGCCGGTCGACCCGCGCAGCCACCAACACCTGCGGGGACTGGTCATTTCGGCTCGATCCGCAGGACGGTGGTGCCGTAGCGGACGGTCTCCACGGCGGTCCCCTGATGACGTACCCGAAGGATGAGGGGTCCACCGACTTCAGCGCGGACGACCTCGAGCAGGGAAAGGGGCCGTCCGTCGCCGCGCAACGGCGAGCCTTGGAGCGGGGTCCGGGTCGCGGTGCCGGCATCGAGGTCGATGAGGTAGTCGCTGTTGATGGTTGCGACCCGCCAGGAGCCCGTCGCCCCGATCCTCGGGTACCCGTCGTGCGCGTCGGGCTGGGCGCGGCGGGCGGAGGGGATCCTGTCGTGGTCATCGACGGGACGCGCGATGCTGGCAGGCCATGCGCTGGTGACACGCTCGCTCGCTGACGGGTCGGCGTTGCGTGCCCAGCAGATGATGGCTCGGATGGGCGAGGAGAAGCGGTAGTGCTCCCGGAAGTCCGGGAGGGTCGGGTCGTCGAACCAGACCAGCATCCGCGCGCCGCATTGGGGATGAGTCTCGATGTGGGAGTACCGGACCGGGGTGAAGTCGAAGGGGAACTTCGATCCGTCGGGGCCGGGTCTTCGCTCGTAGATGTGATGGTCGAGGTCGAGGCAGTGGGTGGTGTGCCGCGTGAAGACGAGCCATGTTCCCTGGCTTTCGTTCGTCAGCTCGTCGACACTGACGAGCTCGCCCGTCCCGCCCGGCTCGGCGCAGTCGCTGGCGGGACCGGCGTGGCGACCGCGAGGGCACGGCGCGGCGTCGCGGTCAGGGCCGGAGGGGTTGGTTTCGGTGGGGTGGTCGTTCATGTTCGATCCTTCGTGGACGTGACAAGGACGCCGAGGTGGTCCGCGTGCCGGTCCTGCCGTCGGCGTTCGAGGCGCCGCCACGGGTCGATGCCCCCGGTGAGGGCATCTCGTACGGACGCGGGGGCGGCGGCGCATCGCGACCGAGGAGCTCGGCCATCGGGTGCGGTGGGTGTCTCGGCGTCGTGGGGGGCGCAGAAGGTCAGCTGTGGCGGTGGTGCGTTGCCGTGGCAGTGCCGTGGGCAACAAGGGGGGAGGCGGCGGTGGTGGTGGGGCGTCGTCTGCGGGTGGTGACTCGGGGGCCTTCTCGGGCGTCGCTGGCGGCGGCGGCGCGGGCTTCGGTGAGGGCGTTGTTGAGCAGGGCGAAGCAGTAGACGTCGATGAGGCCGCGGCGCCAGCCGAGGCTCATGGCCCGGTCGCAGACGAGGGTGCGTTTGAGATTGGAGTGGAAGCTCTCGGCGTCGTTGCGCAGGCTGCTGATGCGGTCGAAGTCGGGGTCGGTCTCGGGGATGACGCGCAGGTTCTGGGGGCGGCGGGGGTCGCCGGTGGCTTCGGCGTGGGGACTGAGCCAAACGGTGAACGGCTCCCGGCTGCAAGGGATGCGGTAGCCGACGTTGAAGTGGTAGGTGCCATTGGTACGTCGGAACCTCTTGACCGCCCCTCGGTCGGCCTCGGCAACGACGACGGGGTCTCCGGTGTCGTCGAGGCCGATCTCGACGACACGTCCGCCGATGGTCGCGATCTGGTGCACGCACTCCCCCGGTCCCGCGCCGGTCGCCGCCGCAGGGTCCGGGGTGGTCGTGTGACGGACCGTGCCGAGCGGGTAGGAGCGTGTGCGCCGGCCGGCGTCGTTGAGGACCACCGGGACCGTGCTGGTGTCCGTCTCGGTGGAGCTGGTGGCCTGCTTGGCGACGAGCAGGTACCCGTAGCGGGTCATGACCTGATCGATGTGGATGCCGTTCATGGCGCCGTCGTAGATGGCGGCGTGGATGCCGTCCCCGGCGGCGGCGTGGACGGCGGCGAGCAGCCGGATGGCGGTGGCGGCTTCGGTGCCGGGTGCGGGGATGTGCGCGGCGGCGAGCACGACGCGCTGGTAGAGCTCGGGTCCGCGGGCGTGCCAGCAGACGTAGCCGTGCGTCTGCACGGGTCCGAGCTGGCCGTGGTGCAGCTGCAGGTCGGGGTCGAACCGTCCGGGCGGGTGCTCGAGCAGTTCCTTGGTGCGCGGATGGGGGTAGGCGATGTGGGTGCCGCCGTCGGGTTCGGTGACGGTCACCGCTTCGGGCGGGCGGTAGATCGGGCGGACGAGCGTTCCGTCCCCGTAGACGCAGCGGGCGGGGTCCGGGTGGGTGAGGCTGCCCGGTCCGGTGGGCAGCAGCAGCCCGATGCGGTGGGCGGTGTCGACGGCAAGCCTCGGGAACACGTCCTCGAGGAGGGCGAGGCCGTCGTCGGTGGTGAGGCGGCGGTCGCGAAGCCATCGCCAGTGACCCCAGACCGGCGGTCTCAGCCCGGGTGGGGGCGCGTCGATCCCGGCTGCGGCGCAGCCCTGCTCGAGCTGGGCGCGGACCATCATCCAGGTGGCGCGGTCCTGCAGGTCCACCTGGACGCGGATCCCGGACCGGAGCACCCGGGCCAGGACGCCGTAGGCGAGTACGACGTAGAGCGGGTTGGTCGGGTTGCGTCCGACAAGACGCTCGTAGTCGAGGGCGGCCGCCAGCCGGTACAAGGTCGGGGAGGCGGTGACCGCGCGGATCCGCGCGAGAGTGGAGGCGTGTTTCTCGCTCACGGCAGCCTCCACGCGATCGCGAGGTCCTCAGCGACCTGGTCGAGCTTGCGGGCCCCCATCCGGCGGGCAACGTGCTCGATCGGCATTCCGCCGTCGTAGAGGGTCCGGCCGGCCCAGTTGCGCAGCGACGCGGGCCGCACGTCGGCCTCGCTCGAGAGCCCGGCGAGGTCGAGCACGGCACCGAGCGCGTTGCACACCGCGGCCTGCGCCTTGGCCTGTCCCGGCGTCGCGGCTCCGCGGTAGGCCAACGGTGTCGTCGCCGGCGCGTGGTGCGACCGCAACACCTCGACCTGTCGGCCGATGATGCGGGAGCCCCAGTCGGTCAGCTCCCCGAGCCGGGGGTCGTGCCGGCGGGTGCCTGGAAGGTGAACCCATCGGGGCTGGTCGGGGTCGTCGAGGTCGGCGAGACGGACCGCAGAGATCTCAGACGAGACGGCCGTGGCCTCGCCCAGGGCCCACGCGACCGCGCGCTGCAGTGACGCCGAGCCGGACTCGCCGAGCCGGGCTGATGCGCGGCAAAACGTCACCTCGACGTCCGTGAGCGGTCGCGCAGCGGTACTCGACCGGGTCGGCAGGACCAGGTCCAGGGTGGGATCACCGTCGGTCAGGCCGAGCTCGCGCCACGTGCGGAACAGCATCCGCAACGCAGTCCGGCGCGCGTGCTGGGTGGTCAGCTCTGGCGGCTGTCCGCCGCCGGTGTGGGCGGTCACGAAGCCGCGGCAGTGCTCCGTCGTGATCTCTCCGGGGTACCGGACCCCTTGGGCGGTCAGCCGACGGGCGAACCGGTGCACGGTCTCCCCGACGCGGGCGAGGGTCTGCGGGGTGAACTCGCTACCGGCCTCCCATCGGGTCTCGGCAGCGTCAACTGCTTCCTCGACAGATGCTGCGGCGGCCGGTGCGGGCGCGTGGTTCGGCCTCACGACGGCGGGGCCCGCACCCGCGAAGGGGTCTCCGGGGGCGGTCTGCGGGGCCGGTGGGCCGGGCAGGCGGGCGGGGCCGGTGCCCGGGTCGAGGGGTGTCGGGTCGTGGCGTTGGTGGGGGTCCGTCATCGCGTTCTGGGTCGAGGTGTGGTGCCGTGTTGGGCGGTCCCTGACCGGTGGGACCGCGGCGCCCGATCGTCGTGTCATGGCGCGCCTCCTCACCTCGACGGTAGGAGCGGCTCAACCACCTGTCAGCCCTCGAAGGACCCCGGGAATGCGCGAACCAGCGCGCGAGAACGCCTCGGCACAACACCCCCCAGCGCCGGCCGCGCCACCTCGACGCGCGCCGGGTGACTGCACTCCCCCGCGACCTCCGCACCAGTAGCTCAGGTCACCCCAAGCGACGAGCGCGCGGGACGGCTGCGCTTCATGCGGCGCCGTACCGGACGCGAGGGACCTGGCGAGACTCGCAGCTTGAGAACTCCACAGCGGAAAGAACACAACCGACCACCATCAGCACCACGGTCGGCGTCACAACCACGAGCAGGTCAAGGAGGTGTACGCCCCCTGCTCGACGCCGTCGACCACAACCCAAAGAGAAGCACCAGCCCCGCGAGCAAGGAGGTGAGAAGCCGCTCGCGGGCCACCATGTAGCGGCAACAGCACCGCAGGCATCGTCGGCCCGAGACTTCACATGTTCCTTGTCGTGGTCAGACCGCCCTTGAGCCGTGTCGCAGGAGCCCGCTGCCATCGGCACGGGGGTACGGTCGCCCAGAACACGCCGCAACGCCGCACCGGCCGGACGGCACGTCACGACAAGGCAGGGGAAACCGCCGTGGCCGAAGAGACCTGGCACGAGGCACGCCTCATTCCGACGTCCGGCATCAGCGGCGCGGACGAACAGGAACGCCGAGCCACCTCGGCGCTTCTCGCCGTCCTCACCGCGGTCCGCGAGTATGGCCGTGCCCTGCTGAAGCCGCTCGGCGCGCCGGCAGGCTCGATCCAGACGTACATCGAGGTCCCCTTCCCGCTCGGCGAGCAGCGGCTCTACCCCGACGGGCTGATCCGCGTCACCCGTGGCGGGAAGAGCTGGACCGCGCTCGTCGAGGTCAAGACCGGCAGCAACGCGCTCGCCACCGAGCAGCTCGAGAACTACCTCGACATCGCCCGCGAGCAGGGCTTCGACGCCGTGCTCACCATCTCCAACGAGATCCCCGCCATCGCCGGCCAGCACCCCACCAAGGTCGACAAGCGCAAGCTCAAGAAGGTCGCCCTCCACCACCTCGCGTGGACCGAGGTCCTCGCCGAGGCCGTCCTGCAGAAGGAGTTCCGCGGCGTCGCCGACCCCGACCAGGCCTGGATCCTCGGCGAGCTCATCCGCTACCTCGAACACTCCCGCTCCGGCGCACTCGAGTTCGACGACATGGGCGAGAGCTGGACCTCCGTGCGCGACGCCGTCGCCGCCGGCACCCTGCGCCCCACCGACAAGGGCATCCCCACCGTCGTCGCACGCTTCGACGCCCTCCTGCGATTCACCAGCCTTCGGCTCGGCCGACAGCTCGGCACCGAAGTCGTCCCCGTCCTGACCCGCCGTGAGCTCGCAGACCCGGCGCTGCGCGCCCAAGCGCTCACCCAGATGCTCTGCCAGAACGGCCAACTGGCCGGCGCGATCCGCATCCCCGACACCGTCGGGAACCTGAACATCACAGCGGACCTACGGGCCGCCACCCTCACCTGTCACGTCGACCTCGACGCCCCCAGGGAGGGACGCGCGACGACCCGGGTCAACTGGCTCATCCGCCAGCTCAAGAACACTCCAGACTCCGCGCGCGTCGAGTGCTTCACCGCTCACGCCCGAGGCTCCAGCAGCGCCGAGCTGCTGCGCACCATCCGAGACAACCCCACCTCCCTGATCACCGACCCCACCAAAGAAATCCGCACCTTCCGCGTCGCCACCAACAGCAACCTCGGAGCCAAGCGCGGACGCGGGCGAGGCACGTTCATCGACTCCCTCCTCTCCGGCACGGACGCTTTCTACGCAGACGTCCTCCAAGGACTCAAGGCATGGTCGGCCACCCCGCCCAGGCTGCGGCCCAACCCGGCCGAGATGCCAGACGGCGAACACGTCAGCCCGACGAGCTTGTCTTCGACCGACATCTCATCCCAAGACGGCCCAGCGGACCCACACGCCAGCGCGCCCGAGCAATCTCCGGAACGCGAAGTCGCAGGAGAGTGGGGAAGAGCGACCGAGCCCCAACCTCAGGGAGCCGCTGGGTGACGGTGCGCCTCTACCACGGCGGGGCACCGGGACGCCGGCCAGGAGAACTGCTCCTGCCCCCGAGCGTGACAGGGCTGAACGCCACCCTGCGGGACCAGAGCAGAGCGCAAGGCCTTCGCAACATCACCCAGCGCCACGACCGTGTCTATGTCACCAGCCACCGCGAACTCGCTCGTGCCTTCGCAGGCGGTTGGAAAGACTCAGTTGGCAGAATCGGCCGCGGCAGCCTCTATCGCGTGGAAGCAGAAGAGTGCGATCCGGACCCAGACCTACCGGGACTAGGAATCTCATTTCAAACTCCCCAGGCGGTCGTGACGGGTGTGATCGATGCCCACGTCCCACGCAACGACCTGAAGTACGCGCGCGTGTTCGAAAGCATCCTCGAACAACTGAGCTAGCTCGTCCTTGGCGGATGCGCGCGGACGCCCTACGGATGACCGGGGGACTGCGGACCGGCCGAGAAGGACTCGACCGCAAGACGTTATCTGGACGCCGCAGCGCCATCCTCGACTCCGGCCACCCCACCACCCATGCGGGTCAGGTGCGGTGCGTGCCCCGGGTGGCGTCACTGTCGGTGGCGGCTGGAATCTGGATGACGAGTGACCTCAGCTGGCGTCGGCAGGGCCTTACCCGGTTCGCTCAGCGCCGGTCGCTGTCGGCGTATGGCTGAAAGCGCCTGACCTGCGGTGAGGCGATGAGGTCGGTTGGTGGCGCCGGCGCGCCCCGGGTCAGCATGAGTGCACTGTTGGAGCGCGCAAGCACTCTTCCTGTCATGCCGATGATGGGATGTTGGGCCGAACCTGTCACTCCCCGTCGAATGCGCTTCCGGAGCCGTAGGCGGCGACCGCCTCGTACGTAGCGTCGTCCGAGAGCTTGCGGACGAGGAAGCCAACCCATGCGGCTGTGTAGACATACTGTTCAAAAGCCGGGTTCCAGCGGCAGAAGTCCGCCCGCGTCGCGGCCTTGTCAGCTGCATCGCCCGCTGGCCTCGCCTTGAAGTAGCGCCAACACTGCGTGTGCATGTGCATAGTGAACGGCCGAGCCAGGTCCGCGGCGACCTTGGTCACCACCTGCGCCGGCCGCAGGTTGCCGAGATCCTCGACAGGCACCTGCTTCTCACGGATGATGGTCCTCACCTGGTCGACCACTGCGTTTTGCTCGTCGCTCAGATCCTTGGCGTTCACATAGGTCATCGCTGCGTCCGCCTCGGTTTTCGGTCCCTTATATGGGATGAGGTAGATGCGGAAATCGAAAGCTTGGTCCTCGGCGATGTTGGGGTCGATGGTGGCGTCGAAGTCCTGGATCCACTCAAGCACCGCCGTGGGGACTTGGCTGCGGACGTGCTTCACGGCCGTGACGGCGTCCTGCGTGATGGAGGAGACGAAGAGCGGAAAACGCAGCTCTGATGCAAGTGCCTCATCGGCACCGAACCATTCGACGAGAGTCTGCTCGAAGTTCAAGAGGTGTGCTTGGGTGCGCCCGGCGACCACGGCGGCGATGTTGTTCTCGTGGCGGTGTTCCACCCGATTCCTGAGGCCGGTGAAGAACTCGATGTTGACCCGGCGGGCGTCGTTGTCAGCGAAGCTCTCCTTGAGTAGCTGGCTTGCCGCCTTGTAGCGCCAGTCGCCGTCCTCATGTCGAACTCGCCGACCGGCTTTGTCGCGAATGAACAGGTCGCCGCCGGCCTGCTGGGTATGCGCCTGCATCAGCTTGAGCCAGGCCATCGCCATGTGAACGAGGAAAGCCTCCAGCTGTCGCTCGTTGCCCTGACGGTTGTAGAGGTCGACGGCTAACCTGGCTTCGTTCTTGGCGGCTTGCAGCATGTGCCACCAACGTGGGCGAGGCGGCATGCCGTTCCCTTTCGATCAGACGCGTTCCCTAAGACCGGGCTGTGGGTCGTGACGGTACTCGATGGTCACCTGAACTCGACTCCATCCCGCGTACGGATCTGCATCTGACCGGTCGTGCCGAACGGCGGTGTCTGCCCCGCGGCCTGCGGTATTGGCGACGCTGGACTAGCCGCGGCAGCCTCTAGTCGAGCTGTTGAAGGAAGCGTTGCTTCAGGGTCGCTGCTCGCCAGCCTGTGCGTTGCGGGCGGTGACCGTCTCGGTGGCCGCCCAGGTGGCGAGCAGGGCGAGTGCGTCGTGCGTTGGTGTGCCGGGCTCGGGGAGGTAGGTGACCAGGCTGCTACTGGCGCCGGGCTCGAGTGGCAGTGACTCGAAGGGCAGGTCGAGGTCCCCGACGATGGCGTGGCGCAGCTTCTTGACGCCCGTGTTGTGGACGCGGACGTCGTGAGCTGCCCAGCGGAGACGGAAGTCCTCGCTGCGGGTGGACAGCTCCCCGACCAGGTCGGAGAGGGCTCGGTCGTAGGGGCTGCGGCCGGCTTCGGCCCGCAAGAGGGCGACAGTGTCGTTCGCGACGGTCTCCCAGTCGCGGAACAGGGAGGTCGCGCGCGGGTCGAGGAAGACCAGGCGGGCGTTGTTCACGGGCTGGTCGGTGTCGTACCAGGGCGAGAACAGGGCGCGGCCGAGGTGGTTGGCGGCGAGCACGTCCAGGCGTCCGTTGAGGACGACGGCCGGCACGGTCGGCATCGCGTCGAGGAGGCGCTGGATGCTGGGGCGCACGCGAGTGGGTGCGGGCGTACGCCCTTTCCTGGCGCGGGCTGGAGCGCCGGCGGTGCGAAGGAGATCCAGCAGGTGCGCGTGTTCGGCGTCGTCGAGGCGCAGCGCGTGGGCGATCCCGTCGATGACGCTCTCCGAGACTCCGGTGGCGTCGCCTCGTTCGAGCCGGATGTAGTACTGCGGAGAGACACCGACGAGAAGGGCGGCTTCCTCGCGTCGAAGCCCAGGCACCCGGCGACGGTCATCGCCGTAGGTCGGCAGGCCGGCCTGTTCTGGCGTGATTCTGGCTCGTCGGGTGCTGAGGAACTCCCGGATCTCAGCCCTGACGGCGTCTCGGGGGCGCGGGTCGGCTGCGGTCACCTTGTCCACTGTAGGAGTGTCCGGGGCTGGTTGGGGGTCCCTGTCAGTGGCCCCCTGACGGGGACTGCCGCACGGCCTTGTGCGCTGGTTCTCTGGTTGATGGGGCACATCAGGGTCCCGTCAATCCATCCAGAAGGACGAAGAACAGCAATGACCGAAGAGATGCGCACGGCCGAGACCATCCCCACCGACACCGCCGCCGCCCAGCCGAGCGGGAAGACGGTCTGGCTGGTGACCGGAGCGGGTCGCGGCTTGGGCGTCGACATCGCCAAGGCCGCCTTGGCCGCTGGCCACGCGGTGGTCGCCACCGCCCGCAGCGTCGAGAGCATCACCAGCGCCCTAGGGCAGCACGACGACCTGTTGGCCGTGCCACTCGACGTCACCGACCAGGCCGCTGCCCAGGCGGCGGTCGCCGCAACCGTCGAGCGGTTCGGTCACTTGGACGTCCTGGTCAACAATGCCGGCAGCTTCCAGGCCGGATTCTTCGAAGAGATGAGCCCAGAGGCCTTCCGGTCCCAGATCGAGACCACCCTCTTCGGGCCGGTCAACGTCACCCGAGCGGCCCTTCCCCAGTTGCGGGCCCAGCGCTCCGGCCTGGTGGTGACGATCTCCTCCACCGCCGGCATCGCATCCACGGGCGACTTCCTGACGGCGTACGCAGCCTCCAAGTTCGGCGTCGAGGGCTTCATGGAGGCACTGGCCTCCGAGATCGACCCGTTCGGGATCCGCACCATGCTGGTCGAGCCCGGCTTCTTCCGCACCGAGCTGCTCACCCCGCAGTCCACGCAGTACGCGCCGCCGTCCATCCCGGACTACGCCGACCGCACGGCCACGACCATCGAGGCATGGCGCGGCATGGACGGCAAGCAAGGCGGGGACCCCGCGAAGCTCGCCGGCGCCCTCGTGGAGCTCGCCGGCCTCGAGGAGCCACCGGCGCGGTTCGCCGCCGGTGCCGACGCTGTCGAACTTTTCGAGACCAAAGCCCGAACCCTCCTGGCCCAAGCCGAGGCTCATCGAGAGCTGTCCTCCAACCTCGCTCACGGCGACGCCTGACCAAGCCTCTACGGCCCGGAACAAGCCCGGCCAGGTCACCGCGCGACATCCGCTCCTGCCGCACCCCGAGAGAGATGCAGGCTACGGTGCCGTCGCCGGCTTGTGCCAGATGCTCGGCTCCTCCTCGACGAACCCGGGCTGCGCGGTGAACCCGGCGTCCTCGTTGTATCGGAAGCGCATGGACTCGACCTGGCTGAGGTCGTAGGCCCACCCGTGAATGCTCACGTCCTCACCAGCGGTGACGTCCTCGACCCGGACAAACCCGAGGTGGCCCTGCCACGGCAGGCTGTAGTGCTCGGGGACCCAGCCGTCGAGGACGTACTCGTCGCCTGCGGTCGTCGTGATGTAGACGGTGCAGCTGGAAAGGGGCATGGGCACACCCTGCTCCATTGGGAGACCTACTGGGGTGAAAGGGCCCGGTTGATGTCGCAGCCCCAGCCCTCAACAGTCAGGCGGCGGGAGCCCAACGACTGAGCGGACCCGACGTCCACTCATGCCGCTCTCGGCGTGCGTTGTTCGGGAGCACGGCACGCTCGACGGAGAACGAGTGCTGCGCGGTCACCGCACGCACCGACCTCATCTCGTTGGCGCTGGTGGCAACGCCCACCCCGGTTCCGCACACCAGGAGTGCACAGCCGATGACCATGGAACCGGTTCTGGCGGGAGTGGCCGAGGGCCTCCTATGGAAGCCATCGACGGGGGCGTCGACCAGTCACGTGTGGGGATGTCTCGTGGGCGCCCTCGAGAGGCGCGGCCTGGGTCTCGGCTTGCCAACGGCGGGCCGCAGCTTCGATGGCGTCGAGGTGGGCTACGTGTGCGAGCTCGACGCTCTCCCGGTGGCGCTGATCGTGGCCGACGAGGAACGCGACCACGATGAGGAAAACGACCGCCAGTGCACCTAGCGCGAGGAGATTGCCGTCGACCGGCAGGTCCCACTTGATGAGGAGACTCAACGCCGCGATGGGAAGAAGGGCGCCGAGGGCGAGAAGGGCCGTCAGGACGACAGCTGACACCAAAGTCTGCATGCCGCGGACGATCGCTTGCATGCCTCCTCGCCAACCGCGTTCGGGACCGTCGTGGTGGTAGCGGCGGTGGCGAGTGGCGAGGTCGTGAATCTCGTCGACCGGTGACAAATCGGGCATGCTGCAGCGTAAGAGGCGGGGATGAGCGCGGTGCATGGAATGCAAGAGCTCGGCTGCCGGCCAAGCGACTGGCCGGTGGGGTGGTTGATGGACCTTTGCCGTGTCCTGCGAGGAGGCAGGCACCGTCCTGTCATGCCGCAGGTAGCGCGGGCTTTCAGCTCACCGACAGGAGCACTCGTAGCGCCTGCTGGTGGGCCACTGTCGGTCACATGGTGCCGTGCCATCGAGGCGGATCTGAGCGCCCCTTGAGTCTCCCAGGCAGCGTTGGCCGCGCTCGGCATGTCGCCCGTGACTGCCGACAATCTCACCGCAGCCGACGGCGAGACTGACCATGCCCTCCGTGACGCCGCCCGCTCCGGCGTGGATGCCGCACCGATCCTGACGCTGGAGGCACCAACGCGCGCTCATCGGCGGGACCGACGGACCACAGCCGTCGAGCCACTCCGCACGCCCGCCTCCGCCGGGATGACCTTCCCGAACGCCGCCGGTGGGGCCAGGAACTCGGGGCCCGTAGGACTGCGGCATACTTGCCGTGGGATCAGATTCGGCCGGTACTTACATGTCTGTTGTTCCGATCGAACTTGCGTGGGAAGTTGCATTTAAACTCCCCACCCCCCGGGCCTCTAGCTCAGTCGGTAGAGCATCGGACTTTTAATCCGCCGGTCGTCGGTTCGAGCCCGACGGGGCCCACCACACGTTTGCGCAGGTCAGGCACTGTCTGCCCCTTTGGACTTGCCGAGCCCGTCGCCGTCAGCGGCGTCCAGGGGGCGCAAAAGGGGCACAAGGCCGTCGAGAGCAAGCGCCACGGCGTCCAGGTCGTCGCCGAAGAGACCGGCGTACACATCGAGAGTCATGGCCGCCGAGGCGTGCCCGAGCATCTGCTGCACGGCCTTGACGTTGGCGCCCGAAGCGATGGCCAGCGAAGCCGCGGTGTGTCTCAGGTCGTGGGGTGTGACGTCGATGACGCCGGCCGCCCGGCAGGCCGGGTCGAAGACACGACGACGCCAGTTGCCCAGCCGCAGCACGCCGCCGTCGGGGGCGGTGAAGAGCAGGTCCTCGGGCCCCTTTCCCTGGCACTGTCTCTCGATCCACTGAGCCAGCGATGGTGGGAACGGCACGGTCCTCGTGCGGTTCGTCTTCGGCAGCGACCACACCGCACGGCCGGCCACCTCCGTGACGCTTTCGGCGATGACGAGGCGACGGCGGAGCAGGTTGACCCGACGGACCCGGAGGGCTGCGAGCTCGCCGAAGCGCAGGCCGCAGAACGCGAGAACGGCCACGCTCAGGCCGTCCCGCTGTGCAGCCTCGACGAGGCGAGCGACCTCCGCGGCGCTCAGGAAGCGCGGATCTGCCCGGGTCAAGTCCCGGGTGGTGGTGTAGCGCTGCGTGTGATCCGTGGTGATGGGTTAGGCGGTCAGGGCGGGCAGGTCATCAGCTCCGATCTCGGGTTCGGTGGCGGGGACGAGGTTCATCCGG
>NZ_JBTJJV010000024.1:0-28989 GCF_054456855.1 Terrabacter sp. AAH1 | reverse complement strand
GCAGGGTCGACAATGTGTGGTGCGGTCATCGTGATGATTCCGTTCGAGAGATCTGTGGAAGGTGAACTCGAAGGATCACGCGGTGGCCGCACCTGCGTCCACGACCGGGACGAACTCGGCGACCGCACTACACCACTATCGGGGACTTAACTCCCACAGACGCGACCGCGAACGGACAGCGAGCCGAGAACGAGTCGTCGAGCCCCGGACGGCGATGAGGTGGGTTCCGCCGACTCCCCCGGCAGAACCCACCTCGTCTCCACCCCACCGGTCCCCCGACCGGCCTTGCACCCGACGCAGCCCCCACGCGTCGGTTTCCCCTCCGAACACCACAGTGCCTGCAGGACTGCAAGTTCCATGACATTTTGGACGCGAGGTTTGCGCAAGATTGGAGCAAGCGCCCGCGTGTCGATCGCCAGGAGCCCGGACATTGTCGTCACCAGTCACACCCGTCACAGACGGCAGCCGCAATTCTGCTGGAACCGCCCGTCGACGGGGCGGCCCACCTATGGTTGAAGGACCGGTCGTTCGGACGGGGGGTCGTCCGCGTGAGCTTCCGGTTGCGGGGGCCCGGTACGCCGGGAGATGGTCGAGACAGACAACAGATTTGCCTCCAGGGGGTGGCCCAGTGGTGCGTGACGTCGACGGGAGCAGGGGTCCGTTCGTCCTGAACATCAGGATGAGCCGGCGACTCGTGCCCTTTGCCACCATGCTCGTGCTCTTCGCCCTGCTGCCCTTCCTCGGTGGCAGCACGCCCCAGTCGCCTCGCGCCGCCGTGCTGCTGGCCGCTGGAGAGCCCGCCGTGCAGAACGCCGTCGGGGTGGTCGAGGAGGCCCGCGACCAGGTTGCCGAGCTGGCGTCCACCGGCACGCCCGCGGTCGCCGTTGCCCCGGTCGACTCCGCTTTCGCCAGTGCCGTGGGCGGTGGCCTCTTCATGTTCCCGGCGATCAGCCTGGCTCCGGCCACGGCCGAGGCCATCGCGGCCCCGATCGCAGGAGGCCCGCTCTTCATCCACCCCGTCCCCGGTGGCGAGACGTCCTCGTTCGGACCGCGCATGCACCCCGTGCTGGGGCGCCCGATGTTCCACACCGGCATCGACCTCGCCGCCAACTGCGGCACGCCGATCCACGCAGCGGCCGACGGCACCGTCATCTACGCGCGCGTCTCCAACTCGTGGGGTGGACGCACGATCATCGAGCACACGCCGACGCTGAAGACGGCCTACGGTCACCAGTCGAAGTTCCTCGTGACCGAGGGCCAGCGCGTCACCCAGGGCCAGGTCATCGGCCTCGTCGGCACGACCGGATGGTCCACGGGCTGCCACCTGCACTTCGACGTCATCGTCAACGACCGCTATGTCGACCCGGCCCCCTACCTGGGCTTCGCTCCGTCGGCGACCTCGTCCGTGCCGTATGCCGTCGTGCCGCACCTCGTCATCGACCGCGGTGGCCGTGTCGTCAAGACCGTCGAGGACGGCGACGTGCCGATCCCCGAGGCGTCGGTCGTGCCGTCGGCCCCGGCCGCGACGATCACACCGCCGTCGTCGCCCAGCCAGACGCCGCCGCCGGCCGCGACGGGTCACCCGACGCAGACGTCCACGCCGCCGCCGACCACGACGACGCCGCCCCCGTCGACGACCACGCCGCCGCCGACCACGACGACGCCGCCCCCGTCGACGACCACGCCCCCGCCCGGCACCACGACGCCGGGCAGCACGACGGGAACGACGACGCCTCCGGGCACCACGACGCCTCCGACCGGCACGACCACCCCGCCCGCCACGACGACGCCGCCGGCCGACACCACGACGGCTCCGCCGGCGACGACCGAGCCGCCGGCGACGACCGAGCCGCCGGCCACGACGACGCCCCCTGCGACGGCCCCTGCGACGACGCCTGCGGCGCCGGCTGACCCGCCGCCGGCCTCGACGACGGTGGCCGACCCGCCGCCCGCACCGGCAGCCGACCCGCCACCGCCACCGCCACCGGCCCCGGCCGCTGACCCCGCTCCGGTCGCGCCGGCTGACCCCGCTCCTGCGCCCGCGCCCGAGCCGCCACCGGCAGTGGCCCCGTCGGCACGGATCGTGCCGG
The DNA here is from genome assembly GCF_054456855.1 of Terrabacter sp. AAH1. NCBI lineage: Bacteria > Bacillati > Actinomycetota > Actinomycetes > Micrococcales > Intrasporangiaceae > Terrabacter > Terrabacter sp. AAH1. Next base: position 26,899 of record NZ_JBTJJV010000024.1, on the reverse strand, counting down.
CGGACCCGGCACCGGCTCCCGCTCCCAGCGACCCGCCGCCGGCCACGACGCAGTCAGCGGCTGCGGCGCCCGAGGCCACGACAGGCCCCGTCCCCACGGATCCGCCGGCCCCGACGGCCTCCGGCGCCTGAACCACACTGAGGAAGGCGGCTCCGAGAGCCGCCTTCCTCGCTGTGTGCGTGGGGCCGCTGTCCTCACGATTCGAGCACGCTCGGCGCGCTTGGGTGCAGCACGACCGCGGGAGCCGATAGGTTTCCGGGATGGACGACGTGAGAACCGACGCTGCGGCGACGAGCGATCGGACCCCCGACGAGCCCCGTGACCCGATGGTCGTCATCGAGGGCGTCAACAAGCACTTCGGTGACCTGCACGTGCTGCGCGACATCAACCTCACGGTCGGCAAGGGTGAGGTCGTCGTCGTGCTCGGCCCGTCCGGCTCGGGCAAGTCGACGCTGTGCCGGGCCATCAACCGCCTCGAGACCATCGAGGCCGGCACGATCTCGATCGACGGCAAGGCCCTGCCCGAGGAAGGCAAGCCGCTGGCACAGCTGCGCGCCGACGTCGGCATGGTGTTCCAGTCCTTCAACCTCTTCGCGCACAAGACGATCCGCGACAACGTGACCCTCGGGCCGATGAAGGTGCGCAAGAAGTCCAAGGCCGACGCCGACAAGCTCGCGAGCGACCTGCTCAAGCGGGTCGGGGTCGAGGCGCAGGCCGAGAAGTACCCCGCACAGCTCTCCGGCGGCCAGCAGCAGCGCGTGGCCATCGCGCGCTCTCTCGCTATGGGCCCAAAGGTCATGCTGTTCGACGAGCCCACCTCGGCCCTCGACCCCGAGATGGTCAACGAGGTGCTCGACGTCATGGTCGGCCTGGCCAAGGAGGGGATGACGATGATCGTCGTCACCCACGAGATGGGGTTCGCCCGCAAGGCGGCCGACCGGGTGGTCTTCATGGCCGACGGCCAGATCGTCGAGGTCGGAACCCCGCAGGAGTTCTTCACCAACCCCAAGAGCGATCGCGCCAAGGACTTCCTCGGCAAGATCCTCACCCACTGAACCAGCTGACGACAGGTAGCGGCGCGCAGGACTGCGCGCCGTGAGCAACCACCAGGGAGGAACCCCAATGAAGGCACGACGACTCGGAGCCGTCGCGGCGGCAGCGACGCTCGCCCTCACGCTCGCCGCGTGTGGATCCGGTCAGCCCAGCGGAGGCAGCGGCGGCACCGGCGGAGGCGGCGGCGGCGGCCTCAAGATCGGCATCAAGTTCGACCAGCCCGGCATGGGCCTCAAGAAGGGCAACGAGTACAGCGGCTTCGACGTCGAGGTCGCCAAGTACGTCGCCAAGGAGCTCGGCACGTCCGAGGACAACATCACGTGGGTCCAGGCGCCCAGCGCCCAGCGCGAGACGCTCATCCAGACCGGCCAGGTGGACTTCGTCGTCGCGACGTACTCCATCACCGATGCCCGCAAGGAGAAGGTCAGCTTCGCCGGCCCGTACTTCATCGCCGGCCAGGACCTCCTCGTCCGCGCCGACGATGCGACGATCACGGGCCCCGATGCCCTCGACGGCAAGAAGCTGTGCTCGGTCACCGGCTCGACGTCGGCCCAGAAGGTCAAGAAGCAGTACCCCGGCGTGCAGCTCCAGGAGTTCGGCACGTACTCCGAGTGCCTGCCCGCCCTGCAGACCGGTGGCGTCGACGCCCTCACCACCGACGACACGATCCTCGCCGGCTACGCCGCGCAGGAGCAGTACAAGGGCAAGTTCAAGGTCGTCGGCAAGCCCTTCTCCAAGGAGAACTACGGCATCGGCCTCAAGAAGGGCGACACCGCCCAGTGCACCAAGATTACCGACGCCATCAAGAAGATGATCAGCGACGGCTCGTGGCAGAAGGCGCTCGACGCCAACCTCGGGCCGGCCGGCTACAAGCCGGGTGCGGGCAACCCGCCCACTCCGGACGCCTGCTCCTGATCCCTCGCCGCGCGCAAGCCGCGGCGCCACCCGGCGCCGCGGCTTGCGCGGGCCAGATCCCTTGTGCCTGAAGGAGGGACATGTTCGACGTCCTCGAGAAGTACGACATCCTCGCCGCCTTCTGGATGACCATCAAGCTGACGTTCTTCTCGGCGATCGGTGCCCTCGTCATCGGCACGGTCCTCGCGATCATGCGCGTCTCGCCGGTCGCGGTGCTGCGCAGGCTGGGCGCGTTCTACGTCAACGTCGTGCGCAACACCCCGCTGACCCTCATCGTCTTCTTCTCGCTCGCGGGCGTGGGGATCGTGCTGCAGATCAACCTGGTCGACCCGAACTCGGCGACCTCGCTGCGCGACAACGCGATCCGCTGGGCGATGGTGGCTCTCGCGGTCTACCACGCGGCGTTCGTGTGCGAGGCGCTGCGTAGCGGCTTCAACACGGTGCCGCTCGGCCAGGCCGAGGCGGCCCGCTCGATCGGGCTGACCTTCGGACAGAGCCTGCGCGAGGTGATCCTGCCGCAGGCGTTCCGGGGAGCGATCGCCCCGCTCGGTTCCGTCCTCATCGCCCTCACCAAGAACACCACCGTGGCCTCGGTCATCGGAGTCGCGGAGGCGTCAGCACTGATGAAGGTCATCATCGAGAACGAGACGGCGAGCGTGGCGGTGTTCCTCGTGTTCGCGCTCGGCTTCGTCATCCTGACGTTGCCCGTCGGCCTGCTCTTCACGTCCCTCTCGCGTCGCCTGGCGGTGAAGCGATGAGCGCCCAGAACGTCCTGTTCGACGCGCCGGGGCCTCGCGCCCGGCGCCGTCACGCCATCCTCACGGCGTTCGGGTTCGTGCTTCTCGCGGCCACGCTGGCCGGCGTGGTGTGGAAGCTGGGCGCTCAGGGCCAGCTGACCGGCGCGCTGTGGCAGCCTCTCGTCGACCCCGAGGTGTGGACGGCATACGTCGTCCCCGGCCTGATCAACACGCTCAAGGCGGCTGCCGTCTCGATCGTGGCAGCCATGGTCTTCGGCATCCTCTTCGGCATGGGCCGGCTCTCGCAGAACCGTGCCATCCGCTGGGTCAGCGGCATCATCGTGGAGTTCTTCCGCGCGGTCCCGGTGCTGCTGATGATGTACTTCCTCTTCCAGCTGTTCGCGTTCAACAACATCTTCGTGGCCAGCCTCAACTCGTTCATGGCGGTCGTCATCGCCCTGACCCTCTACAACGGCTCGGTCATCGCCGAGCTCGTACGTTCGGGCGTCTACGGGTTGCCCAAGGGCCAGTCCGAGGCCGGACTGTCCATCGGGCTCACGGCGTCGCAGACGCTCCGGTCGATCCAGCTGCCCCAGGCGCTGACGGCCATGTTGCCGGCCCTGATCAGCCAGATCGTCGTGATCCTCAAGGACAGCGCGCTGGGTGCGGCCATCACCTATCCGGAGCTGCTCCAGAGCATGCGCGACATGGGCACGGCGTACGCGACGGTCATCCCCGCGTACATCCTCGCGGCCGTCGTCTTCATCGCGATCAACTTCGGTCTGACGGTGCTCGCGGGCCGGCTCGAGCGCCGCCTCAACCGGCGAGGTCGTGGGCCCCGCAAGGCGGGACCGGCGACCGGCGTTGCCGGGCCCGGGACGGCGGACGCCCCCACCGACGGTCTCGGCGGTCGGGGCGTGCACACCGGCGACGCGACGAGCCAGGCACGCTGACGCACAGGGCGCCCGTACGCGTACCGTACGGGCGCCCTGTGCGCACCATCTCGCCGACGTCCGCCGAGGACCGAGAAGAAGACCGAGAAAGGGCCCCGACACCAGTGGTGTCGGGGCCCTTCTCGTACTGTGCTCCCCCGATTGGACTCGAACCAATAACCTGCCGGTTAACAGCCGGCTGCTCTGCCAATTGAGCTACAGGGGAATGCTGCTGCGCAACCATAGCAAAGCATCAGCGGCGACAAGAAATCGGGATCGGCGGGTCGTGCAGACACCCTTCGGCAGGCGTCGCGCGGGCGTCGGCGCTCCCTCAGAGGCCCACTTCGGAACGGAGCCGGGCCCGCCGCTCGGCAGCTTCAGCGGCCACGCGCGGGTCGCTCAGGTCGACCCCCTTGCCGGGGATGGTCTGCTCCACCAGGCCGCCGGTCGCGAGGTCCTGACGGATGACGACGCGCACGGTGCGCCGGTTCGGGGCGCGGAACTCGTCGGAGAGCACGACGCTGGCCTGGAGGCGCTCTCGGAGCGTCTGCTGCACCAGTGAGGGCTCGCTGAGGCGCCACCGGACGGCCGGCGACCGGTCGGCCCACGTGACGGTCAGCAGCGAGCTCTCGCCCTGCCACGTGCCCGTCTCGGCCTCGTGCCAGGGCCGGCGCCACGCCAGCGTGCCGTCGGGTCCGACGAAGGCCAGGTGGTGGGTCGTGGCGACGACGTGTCCGTCGGTGAGGTCGTCGCGAGCCCACGCCAGCACCGACTCGGCGCCCTCGAGCGGCACCGCGGCACGGACCGCGGCCGGCAGCGCAGGGCGACGACGTCGCTCGAACAGCGGCATCAGCCCATCCCCGCCTTGATCGCCGCGAGCTCGCGCTGCAGGGTCTGCAGCTCCATGCCCAGCTCGCGCGTGCGCTCGGGGGCTGGCGTCTCGGCGTGGTCGAGGCGACGCATCTCGCTCATCGCGTCGGCGATGCGTCGCGTGAGGGCGATCGTGCGGACCCGGTCGAAGAGCTCGTCGACGTAGCGCGAGGTGGGCAGGCCGGTGTTGGGGTCCATCCGGGTCGGCAGCGTGTCGACCGCGAGCTCGCTGACGAGGCCGCCCACGGGTGAAGGCGCCGCCTCGGTGACCGCCGACATCCAGGCCCGGGCGTTGGCCATGTCGCCGGCGTGGTGCGCGATGCGCACGCCGTCGAAGACGGCGCGGTGCGCGGGTGCGGAGAAGGCGTCGGGCGTCAGCAGGTCGATCGCACCCGGCTTGAACACCGTCGGGAACTGGAGCAGCACCTGGAGCAGCTGCCGCTCGGCGAGCACCACGGGGTCGCGGCGGTCCGGGACGGGCAGGCCGGCCCCCGACTCCCCCGCAGAGGGCTCGGCCACCTCGTCGCGGCCGCCCCGCTCGCCCGGCGAGCGCGGCGCGTCGTCCACCTTGAGCTTGCCGGCCCGCGCCACCTCGGAGGCCACCTGCTCGACGTCCAGACCGAGCATGCCCGAGATCTCGCGGGTGTACTCCGGCTGCAGCGACCGGTCGCGGATCGACGCGACGATCGGAGCGACGGCTCGCACGGCCTGGATGCGGCCCTCGGCGGTGGCGAGGTCGAAGCGCTTGATCGTCGTCCGCGCCGCGAACTCGAACATCGGCACGGCGTCCTCGATGAGGGCCTGGACGGCCGGGTCGCCTCCGGCCTGGCGTAGCTCGCAGGGGTCCTTGCCCGACTTCTCGACGGCGACGAAGGACTGCGAGGTCCACTTCTCGTCGTCGGCGAAGGCCCGCATCGCTGCCTTCTGACCTGCGGCGTCTCCGTCGAAGGTGAAGATCACCTTGGCCGGGGCGAGGCCGGCCTCGTCGCGCATGAGGCGGCGTAGCAGCTTGATGTGCTCGGCGCCGAAGGCCGTGCCGCACGTGGCGACGGCAGTCTCGACACCGGCGAGGTGGCAGGCCATGACGTCGGTGTAGCCCTCGACGACGACGGCCTGCCGACCCTGCGAGATCTTCTTCTTCGCGAGGTCGAGGCCATAGAGCACGGTCGACTTCTTGTAGATCGGCGTCTCGGAGGTGTTGAGGTACTTGGCCTCGATGCGGTCGTCGTCGAAGAGGCGACGAGCGCCGAAGCCGACGGTGTCGCCGGTGATGTCGCGGATCGGCCAGACCAGCCGGCCGCGGAACCGGTCGTAGAGGCCGCGGGCACCGCGCCCCGCGAGGCCGCCGGTGACGAGCTCGTCGTCGGTGAAGCCCTTGGCCCGCAGGTGACGGACGAGGTCCTCTCCCCCGCGCGGCGCGAAGCCGATGCCGAACTGCTTCACGTGGGCGCTGTTGAAGTCGCGCGCCCTGAGGAAGTCGCGCCCCTGACGGGCCGGTCCCTGGCCGTTGAGCAGCTGGTCGGTGTAGTACTCCTCGGCGACACGGTGCGCCTCGATGAGCCTGCTGCGGCGTCCGAGGCCCTCCTCGCGGGGGCGCTGGCCGTCCTCGTAGCGCAGCTCCATGCCGAGCTTCTGCGCGAGCCGCTCGACGGCCTCGGAGAAGGTGAGGTGGTCGATCTTCTGGACGAAGGAGATGACGTCACCACCCTCCTGGCAGCCGAAGCAGTGCCAGGCGCCCACGGCGGGCCGGATGTTGAACGACGGCGTCTTCTCGTCGTGGAAGGGGCAGAGGCCCTTCAGCGAGCCGGGGCCGGCGGAGCGCAGGGTCACGTGCTCGCGCACGACGTCCTCGATGGACGACCGCGCCTTGACCGCCGCGATGTCCTCGCTGTTGATCAGCCCAGCCATCTGCCTCCTGTCGCTGCCCGTGATCCTAGTTCGTCGCCCGCCCGCTCCCGGTCAGCGGCACCACTGGCCGTGGAGAGCGAGAGCCCGGACGTCGGTCAGCGAGGCCACCTGGTCGACGACGACCCGTAGCCGTTCGGCGTCGTCGACGGCGCTCTCGTGGTCGGCTCGGAAGGCGGCGTCGAGGCGCTCGTCGGGCCGCACGGCATACGCCTCCACGAGGTCGCGCACGACCTCCCGCTGCCCCGACATCACCGACAGGCGCTCGTCGGTGGTCATGACGAAGTGGTTGGCGATGGCCTTGAGCACGGAGCACTCGGCCCTGGTGTCGTCGGGGACGACCAGGTCGGCCTCGAACCGGCACAGCTCACCCGGTCCGTGCCGCTCCCGGGTGGCGTTCTCGACGACGGACACGAAGTGGCCGATGAGGCGGCTCGTCATGTCCTTGAGGCGAGCAAGGTCGCTGCGCGAGCCGTCGTATGCCGTGGGCACCGCCCCGGAGGCGATCAGGCGTTCCAGCGCCGCCCCGAGGGCATCGGCACCCAGGTCGGGCGCGTAGGTGCGGCCGGCGACGTCGATGACGTCTGTGAGGTCGCGCGAGTGCAGCACGCGCGGGTCGATCCAGCCGGATGCGATGGCGTCTTCGACGTCGTGCACGGAGTAGGCGACGTCGTCGGACCAGTCCATGACCTCGGCCTCGAGACACCGGTCGCGCGGTCGGGCACCGTGGCGGATCCACTGGAAGACAGGCAGGTCCGAGGGGTAGACGCCGAACTTGGTTGTCTCGTAGGGACCGTCACCTCTGGCCCAGGGGTACTTCGTCGTGGCGTCGAGGCTCGCACGGGTGAGGTTCAGGCCGGCCGGCGTCCCGTCCTGGTGGGCGCGCTTCGCCTCGAGTCGCGTCAGGATGCGCAGCGTCTGCGCGTTTCCCTCGAATCCACCGATTGCAGAAGCGATCTCGTCGAGCGCCGTCTCACCGTTGTGACCGAACGGCGGGTGGCCGAGGTCGTGCGAGAGGCAGGCCGTGTCGACGAGGTCGGCGTCGCACCCGAGCACCGCACCGAACTCGCGCCCGATCTGTGCGACCTCGAGCGAGTGGGTGAGGCGGTTGCGCACGAAGTCGTCGTGACCCGGCGCGAGCACCTGGGTCTTGGCCGCGAGCCGGCGCAGCGCCGAGGAGTGCACGACCCGGGCCCGGTCCCGGGCGAAGTCGTCGCGGTCGGCCCGCTTCTGGGCAGGGTCCTCGGCGACCCGCCGCTCCCGGTCCCGACCCGTGTACGCCACGGGACCGACTCTAGGTGGTCTCCACCTCACCCCTGCGGCAGCGGCTCCGGAATGCGGTCGTGGCGGTGGCCCTTGCCCACGTCGACCCGGAAGGCGACCGACTCCTGACCCGTGGCGTCCGGTACCTGGCCGGCGAGGGTGAGGTTGGACTCCCATCGCAGCGGGGAGGGCAGCTCCCCCACGGGCAGGTCCTTCGCGGAGCCGTCGGCGACGTCGAAGACGGTCGGGACCACGCCTGCACCGTCGCCCAGGAACCGGCTCACGAGGACGAGGCTTCCCGAGGGGGCACGCTCTGCCACCAGGCGCGGGGCGCAGGTCAGCGCGTCGGGTTCGAGGGTCTGACCGACCATGAGGTGGGCGCAGACGTCGCGCCCGGCCCCGACGAGGACGACGTTACGCCCAGGGTCGGCCGGCTCGAAGCCCGGCGCGGCGGACCCGTACCACCGCTGTAGCTGGCCCGACCGCCATCCGTAGGAGGGAGCCCAGCTGTAGGACTGGCTCTCGGTGGCGGAGGTGGGATCGAAGAGATCCTGACCGTCGACGATCGTGACGGCGTTCTCGGCCCACGTCGCGAGGCGGGGCCGTTGCGGCCCAGCCGGCGGGAAGGCGACAGACCGCACACCGAGGGACTCGACGTCGATGATGACGAGATTCGTCGGCGACCCGTGCGCGTCCCCTTCGATGAGGGCGACTCCGCCCGGCCCACCGATGACGTCGAGCACGCCCGGTCCGCTCCACACCTTCGACGCAGACCGCGGTCCACTCTCACGAATCGCCCACACGCTCGTGGAGCTCGTGCCCCTGCCCACGACGAACGTCGTCGTCGGCCAGTTCTCGCCCGGACCGAGGACCAGCGAATGCTGCAGCCCCATCGGCTCGTTCCCGAGCGTGGCCGAGCCGGCCTTGTCGCGGTACGTGAGCCGACCGTCGGTGCCAGAGGTCACCACCGGACCGCCCACCGGCTGGAACGGCCCACCCAGCGGCAGGGCCGATGCCCAGGCGTACACCTCGCCGCGTGCATCGGCGGAGGCCGTCGCCACGGTGGTGGTGGTGGTCGGGGTCGTGGCCAGCGCTGAGGTGACCGGGTTGGTCCCGGCCGGTAGCGGTGTCGCGAAGCGCGGTCCGGGGGTCGCGAGCACGACTGCCGCCGTAGCGGCCGCGGCGGCGCCGAGGACTCCCGCGGCGGCTGCTGCGCGACGGCGTGCGCGGCGTCGCCGGGCGCCCTTGATGACCCGCGCCGGGGAAGCGCCACCGTGGACGTCGTGGTCGTGCTCGCGCAGGGTCTCGGCGAGCAGCGTGGTGAGGCGGTCGGTCATCGCAGCTCCTCCTGAAGCGGGCGGTCGGCGAGGGCGTGCTGGGTGCGAAGCGTCGCGAGACCGCGCGAGAGCTGGCTCTTGACGGTCCCCACCGAGACCGCGAGCGCCGCGGCGATGTCCTTCTCGGGCAGGTCCTCGTAGTACCGGAGCACGAGCACCACGCGTTGGCGGGGCGGGAGCATCGCCAAGAGGCGCCACATGGCGTCGCGCTCCTCGGGACCGGTCGTCACGGCGTCGCGGTCGAGGGATCGGTCGCGCACGGTCCGTTGCTCGGTCGCGCGGCGGCGGCTCAGCCGTCGCCACCGCGAGATGTGGTTCCGGGCCAGTGCTCCCCTCGTGTAGGCAAGCGGCATCCCGCGCTGCATGACGCGGTCCCAGGCCAGGTACACGCGCTCCAGGGTGTCCTGGAGCAGTTCCTCGGCATCGGCCCGACAACCGGTGAGCAGGTAGGCGTGCCGCAGCAGGCCCGCCGAGTGATGGGCGACGAAGGAGCTGAACTCCTCGTCGGCCTCGCAGTCGCGCATCGAGATCCTTCCCCTGTTCGATGACGGCTCATCGTGACACCCCTTCCACGCCGGTCAGCGGCGAAAGGTTGCACGGGCGCGCCGGGCGTCTTCGCCCGGTCCAGCGGAACCCTGGGGCGGCGCACGGTGGTCGTGGCGCATACTGAGCCATGGAGCCGCTCAGGCTTCCGACCACAGGAGCGCGCCATGGGCGACAAGTCCCCGAAGTCCCACATGTCCACGAAGGCCAGGTCGCTCAAGGAGAAGCGGGCCGACAAGCATGCCAAGGCCGCGGCGAAGGACCACATCGAGATCATCCCGCCGAAGGGCAAACGCTGACCTTCGGGGCCGGTCAGCCGAGCTCGTCGCGGATGCGGCGCACCCAGGCGGGCTCGGCGCCGTAGCGCTGTGACTTGATGAGCCGGCCGTTGGTGCAGTCGTCGACGAGCTCGGCCATCCGCTTGTCGCGGGTCGACTCCTGCTTGGCCGTGACGACCCAGTTGGTGGCGACCTTGCGGTAGGAGGGCGTCGCAGCGTCCCAGAAGGCGGAGGCGCGCGCGTCGGCCCGCAGCAGCGCCTCGTACGCCTCGGGCCACGTGCGCTCGCGGTTCTCGTAGGCGTAGACGCCGGAGCGGTCCTCGCGGCGCCTTTCGAAGGCGGCCAGGCCCGCCGGGTGCATCCGCCCGGCAGCCCTCAGCTCGGCCACGGCGTTGATGTTGATGGTGCTCCAGTTGCTGCCGGGCTTGCGCGGGGTCCACCGCTGGCGCACGGCATCCTCGTCGATGCGCTGCGCGACCGAGTCGATCCAGCCGAAGCACAGCGCCTCGCGCACCGCCTCGGCCCACTGGAGGCCACGAGGCTCCACGTGCTTCTTGTTGAGACCCATCCACAGCTCGGTCGCGGTGTCGTGGTTGGCCTCGAGCCAGGCGCGGAAGTCGTCGGCGTCGTCGAAGAACGTCGCCGGGCGCTCGGCGGACCCACCCTCTCGCATGCCCCGATCCTGCCAGCCACCGCCGACGCTGGGAGGATCACCGGTGTGACAGACGTGACCGACCGCATCGTCCTCGCCGCCCGCAACAACGCCCTGTGGTGCGACGCCGTGGCCCGCTCGCACGGCGTCGTCACGGCGACGGACGCCGATGCGTGGACCGCTGCCACCCGGACCCCGCCCTACTACCCCGACGCCGTGACCCTCTCCCCCACTGTCGGCGAGTACGACGTGCTCGCCCGCGTCGACGACTCCGACGGCTGCTCGGTCAAGGACTCCTGGTCGCGGCTCGACCTGTCGATGGAGGACTTCGCCCGCCTCGTCGTCGGTGAGTGGGTCTGGCTCGACCCGTCCGTGCGGCTCGCCCCCGCCGGCCCCACGTGGCGGCGCGTCGGGACGGCGAGTGACATGGCTGCCTGGGTCCGGGCCTGGGCGAGCGACCCCGAGGCGGAGGCGATCCTGCGCCCCTCGCTGCTCGAGGTGCCGGGGGTGCACGTCCTTGCCGGGCACGCGTCCGGCGACGCGGACTCCCCACTGGTCGCCGGGGCGGTCGTCAACGTCACGGAGGGCGTCGCCGGGCTCGGCAACGTCTTCACGCACGACGGCGACGACGAACGCGCCTGGGCCGCCGCAGCCGCTGCGGCGCGGACGATCACGAACGGCATACCTCTGGTCGGCTGGGAGGCCGGAGCGGGCGTCGACGCCGCCGTCGCCGCGGGCTGCGAGCGTCTCGGCCCGCTCAGCGTCTGGCTGAAGTGAGCCTCAACCGCCGCTGACCGACAGCTCGGCCTCGGCGATGGTGCGCTCGTGCTCCTCGGAGAGCTCGCGCGACTCGAGCCAGCGGTCGGGCAGCGCCACGGTGCGGGACGACCCGGCGCGTCCGCGCTGGCCCTCGGCGGCGTCGCCCGGCCACGGCGCGTCGGGGTCGAGCGTCGCCAGCAGCGCGTCGAGCGAGGCCATCGAGTCGACGAGCGCGAGCGAGTTGCGGATCGTCGAGCCGGCCGGAAACCCCTTGAGGTACCAGGCGATGTGCTTGCGGATGTCGCGGCAGGCGCGCTCCTCCTCGCCGTAGAAGTCGACGAGGTATGCCGTGTGCGTGCGCAGAGTGTCGGCCACCTGGCCCAGCGTCGGGGTCACCCGCGCCGACGTGCCGGCGAACGCCGCCGCGAGGTCGGTGAAGAGCCACGGGCGACCCAGGCAGCCGCGACCGACGACGACCCCGTCGCAGCCGGTCTCGGCGACCATCCGCAGCGCGTCCTCGGCCGACCAGATGTCGCCGTTGCCGAGCACCGGCACGGTCGTGACGGTCTCCTTGAGCAGCTTGATCGCGGACCAGTCGGCCGTGCCGGAGTAGGCCTGCGCGGCGGTGCGGCCGTGCAGCGCGACCGCGGCGACGCCCTCGGCCTCGGCCGTGAGACCGGCGTCGAGGTAGGTCAGGTGCTCGTCGTCGATGCCCTTGCGCATCTTCACGGTGACGGGGATGTCGCGCTTCGCACCCTCTTCGACGACCGCGCCGACGATCCGCTTGAAGAGCTCCTTCTTCCACGGCAGCGCCGAGCCGCCGCCCTTGCGGGTGACCTTGGGGACGGGGCAGCCGAAGTTGAGGTCGATGTGGTCGGCGCGGTCCTCGGTGACGAGCATGCGCGCGGCCGCCCGGGCCGTGGCCGGGTCGACGCTGTAGAGCTGGATCGAGCGGGGGTTCTCGTCGGGGTCGTGCTCGATGAGGCGCATCGACTCGGGTGTGCGCTCGACGAGCGCCCGGCTCGTGATCATCTCGCTCACGTAGAGGCTCGTGGCCCCCGAGGCACCGCGCGTCGGCGCGAGCGCCGTGCCCTCGTTGCCGTACTCGCGGCACAGGCGCCGGAAGGCCCGGTTGGTGATGCCGGCCATCGGGGCCAGGACGACGGGCGACTCGATGACGTGTCGCCCGATGCGCAGGGGCGGCAGCACCGCACCCGTCGGCTCGGTCACAGGGGTCAGCACGTCGGTCACGTGCCCGATTGTCCCCGATCAGGCGCGGTGAGCCGAATCGGCGACCTCACGGGCGAAGCGCAGCAGGGCCGCGGCGAAGGCCTCCGGCTGGTCGAGGTTGGACAGGTGGCTCGCCCGCCGGATCGTCTCGGCACGGGCCGTCGGGCACGCCCTGAGGTAGGCCCGAACGCCCAACCGGAACTGGTCGAACTGCCCGTTGAGCAGCAGCACCGGGCAGCGCACGGCGTGCAGCATCGAGGGACGGCAGTGGTCCATGACCTCGCGCCAGGCGGCGGGCGTCGGCGCGAAGAAGTAGCCACCCGCGATGACCGGGTCGATGCGCTCGGCCGGGTAGAGCCGGTGCAGCACGCGGTCGTTGACGCGGGTCATCCGCTCCGGGCCGAGGCGGTCGGTCAGGGCCGCGACCCCGCGGTAGACGGCCGCACCAGGACCGGTCGGTGTCGCGCTCGACCCGGCCAGCACGAGACCGGCCAGCGTGTCGGGACGGGCAGCGGCATACGCCATCGCGGCGAAGCCGCCGAGCGAGTGCCCGACGAGCACGACGGGGTCACCGTGCGCCGCTGCCGAGTCCACGGCCTCGCCGATGACCTCGACGCACCGGTGCATCGTGAAGATCTCGTCGGTGCGCGCGCCGTGGCCCGGCAGGTCGACGAGGGTCAGGCCGACGTGGCCGCGCAGCAGCGGGAGCTGGGGTGCCCACTGGGCGCTGGACAGGCGCGAGCCGTGCACGAGGACCAGGTGAGCGGGCACAGGGCGAGGATGCCACGATGGCCGGGTGACCCACCTCATCACCGCCACCGACCTCGCCCACGAGATCGAGGACGTCGTCGTGCTCGACGTCCGCTGGGCGCTCACGACGGCGAACACGCCCGCCGGCCGGCAGGACTACGAGGCGGGCCACGTGCCGGGAGCGTTCTTCGTCGACCTCGACACCGAGCTCGCGGCGCCCGCCGGCGAGGGTGGCCGGCACCCGCTGCCCGACCCCGGGGTCGTGCAGACGGCGCTGCGGCGAGCGGGCATCACCCAGCGCAGCCGCGTGGTCGCCTACGACGCCAAGGACTCGTATGCAGCCGCGCGGGCCTGGTGGGTGCTGCGCTGGCTCGGCATCGACGACGTCCGCGTGCTCGACGGCGGCTGGGCCGCGTGGGTCGCCGCCGGCCTGCCGGTCTCGACGGACGAGCCGCACGACCGCAGCGGGGACGTCGTCGTGCGCCCCGGACAGCTGCCGACGCTCGACGCCTCGTCGGCTGCGGTGCTCGCGCGCGAGGGACTGCTCCTGGACGCCCGCGCGCTCGAGCGCTACGCCGGCGAGACCGAGCCGATCGACCCCGTGGCCGGCCACATCCCCGGGGCCGTCAGCAGCCCCACGACCGAATGGGTCACCGCTGACGGGACGTTCCGCCGCGACCTCGCCGAGCACTGGTCGCGGGTGACCGGCGGCGCCGCCACCGGCAGCGGCCCCGTCGGCGTCTACTGCGGCTCCGGCGTCACCGCGGCCCACGAGATGCTCGCGCTCGCCGAGCTCGGTGTCGACACCGTGCTCTACCCCGGGTCGTGGAGCGAGTGGATCCGCGACCCGTCCCGGCCCGTCGCCACCGGCCGCACCCCGGGCTGACCCACCCCGCCCCCCTGCCCGGTTCGCCCTGCACCCCCGCTGACGCAGCCCTTGCGCAACACACCCGGAAACGGTCAGCCGGCGCTGGTTGCAGCCGTCGCGCGTTGACCGTTGGCGGGTGTGTTGCGGGCAAGACGCACGTATGCCGCCCGCCCGAGGTGGGCGGACGGCATACGTGGTCGGACGGGAGGGCTCAGCAGCCGACGAGGCGCTGCGCCAGGTAGCCCTCGACCTGGTCGAGGGCGATGCGCTCCTGCGCCATGGTGTCGCGCTCGCGGATGGTCACCGCGTGGTCGTCGAGCGTGTCGAAGTCGACCGTGATGCAGAACGGCGTGCCGATCTCGTCCTGGCGGCGGTAGCGCTTGCCGATGGCACCGGCATCGTCGAAGTCGATGTTCCAGTGCTTGCGCAGCGTGGCGGCGAGGTCACGCGCCTTGGGCGACAGGTCGGCGTTGCGCGAGAGTGGCAGCACGGCAGCCTTGACCGGCGACAGGCGGGGGTCGAGACGCAGCACGACGCGCTTGTCGACACCGCCCTTGGTGTTGGGCGCCTCGTCCTCGGCGTAGGCGTCGACGAGGAAGGTCATGAGCGAGCGGGACAGGCCGGCTGCCGGCTCGATGACGTACGGGGTGTACTTCTCGCCGGTCGTCTGGTCGAAGTAGACGAGGTCGGTGCCCGAGTGCTTCGTGTGCGTCGACAGGTCGAAGTCGGTGCGGTTGGCGATGCCCTCGAGCTCGCCCCACTCGGAGCCGGCGAACCTGAAGCGGTACTCGATGTCGACGGTGCGGGTCGAGTAGTGCGACAGCTTGTCGAGCGGGTGCTCGAAGTGGCGCAGGTTGTCGGGGTTGATGCCGAGGTCGGTGTACCACCGGGTGCGCTCGTCGATCCAGTACTGGTGCCACTCGGCGTCCTCGCCCGGCTTGACGAAGAACTCCATTTCCATCTGCTCGAACTCGCGCGTGCGGAAGATGAAGTTGCCGGGCGTGATCTCGTTGCGGAAGCTCTTGCCGGTCTGGGCGATGCCGAACGGCGGCTTCTTGCGCGAGGCCTGCATGACGTTGTTGAAGTTGACGAAGATGCCCTGGGCGGTCTCGGGGCGCAGGTAGTGCAGGCCCGACTCGTCCTCGATGACGCCGAGGTGGGTCTTGAGCATCATCTGGAAGTCGCGCGGCTCGGTCCACCGGCCCTTGGTGCCGCAGTCGGGGCACACGATGTCGGTCATCGGGATCGAGTCGGGGTCGGCGATGCCCTTCTTCTCCGCGAGTGCCTCCTGCAGGTGGTCCTGGCGGCGGCGCTTGTGGCAGTTGAGGCACTCGACGAGCGGGTCGGTGAACGTACCGACGTGGCCGGAGGCGACCCAGGTCTCGCGCGGCAGGATGATCGAGGAGTCGAGGCCGACGACGTCGTCACGGCCGGTCACCATCGACTTCCACCACTGGCGCCGGATGTTCTCCTTGAGCTCGACGCCGAGGGGGCCGTAGTCCCAGGCAGACCGGGTGCCTCCGTAGATCTCACCGCTCGGGAAGACGAAGCCCCTGCGCTTGCAGAGGCTGACGACGGTGTCCACGATGGATGTCTGCTTGGCCATGCGGGACAGGTTATCGGGCCGGCGCCGGTCGGTTTACCACGTGTCCTGCGTATGCCGCCGCGTCCCCTACGCTCGTCAGGTGTCCTTGAGCTTCCGTTCCCGAGTCGAGCACGCGTCGGCCCCCTGGGTCGAGCGGATGAACGCCGTGCCGCGGCCCGTGGCGATCGGCGTCCTCTTCGCCCTGCTGGCCGTCGGCGTCCTCGCGCCGCGTCCATGGGCCGGCATCGCCTTCCTCGTCGTGGCCGCGTTCGTGGGGTGGCTGCTCTTCCTCACGTGGCAGCGGCTGGCGCTGTCGGAGCGGCTGATGCGCACTGCGGTGCTCGTGCTGGCCGTCGCCGTCGCCGTGGTGAGGATCGTGCCCGGCGCCTGACACGCGGGCTGCGCGCCTGCGCGCCTGCGCGCGGGCGCGGCGGCGCAACCGGCATCTCGATTTTGACAATCATTCTCATTTTAGGTGACGATGGTTCCCGTGAGGCATCCCCTTCCACGTCCCCGCCGGCGCGTCGGCGCCCCGGCCAACCTGGCGGCTCTCGCCGTCACGGCCACCCTCGCCCTCGGCGCCTGCAGCGCCGGGTCCCCGTCGAGCGAGCCCGACTCCCCCATCGTGACGTCGTTCTACCCGATCCAGTTCGCGACCCAGCAGGTGGTCGGCGACGCGGCCGAGGTCACGGTGCTGACCCGGCCCGGGGCCGAGCCGCACGACCTCGAGCTCGCGCCCCAGGACATCGGCGGCATGACCAAGGCGAGGCTCGTCGTCTACGCCGACGGGTTCCAGCCGGCGGTCGACGAGGCCGTCGGGCTCGTCGACGGAGCGAAGGTGCTCGACGTGGCCGACGCGGCGAAGCTCGTCCCGGCCAGTCCCGACGAGCACGAGGGCGAGTCGGCCGAGGAGCACGACGACCACGGTCACGGCGCCGACGACCCGCACTTCTGGCTCGACCCCACTCGCTACGCCGCCGTCGCCGAGGCCATCAGCGCGCGCCTGTCGAAGGACGACCCGTCCAGGTCCTCGACCTACGCGCGCAACACCGCAGCCTTCGTCGAGAAGCTGTCGCAGCTCGACGACGAGCTGCGGGCCGGCCTCGCGCACTGCCGCACCGAGCAGCTCGTCACCAGCCACGGCGCCTTCGGCTACCTGGCGGCCCGCTACGGCCTCCACCAGCAGGGCATCACCGGCATCTCCCCCGAGGCCGAGCCGAGCGCCAGCGCCCTCAAGGCCGTCTCCGACCTCGTGTCGTCTGCGGGCGTCACCACGATCTACCAGGAGACGCTCGTCGAACCGCACTTCGCGCAGACGGTCGCCGAGTCCACCGGGGCCAAGGTCGCGACGCTCGACCCGATCGAGGGCATCACCTCCGCCACGCGCGGCACGGACTACTTCGAGGTCATGCGCAGCAACCTCGCGACACTGCGCGAAGGACAGGGGTGCTCATGAGGTCCGCTCAGCTCCTGCCCGACGGCCCGGCGGCCCCTGACGCCGTCGTGGCCCTCCGCGGCGCCGGCTTCGGCTACGGCGACCGGCCCGTGCTGACCGACGTCGACCTGACGATCCGCAGCGGCGAGATCGTGGCCATCGTCGGCCCCAACGGCTCCGGCAAGTCCACCCTGATGAAGGGCGTGCTCGGCCTCAACGAGCGCACATCCGGTACGGTCAGCCTCTTCGGCGTCGACAGCGCCGAGTTCCACGACCGCGCGCGCATCGGCTACGTGCCCCAACGGCATACGTTGTCGGCGTCGGTGCGGGCGACCGCCGAGGAGATCGTGTCGACGGGCCGCCTGGCCCGCATGGGCTGGCTCGGGCGGCTCCGCGCGGCCGACCGCCAGGTCGTGGCCCGCTCGCTCGAGGTCGTCGGTCTCGCCGACCGCGCCACCACCGAGGTGAGCACCCTCTCCGGCGGGCAGCAGCGCCGCGTCCTCATCGCACGTGCACTCGCCGCCGAGCCGGACATCCTGATCATGGACGAGCCGACCGCGGGCGTCGACGCCGCGAGCCAGCACGTGCTGGCCGACGTGCTCGAGCGCCTGGTCGAGCGCGACGTGACGATGGTGATCGTCACCCACGAGCTCGGCCCCCTCGAGCGGCTGCTCAGCCGGATCGTCGTCGTCGACGGCGGGCACATCCGGTTCGACGGCACGCCGCAGGAGTACGCCCACGCCCGCGACCACGTGCACCACGACCATGACAGCCACCACCACGACCACGAGCTCGACGGGCACGCGTCGCTGGCGCACGGCCCGCTCGACGCGACCCACCCCGAAGGGCTGCGGCCATGACCGACCTGCTCACGGTCGACTTCATGCAGCGGGCGCTCGTCGCCGCGCTGCTCGTCGGCACCGTCGCCCCGATGGTGGGCATCTTCCTCGTGCAGCGCCGGCTCTCGCTCATCGGGGACGGGATGGGCCACGTCGCGCTCGCGGGTGTCGCCATCGGTCTCGTCACCGGGTCCGCACCGGTGCTCACGGCGCTCGTGGCGGCGCTCGTCGCGGCCGTCGTCATCGAGCTGCTGCGCACCCGGGGCCGGACCAACGGCGACGTCGCGCTCGCCGTGATCTTCTACGGTGGCATCGCCGGCGGCGTCGTCATCATCAGCAAGTCACCTGACGGCACCCCGGCGAACCTCATGAAGTACCTCTTCGGGTCGATCCTCACCACGCAGCGCGGCGACCTCTACCTCTTCGCCGGTCTGGCCCTTCTCATCGCCGTCACCACGTGGGTGCTGCGCCCCCGCCTCTTCGCCGTCGCCAACGACGAGGAGTACGCGCGAGCGGTCGGCATCCCGGTGCTGCCCCTCAACATCGTGCTGGCCGTGCTCACGGCGACCACGGTCGTCGTCGCCATGCGTGTCGTCGGGCTGCTGCTCATCAGCGCCCTGATGATCGTGCCCAACGCCGCGAGCCAGCTCGTCGCGAGGTCGTTCAGCAGCGGGCTGCGCTGGGCCATCGGGTTCGGCCTGGTGTCGTCCGTCGGCGGCGTCGCCCTCTCCTACCCGCTCAACACCCCGTCCGGCGGCACCATCGTGCTGCTCGCGGTCGGGCTCTTCGTCGTCACGGCACTCGTCACCGGCATCCTGGCCCGGGTCGGCGGACGCCGCCATGACGTCGCGGAACGGCACGAGCACGAGCACGGGGCGGAGTGCGGGCACCCGGCCGTGCCGCACGGCGACCACGTCGACTACGTCCATGACGGCCACCTCCACGCAGCGCACGAGGGCCACTACGACGAGCACGGAGTGCACCACCACGAGGACAGCCTGGCCGCCCGCGACGGCGTCACAACGTCCGACACGATCGCACCGACGACAGGGACGAGGCCATGACCGACCGGAGCAGCAGCACCACTCGCAAGCCGACCCGCCAGCAGGCCGCTGTCGCAGACCTGCTCGAGAAGTCCGACGACTTCACCTCGGCGCAGACCGTGCACGCCCGGCTGCGCGAGGCAGGCGCGGGCGTGGGCCTCGCCACGGTCTACCGGACCCTCCAGGCCATGGTCGACGCGGGCACGGTCGACGTCCTGCGCACCGACGACGGCGAGGCGGTCTACCGCGCCTGCTCGACACACCACCACCACCATCTCGTGTGTCGTGCGTGCGGTCGCACCGTCGAGGTCGAGGGTCCCGCCGTCGAACGGTGGGCCGACAAGGTCGCAGAGGACCACGGGTTCCGCGACGTCACGCACACCCTCGAGATCTTCGGCACCTGCGCCGACTGCGCCACCGTAGGAAACTGAGCACTCGACGAGAAGTCCCAGTCGAGTGCCCAGTTCCCGACGTCGCTAGGCGGTCGTGGGGGTGTCGACGGCGCCGCCGTAGCGGCGGTCACGGGCGACGTACTCCTCGATGGCGGCCCACAGGTCGCGCCGGTCGTAGTCGGGCCAGAGACGGTTCTGGAAGACCATCTCGGCGTAGGCCGACTGCCACAACAGGAAGTTCGACGTGCGCTGCTCCCCCGACGACCTCACGAAGAGGTCGACGTCGGGCATCGTCGGCTCGTCGAGGTACTTCTTGATGGTCTTCTCGTCGACGGACCCCGGGCGCAGCCGACCGCCCTTGACGTCATGAGCGATTCGCTGCACGGCATCGGCGATCTCGGCACGTCCGCCGTAGTTCACGCAGAAGTAGAGGGTCAGCCCCGTGTTGTGCTGGGTCAGCTCCTGGGCGACCTCGAGCTCCTTGATGACCGACCGCCAGAGCCGCGGCGCGCGTCCGACCCAGCGCATGCGCACGCCCCACTCGTGCAGCTGGTCGCGGCGGCGCCGGATGACGTCGCGGTTGAATCCCATGAGGAAGCGCACCTCCTCGGGCGACCGGCGCCAGTTCTCCGTCGAGAACGCGTATGCCGACAGGTGCGTGACGCCGACCTCGACGGCCCCAGCGACGACGTCGAGCAGCGACGCCTCCCCCGCCTCGTGGCCCTTGGTGCGCGGCAGCCCCCGCTGGTTGGCCCACCGTCCGTTGCCGTCCATGACGATCGCCACGTGCTTGGGGAGCAGCTCGGCGGGGATCGAGGGCGGCGTGGCGCCGGACGGGTGCGGGAACGGCTTGGCGTACATGGGTCTCCGGATCGGTGAAGTCGGGTTCGATTGCGGCTCAGGCACGCTCGACCAGGCGCAGCGAACGCAGACCACGCTCGATGTGCCACTGCAGAAAGGCGGAGACCATGCCGTTGCCCTGACGACGATGCCGTTCGTCGCTCGCGTCGGCAACCTCCCAGTCGCCGGCGAGCAGGGAGGCGAGCAGCTCGAAGGTCTCGGGCGCGGGTGCGCTCGACCCGGGCGGACGGCATACGGAACAGACGGCCCCGCCCGACTGCACGTTGAAGGCACGGTGCGGCCCGCTCGCGCCGCAGCGCGCGCAGTCGACGAAGCTCGGCGCCCAGCCGGCGACGGCGAGCGAGCGCAGCAGGTAGGCGTCGAGGACGAGCCCCGGGTCGTGCGCCCGCTCGGCGAGCGACCGCAACGCACCGGCGAGGAGCAGGTACTGCTGGGTCTGCGGCTCGTGCTCCTCGGTGAGCTGGAGCGCGGTCTCGAGCATCGAGGTCGCGCACGTGTAGGCGGTGTAGTCGCGGGCGATCGCGTTGCCGTAGGGGGCGAGAGTCTCGACCTGGGTGACGGTGTCGAGGTTGCGACCCTCGTAGCACTGGACGTCGACGACCATGCCGGGCTCGAGCCGCGACCCGAAGCGCGACTTCGTGCGGCGTACGCCCTTGGCCACCGCGCGCACCCGCCCGCGCGTGCGCGTGAGCATCGTGATGATGCGGTCGGCCTCACCCAGCTTGTGGGTGCGCAGGACGATCGCCTCGTCACGGTAGAGGGGCATGCGGCCATTCTCCCCCGCCGCCCGTGGTGCGCCGCACCGCACGCGCCGTCGCCTCCGGAAAGCACGGCGAAGGCGCTCGAGACAGACCGCGTCAGTCGAACACGCGTTCGAGGTTTCGGGTTATCGTGGGGGCATGGACCTCGCTCTCCAGGGTTCGCTGCTCGACCTCAGCGACGCGATGACGCTGCGGGCCGTCGGCACCGGACTCACCCGCCACCACCTCGCGCGCGGCGCGTGGGTCGACGTGCGCCCGGGCTGGCTCGCCGCCGGTGACGAGCTCTTCACCGCCCTGCTGCGCGACGTCCCCTGGCACGCCGAGCGGCGACAGATGTACGACTCCGTGGTCGACGTGCCGAGACTGACCAAGTTCTACGCCGGCGGCGAGCAGCTCCCCCACCCGCTGCTCGACGAGGCGCGCGACGCCCTCAGCGCGCACTACGCCGCCGAGCTCGGCGAGCCGTTCGTCACCGCCGGGCTGTGCCTCTACCGCGACGGCCGCGACAGCGTCGCCTGGCACGGCGACCGCATCGGCCGGTCGCGCGACAGCGACACGATGATCGCGATCCTGTCACTGGGGTCGCCCCGCACCTTGGCGCTGCGCCCGCGCGACGGCGGAGCCATCCCCGGGTCGACGACAAAGAGCTTGCGCTACCCCCTCGGACATGGTGACCTCGTGGTGATGGGTGGCTCGTGCCAGCGCACGTGGGACCATTCGGTGCCCAAGACGTCCGACCCCATGGGACCACGCATCTCGGTGCAGTTCCGTGTAGCCGGCGTCCGCTGACACCAAGGAGATTCCCGTATGCCGTCCAGCCGCTCAGGTGGCCCCCTTCCCTTCCTCGACCATCTCGCGGCCGACTCGGCGCGGTTCCGCGCCGCCCTCGCCGAGGCGCCCGCCGACGTGCGTGTGCCGACCTGCCCCGACTGGGACGCCGACGACCTGCTCTGGCACCTCGCCGAGGTGCAGTGGTTCTGGGGCGAGATCGCCGAACGGGGTCTCACCGACCCGGCCGAGCTCGACGCGATGGACTCCGACCGCGAGGAGCGCCCTGCCGACCGTGCCGGCCTGCTCGCCTTCTACGACCGGTCGAGCGAACGCCTCCACCGCCTCCTGTCCGAGCTGCCTCCCGAGACCCCGCTGTGGATGTGGGCCGACGACAAGACCGCGGGCTACATCCGGCGCCGGCAGGCCCACGAGGCGATGATCCACCGCCTCGACGCCGAGCTCACCGTCGGCGACCGCACACCCCTCGACTGCCGGCTCGCCGCTGACGGTGTCGACGAGGCACTGCGGATCATGCGCGGCTACGAGCCCGAGCCCGGCCTGACGCACGCGCCGACAGGCCCCGCCGTGACGATCGCGACGGTCGACGCGATGCACGCCTGGACCGTGACCCCCGTGCGCATCACCGGGACCGACGGCGACGGCGACGCCATCGACACCCAGCGCTTCCTCGTGGTCGACGGGCCCGACGAGACGGCGGCCGCCGAGATCTGCGGGTCGGCCGCCGACCTCGACTGCTGGCTCTGGAACCGCCCCGCCGAGGGCGAGATCGCGCGCGACGGAGACCCTGCCGCCCTGGCCGCGGTCGACGCGGTGATCGGCGGCTCGATCGACTGAACCGGCGCCTGCGTCGGCGTCCTAGGTGTACCCGGTCAGGACGTTGGTAACGGCGTGCCTGGCTGAGCAAACGAGAACCTCCGGATGGGATGTGGCTTGTCTAAGGCCCACTCCAACCCGGAGGTTCTCGTGTCCCACGGTAGTGCTCGCCTGACCGTTCACGGTCGCCGGCTGATCGTCCAGCGCCACCAGGCCGGCTGGAAACAAGCCCACATCGCGGCAGCGATGGGGGTCTCTCGCAAGTGCGTGAAGACGTGTATCGAGCGCCACGCCGCCGAAGGTGAGCGCGGTCTGGTCACGCGCTCCTCGCGCCCACACGCGATGCCCGGCAAGACCAGCGACCAGGTCGAGCAGCAGGTCCTGGCCGCCAGGGCGCAGCATCGCGAAGGCCCGGACGTGCTTGGCCCGAGGCTCGGGGTGCCGGCCCGGACCGTGTCCCGGATCCTGCGCCGCCACCAGGTGCCCTACCTGCGTGAGTGTGACCCGATGACCGGTGAGGTGATCCGGTCCTCGAAACAGACCGCGATCCGCTACGAACGTGAGCGGCCCGGCGAGCTGGTCCACATGGACGTCAAGAAACTGGGCAAGATCCCCGACGGCGGCGGCTGGCGTGCCCGCGGTCAGACCCGCACCAACCACCAGAGCCGCCCAGACAAGACGCCCGTCGGCTACGACTACGTCCACTCACTCGTCGACGACCACTCCCGGCTGGCCTACTCCGAAATCCTTCCCGACGAGCGCAGCGCGACCTGTGCCGGCTTCCTCGAACGGGCCGCGGCCTACTTCGCGGGCAAGGGCATCGACCGGATCGAACGAGTGATGACGGACAACGCCTTCGCCTACCGCTACGGCGCCGACATCAAACGGATATGCGCTCAGCTGGGTGCGACCCAGAAGTTCATCAAGCCCCACTGCCCGTGGCAGAACGGCAAGGTCGAGCGCTTCAACCGAACCCTGGCCACCGAGTGGGCCTACCGCAAAGCCTTCACCACCAACGAGGACCGCGCTGCCGCCCTTGCGCCCTGGCTTGAGCACTACAACACTGAACGACGCCACAGCGCCCTCGGAGGCAAACCACCAACCAGCCGGCTGCTACCAACCTGATGGCCGGGTACACCTAGGCGCCGACGTAGGCGGCGAGGTGCTTGCCCGTGAGCGTCGAGCGGGCGGCCACCAGGTCGGCCGGGGTTCCCTCGAACACGACCGTGCCGCCGTCGTGGCCGGCGCCCGGGCCGAGGTCGATGATCCAGTCGGCGTGGGCCATGACGGCCTGGTGGTGCTCGATGACGATGACCGACTTGCCCGAGTCGACGAGACGGTCGAGCAGCCCGAGCAGCTGCTCGACGTCGGCCAGGTGCAGGCCGGTCGTCGGCTCGTCGAGGACGTAGGTGCCGCCCTTCTCACCGAGGTGGGTGGCGAGCTTGAGCCGCTGCCGCTCGCCGCCCGAGAGCGTCGTCAGCGGCTGGCCGAGGCTGAGGTAGCCGAGGCCGACGTCCTCGAGGCGGCCGAGGATGGTAGCGGCAGCCGGAACCTTGGCCTCGCCCTCGCTGAAGAAGGCGTGCGCCTCCGACACCGGCATGGCGAGCACCTCGGCGATGTTCTTGCCGCCGAGCTCGTACTCCAGCACGGCCGCCTGGAACCGCCGGCCCTCGCAGTCCTCGCACGGCGACTCGACGGTGGCCATGACCCCGAGCTCGGTGAAGATGACTCCGGCGCCGTTGCAGGTCGGGCACGCCCCCTCGGAGTTGGAGCTGAAGAGCGCAGGCTTGACCCCGTTGGCCTTGGCGAACGCCTTGCGGATCGGTTCGAGCAGGTCGGTGTAGGTCGCCGGGTTGCTGCGGCGCGATCCCTTGATCGCGGCCTGGTCGATCGTGACGACGCCCTCGCGGCCCTCGACGGAGCCACGCACCAGCGAGCTCTTGCCCGAGCCGGCCACGCCGGTTAGCACGACGAGCACCCCGAGAGGGATGTCGACGTCGACGTCGCGAAGGTTGTTGGTGTCGGCGCCGCGCACCTCGAGGGTGCCGGTGGGTGTGCGCACCGTCGACCTCAAGGTGGCGCGGTCGTCGAGATGGCGTCCCGTGACGGTGTCGCTGGCGCGCAGGTCCTCGACCGTGCCCTCGAAGACGATCTGGCCGCCGCCTGTGCCGGCTGCCGGGCCGAGGTCGACGACGTGGTCGGCGATGGCGATGGTCTCGGGCTTGTGCTCGACGACGAGCACGGTGTTGCCCTTGTCGCGCAGCCGCAGGAGCAGGCCGTTCATCTGGGCGATGTCGTGCGGGTGCAGCCCGATCGTCGGCTCGTCGAAGACGTAGGTGACGTCGGTGAGCGAGCTGCCGAGATGACGGATCATCTTGGTGCGCTGCGCTTCTCCGCCCGACAGGGTGCCGGCGGGTCGCTCGAGCGAGAGGTAGCCGAGCCCGATCTCGACGAACGAGTCGAGGCTGTGGCGCAGCGACGTCAGCAGCGGCGCGACGGAGGGCTCGTCGAGGTCGCGCAGCCACTCGGCGAGGTCGCTGATCTGCATGGAGCACAGGTCGGCGATGCTCTTGCCCGCGATCTTGGACGAGCGAGCCTCGGGCGTCAGGCGGGTCCCGTCGCACTCGGGACAGGTCTGGAACGTCACGGCGCGCTCGACGAACCGGCGCACGTGCGGCTGCATGGCCTCGGGGTCCTTGGACAGCATCGACTTCTGGATCTTGGGGATGATCCCCTCGAAGGTGAGGTTGACGCCCTCGACCTTGATCTTGGTCGGCTCGGCGTAGAGCATCGTGTCGAGCTGCCTCTTGGTGAACTTCTCGATCGGGGTGTCCATGGGCAGCCCGACGCCCTCGAAGAGCCGGCCGTACCACCCGTCCATCGAGTAGCCGGGGACGGTCAGGGCCCCGTCGCTCAGCGACTTCGTCTCGTCGTAGAGGGCGGTCCGGTCGATGTCGCTGACGTGGCCCATGCCCTCGCACCGCGGGCACATGCCGCCGAGGTAGACGGCCTCGCGCACGACGGCCTTCGAGACCCGCCCACCCTTGTCGGTGGACATGACGCCACTCGCCTTGCGGGTGGGCACGTTGAAGGAGTACGCCGTGGGCGGGCCGACGTGCGGCTGACCGAGGCGGCTGAAGAGGATGCGCAGCATCGCGTTGGCGTCCGTGGCCGTGCCGACGGTCGAGCGCGGGTTGGCGCCCATGCGCTCCTGGTCGACGATGATCGCCGTCGTCAGCCCCTCGAGCACGTCGACGTCGGGCCGCGCGAGGTTCGGCATGAAGCCCTGCACGAAGGCGCTGTAGGTCTCGTTGATCATGCGCTGCGAGTCGGCCGCGATGGTGTCGAAGACGAGCGAGCTCTTGCCGGAGCCGGACACCCCGGTGAAGACGGTGAGCCGGCGCTTCGGGATCTCGACGCTCACGTCCTTGAGGTTGTTCTCGCGCGCCCCCTGCACGCGGATCAGGTCGTGGCTGTCGGCGACGTGGCGCTCGGACGTCTCGGTGGCGGTCTGGCTGGCCTTGCTCATCGTGTCTCCATCGTCAGTGGTGGGCATCGAAGTCCGTCCGGGTCGCCGGGGCGTCAGACCAGCCAGCGGCCGTCCCGCATGAGGTCGCGCCCGGCGAGCTCGTCGGCTTCACGCCAGGCCTGCACGCGCCGGGGCGCGATGCGAAACCAACGGTACGACGTGGAAAGCTGCCGCGGGTCGAAGCCGGTGCGCGCGGCGAACCGGTCACCCTCCTGCTGCCCCAGCTCGCCGATCTCGAGCACCTCGACGTCACCGTCGACCATCGTGACGTCGCGGGTCTCGCCGAGGCCCAGGCGCACCGTGCGGCCGGCCGCGAGGTTGCGGCCGGTCGGGCTGTCGGTCGGCGTCGCGACGAGCAGCACCTCGCCGTCCCAGTCGAAGGAGAGCGGAACGAGGTACGGCGTCCCGTCGGCCGAGGCGGTCGCGACCCAGAGGTCGACGTCCTCGGTCAGCCGGGTCTCGGTGTCTCGTCGGCGTTGGGCGCGGGGGCGCGGCTCGTCGGTCACGGTCACTCCGGGGTGCTCGGTGCGCGGTCTCTCACGGTCACGCTATCCGCGACGCCGGGAAGTGGGCACTCGACCTGAGGTGGGCGTCGGGAAGTGGGCACTCGACCTGAAGCCAAGGGCACTCGACGAGGGGCGGTCTCAACCCGTCTGCGCAACGTTGAGTAGTTCGTTGAGCCTAACGGCCGGGGTGTGGAATCCGAGGGTGGCTCGGGGGCGGGTGTTGAGCAGCTGCTCGACGCGGGTGATCTCCG
>NZ_JBTJJV010000023.1:32749-35615 GCF_054456855.1 Terrabacter sp. AAH1 | reverse complement strand
AAGCCCTCCGCTGCCTCAAACGACGCCTCGCACGAACCGTCTTCAACCTCCTGACCGCCGACCACCACAACCGTCAAGCCCCTTGCCTCACGGCAGCGGCTTGACATAGGAGAAACGCATGACGACCTTTGTCACGGCCGCATTCTGCCTCGTGCGCGACCGTCAGCTCCTGACCGTCCGCAAGGCCGGTTCCCAGCGGTTCATGCTCCCCGGCGGCAAGATCGACCCGGGGGAGAGCGCCCGCGAGGCAGCCGATCGCGAGGTCATGGAGGAGGTCGGGCTCGACGTGGCCGGGATGGGGCTGCCGCTCGGCCGGTTCCACGACGTCGCGGCCAACGAGGAGGACTCGTGGGTGGACGCGACGGTCTTCGTCGCGGACCTCGACCCCGACCACGCGCCGACGCCCCTCGCCGAGATCGCGGAGCAGCGCTGGCTCGGGCTCGACAACGAGCTCCCCGGCGACCTGGCGCCCCTGCTGCGCAACCACGTCGTGCCGGCGCTCCGAGCCCGTCTGGGCACCGACTGAGTGCTGCGACGCCACCCGACCGACCTCCACGTCGACGGGTGGCGCCCGTGATGAACGGCGTCCGTGTCAGCGCGGCCCGTCGTGCATCCCGTCGTGCATGTCGATGATCCCGGCCTTCGCCGCCTTCTTCACCGCGTCCGCCTCGGCCTGAGTCAGCTTGCCGTCCTTGACCGCCTGGGCGAGCCGGTCGTCGAACGCCTTCTGCTCGTCGGCCTCGTGGGCTGCGCGCAGGTCGGCGATGGCCGTCTTGACCTTGGCGGCGTCGATGCCGAGCTTGGCGGCGAGCTTGGTGGCGACCTCGTCCTGCAGCGCCGAGAAGTCGGGTCGGGCCTGACCAGGGGTGCGCGCGGCGCGGATCTCGTCACGCACCGCCTTGAGGGCGTCCTTGAGCTTCGTCTCGTCGACCCCGAGCTTGGTGGCCAGGTCGGAGAGGTCGGCGCCGCGGCCGACGCCGAGGCCCGGCCCGCCCGGTCCGTCCGGCCCGCCCGGTCCGCCGTGCCGACCGCCGGGACCCCAGCCCTTGCCGTTGCCTGGTGTCGTGCCGTCGGTCGTGCCCTTGTTCGGGTCGCCCTGGGTCGAGGTCACCGTCGGTGTCGGGGTGGTCGTGCTGGTCGTCGTCGCGTCGTCGGCGCGCGCCACCTGGGAGACGCCGAGCCCGATGACGGCCGCTGCGGCACCGACCGCCGCCACGCTGGCCGCCTTCTTGTTGATCGACACCATGTCGCATCCCTCTCGTCGTGGGTTCGCCTGCCTCCAGAGAACACCAGAGGGGGGCGCCACGACCCGTGAAACGGCTGTGACTTGCTGTGAGTCCCCGCAGCGCCGGCGGCTCAGAACGTGCCGTCGGGCCCCGGGCTGTTGACGAGGGAGTACGCGGCCCGTGTGAGGTAGTCGCGCAGCCGGTCGTCGTTCTCGGGCGAGAGCTCGAGGGTGTCGACGGCGTTCATCATGTGCAGCAGCCACCGGTCGCGCATGTCGGGCGTGACCTGGAACGGCATGTGCCGCATGCGCAGCCGCGGGTGGCCACGCTGCTCGGAGTACGTCGTCGGACCGCCCCAGTACTGCTCGAAGAACATCCGCAGGCGCTCCTCGGCGGGGCCGAGGTCGTCCTCCGGGTACAGGGCGCGCAGCGGCTCGTCCTCGGCGACGCCTCGGTAGAACTCGCGCACGAGCTTCGCGAACGTGTCGTGGCCGCCGAAGTCGTCGTAGTAGGTCACGCCGGCCAGTCTCCCAGAGCCGTGGGGCAGCTCACTTGTGAGGGGTTCCGCCGAAGGGCGGCAGCATCGGCATCGGGCTGCGCACACCCTCCCGGTCGAGGGCCACCTTGATCCGCTCGCGCATCTCGCGCTGCACGCCGAACTGCTCGTTGGCGATGGTCTTGGCGATGATGCGGATCGTGATGGCGCCGTTGGCGATCGACTCGACGCCGACGACGTTCGGCTCGTCGAGCAGGATGTCCTTGTACGCGCCGTCGTCGTCCATGACGCTGACGACGTCGCGGATCACCGAGATCGCCTTCTCGACGTCCTGGTCGTAGGCGATGGCGATGTCGACGATCGCGGTCGACCACCCCTGCGTCTTGTTGCCGATGCGGATGATCTCACCGTTGCGGACGTACCACGTCATGCCGTCGGCGTCACGCAGCTGCGTCACGCGCAGCGACACGTTCTCGACGGTGCCCACGACCTCGCCGGTGTCGATGACGTCGCCGACGCCGTACTGGTCCTCGACGATCATGAAGACGCCGGAGAGGAAGTCCTTGACGAGGCTCTGCGCGCCGAAGGCCAGGGCGACGCCGCCGACGCTGGCCGAGGCGAGCATCGGACCGAGCGGGATGCCGACGAGCGACAGCACGGTCAGGGCCGTGATGCCGCCGACGACGAACGTCGTGATGCTCTTGAGCAGGGCGCCCATCGTCTGGGTGCGCTGGACGTGGCGCACGTTGGCGACGCCGACGGCCTGGAGCGCACGGCCGGCGCCGGGGAGGCTGGCGATCCGCTCGGCCCGGCGGGACGTCGCGGTCGTCACGACCCGGTTGATGAGCCGGTGGAGCAGGAACCGGGCGAGCAGGCCGACGGCGACCACCGTGATGATGAGCAGCGGCGTGCCCACCAGCCAGTCGCCGACGCCGGACCAGGTCAGGCTCGAAAGATCGGGCATCGAGAGGTCCACGGGCAGCTCCTGCAAGGGAGACGGGGACGGAGTGGGGCTCGGCGGCGGGGTGCCGTCGGCGGTGTGCAGTGCGGGCAGTGCGGTCAGGTTCGTGAAGGCGTGGATCACAGGGTCTCAGTCAGGGGTCGGGTTCGGGCGTGAGGTCGTGGGTCGACCCAGCGGTGCCGG
>NZ_JBTJJV010000023.1:0-32739 GCF_054456855.1 Terrabacter sp. AAH1 | reverse complement strand
CCCACGACGAGATCAGGTCAGCCGCGGCGGTCGCGCTCCTGGGCCACGAGCGCCCGCGCGACGGTTTCGCGGTTCTCGGCCACGGTACGCACCAGTCCGGCGGCGGCGTCGGGGTGGGCCTCGAGCCAGGCGTCCGAGGCCTCCTTGAGCTGCTCGCTCGCGAGCGAGAACGGTTAGAAGCCGCCGACGACGCGCTCGCCGATGGCGACGCTGCGCTCGGCCCACGCGTCGACGAGCATGGCGTGGTAGCGCTCGACGTACGGCTCGAGCAGCGACAGGTCGGTGCTGCGACGGAAGCCGGCGCCGATCGCCTCGACCATCTGGTTCGACAGGTCGTTGCGCTCGACGGCCTTGGCCCACGCGTCGGCCTTCGCCTCGGCCGTCGGCCGAGCCGCGAGCGCCTCGGCGGCGCGCTCCTTGCCCGTGGCGGTCGGGTCGCGGTCGAGCTCGGCCTTGATCTCCGCCTCGTCGGCAGCACCGAGGGCCGCGAGCGCCTTGGTGAAGGTCCAGCGCAGCTCGGTGTCGACCTTCAGGTCGGGCAGCGACTCCTCGCCCGAGAGCAGGGCGCGCAGCCGCGGCTCGTCGTCGCGGTCGGCGGTGTTGCCGGCCCACGCCTCGACGAGCTGGAACTGGGCGTCGCTGCCCGGCTCGGCGGACTCGGCGAGCGAGCGCAGCGAGGACGAGAGCAGGGCCGAGACCTCGGCGCGGTGCTCGGGGGCCGTGTAGAGACGGGCGGCCGTGGAGGCCTGGCCGAGCAGCACCCGCAGCAGGGTCGAGTCGGTCTCGCCCGGCAGCGACTCGAGGACGAAGCGCACGAAGGCGCGGGCCGACATCTCGCCGTCACGCGTCATGTCCCAGGTGGCACCGAGCACGAGCGAGCGGGGGAGCGAGTCCTGGAAGCCTCGGGGGAGAGCGAGCGCCGTCGCGAGCGACCGCTCGTCGAGGCGGATCTTGCCGTAGGCGAGGTCGTCGTCGTTGAGCAGCAGCAGGTCAGGCTGCTCCTGGCCGACGAGGGCGGCGAGGTCGGTGCGCTCGCCGGCGACGTCGACCTCGTCGTAGCCGACGCGCTCGAGAACGTCGCCCGCGTCACCCTGCCGCACGGCATACCGGCCGATGCCGATGCGGTGCGGGCGAAGGGTCGGGTACTCGTCCGTGGCGGTCTGGGTGATCGCGAACGAGCTGTAGCGGCCGTCGGCGTCGACCTCGAAGACCGGGCGCAGCGTGTTGACGCCGGCCGTCTCGAGCCACAGCTTGCTCCACTCGGTCAGCTCGCGGCCCGAAGCCTTCTCGAGCTCGCCGAGCAGGTCGGAGAGGGTCGTGTTGCCCCACGCGTGCTTGCGGAAGTACTCGCGCAGTGCGGCGACGAACGGCTCACGACCGACGTACGCGACGAGCTGCTTGAGCACGGACGCACCCTTGGCGTACGTGATGCCGTCGAAGTTGACCTCGACGTCCTCGAGGTGGCGCATGTCGGCCGCGATGGGGTGCGTCGAGGAGAGCTGGTCCTGGGTGTAGGCCCACGCCTTCTCGGACGTGCCGAACGTGGTCCACGCGCTCGTCCACTCGGTGGCCTCGGCCTGGCACGTCGTCGACGCCCACTCGGCGAACGACTCGTTGAGCCAGAGGTCGTCCCACCACTTCATCGTGACGAGGTTGCCGAACCACATGTGCGCCAGCTCGTGCAGGATCGTGAGGGCGCGGCGCTCGATCTTCGCCTCGGACACCTTGGAGCGGAAGACGTAGATCTCGGTGAACGTCACGGCACCGGCGTTCTCCATCGCGCCCATGTTGTACTCGGGCGTGAAGATCTGGTCGTACTTCGCGAAGGGGTAGGGCTGGTCGAACTCCGCCTCGAAGAAGGCGAAGCCCTTCTTCGTGCAGTCGAAGATGTTGTCGGCGTCGAGGTACTGGGTCAGCGACTTGCGGCAGAACACACCGAGCGGCACGACACCACCTCGCGTCTGCACCTCGTCGCGCACCTCGTCGTACGGGCCCGCGACGAGAGCCGTGATGTACGAGGAGATGCGCTGCGTCGGCTCGAACGACCACGTCGCGCGCTCGACACCGTCGGCCACGCCCGCCGCCGTCGGAGCGGGCGTGGGGGAGTTGCTGATGACCTTCCAGTGGGCGGGCGCGGTCACCGTGAAGCGGAAGGACGCCTTGAGGTCAGGCTGCTCGAACACGGCATACATGCGGCGGGAGTCGGGCACCTCGAACTGCGTGTAGAGGTAGACCTCGTTGTCGACGGGGTCGACGAAGCGGTGCAGGCCCTCGCCGGTGTTGGTGTAGCGACCGGTGGCGTCGACCGTCAGCTCGTTCTCGGCCGCGAGGCCCGGCAGCGCGACGCGCGAGTCCGCGAAGACCTCTGCGGGGTCGAGGTCGACACCGTTCAGGGTCACCCGCTCGACCGAGTCGGCGATGAGGTCGATGAACGAGTCGGCGCCGGGCTCCGAGCAGGAGAACGTGACCGTGGTGACGGTGCGGAAGTTCTCCGGACCCGTCGTCAGGTCGAGGCTGACGTCGTACGCGTCGACGCGCAGGATGCCTGCGCGGGTCGCCGCCTCGTCGCGGGTCAGGTTCTTGCCGGGCACGTAGGGACCTCCTGGGACGGTGTGTGGGCGCGGCGCAGCGTCGGTCCGACGGCGCCGTCGCGGGCCATCCTCGCACGGAAAGCCGCGGCCTCCACCACCGCGCGGGGCAGGTGGCGAGCAGTGCCATGATGGGCCGCATGGCCGAGACGACAGACCCGCAGAAGGCCCCTCGCACGGACGCGCAGCGCGCCGAGGTGGAGATGTGGTTCGACCCGATCTGCCCGTGGGCATGGATGACGTCGCGCTGGCTCATGGAGGTCGAGACACTGCGCGACATCGACGTGACCTGGTCGGTGATGAGCCTCGCCGTGCTCAACGAGCACCGCCACGACCTCGACGCCGCCTACCGGGCGCGCATGGACGAGGCATGGGGCCCGGTCCGCGTCATCATCGCGGCGGTCGAGGCGCACGGCGACTCCGTCATCAAGCCGCTCTACGACGCGATGGGCACGCGCATCCACCTGCGGAAGATGAGCGACTTCGACCAGGTGGTCCGCGAGTCCCTCGAGGAGGTCGGCCTGCCCGCCGAGCTCGCGAAGGAGGCCCACCACAAGAAGTTCGACGCCGCCCTGCACCGTAGCCACAAGCGCGGCATCAGCCTCGTGGGCACCGAGGTCGGCACCCCGATCATCTCGGTCGGTGGCGTCGCCTTCTTCGGTCCGGTCGTCACTCCCGCCCCCAAGGGCGAGGACGCCGCGAAGCTGTGGGACGGCTGCGTCCTCGTCGCGAGCACACCCGGATTCTTCGAGCTGAAGCGCACCCGTACGCTCGGCCCGATCCTCGACTGACAAACCCCCGGCACCCGACGCACCCAAGGACCCAGATGCGCATCCACATCGGCGGCGACCACGCGGCCTACGAGCTCCACCAGTCCCTCCTCGCGCACCTGCGCGAGGCCGGCCACGACGTCGTCGACCACGGGCCCTTCGCCTACGACGCGCAGGACGACTACCCGGTCTTCGTGCTGCGCGCGGCCGAGGCGGTCGCCGCCGAGGAGGGCTCGCTCGGGGTCGTGCTCGGAGGGTCGGGCAACGGTGAGCAGATGGCCGCCAACAAGGTGCGGGGCATCCGCGCCGCCCTGGCCTACAACGCCGAGCTCGCGAGCCTGGCCCGCGAGCACAACAACGCGCAGGTCGTCTCCATCGGGGCGCGGTTCACCTCTGATGCCGTCGCGAAGCAGATCGTCGACACGTTCGTGGCGACCGCGTTCACCGATGAGGAGCGCCACAGCCGGCGTCTGGGTATGGTTTCCGCGTACGAAGACACGGGGGATCTGCCTGCATTGCCGGACGCCGCGCTCTGACGCGACCGCGTCGGCACTTCCCCCTGTCGTTTCCCCTCAACGCCGCAAGGGAGGCCCGTGGCCCACAACGAGAGCATCGTCTCTCGACACTCGCGCTACGGTGCCGGACCGATCAGACGCCTTCGCCTGCTGGGCCCCTGGCTCGGCCGTGCCCCGTGGGCCCTCGTCTGCCTGTTCCTGCTGCTGAGCGTCTTCGCCACCGCGGCCGTCGGTAAGTTCCCCGACCAGGTCCCTTGGGGCGTCTACGGTTTCGTCGTCGTCCTCGCCGGGCTCTTCCTCGAACCGCGGTACCTGCTCGTCGTCTACATCGGACTCTTCCTCTCGATGGCGATCCTCGGCGCGTACCTGGGCGGCGTGAAGACGACGACGACCGGTGCGCAGATCGTCACCGTCGCGACGATGATGCTCATGCTGTGGCTCTCGCACGCGCGGGCCCAGGTCGGTGTCGTCGGCGTGAGCGGCGAGTCGATGCTCGTCGACATGCGCGACCGGCTGCGGGCCCAGGGCGAGCTGCCTGAGCTGCCGCCGTCGTGGGGCGCCGAGGTCGCGCTCGAGTCGGCGTTCGGCGACGGCTTCTCGGGTGACTTCGTCGTCGCGAGCCGGTCGACCGACGGCTGCACCCTGGAGGTCGCGCTGGTCGACGTGTCGGGCAAGGGCCGTGAGGTCGGCGCCCGCTCGCTGCTGCTCTCCGGCGCGCTCGGGGGACTCCTCGGCGAGCTGAGCGAGCGCGGCTTCCTCCAGTCGGCCAACAACCACCTGTTGCGGCTGCGCTGGAGCGAGGGGTTCGCGACGGCCGTGCACGTGGCCGTCAACCTCGAGACCGGCAACTTCACCATCGGGTATGCCGGCCACCCCGCCGCGGCGCAGTTCACCGCGGGCTCGGGGCGGTGGCGCATGCTCGCGGGCGGGCGCGGCCCGCTGCTCGGGGTGATCGAGAACGCCGAGTTCCCTCGCGAGAACGGCACCCTCCGCCGCGGCGATGCGCTGGTGCTCTACAGCGACGGCGTCATCGAGGCGCGTGACAAGGCGCTCGACGACGGCATCGACCGCATGCTGGGTCGCGCCGAGTCGTTCATCCGCACCGGTTTCGAGGGGCTCGCCCAGCGGCTCTGCGACCAGGCCGCGGCCGGCTTCGGTGACGACCGCGCGGTCGTCACGATCTGGCGCAGCTGACGCGCGAAGGGCCGGTCGCCACGCAGCGCAGTTCGGACCGCCGCGACCGGCTCACTACGATGCCTGCGTGACCGACGACCCCACCGACATCTCACGCGACCCGAGCGACCTGACGGAACCGGCCGGGCAGAACGGGCCGGCGCGCCCGGTCCGGCGCAAGGAGCACCAGGTGCCCGAGCTCCCCGCCGGCGTGACACCCGCTCGGGTGCGCACCTTCGTGCGTCGCGGTCGCCTCTCGTCGCTCACCCGTGACCGCGTCGAGCGGCTCGGCCCGGCCCGCTCGCTGCCCGAGGGCCCCTTCGACGCCGCGGCCGCCTTCGGTCGCACCGCCCCCGTCGTCCTCGAGATCGGCTGCGGTCACGGGCACGCGGCCATCGCGTATGCCGCCGCGTTCCCCGAGCACGACATCCTCGCCATGGACGTCCACACCCCCGGGCTCGCGCGGATGCTCGCCGACGCGGACGAGGCCGGGGTGCCCAACCTCCGCGTCGAGATCGGCGACGCCGTGCTCTTCCTCGAGGACCGGGTCGCGGACGCCACCTTCGAGGCGGTGCACCTCTTCTTCCCCGACCCGTGGCGCAAGCAGAAGCACACGAAGCGCCGGTTCGTCAGCCCCGGCAACCTCGACCTGCTCGCGCGGGTGCTCAAGCCCGGCGGGCACGTGCTCGTCGCGACCGACCAGGACTTCTACGCCGAGCACGTCTTCGCCGAGGTGGCCGCGCACCCGCGTTTCGAGGCGCAGCGCGTCGAGCGGCCGGCGTGGCGACCCAGCGACGGGTTCGAGGCCAAGGGCATCGCGGCCGGGCGCACGATCAACGAGCTGCGCCTCGACCTGCTGCTACAGCGTCCATGAGTCGGGGTGACAGGATTTGAACCTGCGGCCCTTGCGTCCCAAACGCAATGCGCTACCAAGCTGCGCCACACCCCGTGGCGTCGGAATCGTAGCCGACGTGCGGTGACGAGCCGAGCCGGAGCGCCCGTGGGCGCGTCGATTCGGTGGAGCGGGGGCGAGCCAGTAGGCTGTCGCCTCGGATCGCCGGCACCGTCCGACGGCCTGCGGGCGTAGCTCAATGGTAGAGCCTCAGTCTTCCAAACTGATTACGCGAGTTCGATTCTCGTCGCCCGCTCCGAAACCCACTTGGCCGCACCGGCCGCGTCTTCCTACCGTTGGGGCCATGTTCCGCCCCGACCTCCAGGACGCCCTGCGCGACCGCGACGCGGTGCTCCGGTCGTTCCTCTCGCCCGACGGCACCCTCACGAGCATCCCGACGAAGATCCGCAAGCGTCTGGTCGTGCTCGACCTGCTGGCGCAGGAGTTCGAGCCGGGGGAGAAGTACGACGAGAGCCAGGTCAACAACCGCCTCCGTGCCTTCCACCCCGACGTCGCGGCCCTGCGGCGCTACCTCGTGGAGGAGGGCTTCCTCGACCGCGCCGACGGGCTCTACTGGCGCGCCGGAGGCACCGTCGACTGACGGCCGTCAAGACGAGGGCGGCTCAGCGGAAGCCGAGCGCCTCGCTGAGGTGGCTCTCCGCCCCGTCGGCCTCGAGCCCGGCCTCGACCGCGGCCGCAGTGCGTGCCGACGGCCAGCCGTGCACCCAGAAGAGGGCCAGGCCGCCGGGCAGGGCGATGAGCAGTGGCAGCCACGAATGGGGCGTGAACGCGAACGAGCAGGCGAACGCCACGAGCACGGGAGCCTCGGCCAAGGCGGTGCGCAGCGTCGTCGTCGACGTGAAGTAGCGCAGGCTGGTCGCCTCGGCGTTCTCACGCGGCAGGCCGTGCGGCAGGGCGGGCACGGCATACCCGACGTAGCGGATGAGCGCGGCCGAGCCGACGAGCGCGACGAGCGTGACCGCGACCGCCCACGGCGAGGGCAGCGGAGCCGACGGGTCGACGATGATGCGCACCGCGCTGATCATGAGCGCGCCCATGCCGACGGCGACTGACACCATCTGGATCGGCCGCAGGGCGGCGTTCGCGGAGGAGGCGAAGGGGCTCGGCGGTGTGCTCATGGCCCCCGAGCATAGGCGTCGCACGACCACGGACGATCCGCGCATTTAGCCATCGGCCGCATGGCCTATAGCATGGTGCGCTGGCCCGTCCGTTCACCGTCGACGACCACGTCGGCACCACCCCAATGGAGTACCCCGCAGTGAAGAGTGCGCTCGAGACCCTCAGCCCGACCCGGGTCAAGATGACCGTCGAGGTCCCGTTCGAGGAGCTCAAGCCGAGCCTCGATGCGGCCATCAAGCACATCGGTGAGCACATCCAGGTTCCCGGCTTCCGCAAGGGCAAGGTCCCGGCCCGCATCATCGAGCAGCGCGTCGGTCGCGCGGCCGTCCTCGAGGAGGCCGTGAACAACGCCCTCCCGACCTTCTACGGCCAGGCTCTCGAGGAGAACTCGGTGCGCCCGCTCGGCCAGCCCGAGATCACCGACCTCAAGGTGCCCGCCTCCGACGGCGAGGACTTCACGTTCACCGCCGAGGTCGACACGCGCCCCGAGATCGACCTGCCCGACTTCAGCGACATCGAGCTGACCGTCGACGAGGCCAAGGTCGAGGACGAGGCCGTCGAGCAGCGCCTCACCGACCTGCGTGCCCGCTTCGGCACGCTCAAGGGTGTCGACCGCGCCGTCCAGGACGGCGACTTCGTCTCCATCGACCTGTCGGCCGAGATCGACGGCGAGCAGATCGACTCGGTCACCGGCGTCTCCTACGAGGTCGGCAGCAAGAACATGCTCGAGGGCCTCGACGAGGCGCTCATCGGCATGACCGCCGACGAGACCAAGAACTTCACCGCCCCCCTCGCCGGTGGCGACAAGGAGGGCCAGGACGCCGACTGCACCGTGACCGTCACCGCGGTCAAGGAGCGCGAGCTGCCCGAGCTCGACGACGAGTTCGCCCAGCTGGCCTCCGAGTTCGACACCCTCGACGAGCTCAAGGCCGACCTCACCGCCAAGGCCGAGGTCGACGCGAAGTTCGCCCAGGGCGTCGCCGCCCGCGACAAGCTGCTCGAGGCCATCCTCGAGAAGATCGAGGTCCCGATCCCCGAGAGCGTCGTCGAGGCCGAGGTGCACAGCCACCTCGAGGGCGAGGGTCGTCTCGAGGACGACGAGCACCGCGCCGAGGTCGACGAGAGCACCCGCAAGGGCCTCAAGACCCAGCTCGTGCTCGACGCCATCGCCGAGAAGGAAGAGGTCAAGGTCGAGCAGCAGGAGCTCATCGAGTTCCTCGTCATGAGCTCGCAGCAGTACGGCATGGACCCGAACCAGTTCGCGCAGTCGCTCGACCAGGACGGCCAGATCCCCGCGATGGTCGCCGAGGTCGCCCGCCGCAAGGCGCTCGCGACGGTCCTCGAGAAGGTCTCCGTCAAGGACACCGCCGGCAACACCATCGACCTCAACGAGTCCGTTCCGGGCACCGAGGGCGACGAGCTCGTCGAGATCGAGGAGATCGACGACGAGGCCGAGGACGCCCAGAGCACCGAGAGCACCGGGAGCACCGAGAGCACCGAGAAGGCCGACGCCTGAGCGTCCCTCCTGCACGCCACTGGGCCGGCTCCCGCACGGGAGCCGGCCCGGTGCCGTCTCCGGGCCCGGCCCACCGCAGGAGCGGTGGTTCCCGAGCCCCGGCCCGTGGGTACGTGTGTGCTGGTCCTCGGTCCGTCGAGGGCCACCAAGCGTGACCTGGACGAAGGAGCCGAGATGACCGCGTACGACGACCTGACCGACTCGAGCCCTGAGAGCCCGCCGTCGACCGAAGCGGAGTCGCTCGCCGACCAGCCGGGCGGCGCGGCACAGACGCCCAGCGGGATCGGTGGCAGCGACGTCCAGGTCGACCCGTCGGGCGACCCCGGTGGCGACGCCGACCTCGGTGACGGGCTGGGCGGTGCCGACGACGAGACCAGCGCCGGGCCCGGCGTCGACAGCTCGGACGCCGACCGGGGCAACCTCGATGGCAGCACTGCCGGAGAGACGTCCCGGGAGCAGTCGCTCGACGACGCAAGCGACGCCGTGCGTGAGCCGTCCGGCGCGAGCGCCGACGCCGTCGGCGGAGACGACCTGTCGTCCTACACCGACGCCGGAGACTCCGGGCAGGACAACGGCCTCAACGAGTAGGCCACGCATCCCCCGAGCCCCCGCCCGACGGCATACGTCGGCGGGGTCTCGTGCGTCCGGTTGCGCGTCATCCGCTCAAGCTTGTGCGCTCACGGCGAACAGAGTGCGGTTCGGGAAATCTGGTCCGGGGGTCGGGCGTTAGGGTCAGTGACGAGCCAGTCGGCGCCGCATCCCGCGGCGAGAGGCTGGACCACTTCGACGATGGAGACTTGGGTGACTTCGGAGACCTCCGCCAACGGCAACGGCATGCCGGGTGGTCTGGACGACCACATCTACAACCGCCTGCTCAAGGAACGCATCATCTTCCTCGGGTCCGACGTCCGCGACGACAACGCGAACGCCATCGCCGCGCAGCTGCTGCTGCTCTCGGCCGAGGACCCCGAGAAGGACATCTGGCTCTACATCAACAGCCCCGGTGGGTCGATCTCGGCGGGAATGGCCATCTTCGACACGATGAACTGGATCCCCAACGACGTCGCGACCGTCGCCATGGGCATGGCCGCCTCGATGGGCCAGTTCCTGCTGTCGGCCGGCACCAAGGGCAAGCGCTACGCCACGCCCCACGCCCGCGTCATGATGCACCAGCCCTCGGGCGGCATCGGCGGCACCGCCACGGACATCAAGATCCAGGCCGAGCAGATGCTCTACGTCAAGAAGCAGATGGCACAGCTCATCGCCGAGCACACCGGCCAGACGGTCGAGCAGATCGAGAAGGACTCCGACCGCGACCGCTGGTTCAGCGCGGAGGAGGCCAAGGAGTACGGCTTCGTCGACCACGTCTTCAGCCGGTCCGACCAGGCGGTCGAGGGCAAGGGCGTCGGCCAGGCCGACGCCAAGGGCGAGAACTGACCGCGGCCTGAACAGGACTTGGAGACCACACACATGAACATCGAACCCACCAACCGCCTTGCGGTCCCGGCCCCGTCGAGCCGCTACATCCTGCCGCAGTTCGAGGAGCGCACCTCCTACGGCATGAAGCGGTCCGACCCCTACAACAAGCTCTTCGAGGACCGCATCATCTTCCTCGGTGTGCAGGTCGACGACGCGTCGGCCGACGACATCATCGCCCAGCTGCTCGTGCTGGAGTCGCTCGATCCCGACCGCGACATCCTCATGTACATCAACAGCCCGGGTGGCTCGTTCACCGCCATGACGGCGATCTACGACACGATGCAGTTCGTCCGGCCCGACATCCAGACGTTCGTCATCGGTCAGGCCGCGTCGGCCGCGGCGGTGCTCCTCGGCGCCGGCGCGCCGGGCAAGCGCTACGCCCTGCCGAACTCGCGCATCCTCATCCACCAGCCGGCGCTCTCGGGCGGCGACTACGGCCAGGCCTCCGACATCGAGATCCAGGCCAACGAGGTGCTGCGCATGCGCACCTGGCTCGAGGACACGCTCGCCGGCCACACGGGCCGCACGTCGGAGCAGGTCCGCAACGACATCGAGCGCGACAAGATCCTCTCCGCCGAGGACGCCAAGGAGTACGGCCTCATCGACGAGGTGCTCGCCTCGCGCAAGGCCTCCCTCGAGGTCTGAGCCTCGTGCGCCCACGGGCGACCCCGTATGCCGCCGGGCCCGGTCACCTGACCGGGCCCGGCGGCATACCTGCTTGGATGGGGGCTCCTGACGTCGAGGGTGGAGGTCCAGTCATGGCGAGTGCGGAGTTCGAGCAGGCGGTCGAGGCGGTCAAGGGGCTGACCGACGACCCGGGCAACGACGTGAAGCTGAGGCTCTACGGCCTGTTCAAGCAGGTGACCGAGGGGGACGTCAGCGGCTCCCGGCCGGGTTTCACGAACCCCGTCGGGCGCGCGAAGTACGACGCCTGGGCCAAGCTCTCCGGCACGTCGCAGGAGGCGGCCGAGGAGCAGTACGTCGCGATCGTCCGCGACCTCAGCGCAGGCTGAGCGCCACCGACGTACGCTTCGCCCCATGAGGGCGTATGCCGTTCGGGTCGTCGCGGTGCTCGGCCTCGCCCTCCTGGGGGTGACCGGGGGAGCGGCGCCCCGTGCCGTCGCGTCCTCGTGCGTGCAGCAGGACCCGGCGGCGGTGGCACGTGAGGCCGACGTCGTCGTCACCGGCCGCCTCACCGAGGTCGGCGAGGCCGCGGCGGACCGCCACCCCGTTCCGGTGCTCTGGACGATCGAGGTGCTCAGCGTCCACCGCGGTCAGGCGCCGCAGACGCTCTACGTCGAGGCGAGCGGCAACACGCTGGCCGACCCCGGGTCGCGCTACGTCATCCCGCTCCGGCAGGTCGGTGACCGTCTCGTCGTGAACGACTGCGCGGTCTACCCGTTCGGCACCACCGAGGCCGAGGCGACCATCGCGACGGCGGGAGCCGCGCGCGCGCCGGCCGTCGCCGACTCGCTGCTCGGCAGCACCCCGCCCGACATCCCGGGCACGGGTCCGTGGTGGTCCAGCCCGCTGGGGCTGGTGGGGGTCGCCGTTGGCGGCCTGCTCGTGCTCGTGGTCGGCCTCGTGGTCGCCCTGCTGACCGGCCTCGCGGTGGGCGGCAGGCGACGTGCGCGACCCTCGGATCGGGCGTCGGACCGGCGGGATTCGGCTGGAACCCCGTTCAAGTGACACCGGCGTCGTTTGTCCGCCATCAGCGGACAAACGGCGTTGCGCGAGCGGGGGCACACCCCTCCGTCGTCTAATAGGAGTCGGCCCCTAGGTTGGGGTCGGCCGGGTGCACCTCAGCGTTCGGCGCCGACGGACCAGGAGCGAATCGGTGGCACGCATCGGAGAAGGCGGAGACCTCCTCAAGTGCTCTTTCTGCGGAAAGAGCCAGAAGCAGGTCAAAAAGCTCATCGCCGGCCCCGGGGTGTACATCTGCGACGAGTGCATCGACCTCTGCAACGAGATCATCGAGGAGGAGCTCGCCGAGAGCAGCGAGCTGGGCCTCGACCACCTGCCGAAGCCCCGCGAGATCTTCGACTTCCTCGAGAACTACGTCATCGGTCAGGACGTCGCCAAGAAGTCGCTCGCCGTCGCCGTCTACAACCACTACAAACGCATCCAGGCCGGTGAGGGCGTCAAGCGCGACGACGACCACGTCGACATCGCGAAGTCCAACATCCTGCTCATCGGGCCCACCGGTTCGGGCAAGACCTACCTCGCGCAGACCCTCGCGAAGATGCTCAACGTCCCCTTCGCCATCGCCGACGCCACGGCGCTGACCGAGGCCGGCTACGTCGGCGAGGACGTCGAGAACATCCTGCTCAAGCTCATCCAGGCCGCGGACTACGACGTCAAGAAGGCCGAGACGGGCATCATCTACATCGACGAGGTCGACAAGATCGCCCGCAAGAGCGAGAACCCGTCGATCACCCGCGACGTCTCGGGCGAGGGCGTGCAGCAGGCGCTGCTCAAGATCCTCGAGGGCACCACCGCGTCGGTGCCGCCGCAGGGCGGGCGCAAGCACCCGCACCAGGAGTTCATCCAGATCGACACGACCAACGTGCTCTTCATCGTCGGCGGCGCCTTCGCCGGTCTCGAGAAGATCATCGAGTCGCGGTCCGGGCGCAAGGGCCTCGGCTTCGGCCAGCCGTTGCACAACCCCAAGGACCTCGGCGACAGCTTCCAGGACGTCATGCCGGAGGACCTCCTGAAGTTCGGGCTCATCCCCGAGTTCATCGGCCGCCTGCCCGTCCTCACCACGCTCGCGCCGCTCGACCAGCAGGCCCTCGTCAACATCCTCACGGTGCCGCGCAACGCGCTCGTGAAGCAGTACCAGAAGATGTTCGAGATCGACGGTGTCGACCTCGAGTTCACCGAGGACGCCATCGCGGCAGTGGCCGACCAGGCGCTGCTGCGCGGCACCGGCGCCCGCGGCCTGCGCGCGATCATGGAGGAGGTCCTCCTCCCCGTGATGTTCGACGTGCCCAGCGACGACGAGATCGCGCGGGTCGTCGTGACCCGCGAGGTCGTGCTCGACAACGTCAACCCGACGATCGTGCGCCGCGAGGCCGAGCCGCGCGCCAAGCGCCAGCGCAAGGAATCTGCCTGACGCCCACCGCCGCGTGCGCCCAGCCCACGTGACCGGAGGCCGACGCGATGCACGCACCCTTCCGCCTCGTCGCGGGTGACCACGCGCCCGTGCAGCAGACGTCGACGACGTGCGGGTCGGCGTCGCTGACGATCGCCCGCATGCTCGTGAACCCGGCGTTCGCGGCGTGGATCCGTGACGGCATACGCAAGGACGCCCGTGAGGGGGACCTGCCCGACACCGGCACCGAGGCGCAGCGGTTCGCCGCCTACGAGCAGGTCGTCGCGGCACGCACGAATTCGCTGGTCGGGGCCGGCCGCCGGCTGCAGCTGCCGTGGCCGCGGGCGCTCGGCACCCCTCCGTGGGGCGCTCTGAACGAGCTCGAGCTCGGTGCGTCCGACCCCGAGGCCGACTACGAGGTGGCCTGGTTCCGCCAGCGGGGGCGGGTGGGCCTCGCGCACACGTACGCCGACCTGCGGGCCCGGGTGCGCGCCGGCCGTCCCGCGCTGCTCTACGTCGGCAGTGCGTGGGCGCCGCGCCACGTCGTGCTCGTCATGCCCGCGACGGGCGAGCAGGAGCTCGACGTCTACGAGCCGTCGGTGGGGCGGGTCGTCGACCTGCCGCAGCACGCGTTCGTCGAGAAGCGCCTGCAGGTCGGTGGCTGGAACCATCCCTGGGCCGCCGTCTGGGCACGATCGAAAGAGCGATCCGTCCCCCGGTGACACGCGACCACGGGGTCGCACGGGCAGGGACGGATCGCTCTTTCGATGGGGAGTCAGCCCATGTGGGCGGGGGCTGCTCCGTCGCTCGCGAGCTCCTTGTGGCG
The DNA here is from genome assembly GCF_054456855.1 of Terrabacter sp. AAH1. Taxonomy (NCBI): domain Bacteria; kingdom Bacillati; phylum Actinomycetota; class Actinomycetes; order Micrococcales; family Intrasporangiaceae; genus Terrabacter; species Terrabacter sp. AAH1. Next base: position 18,746 of record NZ_JBTJJV010000023.1, on the reverse strand, counting down.
CACGTTGAGCGCGACGAGGGTGATGACGCCGCCGACGGCGATCATGATCGCGGCGACGAGGTAGGCCCGGCTCGCGCCGTAGGTGAAGGCCTCGTCGGAGATCATCTTCTGCGCGGCCGCGAGCTGCTCGCGGGTCGGTGCGGGACCACCCTGCGGCAGCTTCGCCGTCAGCTCGGCGACCTTGTCGTTGAGGTTGTTGACGAAGATCGTGCTCAGCGTCGCCAGGCCGATCGTGCCGCCGACCTGCTGCATCGTGTTGAGCACCGCCGACGCGACCGACGAGTCCTCGTGGGCCACGCCGTGCACGGCGGTCAGCGTGAGCGGCACGAAGATGAGGCCCAGGCCGAACGCGAGGACGACGATCCACGGCAGGAGGTCGGCGGCATACGTGCTCTGCGGCGTGAGATGGGTGAAACCCCACATGCCGAGCGTCGCGAACGCGGCGCCGGCGCCGGAGATCCATCGCGGGTCGACCCGCGCGATGAGGAACGACGCGACCTGCGCCGCGACGACGATGCCGACCGAGAAGGGCAGGAACGCGAGGCCCGACTTGAGCGGGGAGTAGCCGAGGATGTTCTGGATGTAGATGCCGAGGAAGTAGAACATGGCGAACATCCCGGCGCCCACGACGAGCATCACGAAGTACGAGGTGCCGCGCGTGCGGTCGCCCGGGATGCGCATGGGCAGGAGCGGGTGCGCGACGCGGGTCTCGATGACGACGAAGGCCACGAGCAGCGCCGCGCCGATCGCGAGGTAGGTGACGGTCGTCGCGTCGCCCCACGACGTGCTCGCCGCGTGGGTGAGGCCGTAGACGAGGGCCGACAGACCGGCGATCGAGGTGATCGCCCCGGGGATGTCGAGGGAGCCCCGGCCGTCCTCGGACTCGGTGAGGATGCGCTGCGCGAAGACGGCGACGAGCACGCCGATCGGCAGGTTGATGAAGAAGTTCCAGCGCCAGTCGACCTCGGTGAGCGCGCCACCGAGGATGAGACCGATGGCGGCGCCGGCGCCCGACATGGCGGCGAAGACGCCCATCGCGCGGTTGCGCTCCTTGCCGGCGGGGAAGGTGGTCGTGATGAGCGCGAGCGCGTTCGGGGCGGCGAGCGCGCCGCCGAGACCCTGCACGGCACGGGCGGCGAGCATCATCGCCTCGTTCTGGGCGACGCCGGCCACGAGCGAGGCCAGCGTGAAGAGCACGATGCCCCAGACGAACATGCGGCGCCGGCCGTAGAGGTCGCCGAGGCGGCCGCCGAGCAGGAGCACGCCGCCGAACGCGAGCGTGTAGATGGTGACGACCCACTGGAGGTTGGCCTGGCTGAACGCCAGGTCGGTCGCGATGTGGGGGAGTGCGATGTTCACGATCGTGCCGTCGAGCACGATCATGAGCTGGGCGGCGCAGATGACGATCAGCGCGAGGCCGAGCCGCCGGGGCGGGGTGTCGTGCGAGGTGAAGTCGCCCGTGGGCTCTCCCACCTGCAGCGATGTGGTCGAAGACATGGGGTTCCTCTCGGGAGCACGCCTCGGGCGTGCGGAACGGATGCGCCGTGGCGCGTGCGGGATCGGCGCGCGGCGACGTCGGCGGGCGCGATGGGGCCGGCCGAGGCCGGCGGGTGGTGTGGTCGGGCCGGTGGTGCGTGTGGTGCGTGTGGTGCGGTGGTGCGTGTCGTGCTTTGGTGCGGTGGTGCTGTTGGTCGGGTGCCCGGTCAGCGCGCCTCGGGCGCGGGGGCGAGGGTGGCGGCGCAGGCCGGGAGGACGACGGCGTCGACGAACTCGGCGATGCGCTCCGGCCCCGGCCGCCTCCCCGAGAGCAGCGCCTCGTGGATCGACAGGGACGGCAGGATCATGAGCAGGGTGTCGAGGTCGGCGTCGGCGCCCACCTCGCCCCGGCCCCGGGCGTTCTCGAAGACGGTGCGGGCGGCCGCGATCTTCGGGGCCACGAACCGCTCGTGGATGCCGCGGGCCAGCTCGGGCTCGCGGTGGATGACGGGGAGCAGGGCGCTCCACGTGCCGAGGACGACCTCGTCGTCGAGGCCGCCGTCGGCGCACGCCTGTGCGAGCAGGTCGCCACGGAGCGAGCCGGTGTCGGGGTCCTGCTCGGCAGGACAGTCGACGAAGAGGCCCACGGCGTCGATGACCAGGTCACGCTTGTGCGGCCAGCGCCGGTAGAGCGTCGCCTTGGACGCCCGCGCCGCCGTGGCCACCGCATCGAAGGTCAGTCGGTCGTAGCCGAGGTCGCGCAGCACGTCGATCGCCGACTCGAGGATCTCGACCTCGCGGTCGCCGGCCACGCGAGGGCGACTGGCGGGCTGCGCCCCGGTCGCGTCTGCGCTCGTGCTCATCCCGTCCTCACTCTCCGATGGATGAAACGAAACTGTTTCGTTTCATCCGAAGAGTAGATCGCGTCTCACCGAAGTGCAAGCGCCTTCCGTCCCGGACCCGGGGGAAGGGGATTCACTGGTGCTCGAGCGGCGGGCTCGTGCGCATGAGCCAGACCGCGACCGACACGCCGAGCAGACCGATCACGTATGCCGCCGGGCTGAGCGGGTTCGAGCGCCCGGCCAGCAGCCCCGCGAGCAGTGTGACGGGCACGGCCGCGAGGAAGGCCACCCAGGTGTGGCGCAACCAGCGGCGGCCGGTGCGCGTCGTGAACGAGCCGGCCGGCGGCGACGACGCGGACAGGGCCGTGGCCGCGTGGCCCACCACGCATCCCGCCGCAGCGGGCAGCGACCACCACGAGAAGGAGCCGGCAGGGGTGAGGGTGAACCATCCGAACAGCAGCAGTCCCCAGTAGAGGAGCGGCGCGGCCGAGCCGGCCCACATCATCGTCAGCAACGGCAGCAGGACGAGGGACCACCAGACGGCGTCGAAGCCGCCGGCGGCGAGCCACAGGCTGACGAGGTAGACGAGCACGCCACCCATCGCCGCGGCCGTCGCGCCGAGCTGGCTGAGGGACCACTCGGGGCCGGAGCCGAAGCTGAGCGTGCGGCGCACCGGGTGGACTGCCGGGTGGGCGTCCGGGTGCCCGTCGGGCGTCCGGGGCCCGATCGGTGCCTGGGGCACGGTCATCGCCTCGCCATCCGGGGCGCGGAGGCGCGGCGCGCGATGTCGCGCAGCACGTTGTCGAGCGACCCGGGGCCGCGCCACGGCACGACCGGCACGCCGCGCATCCGGAGGTTGTGCACGTCGGCCTCGCGCCCGAGCAGTCGGATGCGCCACGCGAGCGCCTGGTAGATGCTCTTCGGGTCGTGCACCAGATGGTCGGGGAAGGTGTCGACGACGACGACCGTCATGCCGCGGGCGGCGAGCGTGTGCGCCAGCTTCACCATGGTCGCCTCGACGAGCGGCGACAGCACGAGGCAGAGGGCCGCCGGGTCGACCCCGCGGATCGCGTGCTCGCCGGTGTCGCGCCGCTCGGTCGCCGGCACGATCGTGGCGAGCGTGTCGAGGACGCGCCGAAGGTGGTTCGTCCCGGAGCCGACCCCCAGGGTGGGCACCTCGGCAGCGCCGACGGTGCGCAGGGTCAGCCGGTCGTTGCTGCGCAGGAAGTGCTCGCTGATCGCGCCCGCCGCCCGCACGGTGACGTCGAGGCTCGTCGGGCGCCCGTCGATGCCCTCTCGGGGGCCGAGGTCGCTGAAGCAGTCGACGAGCAGGAAGACGTGGGCGTCCTCGTCGGTGAACGTCGATGCCACGTGCAGGGTCCCCGTGCGCATCGAGACCGGCCAGTGGATCCGGCGCAGCCGGTCGCCAGGGTGGAACGGGCGGATCGTGTTGAACTCGGACCCGGAGCCGGGCCGGTTGGAGCGGTTGAGGCCGACGATCCCCCGGGGGTGCGGCGTCGGCGCGCTCGCGTCGAACGCGGCCGGCACCGGGAGCGTGGCCGCGTCGAGGTCGGGCAGGTCGACCGGCCCGGCCCGGAACGCTCCCCACGAGCTGAACAGGGTGATGCTCACCGTGCCGATGCGGCGACGACCCCACCGGGTCGAGCGCAGACCGATGGTGGCCGACCCGTCGTCGAGCTCGGCGATGCCGCTCGACGGCTTGCGGTCCATCCACGGGACGCGCGCGACGGTCACGACCCCGTGCACGTCGGGCATTTCCGGTTCCGTGTGCACGTAGAGGCCGGTCACCGACCCCTCGCGCAGGGTCGACTCGCCGAGCCGGGCCGTCCCGGTCACCTCGGCGCGGGGCCGGGTCAGGTGCCCCCAGACGGCGGCCACGACGAGGGGCGTGACGATGACGAGCAGGTCGGGGCGCCGGCCCAGCACCGCGGTGACCGCGCCCGCGGACCCCAGCAGGATCGCCCGCTGGTGGGCAGCCGTCGGCTCCCACGTGCCGAGTCGGCGCGAGGAGGTGCGATGGGGGCGCCAGCTGGTCACGGCCGGTCAGCCCGCCGACGGGCCCGGCACCACGGCCTCGCGTGCCGACGGCGTCGCCACCGTGCGCAGCAGGCTCTCGACGACCGCCGCCCCCGAGGCGTTGCTCATCCACAGCTCCGGCTTGACGGTGATGCGATGGGCCAGCACCGGCACGGCCACCGCCTTGACGTCCTCGGGGGTGACGTAGTCGCGACCGTCGACCACGGCATACGCCCGGGAGCAGAGCAGCAGGCCGAGCGCACCGCGCGGCGAGGCGCCCATGAGGACGTCGCCGTGGCCACGCGTTGCGGCGGCGAGGGCGACGCAGTAGCGGCCGACCGACTCGTCGACGACGGTCGCCTCGATCGCGGCCTGCATCTGCAGGAGCGTCTCGGCGTCGACGACGGCCCGCAGCTGCTGCTCCTCCTGCTGCCGCGCCATCCGGTTGGCGAGGATCTGCCATTCCTCGTCGAGCGAGGGGTACCCGAACGAGATGCGCATGAGGAAGCGGTCGAGCTGGGCCTCGGGCAGGGGGTAGGTGCCCTCGTACTCGACGGGGTTGGCGGTGGCGAGCACGTGGAAGGGCCGGGGGAGCTGGAAGGTGCGACCCTCGACGGTGACCTGCTTCTCCTGCATCGCCTCGAGCAGGGCCGCCTGCGTCTTCGGAGGCGTGCGGTTGATCTCGTCGGCGAGGAGCAGCCCGGCGAAGAGCGGGCCCGCGCGGAACTCGAAGTCGCCCGCCCGCTGGTCGTAGATGAACGAGCCCGTGATGTCGCCGGGCAGCAGGTCGGGCGTGAACTGGGCCCGCTTGAACTCCAGCCCGAGGGTCTGCGCGAAGCTGCGGGCGGCCAGCGTCTTGCCGAGGCCGGGGAAGTCCTCCATGAGCACGTGGCCCCCGGCGAGGATGCCGGCGAGCACCAGGCGCAGCGCCTCGTCCTTGCCGACGACGGCGCGTCCGACCTCGTCGAGGACCGCGCGGCTGCGCTGGCTGACGCGGGAGAGAGGCATCACGGGCATGTCGGTCATGGTCACCACTGCTCGATTCGTCGGAGGATGGGGTCGAGTCGCTGCGGACGGTAGAGGTCGGTCGGCGGCAGCCCCACGAGGAGGTCCCAGAGGTCGGGCGGCGTGACCCCCTGGGCCCACTTCGGCTCCTCCTCGGCGATGATGCCGTGCTTGGCGAAGAGCCGTTCGCGGATGAGCACCTGCAGCTGCAGGTGCAGGTCGTGGACGAGCGACTCGCGGCCCTCGCCCCGGGTGTCGGCGGCCTCGAGCCGGCCGGCGAGGTTGGCCACCCGGAAGTCGTTGCCGCGTCCCAGGCTGCCGAGCTCGCTGTCGACGAGTGGCCAGACGGTGAGGTGCTGCGGCGCCGTGTGGTCGAGCACCTGCCAGACGATCAGCGCCACGGCGACCAGGATCGCGAGCAGGCCTGGCACGTCGGGCTGCAGGCCCAGGGCGGCAGTGAGCAGGGCGATCCCCGCCCACACGGCCACGAGGCCCGCGAGCCGCCGCTTCCACGGCCGCAGCGCCTCTCGGAGGGCGGCGATGGTCGCCGTCCGCACGCTCACGGCGCCCCCTCGTCGGGTCGGCCGACCCCACGCGCGGACGCCCCGGCACCGTTCGTCGAGCTGGCACGTGCCGACTCGGCGACGCTCGCCTGCTCGTCCGCGACCCGCTCGAGGTCGGCGATGAGGATTCGGAGGTCGCCGATCGCCCGCGCGCGGTGCCCCTCGCCCAGCGGGTGCACCGAGAAGCGCGCCTCACGGTAGAGAGCCGCGAGGTCGGCGAGGCGCTCGCGGTCGACCGCCCACACGGTGATGACGCGTTCGGTGTACTCGGTCGACGTCTCGGCCGCCTGTCGCGGCAGGCCCGTCGCAGCCGCGGACCCCTCGAGGTCGAGCCAGGCCGCGACGATGGCGTTGCGGGGCTCACCGGACTCGAGGTCGCGCAGCCGCTCCCGCGCCGCCTCGAGGAGCTCGGCAGGCACGAGCGGCACGGCGAAGGTCGGCTCCTCGTGCACGACCAGGTGCGGCTTGCGCAGCAGTGCCACGAGCAGCCGCGCGAAGGCGAGCAGCACGACCAGGACCGTCCCCACGAGGAAGATCTGCACGAGGGCGATGAGGAACGGCGAGGGCTCGAAGGGAGCCGTGTCGGTGGTGACCGTTGCGGACGGCAGGGCGTTCGTGTCGAAGGTCCGCGTCGCGGTGGGCACCGGGGGGACCGTCGGTACGAAGGCGGACGGCCTCGACAGGAGCGGCAGCGGGCGGCCGGTGGACGCCACGACCAGTGCGGCCATGACGACGGCACCGACGGCGATGCTCAGCTGCACCCCCCGCCTCGACATGCGCGAAACCCTATGCCAGCGAGGTCGCGCCCACCCGGATTGGCGTCAGATCGTTGCCGTCCCGAGAGGTCGGGACGGCAACGAGGGGTCGTTCACGCCTTGGCGGGCGACTTCTCGACGGGGACGAGCTCGGCGTCACGCACCTCGACGGAGTCGCCCTCGGCGTACGTGAGCTCGCTGATGCGACCGCTCGCGCGCAGGTCGGCCTCGGCGGCACGGATGCGCTCGACGGAGGCGGCCGGCGCCACGAGGGTCATGGTGCGCACCTCGGCGCGCATGCCGACCTTGGCCTCGGACTTGACCTTGCGGACGCCGGCCAGGGCCGCACCGACCGCGGGCAGCACCGCGGCGTCGCCGCCGGACGGCAGCTCGTCGCGCGTCGGCCAGGACTGGCGGTGCACCGAGCCCTCGCCGAACCACGACCAGACCTCCTCGGTGGCGTAGGGGATGAAGGGCGCGAGCAGGCGCAGCAGCGTCTCGAGCGCGAGGCGCAGCGCGGCGCGGGCGCTTGCCGCCGCCTCGTCACCCTGACCGCCGTAGGCGCGGTCCTTGACGAGCTCGAGGTAGTCGTCGCAGAAGGTCCAGAAGAAGGTCTCGGTGACCTCGAGCGAACGCGTGTAGTCCCAGCCCTCGAAGCCCTGCGTCGCCTTCTCGACGACGTCGGCGAGCGCCGCGAGCATCGACAGGTCGAGGGGGTTCGTGACCGCGGAGCGCAGGTCGCCCGACACGTCACCGAAGCCGAGAGCGAACTTGCTCGCGTTGAGCACCTTGATCGCGAGCCGGCGCCCGACCTTCATCTGGCCGGTGTCGTAGGCGGCGTCGGTGCCGAGGCGACCGGAGGCCGCCCAGTAGCGCACGGCGTCGGCGCCGTTGGCCTTGACGACGTCCTCGGGCGTCTCGGCGTTGCCCTTGGACTTGCTCATCTTCTTGCGGTCGGGGTCGAGGATCCAGCCGCTGATGGCGGCGTGGCGCCACGGTGCGACGCCGTGCTCGAAGAACGACCGCGTGACGGTGGCGAAGAGCCACGTGCGGATGATGTCGTGCCCCTGGGGGCGCATGTCGTAGGGGAAGATCGAGCCGAACAGCGACTCGTCGGAGCCGAGGCGCTCGCCGTCGGGGGCGCCCTCGCGCACCGGCCAGCCGGCCGCGATCTGGGGCGTCAGCGACGACGTGGCCCAGGTGTCCATGATGTCGGGGTCGGCGACGAAGCCACCGGGCACGCCACGCTGCGACTCGTCGTAGCCCAGCGGCACGTCGACCTGCGGGTCGACCGGGAGCGACGCCTCGGGGGCGACGATGGGGTGGTCGTAGTCGGTCTCGCCCTCGGCGTCGAGCGGGTACCAGACCGGGAACGGGACGCCGAAGAAGCGCTGGCGCGAGATGAGCCAGTCACCGTTGAGGCCCTCGACCCAGTTCTTGTAGCGCGAGCGCATGAAGGCGGGGTGGAAGTCCACGGCGTCGCCCATGCCGACGAGCTTGCCGCGGAGGGACTCCTCCCGGCCACCGTTTCGGATGTACCACTGGCGCGACGTGACGATCTCGAGCGGCTTGTCGCCCTTCTCGTAGAAGTTCGCCTTGCGCTGTGTCTTCTGCGGCTCGCCGTCGAGGTCGCCCGACTCGCGCAGCGCCGCGACGACGGCCTCGCGGGCGCTGAAGGTGGTCTTGGTGGCGAGCGACTCGGCGTAGAGGGCCTCGCCCGGGCCGCCGGCGATCCACTCGGGGGTCTCGGCCTGCAGGCGGCCGTTGCGGGTGATGAGCGAGCGGATCGGCAGCTGCAGCTCGCGCCACCACATCACGTCGGTGAGGTCACCGAACGTGCAGCACATGGCGATGCCGGCGCCCTTGTCCATCTCGGCGGCGGGGTGGGCGAGCACCGGCACCTCGACGCCGAAGAGGGGCGAGGTCACGGTCGTGCCGAAGAGCGGCTGGTAGCGCTCGTCGTCAGGGTGCGCGATGAGGGCCACCACCGACGGGATGAGCTCGGGACGGGTCGTCTCGATGTGGACGGGCTCGCCTCCCGCGCGGTGGAACGCCACCCGGTGGTAGGCGCCCGGGTAGTCGCGGGCCTCGAGCTCGGCCTGCGCCACCGCGGTCTGGAACGTCACGTCCCACAGGCCCGGTGCCTCGCTCTGGTAGGCCTCGCCGCGCTCCAGGTTGCGCAGGAAAGCCTGCTGCGCGACGGCGCGCGAGCGCTCGTCGATGGTGCGGTACGTGATGTTCCAGTCGAGCGAGAAGCCGAGGCGGCGGAAGAGCGACTCGAAGGTGACCTCGTCCTTGACGGTGAGGATGTCGCAGAGCTCGATGAAGTTCTTGCGGCTGATCGCCTGCTGGTCGGCCGGCTTGATCGCCTTGCCCTTGGCGTCGACGCCCTCGGTGAACGGCGGCTCGTAGCCCTCGACGTAGGGCAGCGTCGCGTCACCGCGCACGCCGTAGTAGTTCTGCACACGACGCTCGGTCGGCAGCCCGTTGTCGTCCCAGCCGATCGGGTAGAAGACCTCGAAGCCCTGCATGCGCTTGTAGCGCGCCATGCAGTCGGTGTGCGTGTAGGAGAACACGTGCCCGACGTGGAGCGAGCCGCTGGCCGTCGGTGGTGGGGTGTCGATGGCGAAGACCTGGTCGCGCGGCGCGGCGAGCGCCTTGGCGCGGTCGAACGAGTAGGTGCCCTCCTGCGCCCATACCTGCATCCACTTCTCCTCGAGGCCGTCGAGCGAGGGCCGCTCGGGGATCCGAGAGTCGGTGGTGGCGGGTGCGTCAGTCATGCGCCCAATCCTTCCATGGGCGAGAGGGTGCCCTCGACCGGCTTTCAGGGCGTATGCCGTCCCGCCGGGTGAGCGGCTGCGTTCCGTGTCCGCCGTCGCCCGTCCCGTCAGAAGTCGCAGCCGGGCAGGTCGCAGCCGTCGAGCCCGTCGCCGCACCCGGACAGACCCTCGAACGAGAAGAGCGAGTCGGTGGCGTCGGTGAAGCCGTCGACGCCGTCGAAGACGTCGCCGACGTCGAGATCGCCCAGGTCGCCCGCGGCGTCGCCGAAGTCCGTCAGGGCGTCGCCGAGGGAGACGTCGCCGCCGTCGCCGCCGAAGTCGTACCAGTCGAGCCCGTCGACGTAGTCGGTCCAGTGGCTGTCCTTCGCCAGCTCGCGCAGCAGCCCTGCGAAGTGGCCGGTCAGGCCGAACGCGACGGCATACGGCAGGTAGCTGCTGAGCAGGGCGCGCTTCTCCTCGAAGCGGAGGCGGTCGGCCTCGGCGGTCGCGAGGTACTCGCGAAAGCCGAGCGCCTGGATGCGCAGCGCGCTGCCCTCCGCGGTGCGCGGCGTGCGCGCCCCGCCCCAGCGGGCGAGGGTGACGAGGGCGAGGACGAGTCCCACGAGCAGCGGCGTGAGGGACCAGTCGTGCGCGTCGGCGAGGTCGGTGGCGAGGACGACCGCCGCGACGAGGGTGAGGGGGACGAGCACGACGAGGCCGACCGCTCGGGTGCGTCCGTTGCGGGCCCGCGGGTGCCGGGCGTACCAGCCGCGGTCGACGACCTCGCGGTAGAGGCCGACCTGGGCCTCGCGCATCGTCATCGCGAACGAGCCCTCGAGGCTTGAGAGCCGCACGGTGTCGCGCCCCTCGAAGAGTCGGTCCAGGAGCAGCTGCTCGAAGGCCGTGGGTGACTCGGCGGGCGGACTGGCGGCTCGACGCAGCTCCCAGTCCCGGGGCCGGCCCCGACCCGTGTCCGTGGCCCGGTCGGCCGAGCCGGGCTCGGGGTCGCGCTCGCGGCTGGCGTCGGCGCCGACCTCGACGATCCGGAACCAGCCGCGCACCGCGAGGTCGACCACCGTCGCGCTCACGTCGTGGGCGTGCGCGACGCCGTCCACGACCGTGCCGACGACGCCGGGCCGCACGTCGCGTGGGGGAGCGAAAGCGGGGGCGACCACGCCCGACCACTCCCCGCCTCGCACCCGGTGGCGAGGGGCGTGGGCCGGGTCGTCGGGCACCAGCCCGGGGGTGACGGCGTCGAACACCTCGTCGCGGCCGCGCCACCACTTGACGAGGACGACGAGACCAGCCAGCGCGAGCGGCACGAGCCCGAGGGCCGTGGCACCCACGAAGGTCTGGCGGTCCACGAGGGCCGGCGCGGCGGCATACGCGCCGGCCTGCCCGACCATCGGCCCGACCCCCGGCCAGGTGATGCTCATCACGTCGTCCCCTGTCGTCAGCCGGGGCCCGCGAGGCGCGCGGGGCCACCGGCGTGCCGAAGCGTAGCCGCGCAGGGCAGAGTGTCCCCATGGAGCCCGTCTACTCGTCCGTCATCGGCTTCGCCCGCGGGGTGTTCGCCATGCAGGGACTCAAGTTCACCATCCTCGGCGACGACAACGTGCCGCGCACCGGCGGCGCCGTCATGGTCGTCAACCACACGGGCTACATGGACTTCGCCTACGCGGGCCTCGCGGCGCAGAAGTCGGGCCGGCTCGTGCGGTTCATGGCCAAGGACGGCGTGTTCTCGCACCCCGTCAGCGGCCCCCTCATGCGCGGCATGAAGCACATTCCCGTCGACCGCACCGCGGGGGCGGCGTCGTATGCCGCCGCCGTCGACGCGCTCAAGGCGGGGGAGATCGTCGGGGTCTTCCCGGAGGCCACGATCTCGCGCTCGTTCGAGCTCAAGGACTTCAAGACGGGCGCTGCCCGGATGGCCGCCGAGGCCGGGGTGCCGATCCTCCCCGTGGTCATCTGGGGCTCGCAGCGGGTCTGGACCAAGGGGCACCCGAAGCGCCTCGGGCGCACCAACGTGCCGATCATCATGTCGGTCGGCGAGCCCATCCCGGTCGCCGCCGACGCCGACCCCGAGGAGGTGACCGCCCGCTACAAGGCGGTCATGGCGCACATGCTCGACGTCGCCCGGGCCGCCTACGAGCCGCTCACCGGTCCCGACCTCAAGTACCTCCCGGCGAGCATGGGCGGCACCGCCCCGACGCTCGCCGAGGCGACCCGGCTCGACGAGGCCGAGTCGGCCGAGCGGCAGCGTCGCGCCGACGAGCGGCGCGGCTTCTCGTCCGAGGCGTGACAGGGGCACCTCCGCCGCGCCGGTAGCCTTCCGGGCATGGCTCGTCAGGCACGTCAGCGCGTCCCCGAGGGTCCGGCCCCGGACCCCGCGGTCCAGAAGCTCCGGATCCGCTACACGAAGCGGGGGCGCCTGCGGTTCACCTCGAGCCGCGACTTCCAGCGTGCGCTCGAGCGCGCCCTGCGCCGCGCGGACGTGCCGATGGCGTTCTCCGCGGGCTTCCACCCGCACCCGAAGATCAGCTATGCGAACGCCGCGGCCACGGGCACGGCGAGCGAGGCGGAGTACTTCGAGATCTCGGTGACGCAGCGCGTCGACGTCGAGTCGGTGCGGGAGGCGCTGGACGAGGCCCTTCCCGACGGCATCGACATCCTCCAGGTCGTCGAGGCGGCGCCCGGCGCGCTCGCCGACCGCCTCGAGGCGAGCGACTGGGTGCTCGAGTTCGCGGGGCTCCCCGTCGAGGTCCTCGAGACCGCCGTCCAGGCGTTGCTGGCCCGCGACACGGCCGAGGTGACACGCATGACGAAGTCGGGTCCGCGCACCTTCGACGTGCGTGGATCCATCGTGTCGGCACGCGTGACGACCTCTGCCGACGCGCTCACGGACGTCGTGGCGACTCACGTTGTCGGCGACGACTGTGCGATACTGCGCATGGTCGTACGGCACACCACACCTGCTGTACGCCCCGACGACATTCTGACCGCGCTGCGTGAGATCGCCGACCTGCAGCCTCCGCGTCCGCCACTGGTGACGCGTCTGGCGCAGGGACCGCTCGACACCGCAACCGCGAGGGTGACCGACCCGTTGGAATGACCCACCAGGTCATGACGGCGAAGCGGTTGCCGACGAGAACGCCGACGGCATTCGATCACGGGGCCGCGCCCAGCGCGAACCGTTTTCGGGTGTAGCGAGACGACTTCCGTCCCGCCGCACTCGCGGCGCGACGACTGCAACCGCACTCGTGCGGTGTTGACGGCCCCGGCCGGCGTGTGGGTCACACCGCACCTGACGGGAGACTGCCTGATGGCACCCAACGACAACACCAACGGCGAGAACTCCGGCGAGGGCTTCGGCGAGAGCGTCCGCGACAGCGCGGGCGACGACACGCTGTTCGCGGCCGAGAAGGCCCCCCGTCGTCGAGCCACGCGCCGCACGACGAAGAAGGCAGCCGCCGCCGAGCCGGCCCTCGAGCCGGCACCCGTGCAGGAGGCGGAGGCCGCTGCCGAGGCCGGTGGTCAGGTCGGTGACACCGGAGCGGCGCCTGCGGAGGCCGCCGACACCACCGACACCACCGACACCACCGACACCACCGACACCAAGCGTCCGGCCCGCAAGCGCGCCACTCGCAAGAAGGCCGCCGACGCCGGTGAGGTGGCACCGGCCGCGAAGGCGACCTCGAGGCGCGGATCCCGCACCACCAAGGCAGACCGTGCCGCCGCGGCCCTCGAGGAGCTCATGGCAGAGGTGGGGTCCTCCGACCCCGCCGAGGCGCCGACCGACGCCGTGGCCGAGCGCCTGACCGAGGGCCTGACCGAGGGCCTGACCGAGACACAGACCGAGGCGCCCACGGACGCACCGCTGGACCCCGCGTCGCTCGTCGACGTCGAGGCGCTCGACGAGACGGAGGAGCCCGAGGCGATCTTCGGCGCGAAGGGCAGCGACGACTCGGGCGACGACGACCGCCCCGCGGCGGTGGTCCCCAGCTTCAGCGTCCTCTTCCAGGCCCCCGACGCGTCCAAGGCGGCGCCGACCCGACGCCGCCGCGCGGCCTCCGCGCCCGAGCAGGCTCCCCAGCCTGCCGAGGCCGCCGAGGACGCCGAGGACGTCGAGGAGGTCGAGGAGCCGCAGGCCGCCGACGAGCGGGGCCCAGTCGACGAGCAGCCCGACGACGACGCCCCTCGACGCTCGCGCCGCCGTCGTGGTGGCAAGGGCCGCCGGGGTCGCGCCTCCGACGAGGACGAGTCGCAGGACCAGACAGCTGACGAGGCCGACGACGAGGGCGGTTCGCGCCGCTCCTCCGCCGATGCGGGAGACCGCGACGAGTCCGACGTGGAGTCGGCCGGCGACTCGGCCGATGGCGAGGGCGAGGGCGACGACGAGGGTGGCTCGAGCCGCCGTCGCCGGCGTCGTCGCCGTGCGGGCTCCTCCTCCGACGCGGGTGACGACAGCCCCAACGTGTCCACCCGCCTGCGCCAGCCGCGGGCCCAGAGCGACGAGCCGGTGGCGGTCAAGGGCTCGACCCGCCTCGAGGCCAAGAAGCAGCGCCGCCGCGAGGGCCGCGAGGCCGGGCGTCGCCGCACGATCATCACCGAGGCCGAGTTCCTCGCCCGCCGCGAGGCCGTCGACCGTGTCATGGTGGTGCGCAACAAGGACGGTCGCACCCAGATGGGTGTGCTCGAGGACGGCGTCCTCGTCGAGCACTACATCGACCAGGCCACGAACGTGTCGATGGCCGGCAACATCTACCTCGGCCGCGTCCAGAACGTGCTGCCCTCGATGGAGGCCGCCTTCGTCGACATCGGCAAGGGTCGCAACGCCGTGCTCTACGCCGGTGAGGTCAACTGGGATGCCGCCGGTCTCGAGGCCAACCAGCCCAAGCGCATCGAGAACGCCCTGAGCTCCGGCCAGACGGTGCTCGTCCAGGTGACGAAGGACCCCATCGGCCACAAGGGCGCGCGTCTGACCTCGCAGATCTCACTGCCCGGCCGCTACCTCGTCTACGTGCCCAACAGCTCGATGACCGGCATCAGCCGCAAGCTGCCCGACACCGAGCGGGCGCGCCTGAAGAAGATCCTCCGCGAGGTCGTCCCGGACTCGGCGGGCGTCATCGTGCGCACCGCGGCCGAGGGGGCGAGCGAGGAGGAGCTGCGCGCCGACGTCGAGCGCCTGACGCGTACGTGGGAGGACATCCAGGCCAAGGCCGAGGCCTCGTCGACCCCTCGTGCCGGCAAGAGCAAGGGCAAGAAGAAGAACGGCGGCTCGGGCTCCGCGACCGGCGGCGGCCAGGCCCCGATGCTCCTCCACGGCGAGCCCGACCTCACGGTGCGCGTCATCCGTGACGTCTTCAACGAGGACTTCAAGCAGCTCGTCGTCGCCGGCGACCAGGCGTGGAACGAGATCCACCCCTACATCAGCGCAGTCGCTCCCGACCTCGCCGACCGCGTCACGAAGTGGACGGCGGAGGAGGACCTCTTCACGCACCACCGCGTCGACGAGCAGCTCTCCAAGGCGATGGACCGCAAGGTCTGGCTGCCCAGCGGTGGCTCGCTCGTCATCGACCGCACCGAGGCGATGACGGTCGTCGACGTCAACACCGGCAAGTTCGTCGGCTCGGGTGGCAACCTCGAGGAGACCGTCACCAAGAACAACATCGAGGCGGCCGAGGAGATCGTGCGCCAGCTCCGGCTGCGCGACATCGGCGGCATCATCGTCATCGACTTCATCGACATGGTGCTCGAGAGCAACCGCGAGCTCGTCGTCCGGCGCCTGCTCGAGTGCCTCGGCCGTGACCGCACCAAGCACCAGGTCGCCGAGGTCACCTCGCTCGGCCTCGTCCAGATGACGCGCAAGCGGGTGGGCTCGGGCCTCATCGAGGTCTTCTCCGAGACGTGCGAGCACTGCAACGGGCGCGGCTTCATCATCCACGCCGACCCGGTCGACCGCGGCGCGCACCAGCACGAGTCCGGCCAGGGCGACGGGGGCGGCAGCAGCAGCCGCCGGCGTGGGCGCGGTCAGGGCGGTCAGGGTGGCGGCCAGGGCGGTCAGGGCGGCAGCTCGTCCGGCGGCAACCAGGGCTCCGGTCAGGGCGGCTCGCAGGGCAACGGCCAGCAGGCCCCCGGCCACGCCGAGAGCAAGCCGAGCGGGCCCACGGCGGCGCAGATCGCCGCGGCTGCCCACGCGGCGGCGCTCAAGAGTGCCTCGGGCCAGCCCGCCGGTGAGGCGGCCGAGGAGGCCATCGCCGAGGTCAAGGCGGAGGTGGCAGCCGAGGTCGCAGCCGGGGCGAAGGCCGACGGGCACCCGCACGCGTTCCCCGAGGACTCCGGGCCCTGGTCCGGTGACGACGCCCACGAGGGTGCGTCCGACGACCAGGCCACTCAGGGTGACTCGCACGTCGAGCTGGAGTCCGACGTCACCGACGAGACGCCCACCGAGACGCCCACCGACACGCCCACCGAGACGCCCACCGACACGCCCACCGAGACGCCCACCGAGGAGCCGGCCGAGGTGCCCGTCGCCGCGTCGGTCGACTCGCAGGGCCCGACCCGGGTCGAGGCCGTCGTGGACGTGCAGCCGGCAGCGCGTGGCCGACGTCGTCGCGGCCGGGTGGTGGCCCCTGCCGGGCCGCCGCGTGCGACCGGTGGGTCAGGCCCGTCGAGCCAGGCCTGACCTCGGTTTGGAGCTGGGCCGTCCCAGCCGGTAATCTTGTTCCTTGGTGCGCCCACCGGGCCCGTGTTGACGGGCCGGTGCCGAAAGCGGCGTTCCGAACCCTGATGAGAGAGTGAGTTTCACTGTGTACGCGATTGTTCGCGCTGGCGGTCGCCAGGAGAAGGTGTCGGTGGGCGATGTCCTGCTCGTCGACAAGGTGACGGGTCAGCCCGGCGATGCCATCGAGCTCACGCCGCTGCTCCTCGTTGACGGCACGACCGTCACGTCCGACGCCGACAAGCTGTCGAAGGTGTCGGTCAAGGCCGAGGTCGTCAAGGCCGCCAAGGGCCCCAAGATCGTCATCATGAAGTACAAGAACAAGACCGGCTACCGCAAGCGTCAGGGCCACCGTCAGCCGCTGACCCAGGTCAAGATCACTGACATCACCGCGTGATCGACGCCTGACCGGCTCGGCACAGAACCTCTCAAGGAGTAACTGACATGGCACACAAGAAGGGTGCGTCCTCGACCCGCAACGGTCGCGACTCGAACGCACAGTTCCTCGGCGTCAAGCGTTTCGGTGGCCAGAAGGTCAACGCGGGCGAGATCCTCGTCCGTCAGCGCGGCACGCACTTCCACCCGGGTGAGGGTGTCGGTCGCGGTGGCGACGACACGCTCTTCGCCCTCGTCGCCGGCGCCGTCAAGTTCGGCACCAAGCGCGGCCGCAAGACGGTCAACATCGAGCAGGTCGAGACCGCCGCTGCTGAGTGATCACCTGATCACGCACTGAGCTTTCTTCGGAAGGGCGGGCCCGCGTGGCCCGCCCTTCCGCCTTTCCCGGCCCACCCGGCATACGTCATCGCGTATGCCGGTGGGCCACCCTGATCTGGAAGAGTGACCTCCCATGGCAGTGACCTTCGTCGACCGCGTGGTGCTGCACCTCAGCGCCGGAGCGGGCGGGCACGGTGTGGCCTCCGTCAAGCGCGAGAAGTTCAAGCCGCTGGGCGGCCCTGACGGCGGCAACGGCGGCCGGGGCGGCTCCGTCATCCTGCGGGTCGACCCGCAGTCGACGACGCTGCTCGAGTACCACCGCCACCCGCACCGCAAGGCCGGCAACGGCGCGCCGGGTGCCGGCGATGAGCGCAACGGCGCCGACGGTGACGACCTCGTGCTTCCCGTGCCGGAGGGGACCGTCGTCAAGGACCGCTCGGGCGAGGTCATCGTCGACCTCGTCGGCATGGGCACCGAGCACGTCATCGCCGCGGGCGGCCGTGGGGGACTCGGCAACAAGGCTCTGGCCAGTGCCCGGCGCAAGGCTCCGGGCTTCGCCCTGCTGGGTGAGCCGGGCGAGGACGTCGAGGTCGTGCTCGAGCTGAAGTCGCTCGCCGACGTCGCCCTCATCGGGTTCCCGAGCGCGGGCAAGTCCTCCCTCGTGTCGGTGCTGTCGGCGGCCAAGCCGAAGATCGCCGACTACCCGTTCACCACGCTGGTGCCGAACCTCGGCGTCGTGACGGCCGGTTCGAGCCGGTTCACGATCGCCGACGTGCCGGGTCTCATCCCGGGCGCCCACGAGGGCAAGGGCCTGGGCCTCGAGTTCCTGCGCCACGTCGAGCGCTGCTCGGTGCTCGTGCACGTCATCGACTGCGCGACGCTCGAGCCGGGCCGCGACCCGATGACCGACCTCGACGTCATCGAGAAGGAGCTGTCGCTCTACGTGCCCGACGCCTCGCTCGGTGGCCGACCGCTGTCCGAGCGCACCCGCATCGTCGTGCTCAACAAGGCCGACGTCCCCGAGGCGCGCGAGCTGGCCGAGATGGTCAAGCCCGACCTCGAGGCGCGCGGCATCGAGGTGTTCATCGTCTCGGCGGTCGCCCACCAGGGCCTGCGCGAGCTCACCTTTGCGATGGCCCGGCACGTGGACCAGGCGCGGGCCGAGATCGAGGCCGAGGCGGCGGTGCCGAAGCGGGTCGTGCTCCGGCCGAAGTCGGTCGACGACAAGGGCTTCGCCGTCACGAAGGAGAACGGCCCCGACGGCGTCTTCTTCCGCGTCACCGGCGACCGCCCGGTCCGCTGGGTGCGCCAGACCGACTTCAGCAACGACGAGGCCGTCGGCTACCTCGCCGACCGCCTCGGGCGGCTCGGCGTCGAGGACGAGCTCTTCAAGGCCGGGGCCGTCGCGGGCGACACCGTCGTCATCGGCGCGACCGACGATGCCGTCGTCTTCGACTGGGAGCCGACGCTGCAGGCGGGTGCCGAGCTGCTCGGCTCGCGCGGCACCGACCTGCGCCTCGCGGAGTCCTCGCGTCCGACCCGTGACGAGAAGCGCGAGGCCCAGCGCGACCGCTACGCCGCGCGAGCCGCGACGCAGGAGGAGCTCGAGGCCGAGCGCCGCTCGGGCCTGTGGCATCTCGCCGCCGACTCCGACGACGGCGACGCCTGACGGGAAAGCGCGCACTCGACGCCAACCCCACTCGAGTGCTCACTTCCTGACGGCATGGCCCCGTCGCGTGCTCAGTTCCTGAGGCTTGGGTTCATGGGGTGGGTGCAACACCCTGGGCTGAGGTGGGGTTGCGGTGAGGGTTGGCAGCAGAGGCAGCTCAGGGGTGAGTGCTGCGACGCGCTCGCTGTTCTGGGCGAGTGTGCGG
>NZ_JBTJJV010000022.1:0-46769 GCF_054456855.1 Terrabacter sp. AAH1 | reverse complement strand
GCGGCCTGCTCTTCTATCGCCTGCTCGAGCAAGCCGTCGACACCGACCCGCACCCGCTCAAAGAACTGCTCAAGCCAGAAACCGGCATACCGGACTTCACCTAAGCAGATATGCAGAACACGTGTTCGACAAATCGGGAAAGGGAAATGCGTATCTGTGGAGAACGGATTGCTTTGCCACGCAAGCCGTCTCATCGCGAGAAGGCCATTGCCTCGGTGACGTCGCCCCTGAGCATGTCGCGCCGGTCGAGCAGGTAGTTCTGCCGCATCAGCCACGGCGCGGCGTCTCCCTGCTGCGGCAGCTCGCCCGCGGCCCGCTCGACGTAACCCGAGCGCAGCGGCAGCAACGGCCGCCCCTCCATCCCCTCCGGCGCCCGGGGTACGGCGACGCGCCAGTCGTTGCGCTCCATGTGGTTGAGCAGGCGGCAGACGTAGCGGCTCGCAAGGTCGGCGCGCAGCGTCCACGAGGCGTTGACGTAGCCGATGGTGACGGCGAGGTTCGGCACGTCGGCGAACATCGCCCCGCGGTAGACGGTGAGCTCGCCTGTGGGCCGGCGTTCCCCGTCGACGGTGAACTCGATCCCGCCGGCGACCTTGATGCGCAGGCCGGTAGCCGTGACGACGACGTCGGCGGCCAGCTCGCGCCCCGACCGCAGCCGTATGCCGTCGGGCGTGAACGTCTCGATCGTGTCGGTGACGACGTGGGCGCGTCCCGAGCGCACCGCCTCGAAGAGGTCGCCGTCCGGGACGACGCAGAGGCGCTGGTCCCAGGGGTCGTAGGTGGGGGTGAAGTGGTCGCTCACCAGCGTCGTCGACCCGAGCGCGCGGGCGGCGCCCTTGGACAGCAGGGACTTCGCAACGGCCGGCCGGCGCCGGCTCAGCTCGTAGAAGGCCATCGTCGCGAGGACGTTCTTGTAGCGGGCGACGACTCCGCCGGCGCGCGACGGCAGCACCTTCTGCACCACGTCACGCACGCGATCGCGTCGTGGCAGCGCCGTCACCCACGTCGGGGTGCGCTGGAGCATGGTGACGTCGGCCCCGAGGTCGGCGAGCGACGGCACCAGCGTCACGGCCGTCGCGCCGGAGCCGATGACGACGACCTTGCGGCCCGCGACGGGCAGCCCCTCGGGCCAGAACTGCGGGTGCACGACGTCACCGGCGAACGAGCCGATGCCCGGAAGCTCGGGATCGTGGGGCCGCTCGTAGTCGTAGTAGCCGCTGCACAGCTGGAGGAAACGGCACGTGAGCTGCTCCGAGCCACCACCCGCGCGCTCCACCGTGACCGTCCAGCGAGCCTCCACGGACGACCACGAGGCAGCCACCACCTGGTGCCCGAACCGGATGTGCCGGTCGATGCCGTGCTTGCGAGCCGTCGACTCGAGGTACGCCAGGATCTTCGGGCCGTCGGCGATGGCGTCGGGGTCGGTCCACGGCTCGAACGGGAAGCCGAGCGTCATCATGTCGGAGTCGGACCGCACTCCCGGGTAGCGGAACAGGTCCCACGTGCCGCCGAGGGAGGCGCGCGCCTCGAGGATCGCGTACGTGCGGGTCGGGGCCTCGGTCTGCAGGCGGTAGGCCGCCCCGATGCCGGACAGGCCGGCGCCGACGACGAGGACGTCCACGTGCTCGATCTGGCTCACCCCGACATTGTGACCCACGCCGCGCTCGCCCTACCCGCGGGTAACCGAGCGGCTACGCTCGACCGCGTGACGGCACTTCCCGCGACCTCCACCGCCTACCCGCACCTGCTCGAGCCGCTCGACCTGGGGTTCACGACGCTGCGCAACCGCGTCGTCATGGGGTCGATGCACACGGGGCTCGAGGACCGCGCGAAGGACTTCGACCGCCTCGCCGCCTACTACGCGGAGCGCGCCCGCGGCGGCGTCGGCCTCATCGTCACGGGCGGCTTCGCCCCCAACCTCGCCGGAGCTCTCTACCCCAGCGGCTCGGTGCTCGTCACCGAGCGCCAGGCCCGTCGGCACGAGGTCATCACCAACGCGGTGCACCGCGAGGGCGGCAAGATCGCCCTGCAGATCCTCCACGCGGGGCGCTACGCGTACCACCCCCTCGCGGTGTCGGCCTCGGCCACGAAGGCCCCCATCTCGCGCTTCACCGCCCGCGCGCTCAGCGCCCGCGGCATCCGCAGCACCATCGGCGCGTACGCGCGTTGTGCCCGTCTCGCGAAGCTGGCCGGCTACGACGGCGTCGAGATCATGGCGTCCGAGGGCTACCTGCTCAACCAGTTCCTCGCGCCGCGCACCAACCACCGCACCGACGAGTGGGGCGGCTCCGCCGAGAACCGCCGCCGCCTGCCCGTCGAGGTCGTGCGTGCCGTGCACGAGGCCGCCGGTCCCGACTTCGTCATCGTCTACCGCCTCTCGATGCTCGACCTCGTGCCCGACGGTCAGACGTGGGACGAGATCGTCGCACTCGCCAAGGAGGTCGAGGCGGCCGGCGCCACGATCATCAACACCGGCATCGGCTGGCACGAGGCCCGCGTGCCCACCATCGTCACCTCGGTGCCGCGCGGCGCCTTCACGCGCGTCACGGCCAAGCTGCGTCCCGAGGTCTCCGTGCCGGTCGTGACGAGCAACCGCATCTCGATGCCCGACCTCGCCGAGCAGGTCATCGCCGACGGCACGGCGGACCTCGTCTCGATGGCGCGCCCGTTCCTGGCCGACCCCGACTGGGTGGCCAAGGCCGCGACCGACCGGGCCGACGAGATCAACACCTGCATCGCCTGCAACCAGGCCTGCCTCGACCACACCTTCGCGAAGAAGACGGCGACCTGCCTCGTCAACCCGCGGGCCGTCCGCGAGACGACCCTCGTGCTCGCCCCGAGCCGGCGCAGCAAGCACGTCGCCGTCGTCGGTGGCGGCCCGGCCGGTCTCGCCGCGGCGGTCGCCCTCAGCGAGCGCGGCCACCGGGTCGAGCTGTTCGAGGCGTCCGACGACCTCGGTGGCCAGTTCGCCATCGCGATGCGCATCCCGGGCAAGGAGGAGTTCGCCGAGACGATCCGCTACTACCGCAGGCGCCTCGACCTGGGCGACGTCAAGGTGCACCTCGGCCGCAGGGCCGGCGCCGATGACCTCACCGACTTCGACGAGGTGGTCGTCGCCACGGGGGTCGAGCCGCGCATCCCGGACGTGCCGGGCGTCGACCACCCGAAGGTCGTCACGTATGCCGCCGCGGTCCGCGGCGAGGCGCCCGTCGGTCGGCGTGTGGCCGTCATGGGCGCGGGCGGCATCGGTGTCGACGTCTCGGAGTTCCTGACGCACGTCGAGTCGCCGATGACCGTCGACGCGTGGATGGCCGAGTGGGGTGTCGGGTCCCCCGACGCGTCGCGCGGCGGCCTCGTCGCCGCGGCACCCACCCCCTCGCCGCGGGAGGTGCACCTGCTCCAGCGCAAGGCCACCCCGATCGGCAAGGGGCTCGGCAAGACGACCGGCTGGGTCCATCGAGCGGCCCTGAAGGCCAAGGGAGTCCACCACCACGTGGGCGTCAACTACGAGCGCATCGACGATGCCGGCCTGCACATCACGCACGGCGAGCAGCGGTCCGACCCGCAGGTGCTCGACGTCGACACGATCGTGCTCTGCACCGGCCAGGAGTCGGTCGACACCCTCGGCCCGGCCCTGGCCGAGCGCGGCGTCAAGGTCCACGTCATCGGCGGCGCCGACGTCGCAGCAGAGCTCGACGCGAAGCGAGCCATCCGGCAGGCGACAGAGCTCGCCGCCACGATCTGAGGTTCCGCGTCGTGGGCGCGCCTCACGCTCTCTCACCGTCGAGCAGGAACGTGCGCATGGGGCCCTTGCTCTTCACGGCGATCGTGCCGCGTGGTCGTAGCACGAACGCGTCGCCGAGGGCGGCCGCGACCCGCTCGGTCACGTGGATCTCGCCCGGGAGGCCGTGCGACTCCATGCGGCTGGCCGTGTTCACCGTGTCGCCCCACAGGTCGTAGATGAACTTGCGTCGTCCGATGACCCCGGCGACGGCCGTCCCGGTGTCGATGCCGATGCGCACCGCGAGCCACTCGCAGCCGGGCTCGCGGGCGATGGCGGCGATC
This sequence comes from Terrabacter sp. AAH1, assembly GCF_054456855.1. Lineage (NCBI taxonomy): Bacteria > Bacillati > Actinomycetota > Actinomycetes > Micrococcales > Intrasporangiaceae > Terrabacter > Terrabacter sp. AAH1. The sequence goes on along the minus strand of NZ_JBTJJV010000022.1, from coordinate 42,704 downwards.
TCGGCGCGCATCGCGAGCGCCACCCGGGCCACGGCCTCGACGTGGCCGGGCCGCCGCTCCGGCAGTCCACCCGCCACCATGTACGCGTCGCCGATCGTCTTGATCTTCTCGACCGACTGCGCGTCCACCTCCCGGTCGAACGCGGAGAAGATGCGGTCCAGCATGGCGACGAGCTCGTCGGGGGGCATGACCTGCGTCTGCGCGGTGAAGCCGACGAGGTCGGCGAAGAGCACCGTCACCTCGTCGTAGTGCTCGGCGATGATGCCCGGGTCGCGCTTAAGGCGTTCGGCGATCGCGCCGGGCAGGACGTTGAGCAGCAGGCGCTCGGACCGCTCCTGCTCGGCCTCGAGGGCGACGCGTGCCCGCTCCCGCTGCTCCACGAAGTAGCCGAGCATCACGTAGGCGCTGATGGTCACACCCATGACGTTGAGCACGAAGAACGCGATGACGAAGCCGGCCGGCAACCCTGCCGGGTGCTGCGACAGGCGTGGGTCGAGCAGCGCGAGGACGACGACCTCGACGAAGAACGCGAGCAGCCAGCCGAGCGAGTGGCGGACGCCGAGCAGGGCGAGCGCCGCGAGCGGCACGAAGATCGCCCACAGCACCATCCCGCTCGAGGCCACGAAGCCGCCCAGCGACGCCTGGAGCAGGGCGGGCAGCACGAGGTACGCGACGAGCTGCGTCGTGCGGAAGACGGCGAAGCTCCCGGTGCGCGCGAGGACGACGAGCCCGAGCGCGGTGAGGACCTGGTAGGTCGCGGGGATGGCGGCCGACAGCAGGTGGCCGTGGACGGCATACGTGACCACCCAGATGAACGAGAGCAGCGTGATGAGCACCGACGCGAGGACGAGCATCCCCTGGCGCAGCGCGTCGTCGTGCGACCGCTCCGGGCGCCCACCGATCTCGGCCAGGCGCTCGACGATGCGGATCACGGGCGCGCCGAGACGGGTCCGGGAAGGGGCGAGCACGCGGGATGCGCCCATGCCGTGATGCTACGGCCGGCGCTCGCGCCTGAGGAGCGAGTCGACGAGTTCGGCAGCGTGCCCGGCGCCGTCCTCGGACCGGACCTGCTCCCCGAGGGCGTATGCCGCCCGCCGGGCCTCCGGGGCCAGCGCGACCTCGAGCGCCGCGCGGAGGCGTGACGGCGTGAGGTCCTTCCGGGCGATCGGTGGCGCTGCCACCCCGAGCGCCGCCAGCCGCCGGCCCCAGTACGGCTGGTCCGCCGCGTGCGGCACGACCACCTGCGGCACACCGGCGCGCAGGGCCGCTGCCGTCGTGCCCGCCCCGCCGTGGTGCACGACGACGGAGCACCGTGGCAGCAGCAGGTCGTGGGGTGTCGCGCCGACGCCGATGACACCGGGTGGCAGCGTGTCTCCCAGCCGGTCGAGTGAGAGTCCGGCGAGCCCCTCGCTCACGATCCCGCGGACCCCGAGCGTCCCCAGCACCTCGGCGACGCCGCGCAGCACGGCCTCGGGGTCGGGTGTCGGCATCGACCCGAAGCCCACGTAGACGGGGGCCGGGCCGTCCGCGAGGAAGCCCTCGAGGTGGGCGTCGAGGGGACCCGGCGTCGGCGATCGGAACCAGAAGCCGGTCTGCCGCAGGGCAGGCGGCCAGTCCGTCGCCCGAGGGACCACGAGCGGGCTGGCGCCGAGGATCGTCGGGGTGCGCGTGGCGGCAGCCGTGTACGACCGAAATGTTCTGCGCGGCAGGCCTTTTCGCGCACGCGCGAGGTCGCCGGCCGGCCGGAAAAGGTCCAGTGCCACCCGCCCGGCCAGGCTGCTCCACCAGAGGTTGAGCCGCGAGACGCGTCGCGGCAGCAGGGCCAGCGCGGTCGCCGTCCCGGCGGCGCTCGGCCACACCGGCGCGAACACCGCGTAGACGTGCGGCTTTGCCGCCCCGGACGACAGCAGCGCCTCGACGAGGTCGAACGTCAGGGGACCCGACACGACGGCATCCGCGCCGTCCACGAGCCGGGTCACGTCGTCGGCGAGAGCCTCCGCGGTCTCGGCCATGACCTGTCGCATGAGCCGCGCCTCGCGCACCTGCGTCGTGCCCGAGCCGCGCAGCCCGTCGCGCCCGAGGCCGTCACGCAGCGGGCCCTCGAGGTCGAACGACAGCGGCTCGAAGCCGACCCCGCTCCCGGCCACGACGTGACCGAGGTCGGCCGGCGCGGCGAGCGAGACGGCATACGTCCGCTGCCGCAGGCGCTCCCCCAGCGCGACGAGGGGCTGCACGTCACCGCGCGACCCCATGCCGAGGAGGAGCACCCTCACGTCAGGCCTCGTCGAGCATCGCGCGTACGCGCGGCGCGACCTCCTCGGCGTAGAGGCGGATGCACTCCGTCCGCCGGTCGTGCGGGAGGGTGCCCATGGAGTACTTGAGCTGGAAGCGCGAGACCCCGAGCACCTTCACGGTGTCGGCGATCTTGGCGGCGACGGTCTCGGGCGACCCGCAGTAGACGGCGCCGTCGGGACCGAGCTGGGCCAGCGCCTGCTCGTTCGTCATCGGCGCCCAGCGGCGCTCACGGCCGATCTTGTTCATGTAGGGCACGAAGTGGGGCATGAACTCGTCGATGGCCTGCTCGTCGGTGGCGGCGACGTAGCCGGGCGAGTGCACGCCGACCGGGAGCTCCGGCTTGCCCATCTGCGCGAGCGCCTGGCGGTAGAGGTCGGCGAGGGGCGCGAACTGCCGGGAGGCGCCGCCGATGATCGCGATGACGACCGGGAAGCCGTAGTGCGCCGCCCGCACGACCGACTGCGGCGTGCCGCCGACCCCCACCCAGACCGGCAGGTGGCCGGACTCCGTTGCGGGCATGACCTGCTCGACGTCCACCGGCGGCCGGATCGAGCCCTCCCAGTGCACCGGCTTCTCCGCCACGACGGCGGCGAGCAGGTCGAGCTTCTCCTCGAAGAGCGTCTCGTACTCCGAGAGGTCGAGTCCGAAGAGCGGGAACGACTCGATGAACGACCCTCTGCCGACGGTGATCTCGGCGCGCCCGTTGCTGATCGCGTCGACCGTCGAGAACCGCTGGAAGACCCGGATGGGGTCGTCGCTGCTCAGCACCGTGACCGACGTGCCGAGGCGGATGCGCTCGGTGCGGGCGGCGAGCCCGGCCAGCAGCACGTCGGGGGCGCTGACGGCGTAGTCGTCGCGGTGGTGCTCGCCCACGCCGAAGAAGTCGAGACCGAGGCGGTCGGCGAGCTCGCCCTCGGCGAGCACCTCGCGAAGGACCGTGGCCGCGTGGAGCGGGGCCCCGTCGGTCCCCAGTGCGATGTCGCCGAACGTGTCGAGGCCCAGCTCGAGGCGGCCGTGGGGTCCGAGGCTCATGCGCCCATCGTAGGTATGCCGTCCACCCGCCAGGTGCGCCCGGCCGTGGGGTCCCAGCGCCGCACCGACGCGAGCGAGCCGTCGAGCAGCGGCAAGCGGCCCAGCGCCGCGATCGCCTCGCCGACCTGCCCGGGACCGAGACCACGCCCGAGGGTGACGTGCGGGAGCCACCGGCCGATCTCCACGTGCTCGGGCACGTCGCCGGCAACGTCGAACGCCTCGGCCACGCGCGCGTGGAGGCCGAGCAGCGCCGGGCTCGGCAGCACGAGCCGGGCCAGCACGAGGTGACGCGAGCCGAGCACGACGAGGGCACCGAGGCGTACCGGGACGGGCTCGTACGAGCCCAGCGCCTGCGCGAGCCGCGTCTCGGCGACATCGGGCACGTCTCCGGCAGCGCAGAGCGTGACGTGCGGGGCGTTCGACTCGCCGCGGTGGCTCGCCTGGCTCGGCAGCCCGGCCGCGGCGAGCAGGTCCCACTCGTGGCGCACCCGATCGTCGGTGGCCGTGTCGAGCACCGCCTCGACCGAGTGGAGGGGCACGTCAGGCGACCCGGCTCGGCTCCGGCCGGTCGTCGAGCTGCAGGTGCTCGGCGAGGAAGGCACGCACCTGTTCGAGCCTCGCCGGCCCGGCGTCACGGTGGTCGGCGTCGACGGGCACGACGAGCGTGGGCAGGTCGAGCGATGCGACGATGTCGAGCTCCATCGCCCTGCGGTGGCGCATGAAGTCGACGTAGCCCTCGAAGCCGCGCAGGCCCATGCGACGGCCCAGGCCCTGCCCGGTGTGGTACTCGACGACCGCCTCGACCCACTCGCGGGGGCGCTCCGCGGCGGCGGTCTCGAGGACGCGGAGCGGGTCGCCCGCGTCGAGGTAGACGAGCACCGGGTCGTGGGAGCGCACCGCGTCGACGAGACCTGCGACGTGCGCGGCGAGGACGGACGCGGGCTGGTCGGCGCGCGCCACGAGGGCGCAGCCGGGGTTCTGCAGCAGCACGCACTCCCAGACCTGCACCGGGTGGGAACCGGGGGCCGTGCGCCCGAACCGGCGCCAGCTCTCGGTGAGCACGCGCGAGTGCACGTCGTGGGCGACCGCGCCGTCGTACGCGTCGTGTCCCCTGAGCCGGTCGACGACGCTCGCCGGCAGCGACGGGTGCAGGGCGTGGCGCACGAGCCACTCGTCGCCGTGCCGCTCGGCTGCCGAGAGGAGCGCCGACGCGGTCTCGGGCGACTCGGCGGCGATGGCGAGCACCTGCTCGGTGCTGAGCACCGCGACCTGCTCGAAGTCGACGGGATGGTCGAGCCGGCCCTCGGTCCAGTGCTCGGCCGCAACGCCTCTCGCGCCGAGCCAGCCGGCGGTGTCCGCGGCCGTCGTGCTCTTGCCCGAACCGGGCAGTCCCTCGACCAGCACCAGACCAGTCACGCCGTCACCGCTTCCACGCTCGCCCTTGCTGACAAACCCTGTCGCGAACTGCCGCAGCCTCGCGTCCGCCCGGTGGGCGGCAGCGCAGTCTAGAACGGTGCGGGGTGGCGGTGTCACCTCGAACGACGGGCGTCGAGGCGCGCGAGGACGGCTGCGACGGAGGCACGCTCGCGGTCGGTGAGATCGGCGACCGGTCGCCGCCTGGCCTCGCAGGTGTGACACCGTGGGCCCGTGGAGGCAACCGACCGCGATGGGGGCGCGCCTGCCGTGCTGCGTGAGCCGGCCGAGCGGGTGTCGCGCCGCGCGATCCTGATGTGGACCGTCGAGGCGCTCCTCGTCGACGTGGTCCTGCTCGCAGGGCAGGTCGTGTGGTGGTTCGTCGACTCTTCCCCCATGCGTACCGCCCACTGGGCCGTGGGTGGCGTGTGGCTCGCCGTCGCGGCCGGCTACGCCGCGGTCATGCCGCGCTGGCGCTACCGCGTGCACCGGTGGGAGTCCACGCCGCGGGCGGTCTACACGCAGACGGGCTGGCTCTGGCAGGAGCGGCGCATCGCCCCGCTCAGCCGCGTGCAGACCGTCGACCTCGAGCGCGGTCCCGTCGCCCAGCTGCTCGGCCTCGCGTCGGTCACCGTCACCACGGCCTCCGCGGCGGGTCCGGTGCGCATCCACGGCCTGGACCTGCCCGTCGCGACGGCGCTCGTGCAGTCGCTCACTGCGGCGACCGCCGCGGAGACGGACGACGCGACGTGACCGAGCCGCCCGAGGGTGCGTCTGCGCCGTGGCGCCGGCTCGACGCCCGCATGCTGCTCATCCACCCTCTCGAGACGCTCGTCCGCTTCCTGCCCGCGCTGCTCGCGGTCTTCGTCGCCCGGCTCGGTTCCGACGGCGACGACCGGTGGGAGCTCCTCGCGCTGCCGGTGATCCTCGCCTTCGGAGTGCTGCGCTGGGCCACGACGCGCTACCGCATCGGCGACGGGCAGATCGAGCTACGGCGTGGTCTGCTCAACAAGCAGACGACGACGGCACGGCTCGACAAGGTGCGCGCGGTCGACCTCACCGCGAAGGTGCACCACCGGGTGCTCGGCCTCGCCAGGGTGGAGATCTCGACCGCCGGGAGCACCCGCGAGCACCTCGTGCTCGACTCCCTCGGCATCGACGCCGCCCGGGCACTGCGCGCCGAGCTGCTCCACCGGGTCGAGGCGGTCGACCCGTCCGTGGCCGCCCTCCCGGCCCCCAGCGGCGCCGCCGCGCCCGAGCCGACCGACGAGCTGCTCGTGCGGCTCGACCCCGCCTGGGTGCGGTTCGCCCCGCTCACGGTCACCGGTCTGGCAGGGGCGGCCGCGGTCGTCGCCTTCGTCTCCCAGGTGCTGTCGCGCTACTCCGAGGAACGCACCGCCGTGCGCGACGGGGCCCGCTGGGTCGCGGGGCTGGCGTGGTGGGTCGACGTGGTGGTCGTCCTGGCGATCGTGTCGTTCCTCGCCGTCGCCGGCTACGTGCTGACGTTCTGGGGGTTCCGCCTCACCCGCAACCGGCTCGGCACGCTGCACACCCGCCGCGGCCTGCTCACCACCCGTGAGACGAGCATCGACGCCTCACGCATCCGCGGCATCCGCCTCGACGAGCCCCTCGGCCTGCGCCTCGCCGGCGCGCGACGCCTCAAGGTCGTCACGACCGGTCTGGCGCACGAGCAGGGTGGCGGCGGAGGTGGCGCCGACTGGCTCTGCCCGCCCGCTCCGGCGTCCGTCGTGACACCGCTCGCGGCCCTCATCCGACCCGACGAGGACGCCGTCTCGGGCCCCCTCGTCGGTCACGGACCCGCCGCCCACCGCCGGCGGCTGACCCGCGCGCTCCTGCCCGCCGCCGCCCTGGCCGCCGCTCTCGTCGTCGCGTGGGCCGTCTGGGACTGGAGCGCCACCGTGCTTGTGATCGTCCCGCTGCTGCTCGTCGCGGCCCTGGGCCTCGGGCTCGACCGGTCGCGAGCCCTCGGCCACCTCGTGACCCCCGACCACCTCGTGACGCGACAGGGTTCGCTCGACCGGCGGCGGGTCGTGCTCGACCGCCCCGGCATCATCGGCTGGACGATCCAGCAGTCGCCCTTTCAGCGCCGCGCCGGCCTCGCGACCCTCGTCGCGACGACTGCTGCAGGCGCCCAGCACTACGACGTCGTCGATGTGCCGGTCGACCGGGCGTATGCCGTGCTGGCCGAGGTCAGCCCCGAGCTCGTGCGCGAGTTTCGCTGAGCGACAGTCCGGTCGAGCAGTTCCGACCCGATCGACCGGCCGACGCGGCGCAGCAGCTTTCGCGTCAGCTCCGGGTTCGCTGCCGTGTCGAGCTGCGTGAGGGAGCGCACCTCGTGGACCGCCTCGATGCCGCGGGCGCGGACTCGCGCGACGTCGAGGTCGCAGCGGCCGACGACGGCTTCGACGCGGGAGCGACCGGAGATCCGGCGGGCAACCGCGATCGGCAGCTTGCCGGCGAGCGACTGCTCGTCCAGGCGCCCCTCGCCGGTGACGACGAGGTCCCGCCCTCGAGCCGCCTCGTCGAAGCCGAGCAGGTCGAGGAAGAAGTCTGCGCCGTTGACCACCCGGCCGCCGAGCAGCAGACCGGCGAAGCCCAGACCACCCGCCGCGCCGGCACCCGACTCCATGGCCAGCTCGGCTGCCCGGTGACCTGCTCGCCCGGCCTCCGCGACGAGGTGCTCGAGAGCCGTCTCCAGCTGAGCCACCACGGCCGGCGAGGCGCCCTTCTGCGGCCCGAACACCGCCGGAGCGCCATGTGGACCCAGCAGTGGGCTCGTCACGTCCGTCGCGAGGACGAGGTCGACGCCGTCGAGGACCGGCAGGCCCTGGAGCGGTCGGAGGTCGAGCGGGCGCCCGGCCAAGAGCGTGCGGGCCGGCGGCTCGTCCGCTCCGTCCGTGAGGTCCTCGACGACGGCCCCGAGCTCGAGGAGCATCCCTAGTCCACCGTCCGTGCTCGCGCTGCCGCCCAGGGCCAGCACCACGCGCTTCGGTCGGAGGTCCAGGGCCTGACGCAGGGCTGCCCCTACCCCGCGGCTGGACGCGTCGAGCGGGGCGAACGCGCCGCCGGGCAGCTGCTGCAAACCGCACGTGCCGGCGACCTCGACGAGCACGGTGTCGAAGCGGTGCGCCACGACCGCGTCCACGGGCCGTCCGGTGGGGCCCGGAACCCTGACGGGACGGGCGAGGAAGCCGGCGTCCAGCGCGGCGTCGACGCTGCCGTCGCCACCGTCGGCGAGCGGGAGGCAGCTCACCTCGACCCAGTGACCGGCGACGTCAGCGACCCCAGCGGCCAGCTCGTCGGCCACCCCACGGCTGGTGAGCGACCCCTTGAACTTGTCGGGCGCGAGGAGGACGGAAGCCGAGGCGTCCGTCCCCCGAGCCCGGCTCATCGTGCCGCCGGCGCGGACGACGCCGACGGCATCGGGACCGGAGCGTCCTTCGCCTGTGGCCGGGCGTGTTGCGGACGCTCCTGAGCCGGCGCTGGCCTCTCCTCGAGCGACACCCCACCCGCAAACACCTCTCGGGCCCGGTCAGTGTCGAGGGTGCCGTCCCACCGGGCAATGAACAGGGTGGCAACGGCGTTGCCGCAGAAGTTGACCAGAGCCCGGCACTCGGACATGAACTTGTCGATGCCGAAGATGAGCATGATGCCGGCCGCGGGGATGTGGCCGACCGTGCTGAGCGTCGCGGTGAGCGCGATGAAGCCTCCGCCCGCCACACCCGCGGCACCCTTCGAGGTGAGCAGCATGACCGCGATGAGGCCGAGCTGCTGGCCGACCGTGAGGTCGGTGTTCGTGGCCTGGGCGATGTAGAGGGAGGCCAGAGACAGGTAGATGGCAGCCCCGTCGAGGTTGAAGCTGTAGCCGGTCGGCACGACGAGGCCGACCGTCTCCCGTCGCACCCCGGCGTACTGGAGCTTGCGCATCAGACCGGGCAGCGCCGGCTCGGCCGTCGAGGTGCCGAGGATGAGCAACAGCTCCTCCTTGAGGTAACGGAGCATGCTGAAGATGTTGAGCCGCAGGGCGGCCATCACCCCGCCGAGCACGACGGCGACGAACAGGAACGACGTCACGTAGAAGAGCAGGATGAGGCCGCCGAGGCTCGACAGCGACGAGACGCCGTACTTGCCGACCGCGAAGGACATCGCGCCGAAGGCCCCGACGGGTGCCGCCTTCATGACGATCCCGAGCACCCGGAAGACGACGCTGACAAGACGCTGGACCCCGTCGAGCACCGGCGCCCCCACGGGGCCGACCGCGTTGAGCGCGATGCCGAACAGCACGGCCATGAAGATGACCTGGAGGATGTTGCCCTCGACGAACGGGCCCACGAAGCTGTCCGGGACGATGTGGGTCAGGAACTCCCACCACTGCTGACTCTGGCCGGTCTCGATGAGGGCTCCCGCCTTGTCGGACACCTCGATCGTGCTCGGGTCGGCGTTGACGCCCCGGCCGAGCGGGAAGAGGTTGATCGCGACGAGGCCGAAGGCCATCGCGACGATCGTGCCGCCCTGGAAGTAGGTCAGCGCCTTGAGCCCCGTCTTGCCGACCGTCTTCAGGTCGGCCACCGAGGCGATGCCGGAGATGATCGTGAGGAACACGATCGGCCCGATGAGCATCTTCATGGCGGCGACGAACGTCGTGCCGATCGGCTCCATCTGCGTCGCGACGTCGGGGGCGAGCCAGCCGAGCAGGATGCCGGTGACGATCGCGAGCAGGACCCAGAAGTAGAGCTGTCGGTGCAGCCCTCGCCTTGCGGGTCTCGAAGATGTCGCCGGGGATGTCGGTGTCGTGGTGTGCATCGTCCTACCTCGTTGTAGAAGCTGCCGGGGGCTCAGGCGCTGACCAGCGACCGCTGGAGCGCATCGATGACGGCCGTCGCGACGGCCTCCGTGGTGGCGGACCCGCCGATGTCACGCGTCCGCAGTCCCGAACCGGTGACCTCGGCGATGGCCTCGTTCACGCGCCGGGCCTCGGCCGTCAGGCCGAGGTGCTCGAGCATGAGGGCGCCGCTGGCGATCTGGCCGATCGGGTTGGCGACCCCGAGGCCCGCGATGTCGGGCGCCGAACCGTGCACGGGCTCGAACATGCTCGGGAAGCGACCCTCGGGGTTGAGGTTGGCGCTCGAGGCGAGCCCGAGGCTCCCGGCGAGGGCCGAACCGAGGTCGGACAGGATGTCGGCGTTGAGGTTCGAGGCGACGACGACCGACAGGTCCTCCGGGTGCAGCACGAACTTCGCGCTCATGGCGTCGACGAGCACGCTCTCCGTGGCGACGTCGGGATAGTCGAGCGCGACGCGCTCGAAGACCTCGTCCCAGAGCACCATGCCGTACTGCTGCGCATTCGACTTGGTCACGCTCGAGACCTTCTTGACCGTGCGCGTACGGGCGAGGTCGAAGGCGAAGCGCATGATGCGCTCGCAGCCCTTCTCGGTGAACAGTGCGGTCTGCAGCGCCACCTCGTTGCCGGGGCCGCGGCCGCTCAGGTTGCGACCACCGAGGCCTGCGTACTCGCCCTCGCTGTTCTCGCGGACGACGACCCAGTCGAGCTCCACCTCGTCGGCCTTGCGCAGCGGGGAGGTGACGCCGGGCAGGAAGGTGACGGGGCGGACGTTGGCCCACTGGTCGAAGTTCTGGGTGATGTTGAGGCGCAGGCCCCACAGGCTCACGTGGTCAGGGACGTTCTGCCAGCCGACGGCGCCGAAGTAGATGGCGTCGAAGGGTCGGAGGACCTCCAGGCCGTCCGCGGGCATCATCCGACCGTGCTCCGCGTAGTAGTCGCATCCCCAGGGGAACTCGGTCCAGTCGAGACGGAAGGTGCCGGACTGCTCGGCGACAGCGTCGAGGACGCGGCGCCCGGCGGCGACCACCTCCGTGCCGACACCGTCGGCGGGGATCACGGCGACACGGTAGGTGGACGGGGTGGTCATGGTGGGCCTCCATCGGCTCGGTTGCGTTCCAGCCATGGAAGGGCACACCCTGCTCCTCGGTCCAAGACCGAATCCGGATCGGCTGGATAGGCAGCACCTATCAGTCGAGGTCAGCGCCGTGGAGCGACCTGCCGCCGGGCGGTCTCGACGAACGCGACTGCGGCCGGCGTCAGCCCGGACTCCCGGTGGACGAGGCAGATCCGCAGGACGGACGGCGGCACGATGGGCAGCACGGTGAGGCCGACACGTTCGGCAAGCGGTCGCCACGCGTCGGGCAGGACGGCGTGGCCGACGCCGGCGACCACGAGGGGCAGGATCGACGTCCGGTGCGCCACCTCGACGACGATGCTCGCGGGCCCACCAGAGGCCGCGAGGTCGTCGACGAGCCAGCGCATGAGCGAGCCGCGCTGCGAGACGACGAACGGCTCCCCCGCGAGGTCGTCACGTCGGACTTCGGACAGCCCGTCGAACACGGAGGTCGCCGATGACACCACGAGGACGAGCGGTTGCTGCTGCAGGTCGAGGACAGCCAGGCCGCCCGCCTGCAGGGGCTCGCGGGACCCGGCCAGGCCGACCTCGGCCGACCCGTCGGCGACGAGGTCGACCACCTCCTCGGGGGTGAAGGCCGCCGCCACGCTCACGGTGACGCCCGGATGCTCCTCGGTGAACGCCGACACGAGCGAGGTGAACGGCTCGATGCCCGGCGACGGCATCGACGCGAGGTCGAGGCGGCCCGAGCGCACGCCCCGGTGTGCGTCGACGACCGCCCTGGCCGCCTCGAGGTCGCGCAGCACCGTGCGGGCCGGCCCGACGAGGTCGTGCCCGGCCTCGCTGAGGACGAGCCGGCGCCCGACCCGGTGGAACAGCGGCACCCCCAGCTCTCCCTCGAGAGTCGTCAGCGCCTGGGACAGTGACGGCTGAGAGACGTAGAGGTGCTCGGCCGCCCGCGTCATGCCTCCGGCGTCGACGATCGCGAGGAAGTAGCGAAGCTGCCGTGCATCCACTCTGGTCCTCCGGTCCGGGTGCCACCGACGATAGCCGCGCCCGTCCCGCCGCCGACCTCTCAGTCGTCGAAGACCGACCAGCAGATGTCGTTGCGCCGCGCCTGGTCCTCGAGGACGAGCGACCGGACGCGCGGGTCGAGCTGCTCACGCTGCCAGTCGCGTTCACGCCGCCCGGCATCAGCATCGTCCGGACTCGCGGCGCGCACGGCCTTGATCGCGTAGGCGGCGGCGCCGAGGTCGTGCTCGGGGACGTGACCCACGCAGGCGGCCTGCCCGGCGGCATACGCGGCGAACCTCGGGGCTCCGCGCAGCGGACGCGCAGCCCCCATCGCGTGCCCACCGAGCGCGCGGGCGTCCATCATGCGCAGCTCACCGGCAGCCCACGCCCGCGCCGCCTCCACCGCCTCGCGAGGACGCCGGTCCGACGGCTCCTGTCGCTCGAAGAGGTGCAGCACGTGCTCGGCACACATGGCAGCCCACAGCGCCAGCAGCCGGTGGTCGGCGTCCGTGAGACTGCCACCACGGCGGATCGTGACCAGCCGCGGGTCTCGCACGTCGGGGAGGATCACCCGACCAGCGTGCCAGCCCCAACCGTCGTCATGGCTGCCCGAGGAGCCGCGCGATGGCGGTGTACCCCTTGGACCTGGCGTGCTCGAGAGCGGTGACGCCCTCCTTGTCGCCGACGGAGCGGTCGGCCCCGGCCGCGAGCAGGATGCGGACGATCTCCTGGTGGCGCGGGCCGCCGTCGCCGAGGATGACCGCCTCGAGCAGCGCGGTCCAGCCGAGGTCGTTGACGTGGTTGACGTCGATGCCGGTCTTCACGACGCGACGCACGTAGTCGACGTGACCCCGCTCGCTCGCCGGGATGACGGACACGCCGCCGTAACGGTTACGGATCGTGAGGTCCGGACCGGCGGGGAGCAGCGCCTCGAGCATCGCGACGCTGCCGGTCACGCCGGTGACGAGCCACGGGGTGTCGTGCCGGTCGTCGAGCGCGTCGGGGTCCGCACCCATCGCGACGAGCACCCTTGCAGCGTCGACGTGGTCGCCCGTCACCGCGAGGAGCAGGGCGGTGCGCCGCTTCGCGTCCCTGGCCTCGAGGTCGGCACCGGCCCGCAGGGCCGAGGCCACCGCGTCGGCATCGCCACGCTCGGCGGCCGCGAGCAGCGCGGCATCGGGGTCGGCAACGGTCTTGGCGGCGGTCGCCTTCACGAGAACTCCTGTCAGTCGGTCGAACCCGCGCTCGCGGGCCATCTGCAGCGGGGTGAGGCCTTCGCTCCCCGAGGGTCGGGTGAGCTCGACGCCGCCGGCGACGAGGACGCGCAGCGTGTCCACGTAGCTCGTCGTGTCGCGCCCGAGCCACACGGCCTCGTGGATCGCCTGGTAGCCGATCCGGTTGACGTGGTCGCGGTCGATGCCGGCCTGCAGCAGCTCGCCGACGACGAGCCCGTGGCCCCTCTCCGCGGCGCGGATCAGGCCGGTTCCGTTCCAGCTGTCCTTGTCGTCGACCTTCGCGCCGTTCGCGAGGGCGAGCCGCAGCAGGGCGAGCCGCCCCTCGCTGGTCGCCACGAGGTACGCCGACTGCTGGGTCTCGTCCTTGGCGTTGACGTCGGCACCACGGGCGACCAGGGCCTTGGCGCGGGTCACGTCGTTCTCCCACGCGGCGTCGCGCAGGTCGGCGTCGAGGCGCGCCTGCTCGGCCGCCGTCGGCTTCGTCGGCTTCGGCCGCGAGGGCTCCGTCGGCGCGGCGGACGTGCTCGGCGGGGGCGTCGAGGTCACGGGGCTCATCTCCGGTGTCGGCGGCGGGGAGCAGGCGGCGACCGCGGCGAGGGCGAGGGCCGCCGTCGCGACCCTCGCTCCCCGCGTGTGCCGCATGCGACTCATCGTGCCACTGGGTCGGTGACGACCTGGTACGGCGGGGTGGCCACGGTCTCGTCGAACTTGCTGTCCACGAAGAGGATCCGGCCGCGCAGCACCTTCGCCGTCGTCAGCACGCGCGCCGGGTCGGTGGCGACCTGCGACACGGGGCGGGCCGTGCGGCCGTCGGACGAGAGCTGCAGCGTCGCGATGGAGCGCGCGAAGTTGCGCACCACGGTGAGGCGCGAGCCCTGGCGGACCAGGCCGTCGGCGTCCGTGAGCGCGATGTCGCCGCTGTCGATGCGGGTCACCGCAGCGCTGGCCAGGTCGAAGCGCCACAGGATGCCGCGGTTGCCCTGGGCGACGACGAGAGCCGAGCGGTCGGCGCTGGCGACGATGCCGCCGAGGTTGAAGCCGGCCGCCTGCGTGACGGTGCCGGTCGCGTCGGCCCAGCGGGTCGCCGACCAGCCGTCGCCGCCCAGCGCGACGCGGAAGACCTGCGGGGCGTTGGAGTTCGTGAAGTACGCGGCGCCGTCGGGGCCGATCGCGACGTCGTTGAGGAAGACGTTGTCGCCGGGGGCGCGCAGGGCGGCGAGCAGCTCGCCGTCGGCCGAGTAGACCCAGAGGTCGGGGCGGCCCGTACCGATGCCGTTCGGGCCGCCGGCGATGTAGACGCGGCCCTGCCTGTCCGTCGTGATGCCACGGGCCGTGAAGCGCCCGTCGGTGCCGTCGCCGGCGAGCCACTCCTGCGTCTGCGGGTCGTTCGCCGTGCCGCGGTGGATCTCGCCGCCGGTGACCTCGCTGACGTAGAAGACGCCACGGCGCTCGTCGGCGCCGATCCCCTCGAACTTCGAGCCTCCGGTGTCGCCGTGCAGCTCGTAGACCGAAGGCCGCCCGGAGGCGGAGGCGGTCGGGCCGGCGACGAGAGGGAGCGTGGCGGCGACGGCGAGGGCGGCGAGTCCGGCGATGGTGCGCTTCATGGTGGTCTCCGGTGGTCGGGGGTGTCGGTGCTGGGTTCCCCTCCACTGTCGCCTCGCGTGGCACGCGTCCGCGTCGGGCGACCGGCCACACTTGGATAGCCGATCGGATGATGCCGCCGCGCCCCGTCCGTGCCTACGCTGCCCTCGTGCAGGAGGGCATCCTCGCCCCGGTGGCACGCCTCGACCGCTGGCTCGACGGCGTGCTGCTCGTGCTGCTCGTGACGTGCTCGGTGCGCTACCTGCTGCGGCACGACCTCGACGTGACGGCGGCGCTCATCCTCTGCGGCGCGGTCGTGCTCGGCGTCGCCTATTCCACGCGTCGCCTCGTCGCCGACCGCGAGGCGTGGCCGACGGTGTGGGTCGGCGTCGTGGTCGTGCTGTGGGTGGCACTCACGCTCGTGGCCCCCTCGTTCGCGTGGACGGCCGTGCCCGTGGCGTTCGCCGTGCTCCAGGTGCTCCCGTTCGCGTATGCCGTCACGGTCGTCGTCGTGATGACCGCGGTGGTGAGCGTGGCGTGGAGCCGCATCACCGACGACCTCGACCCGACGGTGTTCGTCGGCCCGGTGGGCATCGCCCTCGTGACGGTGCTGTCGTACCGCGCGCTCGAGCGGGAGGCGCGCACCCGCCAGGCCCTCATCGACGAGCTGACCGAGGCTCAAGCCGATCTCGCTGCGGCCCAGAGACGTTCGGGCGCCCTCGCCGAGCGGACGCGCCTGTCGAGGGAGATCCACGACTCGGTCGGCCAGGGCCTGTCGAGCATCACGCTCCTGCTCGGCGCCGCGGAGCAGGACTGGGACCGTCGACCGGCGACGGCCCGCGAGCACGTGGCCGCCGCCGGCAGCGCTGCTCGCGAGGGGCTCGACGAGGTGCGCCAGATCGTGCGTGACCTCGCACCCGCCGGCCTCGAGGAGGACCGGACGGGTGAGGCCCTGCCGGCCGCGCTGCGACGCGTCGCTGCCACCGGCGCGCACGGCGTGGACGTGCAGGTGCGGGTGCACGGCGAACCCGCCGGCGTCCCGGCGGCGGTCGCCAGCGCGCTCGTGCGGTCCGCGCGCGGCGCCCTGGCCAACGTCGTCGAGCACGCGTCCGCCCGCCGCGCCGTCGTCAGCCTCACCTACCTCTCCGACGAGTTGCTCCTCGACGTGCGCGACGACGGCAACGGCTTCGACGTCACTCTTCTCGACCGACCGGCGCCGCGCGGCGACCGCGGGAGGGGCCTCGACGGCATACGCCATCGGGCCGCCGACCTCGGCGGTAGCGCGGACGTCGAGAGCGCGCCCGGTGAGGGCACGACGGTGTCGGTGCGCTTTCCCCTTGACGGACAGGAGGCCCCGCGTGGGTGACGGCTCCCCGGTCCGGGTGGTCCTCGTCGACGACCACCCCGTGGTTCGCGCCGGTCTGCGGGCGCTCGTCGACGGCCAGGACGGCATCGAGGTGGTCGGCGAGGCGAGCGACCTCGCGAGCGCCGAGGAGGTCGTCGACGCCACCAAGCCCGACGTCGTCCTCATGGACCTCAACCTCGGCGACGGCCCGGGTGGCGTCGAGGTGACGGCGCGGCTGCGCGGCCTGGCCGGCCCGCCCAACGTGCTCGTGCTGACGACGTACGACACGGAGGCCGACATCCTCCGGGCTCTCGACGCCGGTGCGGTCGGCTACCTGCTCAAGGACGCGCCACCCGACCAGCTCTTCGCCGGCATCCGCGCCACGGCCCGCGGCGAGACCGTGCTCGCGCCCTCCGTGGCGGCCCGGCTGGTGCGGCGCACGGCCGCACCGGGACCGGTCGTGACCGAGCGCGAGGTCGAGGTGCTCGAGCTGCTGTCGCGGGGACTCGGCAACCGCGAGATGGCCCGGGAGCTGCTCGTGTCGGAGGCGACCGTGAAGTCGCACCTGTCGCACATCTACACCAAGCTCGGCGTCGACACCCGTGCCGGCGCCGTCGCCGCCGCGATCGAACGACGGATCATCCGGTCCGGCGCCTGACGCAGGCGTGCGCCCCGCCCGGGAACCGGGGGGACGCACGACCTGTGGGAGGCAGAGGGTCAGAGGCGCATCGAGGCGCCGACCTTCTCGGTGTGCTCGGTGACCTCGTCGGAGCCGCGGTCGACCGGCTTGACGGGCTCGACGACCTCGGCGGGGTCGACGGCCTCGACCGGCTCGTCGACCGGCTCGGTCTGCACCATCTCGCCCACGCCCTCACCGGGCGCCGTCTCCTGGACGGTGAGCGAGAAGTCGTCGCCGTGCTCGCTGACGCCCGCGACGACGGCGTGCTCGACGGCCGCGACGGCATACTGCCGGCGGACGACCTGCGGGTCGCGCGCCAGGTCCTTCACGAGTGACACGGCGAGCCCGACCATGATCACCAGGAAGGGCAGGGCCGCGACGATCGTGACGTTCTGCAGGCCCGAGAGCGCGTCCTCACCGCCGATGAGCAGCATGATCGCGGCCACCGCACCGGTCGCGGCGCCCCAGAAGACGACGGTCTTCTTCGACGGCTCGAGCGTGCCCTTCTCCGAGAGCGTGCCCATGACGATCGACGCGGCGTCGGCACCGGACACGAAGAAGATCGCGACGAGCACCATGACGACGATCGCGGTGACGGTCGGCCACGGAAGGTGGCCGAGCATCGCGAAGAGCGAGCCCTCGGGCGTGGACTGCCCGGCGATGTCCTGGCCGTTCTGCTGCTGCTTGATGCCCGCGCCACCGAAGATGGCGAACCAGATCAGGGAGACGACGGACGGCACGAGCAGCACGCCGGAGACGAACTGGCGGATGGTGCGGCCGCGCGAGATGCGGGCGATGAACATGCCCACGAACGGCGTCCAGCTGACCCACCAGGCCCAGTAGAAGATCGTCCAGCCGGCGAGCCAGTCCTTCATGCCGTCACCGCCCGCGGCGTCGGTGCGGGCCGACATCATCGCGAGGTCCTTGAGGTAGGAGCCGATGGTCGTCGGGACGAGGTTGAGGATGAAGATCGTCGGGCCGACGACGAAGACGAAGAACGCCAGGGCGAGGGCGAGCACCATGTTGATGTTCGAGAGCCACTGGATGCCCTTCTCGATGCCGCTGACGGCCGAGAGGATGAAGCAGATCGTCAGCACGACGATGATGCCGATGAGCACGCCGTTGCCGACCTTGCCGATGCCGCCGACGATCTCGAGACCGGAGCCGATCTGCAGGGCGCCGAGGCCGAGCGAGGTGGCCGAGCCGAAGAGCGTCGCGAAGATCGCGAAGATGTCGATGACCTTGCCGGCCCTGCCGTTGGCGCGCTTCTCGCCGAAGAGCGGCGCGAAGGCCGAGCTGATGAGCAGCGAGCGGCCCTTGCGGAACACTCCGTACGCCACGGCGAGGCCGACGACGGCGTAGATCGCCCACGGGTGCAGCGACCAGTGGAACATCGTCGTGGCCATCGCGGTCTGGACGGCCTCGGGGTTGCCCGCGGCGCCCGTGCCGGGCGGCGGCTTCACGAGGTGCGTGAGCGGCTCGGTGACGCCGTAGAACATCAGGCCGATGCCCATGCCGGCGGAGAACATCATCGCGACCCACGACGACGTGCGGAACTCGGGAGCCTCGCCGTCACCGCCGAGCGGGATGTTGCCGTACTTGCTGGCCGCGAGCCAGATGACGAAGGCGACGAAGCCGGAAGCGACGAGCGAGAACAGCCAGCCCGTGTTGTGCACGACGAAGTCGAGGCCGTTCGAGGCGCTCGTGCTGAGGCTCTCGGTGCCGAGCGCGCCCCAGAGCACGAAGCCGATGGCGACGGCCGCGGCGACACCGAAGACGGTCTTGTCGACCTTGGAGGGCGCTGCCTCCTCGTGGTTCACCGGTGGCGGCTCGAGGGCCGGGTGCAGCACCTCGTCGGAAGTCTTGGTCAGTTCACTCATGCATCATGACGGCGCCCCGACGAAGGGCGCCGTCTTCTCCTCACGTTGCGTGTCACAGATGTCTCGTAGAACCCTCAACTGTGCCGGTCGGTTTCGCGCATGGCAAAACGAAAGCCGTTGAACAACGGCCGGAACACGACAGTCGTTCCCGAAAAACTCTGTGGCACATAGGTTCCCGCGCGTGCCAACCGGGCCACGTGAGATGGGACACGACAGGCACGAAGCAGCACGACCCGGCATACCGAGTCGGTGTGCCGGGTCGTGCCGTTCGTTCAGGTCGTGCGCGTCGAGTTCGTCGCTCTCAGCGGCTGCCGACAAGCTGCGGCTCGCGCTGCGGGCCGTCGGCGTCGACGGGCACCGGCTGGTGGTCGGCGTCGAGCATGCTCGCCTCGTCGAAGCGGTCCTCGCCGGCCAGCACGCGTGCGGCCCTGTCGCGGTCGATCTCGCCGACCCAGGTGCCGATGATGACCGTGGCGATGGCGTTGCCGGCGAAGTTCGTCAGGGCGCGCGCCTCGCTCATGAGGCGGTCGATGCCGACGATGATGCCGACGCCGGGCACGAGGTCGGGGCGGTGCGACTGCAGGCCGCCGGCGAGGGTGGCGAGGCCCGCGCCGCTGACGCCCGCGGCGCCCTTGCTGGCGATGATCATGAACACGAGCAGGCCGATCTGCTGGCCGATGCTGAACGGCTTGTCCATGGCCTCGGCGATGAAGAGGCTCGCCATCGTCAGGTAGATCGCGGTCCCGTCGAGGTTGAAGGAGTAGCCGGTCGGCACCGTGATGCCGACGACCGGGCGGGAGACACCCAGGTGCTCCATCTTCGCGATGAGGCGGGGCAGGGCCGACTCCGACGACGAGGTCGACAGGATGAGGAGGAACTCGCGGGCGAGGTAGCGCAGCAGCGAGAAGACGTTCATGCCGGTCGTCAGCTTGAGGATGGCGCCGAGGAAGACGAAGACGAAGAGCGCGCAGGTGACGTAGAAGGCGAACATCAGCAGACCGAGGCTCTTGAGCGAGCCGAGGCCGGTGGCGCCGACGAGGGCGGCCATGGCGCCGAAGGCGCCGATGGGGGCGGCCCACATGACCATGGCCATGAGACGGAAGACGAGCCGCTCGAGGTGCTTGATGCCGCCGAGGATCGGCTCGCCGGCCTTGCCCATCTTCTGGAGCGCGAAGCCGACGAGGAGGGCGATGAGCAGCGCCTGGAGCACCGAGCCGGACGTCAGGGCCGAGACGAGCGTGTCGGGGATGAGGCCGAGCAGGAAGTCGACCGTGGTGACCGCCTCCTTGCCGACCTGCTCCTTGCCGGAAGCGGCCATCTCGGCCGTGAGGTTGAGGCCCGCACCGGGCTTGACGATGTTGCCGACGACCAGGCCGATGGCGAGCGCGACCGTGGACATCGTGATGAAGTAGCCGAGCGCGAGGCCGCCGACCTTGCCGACCTGGGCTGCGCGGCGGACCGAGCCGATGCCGAGGACGATCGTGCAGAAGATGATCGGCGTGATCATCATCTTGATGAGGTTGACGAAGCCGGTGCCGAGCGGCTTGAGGCTCTTGCCGAACTCGGGGAACAGTGCCCCGACGGCGATGCCGGCGACCATCGCCACGATGACGGCGATGTAGAGGAGATGGGTGCGGTCGCGCTTGGGGGTCGAGCCCGGCTGGGCGTCGACGGCGCTGTCGGCGGTGGAACTCACGGTGACCTCCGTTGGCTGGGTCCGTGCGGGGGCACAGGACCGGTGAATGTGTCGAGGCTGCCGTGGCCAGTGACTAGGGTCACGATTGTGTTCATTGAGTTCTCGCGGCCGGACGTGTGCCGTTGAGCTCGCCTCCCAGATCCCTTACCCGCGTGCTGGGTGCACCCGGTCGCTGGAGCGTCGCCGGGCAGACCTTCGCGCTGCAGGTGATCGTCGCCGTGCTCGTCGTCGCAGCCGGGCTCGCGGGCGCGTTCGTGCAGGCGCAGCGGGCGGGCGACCAGGAGGCCCTGGCTCGCGCCCTTGCGGTCGCGCGCACGATGGCGGCCACCCCCGACGTCGTCTCCGCGGTGCAGGGGCCCGACCCGACCGCCCTGCTCCAGCCGTACGCGCTGCGCGTGCAGCAGGAGTCGCAGACCGACTTCGTCGTCGTCATGAGCCGCGACGCCATCCGGTGGACCCACCCGGACCCCGCGCAGATCGGCAGGAGGTTCATCGGTCACACCGAAGCCGCCCTGGCGGGCGGCGCCGTCGAGGAGGACTACACGGGCACGCTCGGGCCGTCGACGCGTGTCGTCGTGCCGGTCACCGACCGGGGCAGGGTCGTCGCACTCGTGTCGGTCGGCATCCGCAAGTCGGCCGTGGGTGAGCGGGTGCGTGCCCAGCTGCCCGGCCTGCTGCTCGCCGGGGTCGTCGCCGCGGCACTGTCGGGTCTCGGCACCGCGCTCGTCGCACGACGCATCCGTCGCCAGACCCACGGCCTCGGCGAGCGACAGCTGCGCGAGATGTACGAGTACTACGACGCCGTGCTCCATGCCGTCACGGAGGGGCTCATCATCACCGACCTCGACGGACGTCTCCGACTGGCCAACGACGAGGCCACGAGACTGCTGTCGCTTCCGGCCGACGCCGTCGGTCGCCCCGTCTCCGAGCTCGGTCTCGCCGCCCCGCTCGCGGCCGCGCTGACCGACGACGCCCCCCACGAGGACGAGCTGCACGTCACCCAGGCCAGCGTGCTCGTGCTCAACCGCGGCCCCGCCCGCTGGAAGGGGCGCCTGCTCGGGCACGTCGCGACGCTGCGCGACCGCACCGACCTCGAGGCCCTCACCGGCGAGCTCGACTCGGCGCGCGGCCTCACCGAGGCGCTGCGCTCGCAGGCGCACGAGTCGGCCAACCGGCTGCACACCATCGTCAGCCTCATCGAGCTCGGCCACACCGACCGGGCCATCGCCTTCGCCACCGAAGAGCTGCAGGTGTCACAGCTGCTCACCGACCGCGTCGTCGGCGCCGTGGACGAACCTGCCTTGACTGCAGTGCTGCTCGGCAAGGCGGCCGAGGCGCACGAGCGCGGCATCGCCTTCGGCATCGAGCCCGGGGCGCACTGGCCGCGAGACGTGGCACCCACGCGCGACGTCGTGACGATCGTCGGCAACCTCATCGACAACGCGCTCGACGCGGTGGGCGGCGACACGGGATCGCCGCGACCCGAGCGGAACGTCACGTTCGACTCGTGGGTCGAGGACGCGTACGCCGTCCTCGAGGTCTCTGACGACGGGCCGGGCCTGCCGCCGGGCGGGGTCGAGGACGCCTTCCGGCGCGGCTGGTCGACGAAGGACCAGGGCAGCGCCGGGCGACGGGGCATCGGGCTCGCCCTGGTGAGCCAGACCGTCGAGCGCCTCGGTGGCGCCCTCGAGGTGCAGGGGCCGCCGGGAGCCACGTTCACGGTGCGCCTGCCCCTCGCGCGTTCCGACGGGAACGGCCACGGCAGAGGTGGCCACGATGGGTGACGACGAGCTGCTGCGCGTGCTCGTCGTCGAGGACGAGCCGATCGCGGCCGAGGCACACACGGCCTACGTCGGACGGGTCCCCGGTTTCGAGGTCGTCGCCACTGTGGGCACATCGCAGGCGGCGCTGAAAGCACTGCAGGACAAGCCGATCGACGTCGTGCTGCTCGACATGAACCTGCCCGACCGACACGGCCTCGACGTCGTGCGGGCGATGCGGGCAGCCGGCCACCGGGCCGACGTCATCGCGGTGACGTCGGCGCGCGACCTCGGCGTCGTGCGGGCGGCCGTGTCGCTGGGCATCGTCCAGTACCTGCTCAAGCCCTTCGTCTTCGCGACGCTGCGCGACCGGCTGCTCGCCTACCGGGCCTACCGGGAGCAGGTGTCGAGCGGCTCGGAGCTCGGCACGCAGGCCGAGGTCGACGAGGTCTTCGCCGGAGCGCGCGTCGCCACCGAGACGCGCCTGCCGAAGGGGATGGGCGAGGAGCTGCTCGCACGGGTCTCGCAGGCGCTGCGCGACGCCGACGGCGGGCGCTCTGCGACCGAGCTCGCCGAGGCGCTCGGCGTCAGCCGGGTGACGGCGCGCCGCTATGCCGAGCACCTCTGCGAGACCAAGGTGGCTGTGCGCCGGTCGAGGTATGCCGGGGCGGGCCGTCCCGAGGTCGAGTACCTCTGGGCGCGCTGACGTCACACGCTCCCGCGCTCACAGGGAATGTCCAGCAGCCCCTCGGGCAGGAGCCGGTGAGCGTGCAGGAAGGTCGCAGCCGACGACCAGCCTGCCGTCATCGTCGCTTGGTCTCCTGATGTCATGGAGTTGGGCCTGACGGACCAGGGGCTGCCGGTCCTGCTCGGCGTCCTCGCCGTCATCGTCTTCGTCGTCGTCGCGGCGGACTGGCCGCACCCGCGCCGCAGGGCCGTGCGGGTCGCGGTGCGGGCCGGGCAGACCGTGGTGCTCAACGCGCTCGTGCTGCTGCTCGCCGGCGTCCTCCTCAACGACCAGTACCTCTTCTACGTGTCGTGGGCCGACCTCTTCGGATCGGGCGCCGACCAGGTGGGCCACGTCGTCACGGCCGGCGACCCCCACGCGGGCGGCACCGTGCGCCTACGCGCGGCGCTCCACGGCTCGGCGGTCCTCCCACCGCTGCCGAGCCCGGGACAGCGCGTACAGACCTACACGATGACCGGCGGGCGCTCTGGTCTGACCGGGCAGGTGATCGTCCTGCTGCCCAAGGGCTACGACCTCGCGAAGGCCACGACCTACCCCGTCATCGAGTCGCTGTCGGGCTACCCCGGCACGCCGCGCTCCAACTTCCACGGCTTCGCACTCGACACGACGTTCCAGGATCTCGTCGACCGGCACACGGTGCGAGCCCCGATCATCGTGATGCCCCAGATCAACACCCCCAACTCGCTCGACACCGAGTGCGTCAACGCGCCCGGGCGCACGGGCCTGCAGACCGAGACGTGGCTGGCGCAGGACGTGCCGCTCTGGACCGCCGCCCATTTCAGGGTGGCCGTCCAGCGCACGTCGTGGGCCGCGATGGGCTTCTCGTACGGCGGCTGGTGCGCCGCGATGCTGGCCATGCACCACCCCGAGACCTACGGCGCCGCGATGTCGCTCATGGGCTACTTCCGACCCGAGTTCGGGCCCGCCTACGACCCGCTGACCAGGGGCGTCGGCAGCTACGACCTCGCCCACCTGGCCCGCACCGCCCCGCCGCCGGTGTCGCTGTGGCTCATGGCGAGCAAGGACGACCCGACGGCCTACCCCCAGCTCGTGGCGTTCCTCAAGAGCGTGCGGGCCCCGATGTCGGTGACGTCGGTCGTGCTGCGCACCGGGGGTCACCGCGTCGACACGATTCCCCCGGTGCTGCCCGGGATGCTGGCCTGGCTGCGCGGGGCGTTGCCCGGCTTCACCCCCTGACGCCGTCGGGCACCGGCACCCGTCGGCCGAGGCGTGCGAGAACCCGCTCCTGACGGTCGGCGCCCTGCGTCGGCGACACGCCCGGACGGCATACGCCCTCGTCGTAGAGGTGGTCGCCGAAGCCGTCGGCCGACTGCTCGACGACGTCGAGCTCACCGTCCGTGAAGCGTTCGTCGAGGCCCGCCGCGGCGGCGACGTCCCACCGGTGGACGAGCAGGTCGAAGCCGTGGAAGTCGACGAGCGACCGACCGACCGTCGTGGTGCCGAAGACGCCGTCGTACGCGTGGTCGCGCACCTCGGGTCTCGCGAGGAGCTGCTGCACCCGCTCGTCGTGCTGGTGCCACGCCGCAACCGGGTCGCTCGCCACCGTCGGATCCGCACCCGTCGACGCGAGCGCGATGCCGCGCTCGGCGAGGAAGCCGCGCTGGGACGACATGACGTGGTCGAGCACGTCCCGCGCAGTCCAGCCCTCGCAGGGACTCGGGGCGTTCCACGCTGCTGCAGGCAGCCGGTCGACGACGGCGGTGAAGGGCGCGGCTCGGCGCGCGTACGTGGCGAAGATGTCGTTGGAGGTCATGCCGACGACGGTAGGCAGCCCGTCGTCGGTGGGTCTTGATACTTTCCGACACGTGACGACCTCAGCGGGCGCTCCCGGGGGGCGCTCGTCGGCGCGGGACGACATCGAGCGCGCCCACCTCGTCGACCCCACCGACCGCACGTGGTCGATCTCGCGCGCCTCCGTGTCACCCGCTCTCGCCGACCTCGCCCGGCGCTTCTGGATCCCGGTCTGGGACGTGCCCGAGGGACACGACTCCGAGCAGCACGTGCTGCAGTACCCCGTCTGCCTCATCGTCGTCTCCGACACGTACGCGCGCTTCTACGGAGTCGTGTCAGGGCTGTCGCGCACCGCTCTCTCGGGCCGCGGCTGGGCGGTCGGGCTCATGCTCCAGCCGGCCGCCGGCCACCTGCTGACCGGAGCGCCGGTGCGCGAGATGACCGACCGCTTCGTCGATCTCTCGACACTCTCGACTGTCGACGGCGCGGGCCTGACCGCCGGCATCCGGGACGCCATGACGCCCGACCCGTCATCGCCCGCGGCGCAGGCAGAGGCTCGCGAGCTCGTCGAGGCGACGCTGGCCCGACTGCTACCGGTCGACGAGGAGGGTCTCCTCGTCAACGCCATCATCGAGGACGTCGAGACCTCGCCCGAGCTGCTTCGCGTGGACGACCTGTGCGCGAGGTTCGACATCAGCGAGCGCACACTGCAACGCCTGCTGCACAAGCGGATCGGGCTCGGGCCCAAGTGGCTCATCCGGCGTCGCCGGCTCCAGGAGGCGGCCGACCGGCTGCGTGACTCCGACGCCGAGCTCGCCGGCATCGCAGCGGAGCTCGGCTACGCCGACCAGGCCCACTTCACCCGTGACTTCAGGCTGGCGACCGGTCTGACGCCGGGCGAGTTCGCGGCCCGGTTCCGCTGAGGCGCAAGGGCACTCACTCACGAGCTGCTGCGTGCTCGCCGTCGGCGTAGCGGTCGAAGGCAGCGGCCCAGAGGCGCGCGAACACCAGCCGGCCCAGCGGACCGTGGTGCAGCACGAACAGCATCGGCTTCTGCAGCGGACGCGCCCCGGTGCTCTCCCACCAGGCGTGCGCACGGCTCCCACCGGTCGGGCGCGGCTCAATCGTCAGCGTCCCGCTACCGCCCCCGCCGTAGCTGCTCTCCTCCACCGTCCACCGGACTACCGAGGGATCCGACCAGTCGTAACGACTCACGACCCAGAACGGTGAGCCCGGGCTGCTCTCCCGCGCGACGGCCCAGGTGTCCCCCAGCCCGCGCACCTCGTACGCCTTGGGGTCGAGCGTGCTCCAGATCTGGGGCCGGCGTTCGCTGAAGTCCGTGAAGGCGCGCAGCACCTGCTCGGGCGTGGCCTTGGTCTCGACGTCGAACCGCACCCCGACATTCGAGCACGCCTGTGTCGCAGGGGTCCAGAGCCGCGCGAGGATGGTGGCATGAGCACTCGGGTCACCATCCAGTACTTCGACGGCTGCCCGGGCTGGACGGTCGCTCGCGACAACCTCGCGGCCGCAGCCCGTGAGCTCGGCGTGACGCTGGACCTCTCCGAGCAGCAGGTGGAGACGGTCGAGGACGCAGAGCGACTCGGCTTCGTGGGCTCGCCCACGATTTTGCTCGGCGGCGTCGACCCGTTCCGTCCCCCGGACGCTCGACCCGCGCTCGCCTGCCGGCTGTACCCCACTCCGGAGGGTCCCTCCCCCTCCCCCTCGGTGGCCCAGCTCGTGGCTGCCATCGAGGGCGCGGGGCTGGCCCCAGGGGTATCTCCTCACTGAGACTTCACCAATTCCATTGCTACGCATGGGATTTGCCGTGGACAACTCTTCTCTGCCTGTTCGAACACCTGTACGATAGAGGCATGGGGAGCACGCAACAGATCGAACAGGACTGGGACCACGTCGCATCCCTGGCCGCCGACCTGCACGACGCCCACGCCCGCCTCGTCGACTTCGTCACCACCGTCCTGACCGACGGCTCCTGGCAGGCCGCCGGACTGCGCTCACCCGAGCACTGGCTGATGCTGCGCGCCGGGCTCTCCCGCGGACAAGCCGCCGCGATCCTGCTGCTGGCCCGCCGCGCCGACGAGCTGCCCGCCACCACCACCGCCCTACGCGAGGGCCGGATCAGCCTCGACCAGGCCGCCGTCGTCGCCCGCCACACCCCCACCGCCTTCGACACCACCGCCGCCGAGTTCGCCCAGCACGCCACCGTCACCCAGCTGCAACGCACCATCCCCCGCTACGACTTCACCCTCCAGCCCGACACCGTCGACGAGACCGGCAACCCCCTCCCCGGAGAAGTCCCGCCCGGCGAGCGGGAACTCGGCACCGAGCCCGAGCCCGAGCTCGTCGAGCCGGCAACCCTCACGATCGGCTACACCGACGGCCGGTTCCGGCTGCGCTACGACGCCCCCGCCCACCTCGGCGCCCTCGTCGAGGCCGCCCTCGCCGAAGCCAAGGACCACCTCTTCCACACCACCAGCAGCACCGCCACGAAGCACGACGGTGACGTCCTCGACCCCGACCACCACACCACCGACGGCGGCCCACCCCGGATCACCTGGGCCGACGCCCTGACCCTGCTCGCCACCCGCTCCCTCGACACCGCCCGCACAGGTGCGAGTGGCTCCGGCGCAGCCGGCCGACGGGCCCGGTACCGCGTCCAGGTCCACCTCGACACCGACGGCGGCTGGCTGACCGGCAGACCCCGCCTGCCCCGGCACATCATCGACGGCCTCACCTGCGACGGCACCCTCACCCCCGTCTGGGAAACCGCGGGCCACCCCGTCAACGTCGGCCGCGCCCACCGCGTCGTCCCCCACCGCACCCGCACCCTCGTCCTCGACCGCGACCGCGGCTGCCGCTTCCCCGGCTGCCCCACCGCCACCACCGGCCACCTCGAGATCCACCACCTCACCCACTGGCGCGACGGCGGACCCACCGACCTGGCCAACCTGCTCGCCCTGTGCCCCTTCCACCACGACGGCCACCACCGCGGCGAGCTCACCATCACCGGCGACCCCACCCGACCCGACGGCCTGACCTTCACCACCCCACACGGCCTGCACATCGGCCCACCCCAACCACCACCGAGACCCAGACCCCGACCGAGCCGAGAACCACGCCCACGCCCACGCCTCGGACGGCGCTACCCCGCCCCCACCGGCGACACCCTCCACCTGCACCTCGTCGACCTCACCCCCACGTGACGAGAAAGACCCCGGCCCGGGGCCAAAGGTTTTCTTGAGGCCGCCCCCCTACGGTTCCCGTGCCGGTGGTGGTGGCATGGACGGCGAGGGTGGAGGTGGGGCCGCGTGCTTGGACAGCTGGTGATGGCCGGCGTCTCTCACGTTCGTTCGGAGCAGGCACTCCTCGAGGGCACGGCACTTCGACCTACCGACGCGCCGGCGTTCCTGGACGAGCTCCGTGCCGCCGGCTACGAGGAGACGGTCGCCCTCTCGACCTGCAGCCGGACCGAGCTGTACGCCGTCACCGGAGCCGGACGGACGGGTCCGGCAGGTCTGATCGACCTGCTGTTCGGTCGCGTGGGTCCGGACCGCGCCGCCGCCGAATCTGCCGTCGAGGTGCGCTCCGGGTCCGAGGCCATCGGGCATCTCTTCAGGGTGACCGCGGGTCTCGAGTCACGGGTTGTGGGCGAAGCCGACGTCCAGGTCCAGGTGCAGCGCGCCTTCCGTGCAGCCCAGATCGCGGGCACGGCAGGACCACTGCTCGAACGACTCTTTCCCGCCGCGCTGCGCAGCGCGAAACACGCGCATGCCCAGACCGAGCTCGGGAAGCTGAACCGCTCGCTCGCGCGGCGGGCGGTCGACATCGGGTTGGAGCGTCTCGCCGGCGCGGCTTCACCTCGCACGTTGGTCGTCGGCTCGGGACAGATGGCCGCCGCGGCTCTCGCCCGACTGACCGAGCTCGGCCTGTCGGCCCGGGTCGCCGCCCGCAACGAGCTCTACGCCGCCAAGCTGGCGGGCCGGGGCGCCGTCTGCTCGCTCGACGACCTGGTGACCGAGATCAGCCGGACAGACCTGCTGATCTGCACCACCTCGGCAGCACAGCCCGTGGTCACCGCCGCCCACGTGGACGCTGCGCTGCTCGGCCGGCCCGACGTCTTGACCGTCGTCGACCTGTCGGTCCCCCGAAATGTCGATCCGGCAGTGGCGAGGGCCGGACGGGTCCAGCTCGTGGAGCTCGAGGCCCTTCATGACGACGCCCGCCGAGACCCCGCGACGCGTGCCGCCGTGCTGCACGCCGAGGCGCTGGTCGCCACCGCGGCTGGTCGCGTGGTGGACGACCTCGCCGCGCGGGCCGTGGGTCCGCTCATCGAGGCACTGCACGAGCAGGTCAGGCGGCAGTGCCGCGACACACTCCTGCGTCGCAGACCGGACCTGTCCGCAGAGGCCGCTGAACATGCGGCGAACGCGCAGGCCGGCCGGCTGGTCCACGCGCCCACGCTCGCACTCCGCACGGCAGCCGCCACGGGGGATCGAGCAGCTGTCCAGCGGATCGCAGCGTCGCTCGGGCTGGCGCCTCCGGCCGCGACCTGACCCGAACGTCACGCTGAGCGGTCGGGGTCCGGCTCATCGGGGGTCTGGGTGGACGCGCGTCGCGTGCCCTCGGGGTCCTCAGTGCGCTCGTCGGACTCCTCGAGGATCGCCCGGGCCTGCGCCTCGGGGTCTTCGCTGCCGGCCGCCTGCTCCTCCGGCAGGAGCTCGGCACGGGTCTCGATGCGGTCCTGCTCGGGTTCACTTCTCTCGGGTTCCTGACTCATCACCCGACGGTAGCCGTAGATGCGTCCCTAGAATCCGGACCGCGGCGAGGCGCGGGTCTGGCGCGCACTGGACCGGACCATCGACGAGGCACGTGTGCAGCGGGCAGTCGGCGGCGACGTGCTGCCCGCGGGCGTCGAGCTCGGGTTTGGCGCGACGGGATCCGACCGTGACGACGTCAGCTACGGCGTCACCGACCCTCCCGGCACCAGGGGCGCGGCCGCTCAGTCGATGCCCGAACCGTACGACCTCCCGTGACAGGCCCCTGACAGGCCATGACAGGTCCCGTCAGGCGCGCACCGGCAGCAGGACGCGATAGGTGCGCGTCCTCGCGACGCCGGTGCACGTGCCCGCAGCACCGGCCGCGGTCGTGAACCGAGCCGTGACCTCAGCCGGCACGGACCTGGCGGTGACCGACGAAGGCAGCTGTACGCGTACGGCCGTGTAGTCCGTCGCCGCGGCGGCGAGCCGGTCCTCGCGGTAGAAGGACGAGAAGGCCTTGGTGGTCCAGGGGTAGGCGACGGTGGCCCCATCGGCGGCGACCGTGACCGACACCGCGCAGACGGCCGCGTCCGAGGTCCACGGGATCTTCACCCACGACTGCTCGCCCGGCACGAGCGCCGCCACCTCACCACTGACCGGGCGCAGCCCGGACACGTCCCCGACCGCACCGCTGGCAGTGGCCTGGACCGTGAGCTCACCCGTCGCGCCGGCCCCGGTCGTCGCGCCAGCGTCGGCGGCCCCGGGAGCGGGGGCCTGTCCACATTCTCCGGACCGGTCCGCAAGGACCGTGCCGTGAAGCAGCAGGAATGGCGCAAGGTCCGCACAAGCGCCACCCCGACGGGCACCGGACCCCGGGCTCAGCTGGCGAGCACGTGCGCCTTCCCGTGGGTCTGCCGCCGCAGGGCAGCCGCCGTCTCGGCCGCAACGGCGGTCGCGAGGCCTGCTGCCGTGTCGCCGACCGGCTCGGGCACGATGTGGCTGACGATGCCGCGCTCGGCCAGGTCGAGCACGCCGACCTGCTGCAGCTCGGCCATCTCGGCGGCGTGCGAGACGTCGCCGTGGACGATGACGCTCGCACCCTCCGGCGGCAGCGGCGACAGCCAGGCGTGCTCGGCCGCGATGACCTCGCGGGCCGGAAGCAGCGCGAGGGCCCCGCCGCCGCAGCCTTGCCCGAGCACGACGGACACCGTGGGCACGGTCATCGTCGTGAGGGTCGCGATGCAGCGGGCGATCTCGCCGGCGATGGCGCCCTCCTCGGCGTGCGGTGACAGCTCGGCACCCGGGGTGTCGATGACCGTGACGAGCGGCAGTCCCAGCTCCTCGGCGAGACGCATCGCCCGGCGCGCCTCGCGCAGCGCGCCCGGCCCCATCGGGGTGGACGGCGTCTGTCGCGACCGGTCCTGGCCGACGAGGACGCACGGCTGACCGTCGAGGCGCGTCAGGGCGACGAGCATCGTCGCGTCACGCTCACCTTCATCGGTGCCGTTGAGCCGGATCGTGCTGCTGGCGCCGTGGCGCAGCAGCTCGCGCACGCCGGGGCGGCTCGGGCTGCGCGTCAGCTCGATCGACTCCCAGGCGGTGAGGTGCCGGCTCGGCTCGCCCTCGCGCAGCTCGAGACGCGGCACGGTCGGGCCGTCGACGAGCACGCCGAGCGCCCGGTCGACGAGCATCGGCAGGTCCTCCGCGGCCACCACCGCGTCGAGCACGCCCTTGGCCGTGAGGTTCTCGGCCGTCTGCACGTCGCGCGGGAACGTCTCACCGTTGAGCGCCTCGTAGACCTTGGGCCCGAGGAAGCCGATGAGGGCCCCGGGCTCCCCGACGGTCACGTGCCCCAGCGACCCCCACGAGGCGTACACGCCGCCGGTGGTGGGGTGGCGCAGGTGCACGAGGTAGGGCAGGCGCGCGGCCCGGTGCGCCATGAGCGCCCGCGAGATCTCGACCATCTCGACGAAGGCGGGCGTGCCCTCCTGCATGCGGGTGCCGCCGGAGGCGGTCGACGCGAGCACCGGCAGCCCCTCGGTCGTCGCCCGACGCACCGCCGAGGTGATGCGGTGCGCGGCAGCGCGGCCGATCGACCCGGCGAGGAAGCGGAACTCGTTGACCACGACGGCGACCGGTCGGCCGCGCACGAGGCCGCGCCCGGTCAGCACCGACTCGTCGGTGCCGGCCCGCTCTGCCGCTGCCTCGAGCTGGAGCCGGTACGCCTCGGGCTGGCCGCTGATGTCGATGGGCTCGTCCCACGACTCGAAGGATCCGGCGTCCAGCACGAGGTCGAGCAGCTCGTGCGCGGTCCACGGTCGGCGCGCCATCACTCCTCCTTCAGCCAGGCGCGGATCGCCGCGCCGTCCTCGTCGAGGGTGGGCGGCGCGGCGTGGTCGCGACGCGTCACCTCGGTGCCGTCGCCGTCGAAGAAGCGCAGCGGCGGCCCGGGCAGGGTGAGAGCTCCGAGGGTCGGGTGCTCGACCTCGACGAGCAGGCCCTGGCTCGCCGTCTGGTCCCACGCGTACACCTCGTCGAGGGTGCGCACCTTCCCGGCAGGCACGCCGACCTCGGCGAGCCTCGCCAGCAGCGGCTCGGCATCCCAGTCCGCGAAGACGCCCTCGAGCACCTCGATGACGCGCGCCCGGTTGGCCACGCGCTCGGGGTTCGTCGCCAGTCCCTCGGCCGCCGGGTCGAGCCCGAAGGCCGCACAGAGCCGCTGCCACAGCCCTTCGCTGCCGACGGCGATCTGCACCGAGCCGTCGCGGCAGTGGAAGAGGCCGTAGGGGACGATCGACGGGTGGTGGTTGCCGGCCGACCGGCCCACCTCACCGGCGACGGTCCAGCGGGTGCCCTGGAAGGCGTGCACGCCGACGACCGACGCGAGCAGCGAGGTGCGCACGACGCTGCCCTTGCCCGTGCGGTGCCGCTCGTTCAGAGCCGCGACCACGCCGTACGCGCCGTACATCCCCGACAGCAGGTCGGCGATCGGCACCCCGACACGCTGGGGGTCGTCGGGCCCGGAGCCGGTGAGCGACATGAGGCCGGCCTCGCCCTGGGCGATCTGGTCGTAGCCGGCCCGGCCGCCCTCGGGCCCGTCGTGGCCGAAGCCGGTGATCGACAGGACGACGAGGCGCGGGTTGCGCTGCAGCAGCGACTCGATGCCGAGCCCGAGCCGCTCGAGCACACCGGTGCGGAAGTTCTCGACGACCACGTCGGCGCGGTCCACGAGGGCGAGCAGCACGTCGCGGTCGGCCTCGTCCTTGAGGTCGAGGGTGATCGACTCCTTGTTGCGGTTGGCCGAGAGGAAGTACGTCGACTCGCGCCGCCCCTCCTCGCCCACGAAGGGCGGGCCCCAGCCGCGGGTGTCGTCCCCGCGGCTGGGCGCCTCGACCTTGATGACCCGGGCGCCCTGGTCGGCGAGCATCATCGTCGCGTGCGGACCGGCGAGGGCCCGCGAGAGGTCGACGACGACGACGTCGGAGAGGGGGCCGGGGCCGGGTTTGCCTGGGGTCATTCGTTCACCATCCGGGGAGGATCAGGGCGGCCCACACGAGCAGCGGCCCCGCGAGGACCACGATGACGCTGTAGGTGAGGATCTGCTTGTAGTACACCGGCTCGCTGATCGTGTCGGGGCGGTTCGCGAGCATCAGGGCCCCGTTCGTGGAGAACGGGCTGACGTCGACGATGGTCGAGGCGACCGCGAGGGCCGCGACGAACGTGGCCGCCCCGATGCCGCCGCTGCTGATGAGTGGGACGGCGATCGGGATGATGACCGGCAGCAGGGCGGTCGAGCTCGCGAAGGCGGAGACGACACCGCCGACGTAGCAGAGCACGAGCGCGCCGATGACGACGGCGCCCAGGCCTGCGGCCCAGTTGCCCACGAACTCGGGCGCCTTCGCCTCGGTCAGCACGGCGGCATACGTGCTCACACCGGCGACGAGGAGGACGGTCGGCCACGCGACCTGCTTGATGGCGTCCTTGTGCTGGTTCGGCGCGAGCATGGCGAGGATGACGGCGGCCGTGATCGACACGAAGCCGATGTTCTTGTCGAACGCCAGCGCGATGACGGCGACGAGCGTGAAGGCGACGAGCGTCAGCACCTGGTCGCGCTTGACGCCGAGGGCCTGCGTGCGGGTCGCGGTGATGGTGCCGGTGCCGCGGGTGGCGACCCCGACGCCGCCGTGGTGCAGGTCGTCGGTGATCTCCTCGTCGGTGATCGGGCCGTCGATGTCGTCGGCGCGCAGGTTCATCAGGCGTCGCCCGCCGAGCACGAGGAAGAGGATGAAGGCCATCGCGAGGTTGACGAAGAAGCTCGCGAGGAAGACGGTCATCTCGCTCGACGGCAGGCCGTTGTCCTTCATCACCGAGTTGGTGATCGTGCCGTAGATGCTGATCGGCGAGAAGCCGCCGCCCTGCGCGCCGTGCACGACGAACATGCCCATCAGCAGCGGGTTGATCTTGTAGCGGCCGGCGAAGCCGAGGGCGATCGGGCCGATGATGGCGCACGCGGCGGGGCTCGCGGCGCCGATGGCGGTGAGCAGCGCCGTGACGAAGAACATCACCCACGGGATGAGGGCGACGC
Source organism: Terrabacter sp. AAH1 (assembly GCF_054456855.1). NCBI lineage: Bacteria > Bacillati > Actinomycetota > Actinomycetes > Micrococcales > Intrasporangiaceae > Terrabacter > Terrabacter sp. AAH1. The sequence goes on along the minus strand of NZ_JBTJJV010000022.1, from coordinate 8,975 downwards.
GACCGCCGACGGCCCTGACCGCCGATCTGACGATGAGGTCGACCGTGCCGTTGTTCTTGGCGATCGCGAAGAGGTAGGTGACGCCGATGAGCGTCAGGACGAGGTCGCCACTGACGCCGGCGAGGATCTCCTTCTCGCTGAGCTGGAGTGAGTAGACGCCGACGAGCCAGGCGGCCACGTAGGCCAGGGCTCCCATGTTGATCGGCAGCAGCGTGCCGATCACGAAGAGTGCGACGAGCGCGATGATCGAGACCCATTCCGGTCCCATTGGTGTCCTCCGTCGGTCGCGGCCAGCGCGCCTGGTTCCACGCCCTTGTGACGAGGCTCATGGCTGGCTCAGTGGCCTAGCCAATAGGTCAATGGGCCGACTGTCAATAGAGTGGCCCCATGTCGACATCTGGCATGTCCCGCCTCACGCGCACCCGGCTCTACGAGCAGGTGGCCGAGCAGATCACCGCTTGGATCGACGAGAACGGTCTCACGGCCGGCGACCGGCTGCCCCCCGAGCGAGAGCTCGCCCAGCGCCTCGGCGTGAGCCGCGCGACACTCAGCCAGGCCCTCGTCGCCCTCGAGGTCATCGGGGTCGTCACGGTGCGCCACGGCGACGGGACGCTCATCGCCGACGCCCCTGCGCCGCGCCGCATCGTCGAGGCGATCCGCGCGCACGCGCACCGACTCCCCGAGATCATCGAGACCCGCGACGCCCTCGAGACGAAGATCGCCGCGCTCGCCGCGACCCGCCACACCGCCGACGACCTCGCCCGCATCGACGAGGCGCTCGACGACATGGAGCGCGACGTCGAGGCCGGTGGTCGCGGCGTCGAGGGCGACGAGCGCTTCCACGGCGCTGTCACGGCCGCGGCCCACTCGCTGCTGCTCGCCCGGCTCATGGACGAGATCCGCGACCTCGTCCGTGAGACCCGCATCGAGTCGCTGAGCCAGCCCGGCCGTCCCGCAGACTCCCTCGCCCACCACCGCGCCATCGCCAGGGCCATCCGGTCCGGCAACCCCGAGGCGGCCGCTGCCGCCATGCACGCGCACGTCGTCATGGTCAGCGACGTCGCCGTGCTGCGAGACGGGTCGTGACGCCGCTCGAGATGCTCGCCGTGCTCGGCGCGGGTCTCGGCGCCGGCCTCCTCACCTCGACGGTGGGCGTGGCCTCGCTCCTCAGCTTCCCGGTGCTGCTCGCGGTCGGGCTGCCACCGGTCGTGGCCAACGCGTCCAACACGGTCGGTCTCGTGCCCGCCGGTGTGAGCGGCACCTTCGGCTACCGCGAGGAGCTGCGCGAGCACCCCCGCGTCACGTGGACCGTCGTCGTCACGTGCGCCCTCGGCGCCGTGGGCGGGGCCGTCCTGCTGCTCGCCCTGCCCTCGAGCGTCTTCGAGGCGGTCGTGCCGTGGCTCATCCTCTTCACCTGCCTGCTCGTCGGCGTGCAGCCGTGGATCGCGCGCTGGCTGAGGACCCGTGGCGGCGACGACGCGGGGCCGCGCACCCGGATGGGACCGGTCACGACGGCCTTCGCCCTGTTGACCGGCGTCTACGGCGGCTACTTCGGCGCCGGCTCGGGCGTCATGATGGTCGCCGTGCTCGGGCTCGGCCTCGACATCGACCTGCGCGTCGTCAACGGTCTCAAGACGCTGGCGATCTTCGCGGGCAACGTCGTGGCCGGGGTCATCTTCGTCGCCGTGGCCGACCTCGACTGGCGCGCGATCGCGCTGCTGGCGTCGGGGTCGGTCGTCGGCGGCTACGTCGGCGCCCGCGTCGGACGGCGCCTGCCGCCCACGCTCTTCCGCGTGCTCGTCGTCCTCGCAGGTGTCGTCGCGGCCGTGCTGCTGCTGCGCTGAGGCACGTTCCCGCTGCGCCCTCTGGCGATCGAGGTATGCCGTCGCGCCCCCTCGCGACGGCACACCTCGACCCAGCGGCGCCGCGTCAGTGCGCCGAGACGGTGGCAGGCTCGGACGGCTCGGACGATGCGGACCGCTCGGAGACGTGGACCTCGGCCGTCGACATCTTGCGGCGGATCCACGGCACGAGCGCGAGCAGCACGCCCGCGACGACGAGCGTGATGACGCCGTTGACGACGTAGAACGTCGCGTCGCTGAGGCCGCCCATGGCCTGGATGAGCTGGGCCGCGATCGCCTGCCCGGCGGAGCTCGCGAGGAACCAGAGCGCCATCGCCTGGCTCGCGAAGGCCCGCGGCGCGAGGCGCGTCGTGGCCGACAGGCCCACGGGCGAGAGGCACAGCTCGGCGACCGTCTGCATGACGAAGACGCCACCGAGCACGTAGACCGGGGCGGTGTTGCCCTGGTAGCCGGCGAAGGCCCAGGCCATGGCGAGCGCCGACAGGCCGATGATCGTCACACCGAGGGTGAACTTCATCGGCGTGGACGGGAAGCGCCCGGCACGCCGCGTCCAGATCCAGCCGAAGACCGGCGCGAGGAGCACGATGGCCAGCGGGTTGATCGACTGGAACCACTCGGGATTCACCGCGACGCCGGCCGTCTCCTTGACCGTGTTGTCGGCCGCGAAGATCGCCATCTTGCCCGCGGCCTGCTCGAAGATCATGAAGAAGAGCATCGCGCCGACCCACAGCGGCAGGTACGCGGCGAGGTGCGACTTCTCCTCGCGCTCCACCTTGGGGCTGCGGAACATCATCGTGAAGTACGCGATGGGCGTGGCGACCGCGACGATCGAGATCGCGTCGATGACCTGGTCGAGCACGGTGTCGCGCCACAGGCCGGCGAGGGCCACGACGGCGACGAACGCGACGAGGATGCCGACGGCGAGCGCGCCGACACGGCTGCGCTCCTCCGGGGCCAGCGGGTTGGGCACGTCGTCGACGGTGCTGCCGAGGGCGCGGCGCCCGACGACGAACCAGGCGATCGCGATGGCCATGCCGACGGCCGCGGCCGAGAAGCCCGCGTGGTAGCCGTAGTGCTCACGCAGCCAGCCGACGACGAGCGGCGAGAAGAACGAGCCGATGTTGATCGACATGTAGAAGATCGAGAAGCCGCCGTCACGGCGGGCGTCGTCGGCACGGTAGAGCGTGCCGACCATCGCCGAGACGTTGGGCTTGAGCAGACCGGTGCCGAGCGCGACGAGCGCGATGCCGAGCCACGCCGTCGCGGCGGTCGGCAGGGCGAGGCACACGTGACCGGCCATGATGACGACCGCGCCGTAGAGGGTCGATCGGCGGGCGCCGAAGACGCGGTCGGCGGTGAAGCCGCCGATGATCGAGAGCAGGTAGACCGAGGCGCCGTAGATCGAGACCACGGCCGCGCCGGTGGTCTCGTCGATGCCGAGACCACCGTTGGCCGCCGTGTCGACGAGGAAGTACAGCAGGATGGCGCGCATCCCGTAGTAGGAGAAGCGCTCCCACAGCTCGACGAAGAAGAGGGTCGACAGGCCCCGCAGGTGGCCGAAGAAGGCGCGGTCGCCGGGGTCGGCGCCCCGTTCCGGGGTCGGCGGACGGTCTGAGGTCTGTGTGGACATGCTTCGCTCCCAGCCCCTCGTGAGGGCAGTCGGACGGTTGGACAACCCGTCCAAACTAGGTGGGCCCCCTCGCCCGACTCAAACCGTGGACGTGCGGGCGACCCCTCGGCGCAGGGCGAGCGCGTCCTTGACCAGGCCGGTCGCGAGGGCCGCCCCGACGCCCTCCCCCGCACGGATGCGCAGGTCGAGCAGGGGCTCGAGACCGAGCTCGTGGAGCACGGCGGCGTGGGCCTTCTCACGTGAGCGCTGGCCCGCCACGAGGTGCGCCGCGACGGCGGGCTCGGCCCGCACGGCCGCCAGCGCGCACACCGAGGTCGCGAGCCCGTCGAGCACGACGACTCCCCCGGCCTCGGCGGCACCGAGCACGACGCCGGTGAGCACGGCGAGCTCGCCACCGCCGAGTCGCCGCACCGCCTCGAGCGGGTCGAGAGGCTCGTCGGCGCGCGCGGCGGCGCCCACTCGTTCGAGAGCCCGGGTCACGACGTCGCGCTTGCGATCGACCATCGCCGAGTCCGCCGACGAGCCGCGCCCGACGACCGCGTCGGCCGAGAGGTCGAGGAGCGCGGCGGCGACCGCGGCCGCGACCGTCGTGTTGCCGACGCCGACCTCGCCGAGGGCAACGGGACCGCCCGGCGCGAGTGCGCGACCGCGCTCGCGACCCAGAGCGAGCAGACCGGCATACGTGGTCTCGTCGAGTGCATCTTCGTTGACGAGATCACCTCTGCTGCAGCCGATCCCGGCGTCGATGAGCTCGACGTCGAGCCCAGCCGCGGCAGCCGCGACGGCGCCCATCGACGTGCCCTCGCGAGTGGCGCGGGCGACGTCGGCGGTGACCGACGGGTCGAAGGCCGTGACGCCGTATGCCGTCACGGCGTGGTCGGCGGCCGCGACGACGAGGGTGCCCCCGCCGTCCACGGCAGGCAGCGCGGTGACGCGGTCGAGCACCGAGTCGAGGACGCCGAGCGAGCCGGGCACGGTGAGGAGGTCGTCCGACCGGTCGCGAGCGCCGACGACGTGCGCCTGGTCGGGGGCCCGCAGGTGCGAGGTCGGGGCGTCGCGCTCGGTCCACCGCTCGCGCATGACGACCTGCTCGAGCGGCAGGCGCCTGCTCCAGCCGGCCCGCTCGAGACCCGGCTCGGGCGGGCGCTCGTCGGGCCAGCCGAGGCAGAGCCAGCCGAGGGTCTCGACGCCGTCGGGCAGCCCGAGCAGCTCCTTCAGCTCGTCCGGCTCGAAGAGGGTGACCCAGCCGAGGCCGAGGCCGTGGGCGCGGGCCGTCAGCCACATGTTCTCGATGGCAGCCGCGCACGACCAGAGGTCGGCGTCGGGGAAGGTGGCGCGACCGAGCACCCCGGCCGCCGGGGTGCGGCGGTCGCACGCCACGACGACGCCGACCGGGGCCTCACGGATGCCCTCGAGGCGCAGGTCGAGCAGGCCGCGGGCCGACTCCTCGGCCATGCCGGCGGCCTGGCGCAGCCGGCAGCGGTCGGCCATGAGGGCCGCGGTGTCGCGGGTCTGCGCCTCGGTGACGACGACGAAGCGCCACGGCTGGCTGTGCCCCACCGAGGGCCCGCGGTGGCCGGCGGTGAGCACGGCCGTCAGCACATCGTCGGGCACCGGGTCGGGGCGGTAGCGCCGGATGTCGCGGCGGGCGCCGACCACCCTCTCCAGCGATGCGAGGTCGTCGGGCATCGCCCACGCGTCAGGCGCCTGGGCGCGCTCGGCCGCGGACGTCGCGTCGCCGATGGTCGGGACGGGCCTCCGGTAGCTCACGCGGCGACTCTAGTTCGGGGCGGTCTCGACCCACCCGCGGGTCGCGCCGAGCACTCGGCTCCCGTCGGTGTCGGCGAGGGACAGTCCGACGAACGCGGTCGCCCCCGCCGAGGTCTGCCAGCGGAACCGGTACTCGCTCGACAGGGCGGCGTCGGCGATCGCGATCGCCGCGTCGCGCGAGCTCTGGGCGCCCGCGAAGGCCCCGGCGGTGCGGGCGAGGTAGGCGGAGAGCTGGGCGGCATACGGGTCGTCGGGCACCTCGTCGGCCCGGGCCACGTTGCCGACGAAGTCGCTCGCGACGGCAGCCGGCTCGACGACCGAGACGTGTACGCCGTGCGGCAGCATGACGACGGCCAGCGACTGCATGAAGCCCTCGACGGCGAACTTCGCGCCGCAGTAGGCGTCGGCGAAGGGCTGGCCGACCGCGCCGCCGACGCTCGTCACCGTGAGCACGGTGCCCGCACCCGCCTCGCGCATGTGTGGCAGCGCGAGCTTGGTCAGGGCGACCGGGCCGAGGTAGTTGACCTCGAGCTGGTCGCGCACGTCGGCGATCGAGAGCTGTTCGGCGGTGGCGACGGCGCCGCGGCCGGCGTTGTTGACGAGCACGTCGATGCGCCCGTGGTCGGCGACCACCCCCTCGACGCAGGCACGGGCGGCCTCGTGGTCGGTGACGTCGAGGGCGCGCACGTCGAGCTCGACGCCCGCCTCGCGCGCGGCATCGGTCAGGGCCGTTGCCCGGGAGGGGTCGCGCATCGTGGCGACGACGGTGAGGCCGCGCCTCGCCAGCTCGACGGCCGTGTGCAGGCCCATGCCGGAGGAGGTGCCGGTGACGAGGGCGACCCGGGCCGTCGACGGGCTCTGCTGCTCGCTCATGCCGCGACGCTACGCCGGGCGACGGTCACGCGTCGACGTCGTCGAGGCCCTCGATGACGATCTCGAGCAGGCGCGCGAGCTCGTGGCGCTCGGGGGTCGACAGGCCGCGCAGGGTGTCGCTCTCGACGACGTTCGACTCGCGGACCGCGGCGCTGAAGAGGGCCCAGCCGTCGGTCGTCAGCGACACGAGCGTGCGGGTGCGGTTGGTCTCGTCGGGGCGTCGCTGCACGAGGCCTCGGCCCGACATCTTGTCGAGGCGGTGCGTCATCGACGACGGCGCGACGTTGGACAGGTCGGCGAGCTGGCTCGGGGTGAGGCACGTGTCGCCGGCGCGGGCGAGGGCGGCCAGCACCGACCACTCGCCCTGGGTGAGGTCGAGGTCGGCGAACTGCCGCACGTACCACTGGTCGAGCTTCTTCGTGACGGCGTAGACGGCCGTGATGACGCGCTGGACCGACTCCTCGCCGCCGGCGGCGACGTAGGTGGCGACGTCGGCCGCGTGCTCCTGCTGGGCGGACCGCCGTCGCTTCGCTGCCATGGAACCGCATTGTTCCATCCCTGCGCGCACTGCTAATGTTCGACATCGAACTTCGAATACGAAATATTCGAGGTCGAAACTGCGTTGTCGAACGCGTCCCCGAAACCCAGACCCCCGAAGGGTGTGAATCCCGTGCGCACCAAGCTCCTCGTCCTCGCGTCGTCAGTCGGCATGCTCGGATGGGGAACCGTCCTGCCCTACCAGTACGCGTACGCGGCCAACACCCGCGGCTGGGGCGCCCTCGCGGCCGCCCTCGCCAGCACCCTCTTCTCCGTCGGTGCGCTCGTCGCGGCGCCGTTCGCCGGGCGGCTGAGCGACCGGTTCGACCCGGTCGTCGTCGCCGTCGTCGCCAAGCTCGTCGCCGCGGCTGGCGTCGGCAGCCTGGTCTGGGCCGACGCGCCCGCCACCTTCCTCGCCGGCATGTTCGTCTTCGGCTTCGGCCTGACGGCGTCCGGCCCTGCCGCGTCGGTGCTCGTGCTGCGCTGGGCCGGCAGCGACGACCGCCGCAAGGTCTTCGCGTACAAGTTCACGGGCGAGGCGATCGGCATGGCCGTCGGTGCCTTCGTCGCCGGCCAGTTCGTCGACCTCGCGCGCCCGGACGGCATGACGGCCGCCTTCGTCGCCGCCGGAGTGGGCTTCGCCCTGTCTGCCGTGACCATCCACCTGGCCGGCATCGGCGCCCCCACCGAGGTCGCGTCCGACCTCGCCGCGGGTGAGGCGGAGCAGCGGCTCGGCACCGTCGAGGCGCTGCGCCGCATCTTCGCGGTGCCCGCCCTGCGCTGGACCGCCGTCGTCACCGTCGCCCTGGCCCTCGGCTTCTACGCCCAGTTCGAGTCGGGCCTGCCCGCGTACGCGTTGACGGTCCTCCACGTCGACGAGTCGGCCATCGGGCTGGCCGCGGCCGTCAACTGCATCGTCATCGTCGCGCTCCAGGTCGTCGTGGTGCGGCTCACCGCGCGGCGCAACGCCGCCAGCCTGCTCATGGTCGTCGGCGGCGTGTGGACGCTGTCGTGGGTCGTCCTCTCGGTCGCCCAGCTGACCCCCGACGTCGCGGCCGCCCTCTTCGTCACGACGTTCGGCATCTTCGCCGTCGGCGAGACGATGTACGCGCCGGTGCTGAACCCGCTCACCGCGAGCCTCGCCCCCAAGGGCCTCGTCGGCACGACGCTCGGCACCTTCACCGCGATCCAGACCACCTTCTCGGCCGTCGGCCCGCTCGTCGCCGGCGCCCTGCTCGGCCTCGGCCTCGCGAACGGGTTCCTCGGGCTGCACCTCGTGATCAGCCTCGTCGCCGTCTACGGCGCCTGGCGGCTGCGCGCCGCCCTGCGCACGGGCGCGACCCCGCCGGCCCCCGTCGCCGAGCCGGCGCCTGCCGTCGAGGCCGCCATCGAGCCCGTCGCCCGGCCGGTCGCCACCCCCGCCTGACCCGCACTGTCAGGCGGGGGCGGCCACCGGGGTGAGCAGGCAGCGACCGGCGAGCCCGACGCTCCGGTCGAGCCGGTCGAGGAGCTCGGTGCGCAGCGGCTCGACGCCCTGCAGCTCCCACAGCACTCGGGCGTTGGTCCAGGCGGCGTCGCGCGCGCGGGCGATGCTCCACGAGCCGACGAGGTTGGTCACCGGCGCCGCGACCGCGTCGAGCTCGAGGTGGATGCCGTCGAGGAAGGAGCGGCGCACCTGCTCCTGCACCGACTCGAGGATGCCGCTGATGCGCTGGTAGTCGGCCTCGACCCCGGCGGCGTCGAGGTCGGTGCCGAGCTGCCGGCACGTGCGCACGAGCGCGAGCGGCAGGTCGTGGTTGATGTGCGCGTTCATGCCGGCGATCGCGAACTGGATCGAGAGGATGCCGGGCGTGGCACGGCACTCCACGAGCGGCGCCCAGGCGTGTGGGGGGTCACCCGCGGTGAGCGCCTCGAGGTAGAGGCCGGCGAACACGACGTCGAGCCTCGTCATGAACCGCCCGTCGGCGAAGTCGTCGCCCGCCACGCGGTCACGCACGAGCTCGGTGACGTGCACGTACATCTCGTGGAACGCTCGCACCCCGTCGCCCTCGGGCAGCGTCGCACCGGCCGCGCGCATCCGGTCGAGCACCTCGTCGATCGTCACGGCCTGGCCGGCAGGCGTCGGCTCGGGACGGCCGCCCAGGCGGGTGCGGACGGCGCCGACGAGGTCGCTGAACCAGCCCATGCGTTTCTCCTATGTCAAGCCGCTGCCGTGAGGCAAGGGGCTTGACGGTTGTGGTGGTCGGCGGTCAGGAGGTTGAAGACGGTTCGTGCGAGGCGTCGTTTGAGGCAGCGGAGGGCTT
>NZ_JBTJJV010000021.1:0-48972 GCF_054456855.1 Terrabacter sp. AAH1 | reverse complement strand
GGGAAACGCCCGGCTCCATTCCGAACCCGGAAGCTAAGCCCTTCAGCGCCGATGGTACTGCACTGGTGACGGTGTGGGAGAGTAGGACGCAGCCGGACAACCATTCACGACAACCCCGCCAGGTATCTGGCGGGGTTGTCGCATTTCCGGGTTTATCCTTGAGATTCGTGTTCTGTCTGCCAGGGGCTTGGGTGGGGACTTCTGGGCCGTCGAGGACGGCGAGCAGTACCACCTCCCTTGCGACGTGGACCGGGTCGGCGGTGCGGCAACGGACGGTCCCTGGTCCATGCTCTAGGCGGGGCGTCCTTGAATTCGTTCGGGCGAACGTGCAGTCGATTGGGTGCGCGACGTTCTCGGACGTGGTGGCCAGCGACAAGGCGCCGGGGCCAGTGCTCCCTGCTCTCGGGGGGATCTACGAGATGTGGGCGCCGGCGGCCGAGGGGAACTGGCACAGCGAGGCGTTCCGCGACCCGTGGATGTTCGCTGACCCTGACAGAACGGTGGCACATGCTCATCATGGCGCGGTCGGTGGCTGGCCTCCCTGACGATTCCTCGGACCGCGTCGACCGCGGGGTGGTGGGGCAGCGGGGTCGACCGACATGGAGAGCTGGGAGCTCGGGAACCGCTGTCGGCGCCCGGTAAAGGGGGATCTGGCAGCTCGAGGTTCTCCAGCCGATCGTAGTGGCCGGGTAGGAGGTGCTGCCTTTTATCTGCATGGCGGGTGCTCAGACCGGCTCAAGGCGACGGGGACCCTGGGCAGTGTGTGGATCTCCCTCGCCGAGTCGCCGCTCGGCCTTAAGGCATCGACGGCCCGACGGCCCGACGCGAGTTCATCACCCAGAGCGAGAGCTGCGAGGCCAAGTTCGTGGCCCTTCCCCAACGAAACCGGCGGCCAGTTCAGCGGCGAGATCACCGACCCGTATGCCGTCATCCCGGAGGGCGACCGCCTCGCCCTTACGCCGGCGCTGAGCTCGAGGGGTCGTCAGGCGACTGAGGTTCGGCGGGGTGCCGTCTACCCCCGCGAACGCTTTGTCCGCAACCTCGCCCCGGCCCGCGTCGGCCCGGAGTGGCGCGGCACGCGCGTGCAGCGATGGCGGGTGCCAAGACGCAACGCGCGCTCTGGGTACGCTAGCCCTTCAATGGACCTGTGCGGTGTGTGCGCAACAGCAGTGCGGGTCAATAGTTTTGGTGGAGAGGTAGCGCGTGGCGACGTTCGTCGAGTTGTTCGCCGGTTGCGGCGGGATGTCCCTTGGTCTCGAGGCCGCAAGCCACACGATGGTCCTGGCGAATGAGCTGTCACCCATGGCTGCGGAGTCCTATGCCTACAACCTCCTCGGGAGCGACATTCGTGACGAGGGCTTCGCGGCCACTCCGGTCTCGATGCGTCCCGTCCTATGGTTAAACAGCAGGTACGGCTCGGGGGATGTGCGTCCACGACTGGACGAGAATCCTCACGAATATGCGTCTGCGCCTCAGGTGAACGAGCTCGGTGAGTCGAACCTCAAGGGCAAGCTTGTTGTGGGGGACCTGAGGCGCCTGAATGAGTACGTGAGCGTCCTCAAGCGGCCCCTTCTGGACGCGCCGCCCGACATCGTGTCTGGCGGCCCGCCATGCCAAAGCTTCTCCATGGCCGGCCTTCGCGAGCTCAGCAACCATCGGAATAGGTTGCCGTGGGAGTTCGCAAGATTCGTCAGCGTGCACCAGCCCAAACTGGCGATCTTGGAGAACGTTTCAGGGATCCTGCGCCCATTCCTCGACAAGGGACAGCGCGTTTACGCCTGGCTCGAGGTGGCCAAGGCGTTCGCCACCGTCGGTTATGCGCCCATTTGCCTTCATGTGAACGCGAAGGACGCCGGAGTGGCGCAGAACCGCCCGCGGTTCATCATGATCGCCGTCCGGGATGTGCATATAGCGGACGTGAGGAAAAACCTGGGTGCCGACGGGGACCTGCTCGATTGGGGAACGGGTTTGCTGAAGACGCTGGCCACAGGCGAGAAAGTGCGCGAGGGCCAGCAAGATGGGGGGGTTGTGGATCTCACGCGCCCAGAAGTGGCAGAGCGATACCACGACGGTGTTCTGAGAGATCTGCTCACAACCGCGCATAGGCCTTTCACCGTGGAAGATGCGATAGGTGACCTGCATGACCCAGATAACCCGTCCCTTTCTTCATACGCTGTCAACATCAACACGACGCTGGGCGCGCACGTCACCGCCGCGCAAAGGAAGTGCGTTAGCAGTGGTCTTGCGAACAACGAACACCGAAGGCACACCGCGCTGGTGCAGGCGCGATTTCGCTTGTACCAGCGCATAGAAGAAGTCTCGGCCACCGGTGTGCGGCTGGATGGGGTACGCGCCTTCCTGCGCGGCGCTGAAGGGGTGGGGCTTCCAAGCGAGAAGGAGCTGCGTTCACTCCTGAGGAACGGGCCACTCCGCGACGCAGCTGGCGACGAAGTGCGCAGGGAGCAAGAGGTTTTGCGTCTTGTTTTCCAGCTTCGGACTCGTAAGCGAACGCAAAAGGCGCTGCGTCGAGGTGTTCCTGCGCCGGCCGCTCTATCCATACCAGACGACGCATGCCACTACTCCGAACCGAGAACCCTCTCGGTTAGGGAGATGGCGAGAATTCAGTCTTTCCCAGACAATTTTGAATTCCGCTCAGTGCCTACTACTGGGGGGGCGCGGCGCAAGTATCAGGTCCCGCAGTACACTCAGGTGGGAAACGCTGTCCCCCCTAAACTTGCTTATGCCGTGGGACGCGTCGCCGCAGCGATGCTGGGGGAAAGTATTACACCGTCCCGCTTCGAAACGAAGCTTGAGAACTCTTGGGTCGGTGGGGAGCGGGAGCTCGCCCTGGTGGACTAGGTTGTTATCGTGCCACTGGGATGGACTGCGGAAGAGAACCGTGAGGTCGTAAGGGCCTACATGGACATCGTCGAAGCTGACATGCAGGGGGCCCCGGTAATTAAGACGCGCGTGTACAAGGACCTGGCCGAGAAGCTCGGCCGGGCGCCAAAGGCCGTCGAGTACAAAATGCTCAACGTGTCAGGGGCGTTGGTAGACATGGGCTTCGGCTTTGCGCGTGGACTGGCTCCGGCCAGAAACTTCCAGCGAAGCCTCATCGACTTGGTGCACCTTGAGGGGGAACGTCGCCCTGAAGCCCTTGCTTATCTGGCGCGCCGCAAGGCGAGTGGAGCGGCGACGGGGCGGTCTCCATCACGTGCTGACGTTCCTTGGGTAGCGCCTGACCGAGAAAAACCATCACGGGAGCAAAGCGAGACCTTCTACATGCACCTTTATGACTTGTGGGACCTTGGCACGGGTGGCAGCGACGTCGCTGCATCGCCCGATACGAGCTCCAATGTGCCTCACGCTCCCACCCCTGCTGCCGTTGATCAGGCCGCGAGTTGGCTCCAGCAGGCACTCGCCGGGGAAACCAAGAACCGGCGAATGCTCTTTCTGGTTGGCGGCCCTGGCGGCGGCAAGTCCTTCGTGGCATCGCGAATCACAGGCTCTTTGGAGCGGCTTGACGGCCGCAAGGATGGTCTGGCCCACAGGGAGTACTCGTTCATGAGCCCGGGGGGCGAGCTGATCCTCATTAATGACGCGACGATCCCCCCCGAGGAGAGAAGCGGCCGGGCGGGCTCGACATTGTCCGCCGATATCCAGAAGAGTCTAAATCGGCATTTGCTGGCCTGCGTGAACCGCGGTGTTCTGGTAGACGAACTCTCGGCAGAGGACCGAGCCTCCGCCGGATCGATGGTTTCCTCCTGGCTTAGGGGGGAGGAGAGCGAGGAACCTGAGGGGCTGCCCTGGTCGCGCCTAACGGTTATCGCTAAGTCCGAGTATCTGCGTCAAGCGACCCTGGTATCAGGCGGCTCGACGATTGAACTGATGGCTGTCTATGTCGATGTCTGCTCACTCCTCGAGCCTGTTCCGGACTGCAACCTCCGCGCCTCAGGCCTGCTTGATGGCGAGCCTTATAAACTGCGCGGCTTCGAGTCGAAATCAAATCGCCTGGATACGCCCGCTGGCGAACTGCTCTCTTCAGTGGTCGATCACTTGTCTTGGCCTGCTGAGTTCGAGTACGATCCAATCGCAGCCAATCTGCAGACGTTGAGTCAAGAGAGGCCTCGAAACGGACTTCTGACCATCCTGCGAAGCGGAGAAATCCTCACTTCACAACGGCTAACTTTCCGCGAACTGTGGGGAGCTATCGCCCGGTGTGTCGCGGGCTCACTTCCGGAGACCATGCCGCCGGAGCACTTGGTGGAGTGGATCCTAACGAATACACCAGACTCGCTGGACGACCCAAGAACTGCCTTCGAAAAGGTGCGAAGGCTTGCCGCGGTTCGGTTCTGGCAAGCATTGTTCGGTGAGCCGGCAGAAGCAGCAACCCGGCACCCAGTCCTGCGCCTAACGGCTTCCGCAGATCCAGCTCGCGACATGATTCCGGGAAAACCTGACGATCAGGGCGACGGCTGGGCCACTCCTGTCACAGAAGCGTTCTCCAGCGCTGAGTTGGGCGACTCGCCTCTTCAAACACTGCTCCTCAGTGCGGGTACGCCTCAACTGGAAGAAGCCGTGACAGCGTTCGATCGGCTTCTCGACGACCGCTACGTCGAGGCCATGCACCATTCCACCGACTCACGATGGTCCAGCGAGGCAACCGCGTGGTACGGCACGTACCTGACGCGAATGCTGGCGGTCTGTCTGGGGTATCCGGCATTCAAGGCCGACGTGAGCTCTTGGGTGGAGGCCTGGCGGTTGTCGCCGGGGTTGCCTGAGGTTCTACGTAATCGTCTTGAAACTCTAATTAGCCCTCCACGGGATCCGGAGACGAGTTCTCACAGGTCGCAGGTGCCATTGTTCGCGGCACGTGCGGAGGCGATTCGTGGCAGGCCCGACTCCCCGGTGCTGGCGCTCGATGTGGAGGACATAGATCTGGAGACACACCGGGACGGCGAAACTCTCTTGCTCAGAATATCGAGGAAGGGAGAAGAGGTCGGAGTGGTCCAATTGGACCTGAACCTGGTCCGCGAGGCAATGGCGTGCGCGGGGGGATGGGTCGGCATGACAGACGCGACTGACTCGACTGTCCCGCGTTTGGAACGCTTCCGATCCTTGCAGCTCTTGGCGTCGCACCGTGGAGCAAGCAGTATTCGGATAGTGACTCCTATTCACGAGTATCAGGTCACAGTGGCAGGCAAGGGGCTATGACAAATCCACTGATAGTCCCGCTGAATCGGCCACAGTATGTCCCTATCGGCGAGGTTTTGGTATCCGAGCTCGCGCGGCGAGCGTTGAGCTGGTCCCCTGCGGAAGAGGGCCCCGAATCAGGAGCCTACGAGCCCCCCGAGTCGGCTAAGACGTATTCCGGGATCACGGATCCGAACGCCCCGCGGCGCTTCACCGCTCGCCAGGGCGGGAAGGGTGCTGTGAGCGTCGCTCCTTCCACCGCAGAGCAGGCCACGTGGTTTGCCTCGGCGCTCCGGCACGCTGGCCTACAGACGGATGCGCCGGATGATGTTCTGACGCAAGCGCTTGTCGACGCCGCAACCGGTCTCAGGAGCGACCAGGGAAAGGGCGCCTCCGCAAGCCCAATGTCGCGCAACTTAGCCCTCTCACAAAACTTGCGCGGGGTGCTTGGTGCTCCGAGGCCGCCCGATATGGGTGGAATTTTGGAGACGATGCATGACATGGGGCGCCACCCCGACTCTTCCTGCTCGGTAGAATCAATGGGTGCACGCTGGATCCAGGCCGCTGCGACCCGAACAACAGAGGACCCCGTTCTGAGGGCCCTCGATGCCGCGCTAGGACGATACGCTGCCCTAAATAGGTACAGGGAAAAGATGTCGGACGGCGTAGAACCCGATGATTCAGGCGTAAGCGCTGACGCCTGGAGCCGCTATGCCTATAAGGATACGCCGTTCAGCTGGTTGCGAGACAGCTGGAGAAAGCTGACGGACGACTCTTGGGTCGCGGCTATCCCACCAAGAGTTTGGGCGGACTGGTGCAGTATGGTCCTGAGAATGGGTTTGGCTTTCGGCTTTTTGTGGGAGTGCCGTTGGTACGAAGTCGTCGGCCGCTCAATTCTCATGCAAGACAACAATCCCGTCGATATTGCTACCCACATGTCGACGCCTCTGCTTCCGTGGCCTGGCAAGCGCCTGCCTGTGGCGTCGCGCAACGTAAAGCCCGTAATAAAACTGACGGCGAGCCGCGCAGTCGCGACAAGGGCCGCCATGCTTGTACACGACAAGGCGCATGGGGATGGCTGGCAATCGGCGGCATCTGTGGAAGAGGCTATCCGACATTTGAGGCGCTGTCGCCTCAGGGTGTCGGAGCTAGGAGACCAGAACGTCCGGGACAACATCAGGACGGCCCTGTCCGGGCGGGTGTGGAATCGCTCAACCAACAACGTCTATGAAACCATCCTGTACTCCCTGCAGCAGCGCAGCTCTAATGTGCTATCCGAGGATTACTACGGCTTTCTGCGACCTCGGGGTGGCAGGTATTCAATAGTAGCCCCTGGGACCGAGTGGATCGCCGTGGTGGCTAGCCTCGCTACGGACCGCCCAGGAGGTGAGACGCATCTGGGCAAGGTTCTGTCGTCCCTCGCTCAATTGGGCGTGCGTCCGGAGTTGCAAGAGTTAGTGGAGTTGCTGGAATCGGCGGGGCTCGCGCGTGGTAGCGCGGATGCTGACCATGGCGTACGCGTGAAGGGTGCCTTTTGATGACGAACAGAAGCCTCGTTGGAGCGTGCCTTGCCCGCATGGCCTGTGAGCGTGACGGATTGATGGCCGTCTACCTACCCAGCGGGGTCGACCGGCTGATAGGTCAGAGCATTGTTTGGGAGGCAAATAATATCCGTCGCAGCGAGCCACCTTTCTGCGTGTTTGTGAGCAATGCGGCGCACGAGCCGGATGCCTCCATGCCGGTCGTGGACCGCGCTGAGTCAATCAAGTTCCGCCAGGGAAACCGGCTTGCCGTGGTGGATTCCACGAGTGTTGACCTCGCATCCTTCGACGGAGCCTTCCGAGAAGTAGTTGGACCGGGATTCCCGGCGACCGCAGTAACCGGGTTCGACGTCGAGACACTGTCGAGAACAGCGACGTGCCTGCTCTTGGAATTGGGGGGCCTTGAAGCTGCCGACGTTGATCTTCCAGCCTGCAGCAGCCTCTTGGCCAAATGTCTCACGCAAATTGCGAACGTCTTTGCAGAGGAGCAAGACGGCGCCGTGGCCTGGAACGCAGCCTGGTTCCGGGCGGCGGATCGCGGACTCTTACGTTTGGCGGAGGCGATCCGCGCGGAGGCGACGGGCACAGGCGATCGCACGTTCGATGAATTGGTCCATGACTTGGTGTGGCCCTGCTTTGCTCTTCCGACCCCTGACGCGGGTACGGACTGGTCCAAACGCCACACTTTTGCTGACTTCGTTGGGGCGTACGGGGATCTTTGGTCCTCGGAGGAGTCGGTTTACCTCCACACTCGTGAGGCGCTCCTCAATCTGGGGGATTCTGCGCGCCCTCTAGAGAATTGCGAGAAGATCGGCTGGGACGGCTTATCCGAGTCCGTGGCGCGAAACGGGAGCCCGTTTCTTGCCTTGCAAGAGATCGCGACAGCATCCACCAAGCTGCTTGAGGCGTTTGCAGGTGTCCGTGAGTCGCTCTTCTTCCCCGTCAATGTCCAACAAGACTTGGACGTTCGTGGCGAAGGTGGCTCCGTGATAAACGTGGGCCCATCGCATTCTTCCCCTTTGCGTTTGGCATCGTCTGCCCCTAGTGCCGACGGAAGGCTCGCGTCAGAGGAGCTTTGGGCGATCGCTAGCCCTCGTTTGGAGCCTCCTCCTTCAGCCGTGATTGCAAGTCGTATTCACCTCAAGGCGAATGGCGGGGCGCGCGTCATTGAGGAGGGGCGACCAGAACTGCAAGATGGGAAGATCGGCTTCAGGTTCCGTCTGGAGATGCCTGCGAAGCCAGAGTTCAAACTGCGCAAGATCGCAATTTCGCTCGAGGTTGCAGCTGACGATCCGCTGTACGGGTATCTGCGGGACGCGGTTGTGCCTGTTTACGTCACGCCGCCCACGCGAAGCGCTCTTGTCCTATGCCCGTGGAGCAGCCGAACGCGAAAGAACTTCAAGACGCCATCATATGTTGGTCAGGAGTCGGCGTCGGACGTCGAAGATCAATATGACGCGGAGTTGCCCTTTAACGTCGCCTTCCGTGTCGTGGTCAAGGCGCCGGTAGCTCCTGTCAGCGATAATGTAAGTCTTGCGCCGGTGCCAAACCGAGAGGACTGGTTCGTAGCCGAGCTTCCGGCTAATTCGCCTGCCACAATCAGGGCTGGGGAATTCACTTGGACCTTGTCGAACGTGGGCCCCTCCGAGGCTCCGCAATCCCTTTTGCTTGCCGCGATAGCTCATGTTCCGGTAGCTCCTGAGGACCCTGATGCTCTAGTCGTCGAATCCTTCAGAGGCCAGTTTGAGAGCCTACTTTCTGCCAGGGCAGAGGACGGGGCCTTTCAGGACTTGCTCGGGCACGTCGTCCTGGGGGTAGATGTGGTTAGCGGTTTCGATGAAGTCTCCCGCCACCGGGGACTGTTGATGCCAGCCACAGTGCGAAAGGCTTGGGACGACCGCGTCAACAAGGCGGCTGTACCCAGCGAGGCGGTGCTGGATGCCCGGTCAAATTTCGTGGCGGTCTGGAGGCGCTGTTTGGATCGGCTCGTTCCGGTCAGTGACTTTACGTCAGGGGGGTGGCCGTCGAAGAGAACGATGGCGGCATTGGCGGCCGACCCACGGCTGCTCGCTGAATTGTTGGCCTCCTACACGCGGATGATGGAGTCTGCCGACGCGAGCCGTGACGCGCTAGTGCGGTTCCAGTGTGCCTATCCGTTTAGCGCGTCCGTCTGGAATCTGACGGGGACTGGAGGTGGGTGCGCTGCGGTGCTGCTCTCGCCATGGCACCCGATTCGGCTTGCTTGGCTTGCTGAGGCGGAGGGCGCACTGCAAGCCGCAGAGCGGGCCCAAGAACTCAGCGGCGTCCTAGAGGGTTGGCAATTCCCGTTAGTGGCGCCTGCCCCCTCACCGGTGGGCCGCATGGTGTCCGTGCCCATCGACGCCGGCGAAGGGCAAGTATTTGCCGGCTGGTCACTCATGGTCCGGTTGTCCACAGATGAGGCCCAGCCGCTGACTATCCCCACGCGGGCCGCCGGTCTTCGTCTTCCCGGCAGTTCGGCGAGCGGCCTCAGCGGCTCGGCCGTCGACGCGGCCGTCCGTGACTTCCGGAGAATGAACAGTCACCTTCCAACCGTCACTGTGGATCTTGCTAGCTCGGCTTCGGGGCCGCGCCTTCGCGATTTGGACAGCAGCGTGATCCGCGCCGCATCGACATGGGCAGCGTCCGCTGCGCCTGTGCGCGGGGTGCGTGTAATGGACTCGCTGAACCGCGCCGGAGATTTGCCGCGCGAAGAGCTCGCCGAGATGCTGCACACCGCGTCACCCTCGGTGGTCACCTGGTCCCGGTACGAGGATCGGCCTGATGCGCGTCCCTTGAGCAATCTGCGGATCCTACAAGACAGCGGCGTGAAGGCGCGTTTGGAGCTCTATGCCGACGCACGGGCCGGAGGTGTGGTGGGACCGCGCCCCCTTCGCCGTTTCGAGGCTCCGGCAGCCACCCATGCCGGCTCTGAGTCCTACGTTGAGCCTGGGCTCGCGGACGTCGACTCCCCGTTTGCACTGGCAATCAGGGCGTTGGAGGGCGCTAATCAGCCACCCCGTCTCGGCCTCGAGCTGGCGGTGTCGCAACTTGTCGATACTCGCGCTGAGTGGACAATTTCCGGCGAAGCCTTCATATCTCCGTCGGCGCTGGCGCGTCAACTCGGGTCGGATAATCCAGTCGACAAGCGGATGCTCTGGGAATGGCGCCCGCCGTTCCTGCGTCCCGAGAAGGGGGAAGCTCCCCTCAACAGGCGCCCATACCTATCCGTTTCAAAGGTTTCACGAGCCCTCATCGAGCGCGTCACGGACCAGATTGCCGGTATTGCTGGTGAGGAAACAGCCCCCGCGATAGCCAACGACGTTTTCCACGCCCTGGGCTCTCAGGGAATCGGCCTCTCCTCGCTCCTGACAATGGGTGGGCATCACGCGTCCGGCGCGCTGGGCTTCTACCTTGCCCTTCGATTGTCTAAGTTGGCTGCGCCGCAAGAGAACACCCTTCGTGTCGTAATGCCTCTGGACGCGTGCCAGTCGTTTCTCGAGGTGCTGGCACCGGATGTGGCCGCTGGAGAAGTCAAGAAGCGTGCGGACTTGCTCGTTATTTCGATGTGCGAGGATCAGCTGACTATCTCCCCGGTGGAGATCAAGTTCTACGGATCTAACGGTCAAGGTGGAGCGCTAAAGACGCCTGGGGCGGACTTCGCTGAGCCGCTGTCTCAGCTAGAGGCGACGATGGACTGCCTGCGTTCAATGCAGCACGAGCGCGCACGTCTCCGTGATGAACATCTAGATGCAGACGCCGCATTGTGGGACAACGCCTTGACAACGTTGGTCGAAGCGGCGCTTCGCTTGGCTACACCCTCCTCCTCTGAGGGATTCGAGCGTGCACGTATGACACTTCATCGGCTCGTTCGAGGGGATTATGCCATCAGGCTTGGGCGCCCGCTGATTATGTTCTTCAACCATCAATCCAATGCAGTGGACGACTTCGCCGTCTACTACGAGGGACGCCCGGCGGCTCACGACCCAATGGCGGCCTACGGGGCACTCTCGGCGCGTCCGGCCGCAGCTCTCAAGGCGGTCTCCGGTCCCGAATTGGGAGACGCCAATTCGGCCATGGTGTCAAGCTGGAGTGACCTTCTGGCTTGGTCTGAGCAGAACGCCGTGGGTCAGGTCTTGGAGACTTTGGATGAGGATGGTGAGGAGGGTTCACCCCTTACCCCTGAAGAATTGCCGGAAGAAAGCGTTGTGCCGCGACTCGATTCTGTGCCATTGGACTCCCCAGAAACGGTGACGTCGGACATCGATCCCGTCTCGAGTGGAGTTCAACGTGACCTCACCGTCACCGAGGGGCCCTCTGAAGCAAGCGAGGGGGGCGCGGCTGCTGCCATTCAACATGGCGTACGTTTTCCGGTTGGTTCCTTCATTGGCGCACTCGGCAGCGGCCTCGCGGAGTACTGGCCGGGAAACACTGAAACGACTCAGCTCAACATGGGCATAGTGGGAGATTTGGGGACTGGCAAAACGCAGTTGCTCAAGGCGCTGCTTTTGAACCTGCGCCGACAAGCAAGGGCGGCTCAGGCCACTCCGGTCAGTGGCCTTGTGTTTGATTACAAGAAGGACTTTCAGGGTGCCGACTTTGCTGCTTCGGTGGGTGCAACGGTCTGGCAGCCGACGAACATGCCCCTCAATGTGCTCGAACTGCACGGCGAATATACAGCGCCTGCGGCCTATCGTCGAGCTGCATCGTTCACGACGATGCTGCAACGCATTTACTCGGGAATTGGTCCCGTGCAGCGTGACAAGTTGATTTCGACGATCATGGGACTGTTCAAAGACCATGGGGGTCTAGCGCCAACATTGGCCGAGGTGCTCGATAGGTATGGCGACGCTAGCAAGCCTGATTCCGTAACGTCGGTACTGAATGCTTTCGTCTTGGGCCAAGTGTTCTCGGAGGACAGGCATTCGCTGGTGAGTTTGGACGAGGCCATGGATGACACGGTTCTTGTGATCGGGCTCAATAGCCTAGGCGCGGATACGTACACGAAAAACGCCATTGTCGTCCTTTTCTTGGAAATGTTCTACGAAAGTATGAAGCGCCGGGGACCGCTCGCGCCGCGCATAACACCGGAAGGGGAGACGCTTCGTACTCTGACCTCCTATCTACTCGTTGACGAGGCGTCCAATATCATGCAGTATGGCTTCGAAGTCCTCCAAAGCCTTTTGAAGGAAGGCCGGGAGTTTGGGGTGGGGACGATCTTGTCATCGCAATACCTTTCCCATTTCTTTCAAGGTGGAGTGAATTACGCAGAAACGCTCTCAACTTGGTTCATCCACAAGGTTCCCAACGCGACGAAAAGCGAGTTGTCCTCGCTCGGCATCCCAGGCGCTAGTCCTGAGATGGCCGAGCGGATCAAGTCGCTCCATGTTCATGAATCGTTATACCGCAGCGACCTGTCGCCAGCTCGGTTCATACGCGACATTCCGTTCTGGAGGCTCGTGAGAGAGTCTGAGGAAGGGAACTATTGATGGCGTCCGTGCCGCCTAATGAGCTGATAGTGCCTCGGGCTCCGGCCACCACTCCTTCTGCCTCATCGGCGCTGATCCGGGCCAAAATGCAGGCTCAGGGCAGTTATGACACAAAGCCAGAAGTGGCATTGAGGAGAGCCCTTCACCGCCGCGGAGTCCGGTTCCGCCGCGACCAATCGCTTCCAAGCTATAAGCGACGGCGTGCGGACATAGTTTGGCGAGGTCGTAGATTGGCAGTTTTTGTCGATGGTTGCTTTTGGCACGGGTGTCCACGCCATTTCGTGCTCCCAAAGACGAATAGCTCGTGGTGGGAGGCGAAGATCGATGGAAATAGGGCACGCGACGAGGAAACAACGCTTCAGCTGGCCTCGTTTGGATGGACTGTCGTGCGCGTGTGGGAGCACGCCAACCTTGACGAGGCCGCGGACTCGATCAAGATGCTTCTGACTCAGCCGCCAGGCGGAGTGGTTCGGATTGAGTGAGTCTGGGCACGGGAACTGCGGCCTAGCAGGCCGTGCATGATCGCGTTCATCAGGGTCGGGCGGGTGAATGCCGCGGAAGTCTGCTGGAGTGCCGCCCCGCGCGGACGTTGATCTCCTGTGCGTACAAGTCCTTGGCAGTCCGGCAGAGACCAGCTTGGCGCACGCCCCGCGCGCCCGCTTGTGCTCGGCGATGTCGGACTGCGTCGACACCAGCCGGAACTAGCAGATAATCAAGGTGCCCTCCTCGCCGGTGACGCCGTCGGCCTCGGGTGCAGGCAGACGAAGTCGCGCACAGCGCCACACGTCGCTGCTGCATCTGCGAGCGCGGGGCGTCGCCCATGTGCGCGACGCCTGTCGACGACGTTCGAAATCGATGGCCATAGCGACGGTTGAAGACGGGCCACCCAGACAGATTTGATGGGTGATCTCAGTGGAGGGATGGGCTCTGATCCGGCGGCTGGTGGCCGAGGGTGTCCGGCAGCGTCTGGTCGCGCGGGATCTGGGGGTCGGCAGGTGGACGGTCGCGCGGGCGTTGGCGTCGGACCGGCCACCGGAGTACGACCGGGCGGCGGTGCCGATGGCGTTCACACCGTTCGAGCCGCAGGCGCGGCATTTGTTCAAGGACACCCAGAACATGCCGGCGACGGTGATCGCGGAAGCGGGTCGGCTGGACCGGGTCGATCACGTGGCTCCGTGAACGCGTGACCAGCTGCGACCGGAGCATCGACCGGCCGATCCCGCGGACCGGCTGACGTGGCTGCCGGGTGACGCGCCGCAGTGCGACCTGTGGTTCCCCTCGAAGAAGATCCCGCGCGAGGACGGCACGATGGTGCTGCTGCCGGTCATGGTGATCACCGCGGCCCATTCGCGGTTCATGTTCGGCCGGATGATCCCGACCCCGCACACCGAGGACCTGGTGCTGGGGATGTAGGAGCTGCTGCAGCAGCTCGGGCGGGTCCCGCGCCGTCTAATCTGGGACAACGAGACTCGCGTCGGGCGCGGCAAACGGCACGCTGCAGGGGTTGGCGCGTTCATCGGCACCCTGGCCACCACGTTGCACCGGTTTAAGCCGTACGACCCGGAATCGAAGGGCGTGGTCGAGCGGCGCAACGGCTTCTTCGAAACCTCCTTCATGCCCGGGCGACCCTTCGAGTCACGGGCCGACTTCAATACCCAGTTCACCGACTGGCTGACCATGGCGAACGGCCGGGTCGTGCGCACCACTCAGGCGCGTCCGGTCGAGCGGCTCGAGGCCGACCGGGCGGCGGTGCTTCCCCTGCCGCCCGTGGCGCCGGGCATGGGCTGGGTCAACCGGGTCCGGTTGGGTCGTGAGTGCTACGTGCGTGTCGACCCTGCGACTACTCGGTCGACCCCGCGGTGATCGGCCGGTTTGTCGACGTGACCGTGGACCTGTCCCATGTCGAGGTCCGCCACGAAGCCCGCCGCTCACGACCGACTGGCGGCGCGCGGGATGACCATCACCGACCCGGTCGATGTCGCCGCAGCCAAAGGAAGCTGCGCGAGCAGTTCCAGCGACCTGCCCGAACAGCCCCATCAGCCCCGATCCCCATCAGAGCTTGGCGCGGGACTTGGTCGACTCGGACCGCGCGATCGGGCTCCTCGACAGCGGGCTCCGCGATGGTGAGGTGGCCTGATGCCGGGCAGGGCGACCTGCCCGACGGCTACCGGGACAAGTTGCTGGACGACATCCTCGCCGAACTCGCTGACCAGATGACTGAGCAGCCGGCGGCGTGCGGACACCCGGAAGGGACTGCGCTCAGGCGCTGCCACGTCGTGGCGGTCTGCATGGGCGGCGACAACCGCTACTGCAGCCACTGCGAGGACTGCCGCACAGGGACGGTCCGCTCGGCGACACCCTCGACTCGGAGCGAGTCGTCCTGCAGCACAGGTGGATCACTTGGAGGCTGGATGGGGAAACGGGCTACCGAGGTTTCAGCAGCTGCATCTGATGGGGCCGGCTTGGAGTGCGCCAAAGTACGCTATAGGGCGTACTCCTCAAGCCGGAGGTAGGCCCTTCCGCGGTGTACGCGCGATAGTCAGCAGCCCTCAAGCGGTCAGAACCGCTGGCCGACTACCGTACGAAGGTCGCCGTCGCCCGAGCGGAGCCTCCAGAACTTCCGCCCGTTGGTGTTCACGGTCTCTCGCTTTCCAGGGACGTGGGAGACCACTGCCTCCGCGGCGGCTGTGGGTGAAGAGAACACCTTGCCAGACCAAGGAGCCGACGTGATGCGAACTTCGAGGCTCGCTGGGTTGAACTCAGCCTCGAAGGTTTGGCCTTTGAAGACCCGGTAGACGGGAATCCACTTTGTCTCGCGGACAACTGACGACTGCTCGGGCGGCGTGGATGCTTGAGGCGCCATTCGAGCCCGCTGAGCCGCCGGAGTGTGTCTTGCCTCGGGCACATTCGAGCGTGGCGCCTCTTGATCAAGTCTTGAGACCAGCATTGCGACTACCTCGCCAGGGGAACATCCCATTAGTGCCGCTGAGAAACGCAGCTTCTCGTACGTGGAACTGTCTACGGTCACGCTGGCCACGGAGGCTCCTATCTCGGCAAGCTCAAATGTCCGTTGAGACACCCTGATGACACTTTCCGAACATCCTTGAATTGCAGGGACGTTCTGTGCGAATTGGTTCCGCGGCCGGCACTCCCCGCGCGTGGCGTGCGCCGCATGTGCGCCAGAGCGCGTAGGCGAGCAAGTGCACCAAACTCGCCACTCAACATGGCCGAGTCGCGCCGCATCGCGACAAGCAAGCGCGGCAATGGGTCCTCACCTGCGATCGTCCTCGTCGTTAGCCGTTCTTGCCATTAACTCCTGAAGGCGTTCGATAACTGCGGGCCAGAGGTCCGGAGCGAGCGCATGGCGGATCTCAGCAGCGATTGTTTCTGCAGCGCCATCGACGATGGTGCGATTAAGCAGGCCAAGCCTCGGAAGTCGCAGAGAGTGGCGTGGCCTCGCGACTCCAGCTGCAGCGTGATCATCAATCGTGGCGGGGTCGGCGCCAAGGTCGTCTGACTCTGGTTGAGGTGAAACGATTTGCGCGCTAGGTGTTGACTCCCTCGCTGTTGGGGTGAAGAGATCGGTTTGCTCTAGCCCCCGGACCTCCGCGATCTCTAGTAGACCGTCGCTGACCGTTTGGTCCTTGGGGAGCGGCAGTGGGTCACCGGTATGTACCACAGTCAGGTACTTGGTCGTTCGTGTCAGCGCTACATATAGATGACGGAGGCCCCATTCGGACTCGTGCACGATTGCTGCAGGGTCGAGAATGACGACCGCGTCAAACTCCAACCCCTTTGCCTCGGCCGGGCTGGCGATGTTGATCGACGCGTCCAGCTGTCCGGCGCCGACGTCCGCCCATTTCACGTCGTGCCAGATGAGTTCATCCTCGAGTTTTTGTCTGTGCGCGTCCGGACAGATGACGCCGACGAATCGCCCGCTACCGGCGTGGCCCCTCGCCGCGGACAGTGCAGCATCCACCAGATCGCCGTCCTCCGACATCACTAGCTCGGGCTCCCCCGGGCCAAGTCGAACGACGGTGGGCGGGGTGAGGCCAGGGGCGACATACGGCAGTAGTTGAGCGGCGAACTCGTAGATCTGTCGTGGCACGCGATAGCCGAGCTCCAGCTGCTCGAAGGCAACCTTTGCGTCCATTGTGAGCGCAGCCTGAACGTCGTCCCAGCTGTTGCGCGCCCAAGGGCCCGTCGACTGGGCGATGTCTCCCAAGACGGTCATCGAGCCGTCGCTGGAGCGGCGTCTGATCGATCGGAGCTGCATCGGCGAAAGATCCTGCGCTTCATCTACGACGATGTGACCGTAGGTGGCGGTGAAGCGCCCGTTGATGAGCTCGTCCGCTTCGTCCAAGAGAGCGACGTCTGCGTCCGACCATTGCTCGTCCGAGACCTTGTCGGAGGCTGCGCGCGAGAGCCTGCTGACCTCGGATGCAGTGAAGAGGTCTCCCGCGGCTGCCAGCAGCCGATCGCGTGAGCCGAACAGGTCGCGAAGGAAAGCCGTCGTAGTGAGCGACGGCCACACCCGCTCCACAGCGGCGTCAACTGTTGCCGGCGCGATCACTACGCCACGCGGACTCCGCATAGAAGTCTCGCGCTGGATGAATGAGCGGAAGGAGGCCCTGCCGACGTTGTACGAACCGCGATCACGGTGCCTCGGGAGTTCTGACTCGATTTCCTCGCGTGTAAAACGCGGACTGCCGAAACCGGTGCCGACCTCGATCGTTGCGGCGCGCTCAGGGAATCGCACACGTTGCCACAAGGCAGTCCTGAGCAGGTCCACCATCCGGGCTTCGCCCTTGATCCGCCTGACGGAGGTCGACTCGTGGCGGCCAGTAGATCGCTGAGGGCCCAACGACCGAAGATCCCGGTACTCGACGTTGTCGTCGCCCAACCCCGGCAGCACTCCGCGGATGTACTTGGTGAAGGTGTCTGTCGGGCCGACGACGAGCACGTCTTCCGGGGGCAGAGCGCCGGCATGGTTGAAGAGAAGCCACGACACTCGGTGAAGGGCTACCGCTGTCTTCCCGGTGCCCGGACCGCCTTGAATGATGAGGAGCTGCTCGAGGGGGCTGCGGACGAGGGCATACTGCGCCGCTTGGATGGTCTGGACGATGTCACGCATCTCGCCAGTGCGACCAGCGTCGAGGTCACGAAGCAGTGCGTCATCAACACCCCATCGTTCCTCGTCGGTGGCAATCATGCCGGCGACCCGCTGCGCGAGTTCCTCGAACAGGATGTCGTCGAAATCTTCGATCTCGTTGCGTGTGCAGGTGAAGGTCCGTTTGAGTGTCACGCCCATGGCGTTGTCAAAGGACGCTTCGAAGTACGGGATGGCGGCGGGTGCCTGCCAGTTGATGACCAGGAGATCGTGGTCATCATCTGAGATCGCGTGCTTTCCGACATAGAGAGTCTCCCCGGCGATGTCGATGCGGCCGACCGCGACAGCCTCCTCGGGGGCGCCTAGTTTTGATATGGCCGCCTGAGCGGCTCGACGCACGGCAGCCGCCGCCTTCTTTGGGCCGCCCGCTGCCTCGCCGGCTCCATCGAGCGTCTTACGGGTGCTCTCGCGGGCGACCCAAGCTGCGTCGAAGTGAGCTTGCTCGGCCTTAAGCACGTCCTGAACGACGGTCAACACAGTCCCCTGTAACTCATACCTGCGGTTGCTGCCGCCACCGTAACTAACCGCCGCCCGACATGGGCGGGAATCTCGGGAAGTGTTCCTCATCTAACGGGCTGCGACTCGCAAGCGCCTCGTGAGATTGGTACCTGAGACCGGCGCCGCCGCAAACGCAATATGCGGCGAACCTCGAGCAGCTCGGAAACTGCATCGGCCTCGCCCTCCAGCACAGTCTCGCTCGCTCCGCTGGTCTAACGGTCGTCCCCCGCGGTCAGCCCAGCAATGCCGGCGCGGCGTGCGCGACCCGGCCTCACGCGTACGCCCAGAGCTGGAGGCTCGACCCTCGGAGACCGCCGCCGGCGCGGCACAACGGCACAAAACGCTTCCCATCCTGCCGTCCGCTCTTACCATTTCTTGACGGGCTCATTACGCCCGCCCGGTCGAGGGGAGCACGACATGGGGACGCAACGATCGACCCCGCTGATCGGGGCCGGCGGTCCTCGCGAGGCTGACGTGCTGCGACTCGCCATCGACGTCGCCCGCCAGATCGCCGCCGGCGAGCCGTTCAAGCACGACTTCGTACGCCGCATCGAGGTCGTGCTCGCCGCCGACGGAGGCTGCGGGCTGGCCACCTTCAGCGCGGACCTGCAGCCCGGCGACGCGCCGGACGTGGTCACCTCCGACGGCTGCATCGTGCTGCCCGGGCAGGCCGAGCGGGCAGCGCAGTTCGTCGGCACGCACCCGTCGTTCGCGGCCATGTTCCAGTTCGGCGCCACGCGCCCCGTCCGCACCAGCGACCAGGTGCGCATGGACGCGTTCTGGGAGACGGAGGAGTTCGACGCGATGCACGGCTGGCTGCCGACCGCCCACTACCCGGCCTCCATCGCCCTGCAGGTGAGCCCGGGCGGCTTCGCGTTCCTCGGCCTGCACCGCGACCGCCGCGACTTCACCGACGACGACCTCGACGCACTCGCCCTGATCCAGAGCATCGTCGCCCCGGCCCTGACGCTCAACGCGCGGCTCGAGGCGGCCACGAACCGGCTCCGGGCCCTGGCTCTCGACGAGGGCTCGAACATCCTCGGCCGCGACGAGCTCACGGCACTGACCCGCCGCGAGGAGCAGGTCCTGGCGCTCGCCGCCGGGGGCCTCACCAGCGGCGCCATCGCGCACCGCCTCGGGCTCAGCGAACGCACCGTCCGCAAGCACCTCTCAGCCGTGTACGCGAAAACGGGCCTTCGCGGGCGTGCCGCGGCCACAGCGTGGTGGGCGGCGCAGAGCCGCCGCGGTGGCGAACCGCCCGGTCGCCGGTGACGGCCCAAGGGACAGGTGTCGTTTCCGACACCTAGCGCCCGGCTCCTCCGCATTCCATCCTTGGGGAGCGGCGCCGCCGTTCCCTCCCTGCGAGGGAGCGACGGCGGCGCCAGAGGGGGCCAGAAGTTGATCGGACCGCCGGCAGCCGGACGATCCACTCCTGGGGGAGTTCAAGGGGGATTACTGGGTGCGCCTGGTGGGGCTACTGGGCGCACCCACCCATGCCCGGTGCCGGTCAGGAGTACCAGGTCTTCGTGTAGGCCAAATTGTCCTCGAACGAGACGTAGACGTAGCCGCCGCTCGTGTTCCGCCACTGGTAGCCGGCGTACGTCTTGCCACCCGACTCCATGAAGCTGATCCGCGTGCCGTTCGACCCGAAGATCGAGCGGACCCGTGCGAGCGAGTCGCCACCGTCCCACGGCGCCTGCACCGTCGTGTACTCGGTCCACGTCACGGTGCCGTAGTTGGTCACCTTCACCACCGAGGCCGTGCGGACCCGGTAGAGGCTGTAGTAGCTGTACCTGTAGGCCGTGTACGAGACCGTCTTCGAGAAGGTCGACGGCAGGCTCGCCCCGTAGTCGTAGATGTCCGTCGTCTGCATGCCGACCGTCGGCGGCTCGTACCCCAGGTACTGCCCCTGGATGGCGATGGTCCTCGTCACCGAAGCCCCGGCGCCGGTGAAGTTCTCGAGCGTCACGTTGCAGGTCGCGTTGACCGTCCAGGTGTAGCCCCCGCCGTCGTCGAAGTAGCCGGTGATGGTGCAGGAGTTGAGAGTGTCGTAGTCGACGTTGTAGCTGACCGTCTTCGTCGCCGTGTACGGCGTCGCCTTGCGGTACTTGTACGTCGAGTAGACCGTGTAGTTGCCCGGTGCCGTCCACCGCGACGTTACGTTGGAGGCCAGTGTCTGGCCCGCCGAGTTCTTCACGGTGACGCGACGGTCGATGACCGTGTAACCCGACACCGGAGGTGTCGCGGAGGGTGCGAGGTTGGCCTTGTATCCGTTCCACGAGTACGCGTTGTGCGTCGTCTTCGCGGTGCGGATCCAGGTGACGGCCTGCGCCTCACCCGGCGATGCTGCGACCAGGGCAGCCGTGGCCGCCATCAGCGCGACGAGACCTCGCGCCAGCTGCTTCTTCATTCACGTCCAATCGTGCGCGCCGAGATCAGACTCGGCGAAGGGAGCACCGCGGACCTTCCCTGTGACACCGCGGTGTGCGCGCTCGGACCGGGTCCGGGCGACGACATCTCGGGACGCTACTGAGTCCCACGACCGGTTTCTGTGAAATGCCCGAATTGCTCGTGAGAGGAACCCGACAGTGCCGCGCTCTCAAAGGCTTTCAGCGCGGCAGCCGGCTGACCCGCTCCCAGAAGTGGTCGCGCAGCAGGAAGCGCAGCTGGTCCTCGACGTCATAGCGGTCCAGGCGAGCCGACAGGTCCAGCAGCAGCGCCCGGTCGAGGTCGTTGGGGATGAACGGCTTCTGGCTCATCAGGCGTGAACGGTCGGCAGGGCTGGCCGTGATGGCCCACGTGTCGATCACCCGGCGGCATACCTCGTCGATGACCTCCAGCTCGTGGGGGCTGACGGCCGACACCGGCTCGGTGGTGCCGTTCCCGTCGCTGCTGCTCGACCACACGACACGCGGCGGGCTCCCCACGGGCCCCGGCGCCGCAGGCTTCGGCGACGGCCTGCTGCCTGCGAGCACCGCGGGAGTGGGCCGGGCCGACGCGGCGGTCGACGGCTCACCCTCCACCACCAGGGGCGCAGTCTCGACAACGACCGGCTCGCGCGGCCCCGGCAGTGGGACGCCCCCGGCCGCGGCGACGGCAGCAGCGGCCGGCGACAGCGGCACGTCGGTCTCCGGCTGGAGCTGGCGCACGTGCACCGTCTCGTCGATGACCGCCCCGTCCAGCACGATGAGGTCGTCGGCCTCGCGGATCAGGTGGCGCGACACGGCGTGCGCCTTGCCCGACCGGTCGGGCACCGCCATGAGCACGACCTGCATGCCGTGGCTCTGCGCCTCCTCGACGGCCTCGCTCAGGTCGTCGTCGCCCGACAGCAGGTAGATGACGTCGACCGAGCGGTTGCGCCCGTGCGCGGCGAGGTCGAGGCCGATGCGAAGGTCCACGCCCTTCTGCTCGCCCTGCGGCGACGTGCGCCCCAGCCGCAGCTTGACGCGCGGCAGCATGCCGATGCCCTCCTGAGTGGCGTCGGGCGTGCCCCCGGACCGGTTGCCGGAGTCGTACCAGTGCAGCCGCAGCAGCGGCAGCCCGCTGGCCTTCTCGGCGTCGGCGATGAGGCGCGCCACGAGGTCCGGGTAGGACACGACGACGCCCTTGCGCAGCGACGTGCCCGTCACCCGGGTGGCTGCGGCCGCCAGCAGGTACCCGACGTCGACGTAGAGCGCGCAGTAGGACCGCATGCGAGGAGCGTCTCACGCCCGCCGCCGTATGCCGGCACGTGCCGCGGGCGGGTCACTCGCAGTTCGCGTACACTCCCGAGAGCGGCATCTCCATGAAGCACGTCGGGCAGACGGCGCCCCGCCGCTCCTCGGAGGACGTGCGCGTGGTGGCGCGTGGAGAAGAGGCCCGGGCGGCAGCGCGGGGAGTGCGCGTGCTGCGCTCGCGAGCCTCTCGCGTACGCGTGTGAACCGTCGGGCGCGCGTCCGCGGGCACGTCGGCGCCCCAGTGCCGGTAGCACTCGAGGCGTGCGGTGGCGGCCTGCAGCTCACGCTCGTCCGGGTCGTCGAGCGGCGGCTGGCCCGCCAGCTTGCGCGCCTCGTCGTAGCCCGTGCTGACCCGACCGTCCTGCTTGTGCACGACGAGCGACGTCAGCGGCGGTTCCTCGCGCACGTGGTTGACCTTCGCCATGTCGGCGAGCAGCGGGCCGATCCACGTGCGCATCTCGGACTTGCTCCACAGCGCCGACCGACGTTGCACCTCCTCGGCCAGCTCGGAGTAGGTGATGACGGCGTCGTAGCGACCCGCCGTCTCCACGAGCACCTCGTACGCGTGCTTCGCCCAGTGGGGGTGCCCCACCTGAGTTGTCACATAGGTGCCGCTCTCAGACACGGCCGACCCTCCCGTCCCGTCATGGTCACCGACCCAACCAGTCTCCACCCTGGCGCAGGGGGACCGAGCGCCACCCTGCTGACAGGTGCGACGTCGACAGATCAGCTCGCGGGCCTTGGTGCCAAGGCGAGACGAGGCCGCAGAGCCGGCAGTCGCCCAGCCCGAGTGTCCATGACGCCGGTCCAGCCATGCGGGGTGACGACGTAGACGTCACCGGGGACGGCGCTCTGGAGGTGGTCGCTGAAGCGCCAGGCATTCAGCCAGCGGTGCTCGGTGATGGTGTCGATGACCCGCCCCTCACGGCACACGACCGTCACGAGCAGGTGAGTGGCAGGGCTCCATCCTGTCGCCGTTCGCCTGCTCGGTGGGACGAGCTGCTCGGCGACCTCTGCAAGACGGTGACTGGCGTCGAGTCTGTCCCAACCCCGCTGCGACTCAGGTGGATCCGGCACGACGACGGCAGCGATCAGCTCTTGGGACTCCATCTGCAGAGAAGCCACCACGACCTGGCCGACCCGCAAGGGGCAACAGCTGTCGATCGCGCGCAGGACTCGTCCGGGGTCTTCCAGCTCCCATCGTTCACGTGATCTCGTCATGGTCGGACCGTGCCACCGCGAAGCGTTTGAGCGCTCGAGTTGTCCCCAGCCACGGTGTTCGGACATTGCGGTTCGAGCCTGTGGATGACCCCGGCTGTTGTCGCCGCGGTGGTGGTTGGGTCGTCGGCACACCGGCACACACCGGCACACCGACGCGCAGCAGGGAAGGACCCCGTGGGCTACAGCACGCACTACCTCGGCCGGCTCGACATCGAGCCGGTGCTGAACCAGGCCGAGATCGAGTGGCTCCGGGCCTATGCAGAGGTCTGGGAACCGGGTGAGTGGGGCTATGACCTGCCGCCGAACCCCCGAGGGGCGATTCCCGACAGCCGTAGGCGAGGCCGAGAGCTCACTGGTGCCGATGAAGATCCAGAAGTTCGGACGCCGTGGGGGAGGTGCGACTGGCGGCCGTGTGTGCAGGGCTGCTGCCTCGGGTGGAGGGAGTTCGAGAAGTCGAACAATGCTGTGGCCTGGCTCGAGCACCTGGTCGAGCACTTCCTTTGCCCCGACGGCCTGGCGCGCGGGATGCACCGCGATTTCGCCGACTTCACGTTCGACCACGTCGTCCGAGGTGTCATCGCGGCGGAGCGCGGGGACAGTCGCCAGCTCTTCCTCATCCGGGCGGTCGACAACGTCATCACCACAGAGACGCTGGTCGCCGGTGACCCGTGGGACTGGTGACTGACGGTGACTACAATGAGGCATGAGGTGGTCACATTGAGTCGGCGTCAGGTGGGGATCCGCGAGCTCAAGAGCAAGCTGAGCGAGTTCCTCTCGCTCGCTCAGGCTGGTGAGACCCTCGTCATCACCGACCGAGGCAAGCCCGTCGCGGAGCTCCGCCCACTCGCCGGCCGCACGACCCTTCAAACGCTGATCGACGAGGGCCTCGTGACACACGCCCGGCCCAAGGAGAAGTTGCCTCCACTGATTGCTGTCGAAGGTGGCATCAGCGACCTCGTCAGCGACCAGAGCCGGTGATCCTCTATCTGGACACGTCGGCGTTCGTGCCGCTGCTCGTCGCCGAACCCTCCTCGACCGTGTGCCGACGGCTCTGGGACGCGGCCGACGAGGTCGTCTCGTCGGTGGCCCTGCGCCCGGAGGTCGCGTCGGCCATGTGGCGGGCTCGCCACGCCGACCACATCACCGCGCGGCAGATGTACGACCTTTCGAAGGCCGTGGACGCCCTGGCCGACCAGATGCACCTCGTGACCCTCGGTGACCGGCTCTCGCGGGACGCGGCGTCGTTCGCGGCGTCCTACGGACTGCGCGCCTACGACGCCGTCCATGCCGCCACCGCCGCGCTGGTGGTGGGTGACGACGGGCTGGCTGCCTCCGGAGATCGGGACCTGCTCGCCGCGTGGCAGTCTGCGGGATTCGCGACGTGTGACGTCAACGCCATCACATCGTGACATCGGCGCTCCGTGCGGGGCTTGGGCCGCCGGCGCTCGGATCTTGCTGCGCTGAGGGGAGCAGGATCCGAGTCAGCCGACCGTCCCCGGCGGCCCCATCTCCGTGGCGATGACGTGCATGACCGCGTTGATGAGCGCCAGGTGGGTGAACGCCTGCGGGAAGTTGCCGAGGTGGCGCCCGTTGTGGGTGTCGATCTCCTCGGCGTAGAGCTCGAGCGGCCCCGCGAGCGAGAGCAGCTTCGCGCACAGCTCGTGGGCCCGCTTCGTCTCCCCGATCTCCGACAGGGCGGAGACGAGCCAGAACGAGCAGATCGTGAACGTGCCCTCCTCACCGGAGAAACCGTCGTCGGTCTCCTCGACGCGGTAGCGCAGCACCAGCCCATCGACCGTCAGCTCGTCGGCGATCGCGAGCACCGTCGCGCGGATCACCGGGTGGTCCGCCGGCAGGAAGCGCACGAGCGGCGCCAGCAGCAGCGACGCGTCGAGCGCATCCGTGCCGTAGTACTGCGTCAGCACCCCGCGCGAGTCGACACCGTTGGCGAGGATGTCCTCCTTGATCTCGTCAGCGGCCAGCCGCCACTCCGACGCCTGCGAGTCCTGGCCGATCATCGTGGCGAGCTTCGCCCCGCGGTCGACGGCGACCCAGCACATGATCTTCGACGACGTGAAGTGCTGCAGCTCGCCGCGCACCTCCCAGATGCCGGCATCCGGCTCGCGCCAGTGCTTGAGCGCCGCCTCCACCTGCTTGCCGAGGATCGGCCAGATGCGCCCGTCGAGGTGGTCGGCGACCTTGGAGTGCAGGTAGACCGAGTCCAGCAGTGCACCCCAGACGTCGTGCTGCACCTGCGAGTGCGCGGCGTTGCCGATGCGCACGGGGCGCGACCCGGCATACCCGGGCAGGTGGTCGAGCTCCGACTCCGGCAGGTCGCGCTCCCCGCCGATGCCGTACATGATCTGCAGGTCCTCGTCGCGCTCGGCCATGTCGGCGATGAACGCGAAGAAGTCGACTGCCTCCCAGTCGAACCCGAGCGAGTAGAGGCCCCACAGCGCGAACGTCGCGTCACGGATCCACGTGAACCGGTAGTCGTAGTTGCGCGCCCCACCGATGGTCTCGGGCAGTGACGTCGTCGCCGCGGCCGCGATCGCCCCGGTCGGCGCGTACGTCAGACCCTTGAGCGTCAACGCACTTCGCTGCAGGTAGCTGCGCCACGGGTGGTCGGGGAACTTGCCGCGCGCGAGCCAGTGCTGCCAGTGATGCGCCGTCCACTCCAGCCGGTCGTGCGCGTCCTCCGAGGTCAACGGCGGCTCGATCGCACCCCACGACAGCGCGACGTAGCGCTCGTCGCCCTGCCTGAGCAGCGTTCTGGCAGAGGCCTGCCCGCCGTCGAAGCCGATGCGCATGTCACTCGTCAGCGTGAGCGTGACGCCCGACCCGTTCCCCTGCGAGACGCACTGGTGGTAGCCGTGCTCGGTGTACTCCCACTTCACCGGCGTGCGCCCGTAGTCGAGGATCGGCTCGCAGTCCACCACCGTCTGCACCTCACCCGACACGCACCGGATCGAGCGCAGCAGCGTGTGCTGGGAGTCGTAGTCCATCGGCGTGCGGTGGTGCTTCTCCGAGATGCCCTCGTCGTGGTGCCACGGCCCGATCAGCAACACGTCGCGCACGATGATCCAGCCCGTCGGCGTGCCCCAGCTCGTCTCCAGCACCATGGTTCCCGGCAGGTAGCGCCGCGCGGTCGGCACGCTCACGTCCGACGGGCCGAGCCGGAAACGCCCCGCGTGCCGCCCCAGCAGGCAGCCGAAGATGCTCGGAGAGTCCAGGCGCGGCAAGCACATCCAGTCGATGTCGCCGCCCGGGGCGACTAGTGCCGTCACCTCACCGTCCGACAGGAACCCGTAGTCCGCGATCGGCACCACCTTCGCGTGCGGGAGTGCATCCGGTGCCGCCGCATACCCGTGACCGTCCATGCAACCACCCTGCTCGCGGCGCAAGGAGACCGCAAGAGTTCCACAAGGTCAACGGAATACCTTCGTAGTGACCCGAAAAGCGCCCTTCACTGGACGTAGTCGTCAGGGGATGACGAAGGACTTTGACGGTTGGCCCGTTGTGGTACGTGAACCGTCTCGGGGCCCGGCGCTCGCAACGCGAGACGGGCCCCTTCGTCGTGGTCGACCGGCTCGGGGGTTCGACCGGCTCGGTGCCCTCAGGCGACGGCGATGTCGACGAGCAGCTCGGTCGCGAGCCTCTCCAGGTCGGCGCGCAGCGCGCCGCTGTCGGACTCGGCCGGCACCCGCACGACGACGTGAGCCTCGAAGAGCAGCCCTCCCGCCATCGGCGCCTCGCGCGTGCCTGTGGTCATCGTCTCGATCGACAGCTCGTGCCGGCTCAGCACCGACGACACCTCGCGCACGATGCCGGGGGAGTCGTTGCCGAGCAGGTCGATGGTGAGGCGCTGCGAGCCGGCGTCGTCGGGCACCGAGTCGACCTCGGCACCCGGGTGCGTCGTCACCTCCAGCAGCCCGTCGAGCTCGTGCAGGGCCGCCGTCAGCTCGTCGACCCGGCCATCCGGCACACCCACGACGACGATGCCGGCGAACTTGCCGGCGAGCTCGGCCAGCTGGCTGTCCTCCCAGTTGCCGTCGTGCGCGGTGACGACGTCCGCGAGCGCGTTGACGAGGCCGGCGCGGTCGTCGCCGATGACGGTGAGCACGAGTCTGGGCACACCCGCAGCCTACTGACGCGCCGCGGCCCCGTCCGTGCGGCGCTGGAAAGTGAGCAATCGACGGGGAGGAAGGGCGAGATCTTCTGGTCGAGTGCTCACTTCCTGAATCCGCCCGTCGGAGAGTGAGCACTCGACGAGAGAGGGGGCGCCGTCTTCGCGGGCCGGAGTACCGTCAGGAGGATGCGGGGCGACCCGGCGGCCGCGCGGTTCGCGGCGATGCGGTCCGGCTACGAGAGCCACTACCTGCGCGCGGTCGCGCCCGGTGGCGGTCTCGGCTTCTGGCTGCGGCACACGGTCCACGTCGAGTCCGACGAGCTGCCGCTCGCGTCGACGTGGTTCACCCTCTTCGACGCCGCCGCGCCTGGCCCTGTCACGGCGAAGCAGACCGTCGAGGGCCCGCCCACCAACGACCCGCACTGGGTCGGCGTCGCCGGTTCGACGCTCGGGCCGACCCACGCCACCGGCTCGATCACCCCGGCGCCCGGTCAGGTGCACCCGCACCTGCCGGTCTCGTGGGACCTCACCTTCCTCGGCGAGCCCGCGCTCGAGCACCTGCCGTCCCCGTGGATGTATGCCGCCCCGATCCCCAGGACGAAGCCCGTCAGCCTGCACCCCAGCGCCCGGTTCACCGGCACGATGACCGTCGGAGACCGCGCCGTCGACGTCGACGGCTGGAAGGGCATGGTCGGCCACAACTGGGGCAGCGAGCACGCCGAGCGGTGGATCTGGCTGCACGGCCTCGGTTTCGACGGCGAGCCGAGCAGCACCTGGATCGACGTCGTGCTCGGCCGCCTGCGGGTCGGCGGGCGCACGACGCCGTGGGTCGCCAACGGCATGCTCTCCGTCGTGGGCGAGCGCCGGAGGCTGGGCGGCACCGCACACGCCCGCGCCACCAGGGTCGAGGAGCGACGCGACGGCGCCCACCTGCGCCTACCCGGTAGGGGCGGCCTCGTCGTCGACCTCAAGGTCGTCGCACCTCCGGAGCGCTGCGTGGCCTGGCTCTACGCCGAGCCCGGCAGGCCGGCGCGAGGTCCCGCCGACACCGGCGACACCGCCGACACCGGCGACCGCGGCCACCCCGGTGCCGCCGCGCACCGAGTAACGGCACACCACGACGACCACGCCGTCACCAACTGCTCGATCGCAGACCTGGAGATGACGGTGACCCAGCCCGGCGGCAGACGCCACGTGCTCACGTCAGCAGGCCAGGCGGCATACGAGATCGGGACGCGTGAGCGGCCGGCCGACGTGCCGCTGCAGCCCTGGCCGGACGGCGCGGCTGAGCGGCCGACCGGAGGATGAGGCACCGGGCCGGGTGCGCCCGCTTCTTGAGCGGCACCCGGCCCGGTCAAAGGTGGCCGCTCAGACGGCGGCCTTCTCCCCGACCGGGCCACCGGACCCGTCGGGGTGATCGGGGGACTCGAGTGAGTCAGGCGTGTCGCTGGGCCGGCGCTCCGCAAGGCCGGCCATGCCCCAGCGCACCGCCGCCGTGCCGAGGTGGCCCAGCGGTCGCGCCACCAGCGACGAGACGACGCCGGGCAGCGGGATGCCGAGCATCTCGCGCGCCCACCCCGGCAGCAGGGAGACGCCACCGGACGCGATGGTCCCGTAGCCCGGGCGGGCGTAGAGGGGCAGCGGCGGGTTGAGCAGCAGGAAGCGCGCCGCCTCGCGGGCCGCGGGCGTCGCCTCGAGCTCGGGGCGGTACGCGTCGAGCACCTCGCGCAGCGCCGCCACCGAGGTCGGCGGGTCGACGACACCGAGCCGCGACGCCGGGATGCCGGCCTGCGCGACGTAGACGTCGGCCTCGTCGGCGGTCAGCGGCGTCGCGGCGAAGGTCTGGAAGCCCCGCAGGAACGAGTCGACCTCCGCCGCGTGCACCCACATCAGCAGGTGCGGGTCGTCGGCGCGGTAGGACCGGCCGTCCGGCGCCTTGCCACGCACCCGCGTGTGGATCGAGCGCACCGCGGCGATGGCCTCCTCGGCGTGCTCGATCGTGCCGAACGTCGTCGTCGCGAGGTAGTGGCTGGTGCGTTGGAGCCGGCCCCACGGGTCGCCCTTGTAGCCGCTGTGGCCGGCCACTCCGGCCATCGCCAGCGGGTGCAGCGACTGCAGCAGCAGCGACGTGACCCCCGCCGGGAACATCGAGGCGTCCGCGTGCACGCGCCACACCGGGTCGTCGGGCGTGAACCAGCGCTCCCCGCGGGCACCCCAGATCCGCTGCGCACGGGCCGGCGCGTCGTCGCCGGCGACCTTGCTGCGCAGCATCCTCCCCAGCTGGCGTTGCACCAGCCGGGCACCTGCGGCCGAACTCATGCCTTTCACGGTATGCGCAGGTCAGGGCCCTGCAAAAATGCGTGTCCAACCTTTGGAGCGCTCGTTGTCCAAGGTTGTGCGGGCGTGCGCGGTCGGTCGGGCGGCCGTTAGGTCAGGTCAGCGTGATGCGGATCCCGGCACGCGCCGTGCGCTTGCGGAACCGGTCGGTCACGACCGCGATCGCGTCGCCCAGGCGCGCCATCAGGTACTTGCGCCCCATGGCGCGTTTGACCGCAGCGACGCCTCCCGGGGTGCGGTCGACGACGGCCGTGCCGGCATACGTCGGCGCCCCCTCGGGCACCCGGCCGCGGAAGTCGCACGGGCGCAGCTCGACGCGCGAGGTGTGCGCGAGCCGCTTCAGCTTGCCCGTCGGGTCGACCGTGATGACGACGAGCTCGTCGCCGTCTCTGGCGATCCACACCGGCGACGACACGGGTGTGCCCGTGCGCCGGAACGTCGTCAGCTGCACGTAGCGGTTGGCGTTGACGACGTCGAGGTCGCCGGGCAGGGCAGTCGCGCTCACCCCGCCAGCGTATGCCGTCCGCTTCGCCCACAATGGGGCATGGCGCTCGCGCTCTGCCTCCTCCTCGACCGGCGCTCCGACGCGCTCGTGCGTGAGCTGTGGAAGCGCTTGGAGGAGAACGGCATACCGACGCTGCTCTCGCACACCCACGGCCGTCACGTGCCCCACCTGTCGTATGCCGTCCTGCTCGACGGCGACCTCGGCGCGGTGCGCGAGGCCGCCGTCTCACTGCCCGACTCGGGCCCGGTGGACGTCTCGGTGCAGGGGACCGTCGTCTTCCCGCGCGGACGAGTGGCGCTCGCAGGCTCGGCGTCGTCGGTGCTGGCCGCGCGGCAGGCGCGCGCCATCGAGGTGCTGCGCGGCACCGGCGCGACGATCCACCGGCACTACGAGCCCGGGCACTGGATGCCGCACGTGTCGGCGTCGACCGGGGTGCAGATGGCCGACCTGGGGCCCGTCGTCACCGCCGTGTCGGACCGGCTGCCCCTGACGCTCCACTGCGACGGCGCCGCCCTCATCGAGACGACCGACGGCACGGCGTGGCCGCTGGCGGGCGTGCCCTGAGAGCGGTGCCCGGCTGGGTGGTGAGGTGTCCGTTTTGAGTACGTGTGCCCAGTACTGCCAGGACGGCTCGGCGCTCTTCTCCCCGAACGATCCACCAGCGATCACCACACCAAAGGGGAAAGGCACCACCGTGCGTATCAGCTTCACACCCGCCGAGAACGGCTTCGCGTTCAGCAACCAGTTCACCAACCACGTCCTTCGCATCCCGGCCCTCGGCATCGACGTCACGACCCGCGGGCGCTGCGGCGGCATGGCGGCCGCGGCCATGGACTACTGGCACGCCGGGCTCGCGATGTCGACGAACGGCTCTCTGCCGCAGGACGGCTCGCTCGTCGCCGACTACATCTACTCGCGGCTCATGGACACCTTCGTCGACAACGGCGCGAAGTTCGTCCAGTACGCGACGAGCCTCGACCACCCGACGTGGCTGCGTGGCAAGGGCGTCGCCCGCATGACCCGTGAGGACGAGCTGCCGAGGCTCAAGGCGCGGCTCAACTCCGGGCAGCCGGTGCTGCTCGGCCTCACCCAGGCCCGCGACGTCACCCAGCTCGGCAACGACCACCAGGTCGTCGCGTACGGCTGGGAGCAGGACAGCCGCTACACCTACGTGCTCGTCTACGACAACAACAACCCGGGCCAGGAGGTGCGCCTCAAGCTCACCACCGTCGACGACCCGGCCGAGCGTGCCATCACCGGGAGCAACGGCAAGACGTGGCGCGGGCTGTTCGTCGAGAGCTACACCCGCAAGACGCCCGGCTTCCTCGCGAACGGCCGGCTGGTCCACGACTCGACCGACCCGAAGATCCACGTCATCCGTGGCGGTGGCGCGTTCTGGGTGCCTTCGCCCGCAGAGTTCGATGCATGCGGATTCCGTTGGGACGCAGTCGTGGCCGCCAAGCCGGGCTCGATGGCACACGTCGCGACCCACCCGGGCAACGGGACACTGGTGCGTGAGCGCGGCACCGACCCGATCCACGTCGTCTACGGCGGCAAGGCCTTCTGGATCCCGTCGCCCGAGGTCTTCGAGGGTCTCGGCCTCGACTGGAACGCCGTGCGCGAGATCCCCCAGGGCTCGCTCTCCGGGCTGCGCCAGGTGCCGCGCGACCGCACCCTGCTGCGCGAGCGGTCCTCCGACCCGGTGTGGTGCGTCGAGGCCGGCCGGCTGCGTCACGTGACGAGCCCCGCTGTCATGGACCGGCTCGGCCTCGAGTGGGGCTGCGTGCGCGTCGTCCCGGACGGGGCGCTCGCCGGCCTGCCGACGGGGATGCCGATCTACTGAGGGCAGTGGGTCGGTCGCACCGCGGGTGACTAGTCACCAATGGTCCGTTCGGACCAAATGTCCATCTTTTCACTGACGTCGTTCACACCGGCGTGTCAACCTGACGGAGTCGTTGCAGAACGGGACACTTTTCCCAAGCGACACAAAGACTTCGGCGGTTGGCCCGTTGTGGTACGTGAACCGTCACTGATGGCCCGGACTCGCATCTGCGAGCCGGGCTTCATCAGTTTCCGGGCCCTCTGGGTGCTGTTCGCTCCGTCACCCGCGCTGTGAATCCGACTAACGCCCAAAGGGATCCGGACTACCGTTGACCACATGAGGCGACTCGTCGCACCCGTCCTCGTCGGCGCCGCGGCCCTGTCGGTCGTGACCGCCCGCTTCTCCGCGCTGCACTGGGGCGCCACCACCGAGGAGTCGCGCGAGCCGCTGCCGGGCGACGAGCTCATCCCCGCACCGGGCCTCGTCGCGACTCGTGCCATCACCATCGAGGCGGTGCCCGAGGTCGTGTGGCCGTGGGTGGCGCAGATCGGTGCCGACCGCGGCGGGTTCTACAGCTACGACCGGCTCGAGAACCTCGCCGGCTGCAACCTGCGCAGTGCCGACGCGGTCGTGCCGGAGTGGCAGCACCTCGCTCGCGGCGACCTGGTGCGCCTGCATCCGCAGGTCGCCCTCACGGTCGTGTCCGTCGAGCCGGACCACTCGCTCGTGCTGCAAGCGGCACCACCCCCCGGGGCGGAGGGTTCGCCCGGCGTCGCACCCTACGACTTCACGTGGGCGTTCGTGCTGCACCGGCACCCGCACGCCGCGACGCGGCTCATCACGCGGGAACGGTTCGGCTACACCCACTGGTGGTCACCGCTGCTCGTCGAACCGGTCTCGGCCGCGAGCTCGCTGATGAGCCAGAAGATGCTCCGCGGCATACGTGACCGCGCGGAGCGTCAGGCGTCGGCAGGCGCCTGAGCGACGACCTTGCGACCGCGCGCGAAGTAGGCAAGCGGCCCGACGAAGTTCACCGCGATGATCGCGGCCCACATCGCCTTGCTGCCCTCGACCTCCTCGGCCGGCCGGCGCGCCAGGTCGGCCCACGCCGTCGCTGCGAGCGACAGCTGCACGCAGCCCGCCACGATGGTCGCCGTCCTCTGGCCGCTCGTCAGCTCCGACCACTGCTTCTTGGCCATGGCCCCTCCTCGGGTCACCTCATTCAGGGGCGCCCCTCGCCCCTCTTCCGGAGTAGCACGGCCACGCGGCGCGCCGCAGCCGATGTGACCGACGAGACGCCTTGCGCCCCGGTCGATGTCGCGGCACGGTGCCACGCTGGAAGAGGCAGGGGATTCGGTCGGGAGTCACCATGAAACGCGCCATCACCGTCGTCGCCGTCCTCGTCGCACCGTTACTCCTGGGACCGCTCGGACCGCTGGGGGCGGGACCGGCCGGGGCCGCGCAGCCCCGGATCTACCACACCATCGGGTCCACGTCGGCGTCCGCGAGCACCACGACGATGCAGGGCTGCGAGCTCACCGAGGTCTTCGCCTCGTCGAGCACGGCGATGTATGCCGCGCAGCCCGGTCCCGTGAACAAGCAGGGCCTCACGTCGGTCCTCGTCCGTGTCAGTGACACGTGCGCGAGGAGCCCGATGGACGTCCAAGCAGCGGCTGGAGGCGGTGGGGGTGGCGTCGTCCTCTTCGAGGCGGAGGCGCAGAGCGGTGCGCCGCTCGCCGTCGACCCGCGCCTGACGCACGCCTCAGTCACGAGCGACCTCCCCGGCACCGACAGTCAGGGCAACCCCGTCACGGTTCACCTGGTCGCGACCTGGACCGGGACTGGCCCGCTCGAGCACACGACCGTGGTGAACTCCAACCACGACGCCGACGGCAACGTCTCCGCGACCGACAACAACCTGCGCCGGGATGCCTCGGCCGAGCTCAGCGTGATGGTCGGGGACCGCTCGGCTGCGGGCCCGGCGACTGATGGCGTCATCGAGCAGACACGGTCACGATGCGTCGAGGTGCCCCGGCCCGGCGTCGAGGGTTTCTTCCCCTGCTTCGGCTTCCCCGGCTGACGCTGGTCCGCATGGCGGTCGGCACCGACCGATGCTCGGCCGAGCGCTGTCGGTGGCCGCACATATGTTCGACTCATGGCACCGGAACCGTCGACGCTCGAGCTCCTGAGGAGCCGGCTCGCTGACCTCGAGGAGCGTCAGCGTGCGGCGGGTGGCGTGGCCGAGGTGGGGTTCTGGCAGCTGTTCCCGGGGCGTATGCCGTCTGGTTCGTCCCAGCAGACCGCGGCGTCCCGACGGGGCGCGCCGACACCGGCTACGGCGACCGGGGCATGCGGGTCAGGCGCGCCGGGCGCGCCGCTATCGCGTAGGCGTGGCAGGGCATGGCGGGTAGCGCCTGAGTCGCGGCCCGCCTCGAAGCCGCAGGGGGCGTGGGAGGGGTGGTCGACGCAGGAGCTGGAGTCGGTGGACCTGCTCGCGATGCCGTGGCTCGACATGGCCGGCTACGAGGAGATGGTCAACGACCCGGTGTGGATCGAATCGATCGAGGAGCGCATCGAGGCCAAAGCTGACCTCAGCGGCGAGGGCCAGACTGCGAGCTGGCACGCGACGGAAGCGGTGACGCTGGAGGCGAGCCTCGGGGTCGGGCTGGGCGGCCACCCGGAAGCCGCGCTGGTGGGGGCGATGGAGCGGGTCGCGGCGCAGCGGC
The DNA here is from genome assembly GCF_054456855.1 of Terrabacter sp. AAH1. Classification (NCBI taxonomy): domain Bacteria; kingdom Bacillati; phylum Actinomycetota; class Actinomycetes; order Micrococcales; family Intrasporangiaceae; genus Terrabacter; species Terrabacter sp. AAH1. The sequence continues at coordinate 14,607 of NZ_JBTJJV010000021.1, read as the reverse complement.
GGGGCCTGGAGGTCACGTTGGTGACGTTGGTGTCCGAGCTGGTCGCGCGGGGGGTGGACGCGCCGGGTGCGTTGTCGCGGGTCGACTGGCTCCGCAGCCTCGACCCGTCCCTGACCGCCGGGCAGGCGAAGGCGTTCGTGACGGTCGGGACGGCACTCGCTGACAGCCGGTGGGCGCGGCTGCGGATGCTCGTGGCCACGCAGCAGGTCACGGTGGGCAACGCGGCGCAGGTCCTCGACTTCGAGGAGCGGGTCGCGCCGGTCGCCGACCCCGACGACCTGCACACGGCCGTCACCGACCTGACGGCGCAGGCGGGGGTGCTGCGGCCGGAGGAGCTGGCCCGCCTGGCCCGGCACCACACCGAGCAGGTCCGCCCGCCGCGGGACGAGGACACGCTGGACCAGGGCCGACGCCAGGCCCGCGGCCTGTGGTTCACCCCGCCCACGAAGACCGGGATGGTGGGCCTGCGCGGGATGCTCGACCCCGAGGGCGCCGCGATCCTCCAAGCCGCGATCGACCCGCTCGCGGCGCCGCGTCCGGTCAAGGACGAGCACGGCCACACGACCGCCCCGGACGAGCGCACCCCGGCCCGGCGCCGGATGGACGCGCTGCTCACGATCGTGGGCCGCGGTGTCGCGGCCGCCCGCGGGGTCCCGGTCACCGACAAGGCGAAGGTCGTCGTGCTCATCGACTACGACGCCCTCACCGCCGACCTCGAGAACACCTTGGGCGCCGGCAAGGGCGCCGGCAAGGGGGCCGGGATGACGTTGACCGGGGACGTGCTCTCACCGTCGGTGGTGCGGCGGCTGGCGTGCGACGCGGGGATCATCCCGGTGGTCCTGGGCCGGGACGGGGCACCGTTGGACGTCGGCTACCGCGAACGGCTCTTCACCTACAGCCAGCGCCTCGCGTTGATCGCCCGAGACCGGGGCTGCAGCTTCACCGGCTGCACCGTGCCCGCGACCTGGTGCGAGGCCCACCACGTCGTCCCGTGGCACCGCGGGGGCCGGACCGACCTGGCCAACGGGGCCCTGCTCTGCCCCCACCACCACACCCACGTCCACCAGCACGACCTCACCGCGACCGTCACCGCGACCGGGGTCACCTGGCACACGAGATGACCCCGCCCCGCACCCCGCCCCCAGCCGGCGGGGTCAGTGGCCTGCCGTCATCGGCGCGGGCGCGGGCGCGGGCTCAGCGCAGGATCGCCGCGAAGGCCTCGAGCAGGATCTCGATGTCGGCGTCGGTGACGACGAGCGGGGGAGCGATGCGCACCGTCGAGCCGTGGGTGTCCTTGACGAGCACGCCGCGCTCGAGCAGGCGGTGCGAGGCCTCGCGTCCCGTCATGAGGTCGGGATCGAGATCGACGCCCGCCCACAGACCACGGCAGCGCACCGCGTCGACGCCGTGCCCCACGAGGGTGCGCAACCCGCTCTCGAGGGCAAGGCCCAGCCGGTGCGCCTGCTGCTGGTACTCACCCGTCGCGAGCAGCCCGACCACTGCCTGACCGACCGCGGCCGCGAGCGGGTTGCCGCCGAAGGTCGACCCGTGGCTCCCGGGGGTGAAGACGCCCAGCACGTCGCGGTCGGCGACCACGGCCGACACCGGCACGATGCCGCCACCGAGCGCCTTGCCGAGCACGTAGACGTCCGGCACGACGCCCTCGAAACCGCAGGCGAAGGTCGTGCCCGTGCGGCCGAGGCCCGACTGGATCTCATCGGCCACCATGAGCACGTTGCGGCTACGAGTCAGCTCGCGCACGCCACGCAGCCAGCCGTCGGGCGGGATGATGACGCCCGCCTCGCCCTGCACCGGTTCGAGCAGCACCGCCACGGTGTCGTCGGTGATCGCCGCTTCGAGCGCCTCGAGGTCGCCGAAGGGCACCGTGTCGAACCCGGGTGTGTAGGGCCCGTAGTGGTCGTGCGCGAGCGGGTCGTCGGAGAAGCTGATGATGGTCGTCGTGCGGCCGTGGAAGTTGCCGGCCATGACGACGATCCGCGCCTGGCCGTCCGGCACCCCCTTGACCTCGTAGCCCCACCGGCGCGACGTCTTGATCGCTGTCTCGACGGCTTCGGCGCCGGTGTTCATCGGCAGCACGAGCTCCTTGCCGGCCAGCGTTGCGAGGTCGCGGCAGAACGGTCCGAGCCGGTCGCTGTGGAAGGCGCGGCTCGTCAGGGTCAGTCGGTCGAGCTGTGACCGCGCCGCGTCGACGAGCAGGGGATGCAGGTGCCCGAAGTTGAGCGCCGAGTAGCCGGCGAGCGCGTCGAGGTAGCGGCGCCCCTCCACGTCGGTGACCCACGCCCCCTCGGCGCTCTCGATGACGACGGGCAGCGGGCTGTAGTTGCTCGCCACCCAGTCCTCGGCGAGGGAGACGTGCTCGTGGGTCGGGGTGCCAGGGGTGGGAATCCGGGCCGGGCTGATCAGCTCGCTGGCCTCGGGTCGTGCGGCCGTGTCGCTCACCCTTCGATCGTCGCACCGTGCCGGTCGTGGGGCACCCGCTTCGGACGTGACCCCGCTCTCTGCCGCCCGCCGCGGCCCGGGCCCGGTGGGACACTGGCGATGGCGGGCCTCGCAGCCAGGACTACCCGCGCTGGGGTGTGTCGGTCACGTCGGTGGCCCAGCCGCGGAGATGGCCATGCACAGCAGCACCGATCACACGAGCAGCGATCACACGAGCATCGATCACACGAGCATCGATCACACCAGCACTGGCTCGCACCGCACCCGCGTCGTCATCCTCGGCGCCGCCGGTCGCGACTTCCACGACTTCAACGTCGTCTTCCGCGACGACCCGAGCCACGAGGTGGTCGCGTTCACGGCCACGCAGATCCCCGACATCGAGGGTCGGCGCTACCCGCCGGAGCTCGCGGGCGACCTCTACCCGGAGGGCATCCCGATCGTCTCCGAGTCCGAGCTGTCCGACCTCATTGGGCGCGAGCACGTCGACGTCGTCGTCTTCGCCTACTCCGACGTGCGGCACGAGCAGGTCATGCACCTCGCGTCACAGGCCATCGCAGCCGGCGCCGACTTCCGGCTCCACGGCGCACGCCACACGATGCTGCGCAGCACGAAGCCGGTCGTGGCCGTCACTGCAGTGCGCACGGGGGTCGGCAAGAGCCAGACCACCCGCTACCTCTCGCGGCTGCTCCGCGACCTCGGCCTGCGCGTGGTCGCGGTGCGCCACCCGATGCCGTACGGCGATCTGGCCGCCCAGGCCGTGCAGCGCTTCGCCACCCATACCGACCTCGACCTGCACGACTGCACCATCGAGGAGCGCGAGGAGTACGAGCCGCACATCGACAGCGGCGTCGTCGTCTACGCCGGCGTCGACTACGAGCGGATCCTGCGCGAGGCCGAGCAGGAGGCCGACGTCATCCTCTGGGACGGCGGCAACAACGACCTGCCGTTCTACGTCCCCGACCTGCACCTCGTCCTCGCCGACCCGCTGCGCCCCGGCGACGAGGCCACGTACCACCCCGGCGAGGCGAACGTGCGCCTGGCCGACGTCGTCGTCGTCGCCAAGTGCGACTCGGCCCGTCCCAGCGACATCGAGGCCGTCGAGGCTTCGGTGCGCTCGCTCAACCCTGCGGCAACCGTGCTGCGCGCCGACAGCCCCGTCACCCTCGACGACCCGGACGCGGTGCGCGGTCGCCGCGTCATCGCGGTCGAGGACGGCCCCACCCTGACCCACGGGTCGATGACCTACGGGGCCGGCGTCGTCGGCGCCCGATCCGCCGGTGCCACCGAGATCGTCGACCCGACGCCGTATGCCGTCGGGTCGATCGCCGCGACCTACGCGAAGTACCCGAACGCCCGGGGCGTGCTCCCGGCCATGGGCTACGGCGCAGCGCAGGTCGGCGACCTCGAGGCGACGATCCGCGCCGCCGTCGCAGCCGGCGCCTGTGACGCCGTCGTCGCCGGCACCCCCATCGACCTGACCCGCGTCCTGTCGGCGCCGGTCCCGGTGGTACGCGCCCGCTACGAGCTGCGCGAGGTCGTGCCGGGTGGGCTGGCCACTGCGGTGCGCGCGGCGCTGCCCGCCGAGCTGCTGGAACGGCATACGGCCTCGGGGGAGTCGTTCGCCCGTGAGGGCGCGTCCTCGGTTCCCGCCGGGAGCGCGCCATGAGCGCCGCGACCGAGCACCAGCCGTCCGACTCGCGCGACCACCGGTCCGGCCACCTCGACGAGCCGCAGCAGAGACCGGGCAGGGCGGCCCGTAGCGGGGGCTACGGCGGTGGCGTCCTCGTCAACGTCGTCATGCTCGTGCTCGTCAATGCCTGGCCCGGATGGGAGGCCGTGCCGTTCCTCACCGACCGCACTCCGGAGGTCCTCGGCATCGTCAACGCCTCGCTCGTCGTCGCAGCGGTCGCGAACCTCCTGCTCGCCGCCGCCGACCCGCCGCGCTTCAAGGCCCTCACCGACCTCGCCATCACCGGTGTCGGCATCGCCGCCATCGTGCGTATCTGGCAGGTCTTCCCGTTCGACGTGCTGGGCACACCCTGGGAGACCGTGATCCGGGTGCTGGGGGTGGTCGCGCTCGTCGGCAGCGGGATCGCGATCCTGTCCGCGGCGGTCCGGCTCGTCCGCGGTGGCCGCGACAGCTCGTGAGGTGGGCCACGAATGTCCCTGTTCCCAAGCGGATTCGTCAGATCGGCGTAGCGTGAAGGAACCGGGGAACCCTAGGACGCTGACCAAGCCGTCCGCGTCGCCCCGGCGCAGGAAGACACGGCCTCTTCGCCGAGACAGGTCGCTGCAGCGTGTCCGGAACCAGCAGCCCTCCACCCGTGCGTGCCTCGCACCCCACCCGTCCCCATCTGGTAGCCCTCGTCATCGGCTGCCTCCTCATCCTTCCCGGCCTCGGCCTGCTCCTCGGGGGCGCAGGCCTCGCCATCACGTATGCCGTCGGGCGTGACAGCGCCGGCTACTTCACCGGCTCGCTGCCGAGCCTGCGCAGCGCCACCCCCGCGATCACGGCCGAGGACGTCGCGGTGCAGGCCGGGCAGGACGTGCCGACCTGGGCGTTCGACCGACTGGGCGTCGACGTCCGGCTCACCGCCAGGTCCACGGACAACGGCCGGCCCGTCTTCATCGGCATCGGTGACGCGCAGCGCGTCGACTCCTACCTCGGCGGCGTCACGCACGACGAGGTTGTCGACATCACCGACCCGTTCTCCCGCGGGCAGCGGGCCGCGGTGCTGCGCACCGTGCCGGGTGGTTCGACCGTGACCCCGCCCTCGACCCAGACCTTCTGGGCCGCCTCCGCCGACGGCACCGGACAGCAGGTGCTCACCTGGCACGTCACCGACGGTCGTTGGGCCGTCGTGCTGATGAACGCCGACGGCAGCCCCGGCGTCGACCTCGCCGTCACCATGGGCGTGCGCGCGAACTTCCTCATCCCGCTCGCCCTGATCATGCTCGGTGTCGGTCTCGTGCTGACCGGTCTCGCCGTGGCCCTCATCATCCGGGGGACGACAGGCTCCCGCTCTGGCGACCACCCGAGCGGCCCCGGTTACCCAGCCACCTCGGCCTACCCGGCCACGACGGGCTACCCCGCGCAGAGCGGCTACCCAGCGCAGGCCGACCACGCGGCACCCGCCGCCCCCGGTCGGGAGCCGCTGCCCCCGCAACCGGGCGCGACGGCATACGCCGTCAGTGGGGCGGCAGCGGCCGCACCACCCACGTGGGGTGCCGCCACCCGTGCGGTGAGCCCGGTGCGGCTGGACGCACGGCTCGACGAGCCGCTCTCACGGTGGCTGTGGCTGCTCAAGTGGCTGCTCGTCATCCCGCACCTCGTCGTGCTGGCGTTCCTCTGGCTCGCGTTCTGGGTCGTGACGGTGATCGCGTTCTTCGCGATCCTCGTGACGGGGCAGTACCCGCGCGGCCTCTTCGACTTCAACCTCGGCGTGCTGCGCTGGTCGTGGCGCGTGTCGTACTACGCGAACGGCGCGTTCGGCACCGACCGCTACCCGCCGTTCAGCCTTGGCGCCGAGCCCGACTACCCCGCGACGCTCGACATCGCCTACCCCGAGCGCCTCTCGCGCGGGCTCGTGCTCGTCAAGTGGTGGCTGCTCGCGATCCCGCACTACATCATCGTGGGGCTCATCGTCGGTGGCGGCTGGGCGTGGAACCGGGCCCGTGACGGCGGCGCTCACCTCGAGTCCTTCGGGTGGGGCCTGCTCGGCCTCCTCGTGCTCGTCGCCGGGCTGTCGCTGCTCTTCGCCGACCGCTACCCGCGGGCACTGTTCGACCTCGTCATCGGGCTCAACCGGTGGGTCTACCGGGTGGCTGCGTACGCCGCGCTGATGACCGACGTGTACCCGCCCTTCCAGCTCGACGAGGGCGGCCCCGAGACGCCGATCCCGCCGCCACCGCCGGCCGTCGGGACGGAGCGCGCCGAAGGGCCGCCGCAGTACTCCATCTGAGCACTCGACGGTGGGCGCGCGTCGGAAACTGAGCACTCGACGGTGGGCGCGCGTCGGAAACTGAGCACTCGATGGTGGGTTGGTCGGGGACCCCCACACAGTCGAGTGCTCAGTTTCCTACGGCTTGCGCGGGCGGGAGAGGGCGAGACCCAGCCCGGCGAGCGCGACGACCGGGCCGATGACGGCCCAGACGACCTGGCCCGACATCGCGCTCCCGCCCACGAGCCGAGGCCCTGCAGGGTCCAGAGCACGCCCATGGCCAGCAGGACGGCCCCGACGACGATGCGGAACGGCCGGTTCACGACGGCGCCGTGACGAGGTGAGCGTCGAGCCACTCGACGATCTCGGTCTCCACCTCGTCGCGGTTGGTCTCGTTGAGGATCTCGTGGCGCGCGTCGGGCCACAGCCTCAGCGTCACGTCCTGCACGCCGACGCGGCGCAGCTGGTCGGCCACCGCTCGGACTCCCTTGGCGTCCTTGCCGCCGACAGGGTCCTTGTCGCCGGAGACGAGGTGGACGGGCAGACCCTTGGGGATGCGCGAGGCGAGGCGGTCGGTGTTGACCGACTCGAGCCCCCGCAGCAGGTCGGCGAAACCGCCTGCGCTGAAGACGAACCCGCAGTCGGGGTCGTTGACGTACTTGTCGACCTCATCGGGATCTCTTGACAGCCAGTCGAACTGGGTGCGGGCCGGCTTGAAGGCCGAGTTGTACTGGCCGAACGTCAGCGTGTTCATCAGCCCGCTGGTGTGGGCGTGACCGCGCAGCCGTGCCTGCGTGGACGCGAGGAAGACGCCCACCTTGCCGAGGGCTCCCGCCCCGCCGGCGGTGCCCGACAGCACGAGGCCGGCCAGCTCGGAGCCGTACTGCGCGGCATACCCCCGCGAGATGAACGAGCCCATGCTGTGGCCGAGGAGGAAGACGGGCAGTCCCGGCTGCTCCTCGCGCGCCTTGTCGGTGACCGCGTGCAGGTCGTCGACGACGGTCTGCCAGCCGTCCTTCTCGCTGAAGAAGCCGCGCCTGCCGGACGACTCGCCGGACGTCTGGCCGTGGCCGCGGTGGTCCGAGCCGTAGACGGCATACCCGTGGTCGGTGAGGCGCTGCGCGAAGCGTGCGTAGCGGCTCGAGTGCTCGGCGAGCCCGTGCGCGAGCTGCACGACCGCCTTGGCGGGACCGTCGGGGAGCCACCGGTTGACGAAGACCTCGGTGCCGTCGGGCGTGGTCAGCGTGAAGGTGCTGCTCTGCATGAGCCGAACTGTATGCCGCCGGGAAGCGCTGCGCCCGTGACCACGCGCCGCCCCCGACCACGCGCTGCTGGGGGCTGCCCGTTTCATCACGTTCTGCCCGGTTCCCTCGCTAAAACCACAAAAACGGGCGCCCGAATCTATTTACATCGAACCGATCCGGTGGTTTCCTAGAGGCACGACCCCACGACGGGGCGCACCGAACGACAGGACGAAGGAGTCCGGGTGTACGCAGCGGAGCGGCAGCAGCGCATCATCGCCGAGGCCCGTCGGGCCGGCCGTGTCGAGGTCGCCGCCCTCGCCGACTCCCTGGGGGTCGCCGCCGAGACCGTGCGCCGCGACCTCACCGCCCTCGAGCGCCGCGGGTCGCTGCGCCGGGTCCACGGCGGCGCGATCCCCGTCGAGCGTCTCGAGGTCGAGCCGACGCTCGCCACCCGGTCCGGGCGCCTCGCCGACGTCAAGCGGCGCATCGCCGCCCGCGCCCTCGACGAGCTGCCGAGCGGCGGCAGCATCATCCTCGACGCCGGCTCGACATCGCTCGCCGTCGCCGAGATGCTCCCGCCCGACATCGACCTCACGGTCATCACCAACAGCCTCGCCGCGGCCAGCGTCCTGTCGACCCACCCGGGCATCAACCTCTACCTGCTCGGCGGCCGGGTGCGCGGCACGACCGGCGCCTCCGTCGGCGACTGGGCGGTCAGCCCCCTCGCCGACATCACCGTCGACCTCGCGATCATCGGCACGAACGGCATCTCCGGCGCCCGCGGCCTCACCACCCCCGACCAGTCGGAGTCGCTCGTCAAGCGCGCGATGGTCCACGCCGCCCGCCGGTGCGTCGTGCTCACCGACTCGAGCAAGGCCGGCGACGACCACCTCCACCGTTTCGCCCAGCTGTCCGACATTGACCTCGTCATCACCGACACCGACCTCGACGACGACGTCGCCGCCGAGATCCGTGCGGCCGGACCGGAAGTGGTGACCGCATGATCGTCACGCTCACGCCCAACCCCAGCATCGACCGCGCCGTCTTCATCGACGCGCTCCACCGCGGCGAGGTGCACCGCGGCACCGGCAGCCAGCTCGACCCTGGCGGCAAGGGTGTCAACGTCTCCCGCGCGCTGGCCGCCCAGGGCGCGGCCACGACCGCCGTGCTGCCCATCGGCGGGCCCGAGGGCCACCTGCTCGAGGACCTCCTCGACACCGCCGGCGTCGCCCACGCCTCCGTGCCCGTGCGCGGCACCGTGCGCATGAACATCAGCGTCCTCGAGCCCGACGGCACCACGACGAAGCTCAACGAGCCCGGCCCCGACCTGTCGCAGGACGAGGTCGAGGCCCTCCTCGAGACCACCCTCGAGCGCAGCGTGGGCGCCGACTGGGTCGTCGGCTGCGGCAGCCTCCCGCCCGGCGCCCCCACCGACCTGTATGCCGTCCTCGTCGCCCGGGTGCGCGGGCGTGGTGGCCGTGTCGCCATCGACTCCTCCGGCGCCCCGTTCGCCGCCGCCGTCGCCGCGAAGCCGCACCTCATCAAGCCGAACCACGAGGAGCTCGCCGAGCTCGTCGGCCACGACCTGCCCACCCTGGGCCACGTGCGCGACGCCGCACGCGAGCTCGTGGCCGGCGGCATCGAGGTCGTCGCCGTCAGCCTCGGCGGCGACGGCGCCCTGTTGGTGACCGCCGGGGCCTTCGCGCACGCCCGAGCCACGATCACCGCCCCCCTGTCCACCGTGGGCGCCGGCGACTGCATGCTCGCCGGCCTGCTCCACGGCCTGTCCACCGGGCTCGACCCGGCGGACGCCCTGATGACCGGGGTGAGGTGGGGCGCCGCGGCGGTCACCCTCCCCGGAAGCCGCGTGCCGACCCCCGACGACCTCGACGGCATACGCGCCGAGCTCACCCACGAGCCCGACCTCGCCCTCGCACTCACCTGACCGACGACGACCGGCCTCGAAGCAGGCCACCGCGCCGGCCCCGAAGCCGGCCCCACGACACCGAAACATCGATCGACCCGATCCTCCGAAAGGAAAACCCCATGTCCCTCATCACCGAAGAGCAGGTCGTCCTCGACCTCACAGGTGCCGACCGCCACGAGGCGACGCGGAGGCTCGGCGAGCGCCTCGTCGCGACCGGCAGGTGCACCGACCTCGACACCTTCCTCGACGACGTGCGCAAGCGCGAGGAGACGATGGCCACCGGTCTGCCCGGCGGCATCGGCATCCCGCACGCCCGCAGCGCCGCGATCACCGAGCCGTCGCTCGTCTTCGGCCGTGCGACGGGTGACGGGGGCGGCATCGACTGGGGCGCCAAGGACGGCCCGGCCACGCTCGTCTTCCTCATCGCAGCCCCCGAGGGCGGCGGCGACGCGCACATGCAGATGCTCCCCAAGCTCGCTCGCGCCCTCATGAAGAAGGACTTCAAGGCGGCGCTCGCCGCGGCCACCACCGAGGCCGAGGTCGTGCGCATCGTCAGCGCCGAGGTCGAGCTCGACCAGCCCGCCGGTGCCGCCGCACCCGCCGCCGCCCCGGCTGCTGCCGCCGCGTCCGCCGGTGCCGCAGACCGCACCGGTGCCGCAGCCGGCTCCGTCGCCACGGCCGAGGCGCCCGCCGCGCGCACCCTCAACCTCGTCGGCGTCACCTCGTGCCCGACCGGGATCGCCCACACCTACATGGCCGCCGAGGGCCTCGAGAACGCCGCGAAGGCCGCCGGCCACACGATGCTCGTCGAGACCCAGGGCTCCGCCGGTTCCAAGCCGCTCACCGCGGCCCAGATCGCCGCCGCCGACGCCGTGATCTTCGCCCACGACCTGCCCGTCAAGGACGCCGGCCGCTTCGCTGGCAAGCCCCTCGTCGACGTGGGCGTGAAGAAGGGCATCTCCGACGGCCCGGCGCTCGTGCTCCAGGCCGAGCGGCTCGTCGCCGAGTGGGACGCCGACCCGAGCAAGCGCGAGGCCGCGGCCCGCGCCGCCGCCGCCGCGGGCGCGTCGGGTGGCCTCACCTCGAAGGTCGAGGAGGGCGCGAGCACCGCGACGAAGGTGCGCCAGTGGCTGATGACGGGTGTCTCGTACATGATCCCGTTCGTCGCCGCGGGCGGCATCCTCATCGCCCTGTCGTTCATGCTCGCCCAGGTCGCGCTCGGCCAGGACGGCGCGATCCAGATCGTCAAGTACAACCTGACCTCGACCGACCAGTTCAACATCGCCCAGAACTTCAACCCGGTCAGCCTGACCTCGTGGGCCGCGCTCCTCTTCGTCATCGGCGGCGCGTCGTTCGGCTTCCTCGTGCCGATCCTCTCCGGCTTCATCGCCTTCGCGATCGCCGACCGCCCGGGGCTCGTGCCCGGCATCGTCGGTGGCGCCGTGGCCTCCACGATGGGTGCCGGCTTCCTCGGCGGCCTCGTCACCGGCCTCATCGGCGGCTTCGTCGCCCGCTGGGTCTCCGGCTGGAACGTCGCCAAGGGCGTCCGCGGCGTCATGCCCGTGGTCGTGATCCCGCTCCTCAGCTCGCTCATCACGATCGGCCTGTTCATCACCGTGCTCGGCCGCCCGATCAAGGGCCTCACCGACGGCCTCAACAGCTGGCTCACCGGCATGACCGGTGCCAGCGCGATCGTCCTCGGCATCATCCTCGGCGCGATGATGGGCTTCGACCTCGGCGGCCCGGTCAACAAGGTCGCGTACGCGTTCGCCACCACCGGTCTCGCGGCCGCGGGTGCGTCCACCAACGCCCCGCAGCTGAAGATCATGGCCGCCGTCATGGCCGCCGGCATGGTCGCCCCGCTCGCGATGGCTCTCAGCACGACCATCCGTCCGCACCTGTTCTCCGAGCCGGAGCGTGAGAACGGCAAGGCGGCCTGGCTGCTCGGCTTCTCGTTCATCTCCGAGGGAGCCATCCCGTTCGCCGCCGCCGACCCGGTGCGCATCATCGCCAGCTCGGTCATCGGCTCCGCGGTCACCGGTGCCCTCGCGATGCTGTTCGGCACGACGCTGCGCGCCCCGCACGGAGGCATCTGGGTGCTGCCGCTCATCGGCAACTTCCTGCTCTTCGTCGTGGCGCTCGCAGTCGGTGTCGCCGTCATGGCCGGCATCGTCATCACCCTGAAGTCGCGAGAGACGAACCTCGCCGAGATCGACGCGACCGCTACGGTCTGAGATAGCGGTGGACGTGACCCAGGTCACCACGTGCTTCATCGTGGACCTGGGTCACGTCCGCTCGACTGACTGCACGACGACTGACCTCCAGCCTGACCTCCAGCCTGACACCACGCCTGACACCAAGCCTGTCATCCCAGAAGGAGCACGCCTCATGCCAACCCGTACCGTCACCATCGCCTCCTCGGTGGGCCTGCACGCCCGGCCGGCCGCGCTCTTCGTCGAGGCTGCGAGCAGCTCGGGCCTCGACGTCGAGATCGCCAAGCCGGGCGAGGACCCCGTCGACGCGACGAGCATCCTCGGCGTCATGGCCCTCGGCGCCAAGCACGGCGAGGAGGTCGTCCTGACGGCAGAGGGCGACGGCGCGGACGAGACGCTCGACTCCCTCGTCGAGCTGCTCTCGCGCGACCTCGACGCGGAGTAGGACGGAGCAGTCCCCATGGCCGACTCGGAGACCAGCCAGACCACCCGGACCAGCCAGACTGGCGAGGCCAGCCAGACTGGCCAGGACAGCCAGCGCGGCGAGACCAGGCAGGGCATCGGCGTCAGCCCGGGCACGGCATACGGGCCGGTGGTGCAGGTGGCGCCACCGGTCCGCCCGCCCGCGCACGAGCCGGCCGTCGACGACCAGGACGCAGCGCTCGCCGACGTGAAGGCGGCCTTTGAGTCGGTCGCGGTCTCGCTCGAGGAGCGAGCCACCCGGGTCGAGGACACGGCCCAGCAGATCCTCAAGGCGACGGCCCTCATCGCCCGCGACAAGGGCCTCGTCAAGGCGGCGTCGAAGGAGCTGGCCGCCGGTCACGGCCGCGCCACCTCGATCGCCAACGCCGTCGAGACGTATGCCGCCCAGTTCGAGGCGCTCGGCGGGTACTTCGCCGAGCGGGTGGCCGACCTCCGCGACGTCGGATCCCGTGCTGTCGCAGCGGTGCTGGGCGTTCCCGCGCCGGGCGTGCCGCCCTTCTCCGAGCCGAGCGTCATCATCGCCGAGGACCTCGCCCCCGCCGAGACGGCGACGCTCGACCGGTCGCTCGTCGTCGGCATCATCACCGAAGCGGGTGGCCGCACCAGCCACACCGCGATCCTCGCGGCGCAGATGGGCATCCCGGCCGTCGTGCAGGTGCCCCACGCGACCGCCATCCCGGCCGGCACGCCGGTCGCTCTCGACGGCGACTCGGGCGAGGTGACGATCGACCCGGACATGTCGCTCGTCACCGCCCAGCGCGAGCGGGCTGCCCGTCGCAAGGAGGCGCTGTCGCAGCTCTCCGGCGCCGGACGCACGTCCGACGGTGCGCCCGTCGCGCTGCTCGCCAACATCGGAGGCGTCGAGGATGCCGTCGCGGCCGGCGCCCAGGACCTCGAGGGCGTGGGCCTCTTCCGCACCGAGTTCGTCTACCTGTCGGCCACGAAGGCGCCGACGGTCGAGGAGCAGGCGGAGATCTACCGCGGAGTCTTCGCGCCGTTCGAGGGCCGCCGCGTCGTCGTGCGCACGCTCGACGCCGGGGCCGACAAGCCGCTGAAGTTCGCCGACCTCGGGCCCGAGGAGAACCCCGCCCTCGGACGCCGTGGCCTTCGCCTCTCCGCCGAGCGCCCCGACCTGCTCGACGCCCAGCTCGAGGCCCTCGCCGTCGCCGCTCGCGAGACCGGCGCCGACGTGCGCGTCATGGCGCCGATGGTCGCGACCGCCGAGGAGGCGGCGTGGTTCGCCCGTCGCGTCCGTGAGAACGGCCTGCCCAAGGCGGGCGTCATGATCGAGGTGCCGGGCGCCGCGCTGCGCGCCAAGGACGTGCTCGGTGAGGTCGACTTCGGCTCGCTGGGCACCAACGACCTGGCGCAGTACACGATGGCGGCCGACCGCATGCAGGGTGCGCTGTCCGACCTGCTCGACCCGTGGCAGCCGGCGGTGCTCGACGTCGTCGGTGCGGCCTGCGAGGGCGCGGCGAAGGTCGACCGTCCCATCGGGGTCTGCGGCGAGTCGGCGGGCGACCCGCTGCTCGCGCTCGTGCTCGTCGGCCTCGGCGTCACCTCGCTGTCGATGGCGCCGAGCAAGGTCCCGGTCGTGCGGCTGGCCCTGTCGCTGCACTCGGTGGCGGAGTGCCAGGCGCTCGCGACGGCGGCCCGCGACGCGCGTACGGCGGTCGACGCCCTGCACGCCGTGCGCGAGGGCGCCAGGAGCGAGCTCACCGACCTGCTCTGAGAGGCGGCCAACGTGACGCCGGCCACGGTGCTCGATGCCTTGCGCCGCAAGGCCCTTCACTAGACTGGAGACGGGCGCCGGTCCCGGCGTCCGCACGGCAAAGGAGCTCGACATGAGCACGCCCAGCCTCTTCATGAACCGGGTCCGCCTCGAGGACGGCTACCACGAGGACGACCTCCCCTTCATCGAGCGCACCCTGACCCAGCTGTTCCACCAGCTGAGCCGGTTCGACCCGTCGATGGTGCACATCGGCCTGCGGGTCAAGGATCGTGGCCAGCCCGGCATGCGCACCTCGATCGAGGTCCACGTCAGCGGGCTTCCGACCGTGATCGGCGCCTCCGACCTCACCGACACGAAGGCGGCCCTGCAGGACGCCGAGGCGAAGGTCGTCTCCCAGCTGCGCGAGGCCGCCGACCGCCACCACGACCGGCACCCCCGGGGGCCTCGGCACTGAGACACGTCGCCGAGGTCATGCACTGAGGTCATGCACTGAGAGCCCTATGTCAAGCGGTCTGTTGTTGGAGGACCACCAAGCGTCCGTGTAGGTCGGGGTCGTAGGGCACGTGGTCGTGCCAGCAGCGCCAGAGGATCCTGGTCCAGCTCTGGG
>NZ_JBTJJV010000020.1:0-52604 GCF_054456855.1 Terrabacter sp. AAH1 | reverse complement strand
CTCAGCCCAGTCCTCCACAGACAACACCCGCTTCCTCCCGCCCTCGCAGTTGAGGACAGGATCCGGCAGGGGGTCAGTTTTCACCTGCCGTCAGGGGGTCAGTTTTCAGGTGCCGTCGACACGTAGTCCTCGTTGCGTACGCCGCGACCCCCGGCTCATATCGATGGTCAGGGACTTACGTCCTGGGCCTGCCCTTGTTGGCGGTGGCTGCCTGTGCTCTTATCTTGGCAGCAGTCGATACGGAGCCCTCCTGGCTGCGGTCCTTTCTGTGCTGGAAGCCGCTCCGGGCGGCTGGAGTTGTGAGCTATGGCCTTTATCTTTACAACTCGACGAGCATCTTCCTGACTCAGCGGTGGCTGGGTGAAGGGCTTGTTCAGCGGTCTGTCGGGTTGGCACTTGCGGTGGTGCTCGCGCTGATGTCATGGCGTTTCCTGGAGAACCCCATCCTGCGGGCCGTGCGTGCGAGGCTGGTCGCCAGACGTCCCTGCCCTGTGCATGCGGACAGCACTTTGAAGGCTGCGCCATCTGCGGGGGTGCCCACGATCCCGCCATCAGCGCAACTGGAACCCTTATGTGCGAAGAGCCATACAGAGAACCGCATAGCGACACCAGCACGGACTCTGAGAATGACTTCGCTGCTGAGCAGAGTCTCACGGGACTGCTGCACCGATAGGTGAAGGTCGGGTCAGGCTGCCTGAGTGGCAGGTGTGGTCATGATGGTCTCGAACTCGATTGGGGTATCGGCCCAGAGCGTCCTGACGACGCCGGCGGTGGTAGGTCCCTTCAATCCAGGTGACGATGGCGATGCGCGGCTCTTGCCGGGTGGCCCACTGGCGCCGGTCGAGCACGGTCTTCTGGTAGCAGCGCGAAGAAGCTCTCCATCTCGGCGTTGTCGCCGGCTGAGCCGACTTTGCCCATCGAGCCGAGCATGTCGAGCCGCTGGAGGGCGCGGACGAATTTCCTTGACCTGAAATGCGATCCGCGGTCAGTGTGCAGGATGCAGCCAGCGACCCGACCGCGTCGGGCGACCGCGCTGGCGAGCGCGTCGACTGCCAGTCGTGACTTCATCCGGTCGCTGATCGAGTACCGACGATCCGGTTGGAGTAGACGTCCGGGACTGCTGACGGTCTGGTTGACAGACGGGGTGTGGTGTTTCATGCCGCGTGTGCGCCTGCGTAGATGGTCTCAAACTCGATGGGTGTGAGCTTGCCGAGGGGGTCGTTCTCGGCGTCGGCGGTGGTAGGTGCGTTCGATCCAAGTGACGATGGCCAGGCGCAGCTCGTGGCGGGTGTGCCAGCGGCGGGTTTCCAGAAGTTCTTCTGCAGCAGGGCGAAGAAGCTCTCCATGGCGGCGTTGTCGGCACTGGAGGCGACCCGGCCCATCAACCCGCGCAGCTAGTGACGGTCGAGCTCGTGGACGAAGCGTCGGGACCGGAACTGGGCTCCGTGGTCGCTGTGGACCACGCAACCGGTGGTGACGTGGGGGCCGCCGCGGCGTGCCACGGCCATCCGCAGGGCGTCGACGGCCAGGTGTGAGGTCATCCGGTCAGCGATGGCGTAGCCGACGATCCGCCGCGGGCACGCGTCTTTCACGGCGCACAGGTACAGCGTGCCCTCGCCGGTGGGGTGCTCGGTGATGTCGGTCAGCCACAGCCGGTTCCGCGCCAGCGGTGAAGTCGCGTTCGACGAGGTCCTCGTGCGCGGGTGGCCCGGGCCGGCGGGACTGGCCGCGTTTGCGGGCGTGAGGGACAGCAGGTTGGCCTGCAAGCACAGCCGCCACATCCGCCGCTCGGAAACCTGATGGCCGGCGTCGATAACCTCGTCGGCGATGAACCGGTAGCCGACGCCTGGGTCATCGGCGTGGACCTCGGCCGCGGCGTTCGTGGCGTATGCGTCGACGAGGTCGTGCTCGCTGACCGGCGCGGCACACCACGCGTAGAACGCTTGGCGGGAGAAGCCCGGCACCCGGCAGGTCACCGCGACGGGGATTCCATCAGCGGCAAGGTCACGGGCCAGCGGGTAGCTCATTTTGGGGACTGGCCCAGCTTCAGGTTTGCTTGGGACAGGTACTCGGCGGCACGGCGTAGGACCTCGTTCTCCTGCTGCAGCAACCGGTTTCGCTTCTTCAGCTTGGGAAGCTCCTCGGACTGCTGCCGTGTCGTACCGGATCAGCTGCCGTCCTCGACGTCGGCGCTCTTGAGCCAGTTACGCAGGCAGGACTCGGAGATCCCGAAGTCCTTGGCGACCTGGCTCAGCGGGCCTCGCCGCGTCGTGCGACGGCCACGACGTCCTCGCGAAACTCCTTGGGGTGGGCTGCAGGCATGGTGTACATCCTTCCAGTGGCGACCTCCGTCGCCACAGGTCAGGTGTCAACTAGACCGTCAGCAGTCCCAGCCAAGAGCGTGACCGCCACGCTGACGGCATACGCCCTCGGTCTGCGCGCGTGCGCGCGCCATTCCACACCAGCACCCATCGTGCGCCCCTGTCGCTCACCTAAGTGTCAGCCGATGGTGGCACCAGAACGGAGCCAGCGGGTGAGATCGGGGCGAGAACGCGCCGCGGGCGCACCCGCAGAGGGTGCGCCCGCAGGAAGTCGGACGCGAGGGCCCGGCGAGGTCGAGAAAGGTCAGCCGGCGTTGACGGCGTCCATGTCGGTGACGTTAGAGCCGAGAGCCTCGAGCAGGCCGGCCAGCTCGGCGCGCCGCCCGGCCGTGACGTCGAGCTCGCCCTCGGGAGAGACGTCCTGGGTGAAGACGAGGCCGGTCGAGCCGACGACGTCGGCCTTGACGTGCTCGAGCACCTTCGTCAGGTCGGCGGTGGCGTCGGAGGCGCCGGTCCAGCCGTAGCCGACGAGCGCGATCGGCTTGCTGTCCCACTCGGCGAAGAGGTAGTCGATGGCGTTCTTGATCGGCGCCGGGAAGCTGCGGTTGTACTGCGGTGTCACGACCACGATCGCGTCGGACTCGAAGACCTTGGAGGCCCAGTCCTTCGTGTGCGGCTTCGCGTAGTTGCCGTTCTTAGGCATGTCCTCCTCGTCGAAGAAGGGCAGCGTCGACAGGTCGAGCAGCTCGACCTCCCAGGCGTCGGCAGGAGCCTGTGCGGCCACCCACTCGGCGACCTTCGGGCCGATGCGGCCGGGGCGGGTGCTGGAGACGATGATGCGCAACTGGTTCACACTTCAACCAACTATCACGAAAATCCAAGCACCCGAGGACGGCCGTGCTCGGCGTGTGGCCTCTGTCACACCCAGATTTCGTATGCCGTCCGCATCAGGCCCTGTCAGGGCCGAGACCCCTTGCGGTGGCCTCCACTGCGACCGCCGCGGCGCCCCTCGTCGAGCACCAGCTCGATGAGCTGGCCCGAGATCCGCGTGCCACGGAGCCGCTCCCAGGCGCCGTCGGGCAGGGTCGCGGGCAGCTCGACGAGTGAGTGGTCGGCGCGGATGTCGATGTGCCCGAAGTCGGCTCGTCCGAGGCCGCCCTCGTTGGCGATGGCGCCGACGATCTGACGGGGCTCGACGTGCTGTCGACGGCCGACGGAGATCCGGTACGTGGCGAGCGGCCCACCCGAGCCCCCGCGGCCGCGGTCACGCCGGTCGCCCCGCCGGTCATCGCGTCCGCGCCCACCGGAGTGGTCGTCACGCCGGTCGTCACGCCGGTCGTCACGACGATCCCCGCGCTGCCGGTCGTCGCGGTCGAAGTTGCGACGGGCCGGACGCTCGGGCTCGGGCTCGAGCAGCATCGGCTCGTCGCCCTGCAGCACGACAGCCAGGGCGGCGGCCACGTCGGCCTCGGGCACGTTGTGCTCGTTGACGTAGTGCGCGATGACGTCGCGGAAGAAGTCGACGCGGTCTCCCGCGAGGGCCTCGGTGATGGCGTCGTCGAACCGCGTGAGGCGCGTCGCGTTGATGTCGTCGACCGTCGGCATCGACATCTGCACGAGTGACTGCCGCGTCGCCTTCTCGATCGCCTTGAGCAGGTGGCGTTCCCGCGGCGTGACGAACGAGATCGCGTCGCCGCTGCGTCCGGCACGCCCGGTGCGGCCGATGCGGTGGACGTAGGACTCGGTGTCGGTGGGGATGTCGTAGTTGACGACGTGGCTGATGCGCTCGACGTCGAGCCCGCGGGCGGCGACGTCGGTGGCCACGAGGATGTCGAGCTTGCCGGACTTCAGCTGCTCGACGGTGCGCTCGCGCTGCGCCTGGGCGACGTCGCCGTTGATCGCCATCGCCGAGAATCCCCGCGCACGAAGCTTTTCCGCGAGCGTCTCGGTCTCGTTCTTCGTGCGGACGAAGACGATCATGCCCTCGAAGTTCTCGACCTCGAGGATGCGCGTCAGGGCGTCGACCTTCTGCGGGTAGCTGACCGTCAGGTAGCGCTGCGTGATGTTGGGCGAGGTGGTCGTCTTCGTCTCGACGGTGATCTCGACGGGGTCGGTGAGGTACTTCTTGGAGATGCGGCGGATCTGTGCCGGCATCGTCGCCGAGAACAACGCGACGTGCTTGTCGTCGGGGGTGTCGGCGAGGATCGTCTCGACGTCCTCGGCGAAGCCCATCTTCAGCATCTCGTCGGCCTCGTCGAGCACGAGGAAGCGCAGCTGGCTGAGGTCGAGCGTCCCCTTGTCGAGGTGGTCCATGATGCGTCCGGGCGTGCCGACGACGACGTGCACACCGCGGCGCAGCGCACTCAGCTGCACGCCGTACGCCTGGCCGCCGTAGACAGGGAGCACGTGCACGCCGGGGAGGCGGGCGGCATACCTCTCGAACGCCTCGCAGACCTGCAGCGCCAGCTCGCGCGTGGGCGCGAGCACGAGCGCCTGGGGAGCCTTCTGCCGGAGGTCGAGCTGGCTGAGGATCGGCAGCGCGAAGGCGGCCGTCTTGCCGGTGCCGGTCTGCGCGAGACCGACGACGTGGCGGCCCTGGAGCAGCGCCGGGATGGTCGCCGCCTGGATCGGTGACGGGTGCTCGTAGCCGACGTCGCGCAGGCCCTTGAGCACCCGCTCGTCGAGTCCGAGGTCGGCGAACGTCACCTGCTCGGGCTGGTCGGGCTCGTCACGCTGCTCTGGTTCCGTCCCTCGTTCGCTCACCCCCCGACGGTAGTGCGTCGGGGCGGGCGAGCGACACGGGCGGGGTCCGATCGACCGTCCGCGTATGCCGTCGATCCCCTTGCGTAGGCCGTCTGCGTCCCGATCCTGTCGGCTCAGTGCTCGGCCACCCACCTCTCGAGCGCCTCGACGCGGGCGGCGAGGCCCGTGACGAGATGCTCGACGAGGCGGGCCTCGAGCTCTGATGGGGGAGCCGTCGGAGGGGCCGTCAGGTCGGGTGCCGCTGATGGCGGGACCCCCGCGTCGGTCGCGCTGATGCGGAGCCCGCGACGGACCAGGGCGCGCGCCAGGGTCGAGGGGCCCACGCCCATCTCGATGGCCCGTGCGGTCAGTGCGTCGAGCTCCTCGTTCGTGAGGCGGACGGAGAGGACCCTCGTGCGGTCGCCTCGCAGGGTGTCGGGAACTGGGCTGGAGGGAGCGCCGGCGCGGCGCTTGCTCGTGGGCATGGGGCTCCTCGGCGCGTGTGACGAAGTCATGCGTTGTCAGTGGTCGACTCTACAGTGAATGCATGAGCGCAGCAGCCGCGATCGAGCCGAAGAGCCTGGTCGAGGTGCTGCGCTCGATGGCCGAGACGCTACGCGACCTGACCCGCGAGTTCCCCACCTGGTCGCTGCCCGAGGCCGAGGTCGGCGCGGTCATCGGCCAGGCGCAGCAGGTGCGGCAGCTGAGCCACTCGCTGACAGCCGTGCTGGCGCGCGAGGCCGACTCGCGTGGACTCGGCTCCGACGACGGGCTCTCGCGCACCGACTGGCTGCGCAGCCAGGCCGAAGGTGCTCTCGACGGGCCCGAGGCGGCCGCCGTCACGCGCGTCGGGGCGGCCATGAACGAGCCCCGTTGGGCCCGCCTCGCCGAGCGGGTGGCGGCTTCGGAGGTGCCGGTCGCGCACGCCGCCGCCATCGTCCGTCTCCACGACGACGTGGCGCGCATCGCCGACCCCGACCACCTCGCCGCGATCATCGACACCATGGTCGAGGAGTGCCACGTCCTCGGCCGGCGCGAGCTGGCCCGCCTCGTCGCCCACGCCCGCGCCACGCTCAAGCCGCCGGCTGAGGTCGAGTCGGAGGAGGCTGGGCTGCGGCTCGGGCGCTCCTTCCGCAGGGTCCGCTCGTGCGCGGGCTTCTCGGTGTTCGAGCTGCGCCTCGACCCGGAGGGTGCCGCGATCGTCGAGTCGGCCGTCGACGCCCTGTCGGCGCCGCGTCCCGACCTCTGCCTCGACGGCGGCGTCGGTGAGGTCGACCCGCGCACACCGGCCACGAGGCGGGCTGATGCGCTCCTCGAGATCGTCGGCCGGGGAGTGGCTGCGCCCGAAGGGGTGACCCGTTCGCCGCGCACCACCCTCGTCGTCACGATGAGCCTCGAGGCGTTGTTGGAGCAGGTGCGTGGCGCCGGCCTGCTCGACACCGACGCCGCGCTGTCCCCGTCAGCCGTGCGCCGCCTCGCCTGCGAGGCGGGCATCGTCCCCATGGTCCTCGGGGCGCGATCCGAGGTGCTCGACCTCGGCTACACGCAACGACTGTTCACACCCGCCCAGCGACGGGCGCTGGCCGTCCGCGACGGGGGCTGCTCGTTCCCCGACTGCACGGTCCCGCCCCGGTGGTGCGACGCCCACCACGTCGTGCACTGGCTGTTCGGCGGCCGCACCGACCTGCTCAACGGCGCTCTCCTCTGCGGGCGCCACCACACGGTCGTCCACCAGCGGGGCCTCACGGCCACCGTCGCGGCGACCGGCGTCACGTGGCACCTGTAGCGACCTCGCCCCGCACCCCGCCACCGAGTGCGGGGCCCGAGCCCTGCCACAGCGCGTCGGAGTAGCGCTGAAGGTGGTCGGTGTAGGTCGTCGCTGGGAGGTGTTGGTTCACAGGTGGTCGAAGGTCCCCCCCTTTCGAGGACTTTGTCCTATGGGACACCCCTGCCTGGGCCGGGAGGCTGGATCGTGCCGGGTAGCCGGGACGGGCGAGCCCGGTATGCCAGGGCCCGAGACGGCTCGGGTCCGAGATCGCTCAGGCCGCAAGGAGGCCCACCATGTCGACACGCACGCAAGACCCTACGACCGAAACCCTGCCCACCACTAAGCGGCGACGCGTGTTCATGTGGTTCTTCCTCCTCGTCCAGGCGCTCTTCCTGACCTGGATCATCACAGGGTCGATGTCCACGCCGGCCCAGAGCGACCCGACCATGCAGGACGCCGCAGCCGTCGGGACTGCCATCGGCGTCGGCCTCATCATCGGTCTCTGGGCGATCGTGGACGTCATCCTCGGCATCACCTACGCCGTCATCAGACTCGCTCGTCGCTGAGCCGGGGAACACCGGGAGCCGCTTCGTGCAGCGATTCGGTCGGCTGCGCCGCCACGTGCGGATGCCGCCCACGCGAGGGTGGGCGGCATCCGCACGACGTCTTTCTGCCCGGCAACTCAGGGCACAGTCTGGACCTTCGTGGCACGTCCATGGCCGACTGACTTCCCACGCACGTCCGGGGCTCCCAGCCTTGCCGCGTCAGCGGTGAGGTCGTCGGGTTCGCGCTGTGACTGCAGCTCCGCCTCCACGCGTGCCCGGTAGTGCGCCACCTCGCGCGCGACGTCCTCGTCGTCCCACCCGAGCACGGGCGCGACGACCTCGGCGACCTCCTCGGCGGCGCCGACCCCTCTGTCCGGCGTCAAGATCGAGATGCGGGTGCGGCGCGTCAGCACGTCGTCGAGGTGCAGTGCGCCCTCGGCGGCGGCCGCGTACCACGCCTCGACACGCAGGTACTCGGGTGCGCCGGCCAACGGCTCCGCGAGGTCAGGCCTCTCGGCGAGGGTCGCGGCCAGCTCGTCGAGCAGCGTCCCGTAGCGGCGCAGCAGGTGCTCGACCCGGTCGGCGTCCACGCCCAGCTCTCCGGCTGTCAGGCGCCGGCGGTTCCAGGCGGCCGTGAAGCCGTCCGCGCCCACGAGGGGGACGTTCTCGGTGCACGACTCGGCCGCGGGGGTCGGCAGGTCGCGCACCGCGGCGTCCACGGCGTCGCGTGCCATGACGCGGTAGGTCGTGTACTTGCCGCCGGCCACCATGACGAGGCCCGGCACCGGCGAGACGACCGCGTGCTCGCGTGACAGCTTGCTCGTCTCGTCCGACTCGCCCGACAGCAGTGGACGCAGGCCGGCGTAGACGCCGACGACGTCCTCCGGTCCCAACGGTGTCGCGAGCACTCGGTTGGCCTGCGCGAGCAGGTACTCGATGTCCTTGCGGCTGGCCGCAGGGTGCGCACGGTCGAGCGCCCAGTCGGTGTCGGTCGTGCCGATGATCCAGTGGTCGTCCCACGGGATGACGAAGAGCACCGACGTCGCGGTGCGGGTGATGATGCCGCTGTGCGCGTCGATGCGGTCACGTGGGACCACGATGTGCACCCCCTTGGACGCTCGCACGGAGGGGCCGGTGCGGGCTCCGACGAGCTCCTGCAGCTCGTCGCTCCACACGCCGGCCGCGTTGATGATCCGCTTGGCCCGGACGACGTGCTCACGCCCGGACTCGAGATCGGTGACGATGGCGCCGACGATGCGCTCATCGTCGCGCAGGAACCCGGTGACCCGGGCGCTCGTGGCGACCAGCGCGCCGTGCTGGGCCGCTGTGCGGACCAACATCATCGTGTGCCGGGCGTCGTCGACCTGCCCGTCGTGGTACTCGATCGCCCCCACGAGTGCCTCCTCCCGCAGGGACGGGAAGCGGGCCAGTGCTGCCCGGCGCGTCAGGTGCCGGTGCCCGGGGACCCCGTGCCGACCACCGAGCGTGTCGTAGAGCGCCACACCGAGCCCGACGTAGAGCCGCTCCCACACCCTGTGCCTCAAGGGGTAGAGGAACGGTACGGGCCGGGCCAGGTGCGGCGCCAGGTGGTGGAGGATCAGCGAGCGCTCGCGCAGCGCCTCGCGCACGAGTCGGAAGTCGAGCTGTTCAAGGTAGCGCAGGCCACCGTGGACGAGCTTGCTCGACCGGCTCGACGTCCCGGCGGCGTAGTCGCGTGCCTCAACGAGGCCGACCCGCAGCCCGCGCGTCGTGGCGTCGAGGGCGGCGCCGGCGCCGACCACGCCGCCACCGATGACGAGCACGTCGAGCTCCTCACCGGCCATCGCCTCGAGCGCTCGGGCCCGCTCAGTGGGGGAGAGTCGGGCAGCCGATGCCACTGTCACACCTCCACCCAGTCGAAGGTCCGCGTCACGGCCTTGCGCCATCCGGCGTAGCCGGTCTCGCGCTGCTCCTCGGTCCACTCCGGGTCCCACCGCCGGGCCTCGTTCCAGTTCTCGCGCAGCTCGTCGGGCGACTCCCAGAACCCGACGGCGAGCCCGGCTCCGTAGGCCGCCCCGAGAGCGGTGGTCTCCGCGACGACGGGACGGCTCACGGGGACGCCGAGCACGTCGGCCTGGATCTGCATGCAGAGGGAGTTGGCGGTGACGCCGCCGTCGACCTTGAGCACCTCGAGCCGGACCCCCGAGTCCTTCTCCATGGCATCGGCGACGTCGCGGCTCTGGTAGCAGATCGCCTCGAGCGTGGCCCGGGCGATGTGCGCGTTCGTGTTGTAGCGCGAGAGCCCGACGATGGCGCCGCGGGCGTCGGAGCGCCAGTAGGGCGCGAACAGGCCCGAGAAGGCCGGCACGAAGTACACGTCGCCGTTGTCGTCGACCTCGCGCGCCAGCGACTCGCTCTGGGCCGCCCCTGAGATGATGCCGAGCTGGTCGCGAAGCCACTGCACGGCGGACCCCGTCACGGCGATCGAGCCCTCGAGCGCGTAGACCGGCTTCTCCTTGCCGAACTGGTAGCAGACGGTCGTCAGCAGGCCGTTGTCGGAGCGCACCAGCTCGTGACCGGTGTTGAGCAGCAGGAAGTTCCCGGTGCCGTAGGTGTTCTTGGCCTCGCCGGCGGCGAGGCACACCTGCCCCACCATCGCGGCCTGCTGGTCGCCGAGGATCGCCGACAGCGGCACCGCCCCGCCGACCGGACCGTTGTCGAGGGTGTGGCCGTAGAGCTCCGGGTCCGACGACGGCCGGATCTCAGGGAGCATCTGTCGCGGCACGCCGAACATGTCCAGCAGCTCGTCGTCCCAGTCGAGCGTCTCGAGGTTCATGAGCATGGTGCGGCTGGCGTTGGTGACGTCGGTGACGTGCACGCCACCGCGTACGCCGCCGGTGAGGTTCCACATGACCCACGAGTCGGTCGTCCCGAACAGCGCGTCGCCGCGCTCGGCGTCCTCGCGCACTCCGGGCACGTTCTCGAGGATCCACTGGATCTTGCCGCCCGAGAAGTACGTCGCCGGCGGCAGACCGGCCTTCTGACGGATGACGTCGCCGCGGCCGTCACGCTCGAGCGCTGCGGCGATGTGGTCGGTGCGGGTGTCCTGCCACACGATGGCGTTGTAGTAGGGCCGGCCAGTGCGCCGGTTCCACACGACGGTGGTCTCGCGCTGGTTGGTGATGCCGAACGCGGCAAGGTCCTTGGCACACAACCCGTTCCGGTTGAGGGCGGTCTGGACCACGGAGGCGGTGCGCTCCCAGATCTCGACGGGGTTGTGCTCCACCCAGCCGGGCTTCGGCATGATCTGCTCGTGCTCGAGCTGGTGGCGGCCCACCTCGTTGCCGGAGTGGTCGAAGATCATGAACCGGGTGCTGGTGGTGCCCTGGTCGACGGCGCCGACGAAGTCAGCCATGGTGCTCTCCTTTGAGTGGGTTGAGGCGCTGGAGGGTGGTGAGGGTGCGGTGATGGACCGCCGTCACGAGACGGTGCTGACGCGTGGGGCGTCGGTGGGGACCTCGCCGGGAACCTGCTCGGCCTCCGGCTCGGGAAGGTGGCGTCCCACGAGCGCGCGGTAGGCGCCGGCGCCCACGAGCCCGCCGACGAGGGGCCCGACGATGGGGACCCAGAAGTAGAGGTCACCGCGCTGGTCGGAGAAGGCGGTCCCATAGCCCGTGACGAACGAGGCGAGCCGGGGGCCCAGGTCGCGGGCGGGGTTGATGGCGTAGCCGGCGTTGGTGCCCCAGGCCATGCCGATGGCGACGACGACGAGGCCGATGACGATCGGCGCGACCCACGCCACGGGCGCGTTGTTGCGGGCGTCGGTCACGGCCATGACGAGGAAGAGGAGGATGGCCGTGCCGACGACCTGGTCGAGCAGTGCCGTCGAGAGGCTGATGTCGAGGGCGCCATTGCCGGGAAGCGTCGAGAAGATGCCCTGGGTCTTGATGGTGTGGCCGGGATCGACGGCGCCGATCGCCTGGGCGTAGACCCAGCGCACGACGAGTGCGGCGGAGAAGGCCCCGGCGAGCTGGGCCAGCGAGTAGGGCAGCACCTTGCGCCAGCTGAAACCGCCGAAGGCGGCGAGTGCCACCGTGACGGCCGGGTTGAGGTGCGCGCCGCTGACCCGGGCGGCGGTGTACACGCCGAAGGTGACGCCGAGGCCCCAGGCCCAGGCGATGGAGTCGTGGTCGCCAAGGTTTCCGTCACTCGTGACGACCTGGGCGACGACGCCGACCCCGAAGAGGATGAGGACGAGCGTGCCCGCGAACTCGGCGAGCAGCTCAGCGGTGAGACTGGGTTCCTTGCTGTTCATGGAGGGTCTCCTTTGACCAGGTGATCCGCAGATGATCGCCCGGACGCTAGGCGCGCCGTCGACGCGTCGCCACCGCCTCCGTTCGGCATCGCCGAACATCGGGACGTTCGACATCGCCGAATGTCCAAGGCGGCCACGAGAGAGCGCGCGGCGGTACCGTCGACGGTGTGTCAGGCAGCATCCAGTCGGTGGAACGTGCCGCCGCGATCCTCCGGGTGCTCGCCGCCGAGGCCGAGCCGGTCTCGCTGGCAACCGTGGCCATGGCCCTCGACCTGCCGAAACCGACGGTGCACGGCCTGCTCGCCACATTGGTCGACGTCGGGTTCGTCGACAGGGAGCACGCCTCGGGTGGATACCTGCTCGGTGCCGAGCTGCTCACCCTCGGGTCCGAACGCATCGACCCCAACGAGCTGCGGTCGAGAGCCCTGAACTGGACCGACGCGCTTGCCGCGAGGACGGGGGAGGCGGTCCGGCTCGCCGCACTCTCCGAGGGGTCGGCACTCGTGGTCCATCACGTGTTCCGCCCGGACGCGCCGGGTCAGACCATCGAGACCGGTACGCGTCTGCCCCTGCACGCCACCGCGCTCGGCAAGGTGCTGCTCGCCTTCGACCCCGCCGCCGTGCGCTGCCTGCCCCCGGGAGAGCTCTCCTCCTTCACTTTCCGCACGAGTCGCGACCGCTCGACGCTCCTGCGCCAGCTCGCGGACGTCCGTGACGGAGGCTGGGCGGCCGCCGTCGACGAGCACCTGCCGGGCGTTGCCGAGGTGGCCGCCGCGGTGCGCGATCGGAGTGGTGCGGTCGTCGCTGCGGTCGGGGTGGCCGGCGACGTCGACCGGGTCTGCGACACCAACCTTCGCCCGCGCGAGGACGTCGTGCGGGAGGTCGTGGCCGTGGGCCGTTGCGTGTCGCGCGAGCTCGGGCACGGGCGCGAACCGTGACGGCACGCTACGTCGCGGCGATCGACCAGGGGACGACGTCGACGCGATGCATCGTCTACGACCGCTACGGGAGGATGGTGGCGGTTGCGCAGCGCCAGCACCGCCAGTACTACCCACACCCCGGATGGGTCGAGCACGACGCTGCCGAGATCTGGCGGATCGTCCAGGAGGTGGTGCCCGAGGCGTTGGACCAGGCGGGAGCCTCGCCGGGTGACGTCGTCGCCCTGGGCGTGACGAACCAGCGCGAGACGGTCGTCGCGTGGGAGCGATGGACCGGACGACCGGTGCACCACGCGATCGGGTGGCAGGACACCAGGACTGCCGGCCTGCTCGAGCAGATCTGCCGGGAGATGTCGGAGTCCGAGATCACCTCTCGCTCGGGCCTGCCCGCGGTCACCTACTTCTCGGGATCCAAGCTGCGCTGGCTCATGGAGGAGGTGCCGGGCCTGCACGAGAGGGCCGAGGACGGCAGCGTCCTCGTCGGCACCATGGACAGCTGGCTGCTGTGGAACCTCACCGGGGGACCGATCGGTGGAGTGCACGTCACGGATGTCACCAACGCCAGCCGGACGATGCTCATGAACCTGTCGACGCTCGACTGGGACGACGAGCTGCTGGCGCTCATGCGGGTGCCCCGGACGGGGCTTCCTCGCATCGTCTCGTCGCTCGGGGACGTCGGATGCACGGTCGACCCCGTGCCCGGCATCCCAGTCGCAGCGGTCATCGGCGACCAGCAGGCGTCCCTGTTCGGCCAGACCGCCTTCGACCCGGGTGAGGCCAAGTGCACCTTCGGAACCGGCAGCTTCCTGCTCCTCAACACCGGCAACGAGCTCATCCGCTCGAGCCACGGACTCATCACCACCGTCGCGCACCGCATCGACGGCGAGCCGGTGGTCTACGCGCTCGAGGGCGCCGTCGCCTTCTCGGGAGCGCTCGTCCAGTGGTGCTGCGACAACATCGGCCTGATCAGGACGCCGGCCGAGGTGGAGACGCTCGCTCAGACCGTGCCCGACAACGGCGGCTGCTACCTCGTGCCGGCCTTCTCCGGTCTCTTCGCGCCGCGCTGGGAGGCCCGCGCCCAGGGCCTGCTCGTGGGGCTCACCTCGTACGCGACCAAGGGGCACCTGGCGCGGGCTGTGCTCGAGGCCGTGGCCTGCCAGACGCGGGAGGTCGTCGACGCGATGAACAGCGACGCGGAGATCCCGTTGGCCTCACTCGCGGTCGACGGGGGCATGACCGGGAACAACCTGCTCATGCAGTACGTCAGCGACGTCCTCGGGGTGCCGGTGGTGCGGCCGATGATGGCCGAGACGGTGGCGCTGGGAGCGGCTTACGCGGCGGGTCTGGCCGTGGGGTTCTGGCCCGACAAGCGGGTGCTGCGCTCGAACTGGCACCAGGCCGCCGAGTGGCGGCCGACCCCCGAGCATGACGAGGTTGAGCGTCAGTACCGCAGGTGGTGTGACGCCGTCGAGCTGGCCGTCACGTGGGGCCGCACGGCGGGCAGCGACGCGTCACCGCCGTGCTGACGGGCTCGGCCGCAAGCAGACGTATGCCGCCCGCTCGGGGGAGCGGACGGCATACGTGCCCGGGTTGGCCGGTGACGACCCGGGAGGTCACTCCTTCGACATCCCCGACTTGATGAGGTCCATGACCGAGCTGTCGGCGAGCGTCGTCACGTCGCCGACCTCGCGACCCTCGGCGACGTCGCGCAGCAGGCGGCGCATGATCTTGCCGGAGCGCGTCTTCGGCAGCTCGCTCACGATCATGATCGAGCGCGGCTTCGCGATCGGGCCGATCTCCTTGGCCACGTGGTTGCGCAGCTCCTGCACGAGGTCCTTGCCCTCGCCGGGCTCGTCGGCCTCCTCGACGGCCTCCAGGCGCAGGATCACGAACGCGCACACGGCCTGGCCGGTCGTCTCGTCGTTGGCGCCGACGACCGCGGCCTCGGCCACCTTCGGGTGCGACACGAGGGCCGACTCGATCTCGGCGGTCGACAGGCGGTGACCCGACACGTTCATGACGTCGTCGACGCGGCCGAGCAGCCAGATGTTGCCGTCGGCGTCGTACTTCGCGCCGTCACCGGCGAAGTAGTACTTCTCGCCGAACCGCGACCAGTACGTCTCCTTGTAGCGCTCCGGGTCGCCCCAGATGCCGCGGAGCATCGAGGGCCACGGCTTGGTCAGCACGAGGTAGCCGACCTGCTCGGGCGTCGTGAACGGCTTGCCCTCGTCGTCGAGGATCTCGGCGCTGATGCCGGGGATCGGCTTCTGCGCCGAGCCGGGCTCGAGGGTGGTGACGCCCGGGAGCGGGCTGATCATGATGGCGCCGGTCTCGGTCTGCCACCACGTGTCGACGATCGGGGCGCGGCCGCCGCCGATGTGCTTGTGGTACCAGAGCCAGGCCTCGGGGTTGATCGGCTCGCCGACCGACCCGAGCAGGCGCAGCGAGCTCATGTCGAACTTCGCCGGGATGTCGGCACCCCACTTCATGAAGGTGCGCACCGCGGTCGGGGCGGTGTAGAGGATCGTCACCTTGTAGTCCTGGACGATCTCCCACCAGCGGCCCTGGTGCGGGGTGTCGGGGGTGCCCTCGTACATCACCTGCGTGACCCCGTTCGTGAGCGGGCCGTAGACGATGTACGAGTGGCCGGTGACCCAGCCGATGTCGGCCGTGCACCAGTAGACGTCGGTGTCGCGGTGCACGTCGTGCACGACAGCGTTCGTGTAGGCCGTCTGGGTCAGGTAGCCACCGGTCGTGTGGAAGATGCCCTTCGGCTTTCCGGTCGTGCCGGAGGTGTAGAGGATGAAGAGCGGGTGCTCGGCCTCGAACGCCTGCGCCTCGTGGGTCGGAGCGGCCTTCTCGAGAGCCTCGTGCCACCAGAGGTCGCGGTCGTTCCAGGCGGTGTCCTGCCCGGTGCGCTTGACGACGAGGACCTTCTCGACCGAGGTGTCGCCGTGGTCGAGCGCGGCGTCGACGGCCGGCTTCAGGGCTGAAGGGGCGCCGCGCCGGTAGCCGCCGTCGGCCGTGATGACGACCTTCGCCTTGGCGTCGTCGATGCGCGAGTGCAGCGCCTCCGCGGAGAAGCCGCCGAAGACGACCGAGTGCGGGGCTCCGATCCGGGCGCACGCGAGCATCGCGACGGCCGCCTCGGGGATCATCGGCAGGTAGATCGCGACCGTGTCGCCCTTGCCCACGCCGAGGTCGGCGAGGGCGTTCGCGGCGCGCTGCACCTCGGCGCGCAGGTCGGCGTACGTGATGTCCCGGGTGTCGCCCTCGGGCTCGCCGACGAAGTGGATCGCGACCTTGTCGCCGCGACCGGCCTCGACGTGCCGGTCGACGGCATTGACGCACGCGTTGAGCTCGCCGTCGGCGAACCACTTCGCGAAGGGCGGGTTGCTCCAGTCGAGCGACTGGGTGAAGGGCTTGCTCCACGTCAGGTAGGTGCGGGCCTGCTCGGCCCAGAAGCCCTCGTGGTCGGCGCCGGCCTTGTCGTAGAGGTCGGCCGTGCCGTTCGCCTGGGCGGCGAAGTCGGGCTGGGGCGGGAACGTCAGCCCCTCGTGGACGAGGTTCTCGAGCGTCTCTTCGCTCACGGTGTCACCCTTTCGCATCGACGATGAAGCGGTCGCACCGGACCAGCGCTCGCGGCTGGCGGCATCTGCGACAACTCAAACGCAGGCTAGTTCGCCCATCAAGAGCCGAGTGAGGCAGGTCTCACCCCTACCGGTCAGTAGCCAGCCGAACGGTCACGGTCAGCGGGTGAGCGGTCACCCCAAGGTTCACCGGAGGTTCGGCCGCAGGCCTTCCGCTCAGTACGAACCGGGTCGAATGTGGACGACATGGACAACTCACACCGTGAGCTCACCCAGAAGCTCTCCTCCCTCCGGTCGTCACGACGCGCGGTGCTGCGTGGCGGTCTGGCCACCGGCGCCGTCGCCCTCGCCGGCACCTCCGTCGTGGTCGGCAGCCGCTCCAGCGCCGCGGCGGTCATCCCGTCCACCGACCCGTTCACGCTCGGCGTCGCGAGCGGCGACCCGGCCCCTGACGGCTTCGTCATCTGGACCCGCCTCGCCCTCGAACCGCTGGCCCCCGACGGCCCAGGAGGTATGCCGTCCTCCTCCTACCAGCTGGGCTGGCAGGTCGCGTCCGACGAACGTTTCGAGGATGTCGTCAAGGCGGGTTCCGTTGCAGCAGAGCCGGGTTGGGCTCATTCTGTGCACGTCGAGGTGCAGGGCCTGCGCCCTGGGCGTGAGTACTTCTACCGCTTCCGCCTTGGCAAGCACCTCTCTGCGCCCGGCCGTGCCGTGACCACACCCAGCGCCCTGGAGACGCCGTCGTCGTTCGCGATGGCCTTCGTCTCCTGCTCGAACTTCCCGGCGGGCTACTTCACCGCCTACCGCCACCTCGCCGACGAGCGGCCCGACGTGATCCTCCACCTCGGCGACTACCAGTACGAGGGTGCCGGCAACGGGGTCGGCCGCGCCCACGTCGGCCCGGAGACCAAGACGCTCGCGGGCTACCGGCAGCGCTACGCCCAGTACAAGAGCGACCCCGACCTTCAGGCGGCGCACGCGGCCGCCCCGTGGCTCGCCGTCTGGGACGACCACGAGGTCGACAACAACTACGCAGGCGACATCCCCGAGAAGCCGGCCGAGACGCCGACCTTCCTCGAGCGGCGGGCGGCGGCCTACCGGGCGTACTACGAGAACATGCCGTTGCGCCGGTCGTCGGTGCCCAACGGCCCCGACCTCGACCTCTACCGCCGCGTCCAGTGGGGCCGGCTCGCGAACCTCCACATGCTCGACACCCGCCAGTACCGTTCCGACCAGGCGTGCGGCGACGGCTACAAGGACTGCCCGGACGCCGCCGACCCGTCGCGTTCGCTGCCCGGCATGGAGCAGGAGAAGTGGCTGCTCGACGGCTTCCGCCGGTCGCAGGCCCGCTGGGACCTGCTCGGCCAGCAGGTCTTCTTCGGCCGCCGCGACAACGACGCCACGGCGAGGACGACGGTGTCGATGGACGCCTGGGACGGCTACCCCGCCTCGCGGCGGCGCGTCACCCAGGGGTGGGTCGACGCCGGGGTGCGCAACCCCGTCGTCCTCACGGGCGACGTGCACGCGCACTGGGCGTCCGACCTGTACCTCGACTACGACAACCCCGGCGCGGTCGTCGGCTCCGAGCTGGTGACGAGCTCGATCACCTCGGGCGGCAACGGCTACGACAGCCCGACCGGCCAGCACCCGTGGGCTGCGTGGAACCCGAACCTCCGCTTCTGGACCAACCTGCGCGGCTACGTCTCGACGACGATCACCCCCGATGCCCTCACGGCGCGCTTTCGCTGCGTGCCGGTCGTGACGACGCCCGGCGCCGAGGTGTTCACACGTGCCGAGTTCGTCCTCGACGACGGTGAGCGCGGTCTGCGCCAGACCGCCGACAACCCGCTGCCGGCGACGGCCGCCCGTCGTTCCGCCGTGGCCCCGGTGACGGCTGCGCCGTCCGACGCGCAGATCGTCGCCGACACCGTCCGCGAGGAGACCCACACCACCGACTAGCCCTCACTGCCTTCATCGAGAAGGCAATCCCGTCCGCCCACATCCCATCGAGAGGGCAATCCCGCCCGGACGGATTGCCTCCTCGATGGGTGTCGGGGCATCCGGCGGGAGCGGCTGCACCGAAGATGAGGTGTGGCAGAGAGGACCTATCGCTTCGTCATCGCTCTCGCCCGCGCCGGCTTCGTGGCGCTCGGGCTGCGCATCGAGGTCCGCGGCGCCGAGCACCTGCCGGTGGTCGGCGGTGCGGTGCTCGCGAGCAACCACGTGAGCTCGCCGGACTTCCTGTTCGTCGGGCTCGTCGGGCGCGAGCGCGGCCGCTACGTGCGGTTCCTCGCCAAGCACGGCGTCTTCCTGCCACCGGTCGTCGGCGATGCGATGCGGGCCATGCGCCACGTCG
The DNA here is from genome assembly GCF_054456855.1 of Terrabacter sp. AAH1. NCBI lineage: Bacteria > Bacillati > Actinomycetota > Actinomycetes > Micrococcales > Intrasporangiaceae > Terrabacter > Terrabacter sp. AAH1. The sequence goes on along the minus strand of NZ_JBTJJV010000020.1, from coordinate 34,050 downwards.
AGGTCGACCGCGCGCACGGCGAGGTGGCGCTGCGGCACGCGGTGGAGTCGGTGCGCGCGGGTGAGGTCGTCGGGATCTTCCCGGAGGCGACAGTCTCGCACTCCTGGGAGCTGCGTCCGTTCCGCCCGGGCGCGGCTGCGGTCGCCATCTGGTGCCAGGTGCCGCTCGTGCCGGTCGCCGTCTGGGGCAGCCATCGCATCGCGCGGGGACGCTCGGGCCGGTTCGCCCTCCGGCGGGGTGTCCCCGTCACGATCGCCGTCGGCGAGCCCCTTCGTCCGGCACCCGACGCCGACCCGTATGCCGTCTCGGAGCAGCTGCGCGCCAGGGTCGCGATGCTCCTCGACGAGGCGATGGCGGTCTATCCGGACCGCCCCCGGGATGACGCCGACCGCTGGTGGCTCCCGCGATCACGTGGCGGCACGGCCCCAACCGTCGAGGAGGGGCTGCGCATCGACGAGGAAGGCATGCGACGCGCCGACCTCGCCGCCGAACGACGAGCCCAGCGCTCCCGCAGGCGGTTCCGCGAGGCGCGCGACTCCCGCTGAGGGCGCTGCGGGCTGCGCCAGCGGTCACTGCTGACGCGTGGCTCGCTCCAGGGCAGCGAGGTCAGACCGGTCCTTCTCGCCGTCGTCAGGGTCGTCGCGCGGGCTGTTCTTGTCGCGCAGCAGGACGTCGAGAGCGATGACCCGCGCCGATGTGCCGTGCAGCGACCGGCGGGCACTCCCGAACGACCGTTCCGACCACACGGCGGGTTCCGGCTCGAAGGGCAGCAGGACCCGTTCGCTGTCATGGATAACGAACGTCAGCTCGAGGAGCACTCCGTCACGGCGGTAGCGGGTGCCCACGACCTCGCCGGCCTGCGGCTCGTGCGCCCAACCACGGGCAACCAGGAGGCCGTGGACCGCGGGACGGGCGGCCAGCAGGACGGCCAGGTCGACGTCATGGTGCTGACGGGTGACCCGGCCGCACCACAGGTCGACGGCCCAACCGCCGAAGAGCCAGTGGTCGAGGCCTGCCCGCTCGAGGTCCGCCCCGACCTCGGCGATCGCCTGGAGCTGGGCCCGAGCCGACTCGCTCGGCGACCCGGTCGGAGGGACCTCGAGCGCCCGATCTGCCCCGTCGTCCATGCCTCAGGGTAGGGCGGCGCCGACCGCTTGGCACGAACGTCGGCAGTCAGTAGCCCATGCCCATCACCGCCCGTACGGTCGCGAGCGTGCGCTCGGCGACCTCGTTGGCGCGGGCGTTCCCCTCGCGCAGCACCGAGGAGACGTAGGCCGGGTCGCGGGCGAGGTCGGCCCTGCGCGCGCGGTGCCCGGCGAGGGACTCGTTCACCGCCTCGGTGACGATCTCCTTGAGAGCGCGGGCGCCGCCGTCGCCGACCCGGTCGGCCACCGACTCCGGTGACTCCTCGAGGAAGAGCCCTGCGATCGTCAACAGGTTCGCCACGGCCGGACGCGCCTCGGGGTCGAAGGTGATCCGCCGCTCGGAGTCGGTGCGCGCGGCGCGGATGCGAGCCACCGTCTCGTCGGCGGTGTCGCGCAGGTTGATGACGTTGCCCTTGCTCTTGCTCATCTTTGTGCCGTCGGTGCCGAGCAGCAGCGGCACGTCGCTGAGCAGCGCCTCGGGCTCGGGGAACACGCTGTGCCCGGCGGCATACCTCGTGTTGAAGCGGCGTGCGATCGCCCGCGTCTGCTCCAGGTGCGGCAGCTGGTCACGGCCGACCGGCACGATCCTGCTGTGGCAGAAGAGGATGTCGGCCGCCTGGTGCACGGGATAGGTGAGCAGCAGCCCCGAGAGCGGCCGCCCGTCGGAGAGTGCGAGCTCGTCCTTGACCGTCGGGTTTCGGCGCAGCTCGGCGTCCGTCACGAGGGACAGGAACGGCAGCATCAGCTGGTTGAGAGCCGGCACCGCGCTGTGCGTGAAGACCGTCGTGCGCGTCGGGTCGATGCCGGCCGCGAGGTAGTCGAGCACCAGGCCCTGCACGTTGGCGCCCATCTCACCGACCGAGTCGCGGTCGGTGATGACCTGGTAGTCGGCGATGACCACGAAGGTCTCGACGCCCTTGTCCTGCAGGCGGACCCGGTTGCGCAGGCTCGCCAGGTAGTGCCCGATGTGCAGCGGCCCGGTGGGGCGGTCACCGGTGAGCATGCGGAAGCGCGTCGGGTCGGTGGCCGCGTGCTCGTCGATGAGCGCGTCGAGGACCGCGCTGCGGTCGCGCGCGGCGGCATACGTCGCGGTGGCATCGGCGTTGACCACGTGATCCGCCACGTGATCCGCATGGGCTGCGTGTTCCGCTTGGGCTGGGCGGGCTTCGTGGACTGCGTGGTCGGTGGTGGTCGTGCTGGTCATGTTCGTCTCCTGTGGTCGTGCCCACGGGAGGACCGGCGCCGAGGCGATCCGACATGCGGAGCCTGACATGCGAAGAGCCGCCCGTGGGCGGCTCCGGTTTCGGGTTGGTTCGACGGGCCGCCTCAGCTGGGCAGCCACCACGCGCGGATCGGTGCGACGGTCGAACTCATGTCAGTCAGGGTACGCGAGGAGGACGCGTTCCGCGACGAGGGTCACCCACCGGCTCGGGCTCCCGGCGCGTTCGTCGGGCACATGGGTGGCGCCCGGGTAGGCGCGGTTGGCGCACCACCGACCCTCCGGCCCGCGCTTCTCGCGGACCAGCGCGAGGGCTTCGTCCATGCGTGGGTCGCGCGGGAACCGCTCTGCTGCAAGGGAGTCGAGCCCGCGCAGGATGTCGTAGTGCCACCGTGCGGGGAAGTGCAGGCGTGCCATCTCAGGATGGATGACCTCACCGGTGCGCTCGCTGCGCAGGAGCCGGTGTCGCAGGAGGAACTCGGCTGACGTGGCGTACGCCTCTCTCAGCTCGTCGATCCGGTGGGAGCCGCCCGCCCGCACGTACTGCGTGACGCCTTCCATGACGCAGACCGTCGTGTGCAGCGACGAGTGCGTGACGTGGGCGCCGCCACGGTTGTGCCGACAGTTGAAGCCCCCGTCGGCGACCCGCTCGCGCAGGAGGAAGTCGACGACGCTGCGCAGCTGCTCGTCCGTGGCCCCGAACCAGCTCGCGTAGCGCAGGCCCATGCCGTTGACGCAGGCGTCGCTGGGCCGCCTGCGTCCGGAGGGGTTGAGCCCACCGTCGTCCGCCTTCTCGGAGTCGAGGATCAGCCGGACCGTGGCCCGGGCGGCGGGATGCGTCGGGGACAGGCCGATCTCGCAGAGCTGGAGCAGCGTGTAGTGGCTCGACGTCCACTTGGGTTGGTAGAAGCCGCGGCCCCAGTGACCCGTGGAGCCGCGGGCAGCCAGGATCGCTGCCCCGGTGCCCTCGGTGGCGACGAGGGCCTGGAGGGCGGGGTCGTCGTGACCGAGCAGGTCTCGGGTCGCGACGTAGCGCACCGATGCATCGCCCTCGAGCAGCCAGGTGAGCACCTCCGACGTGGCCACGATCTCATCGTCGCAGGGCTGGGGGGCCAGCGGGCGACCTTAGGCTGAAGGGCGTGCCAGACCCGACCCGCTCGACCCCCACGCCGGCCGTCATCGACCAGCTCGCCGCGCTCACCGACCTCCCGGACGTTCGTGCCCGGGCCGAGGCCGCACGAGAGGCGTGCACCCGGTTGCGCTTCCACGAGGCCCTGCGCCGCCGCATCCCCGAGGCTTCCGCCGAGTCTCGGGTGCGCGGGGCGCAGGCGAGCGCCGCGCTCGACGGCGCGGAGTTCCCCGTCGACCTCGTGCGCGAGCTGATGAGCGGAGCCCGGGCCTGGCCCGACGACCTGGACCCCGGCCTGCGCACGCTGAAGGGAGCCGTGGCCGCGACCGCGGAGAGCGAGCGGGTCGTCGCGCTCGTGCGGACGGCGCCGCTGCAGGCGCTCGCCCGTCTCCACGTCGCAGCCGCCGCGCCGGTCGTCACCGACGAGCGACTTGGCCGGCCGCGCATCGACGACGAAGGCTGCACCGAGCTCGTCGACCTGGGCCCGGCGCCGGCGCCGCCGGTCGTCGCGGCACGGCTGGCTTCGCTCTCCGACGTCGTGGTGGCCGCCGGGGGCAGCAACCGGGTGCCCGCGGCTGTCGTCGCGGCGCTCGTGCACGCCGAGATCGCCTCGATCAGGCCGTTCGGTCACGGCAACGGGCTCGTGGCCCGGGCCATGGAGCGCGCGGTCGTCCAGGCGCTGGGGCTCGACCCGACCGGTGTCGCCGTGCCCGAGGCCGGCCACGTCTCTGGAGGTGGCCCGGCCTACCTGGGGTCGCTCGCGGCATACGCCCGGGGAGACGCGGCCGGGGTCGGGCTGTGGCTCACGCAGGCGGGCGAGGCGTACGTGCGTGGTGCTGCCGAGGGGGAGCGGATCAGCGACGCGGTGCGTGCGGGGCGTCTCACCTGACCCGGCCGTGGTCGGGCGGGCACGCGGCGTTTCGTGCGGGATGTCCACGATGCTGGACAGTTTCTGGGCCTGATCGGGACGTTGCTGGGGGCGAGGGGTGTCGCCACGCCGAGGCCGTGGAGTAGAACGGAGTCAGGAACCACATCGCCGAGAGGCGTAGATCCGGATCCACGCAAGACAGATGTCACGAGAAGACCCCGAGTACCCACGCGAGAGCAGTTCCCTTGGAACAGTCCACCTCCGGGCGCACAACCGGAGCGACACTTCGACAATTGCACGCTTGGTAGCCCGGACTTCTCTGGAGGCCCCTCGACCAGGTCGAACCCCGTCGAGGGGCCTTCGCCTGCCTGGCTGGGCGCCACACGAAGCCTCTGGAATGGAAGCGCTTTCTGGACATATCGGGCGACGCTTGTCGTGTCGTGACAAATCCTGAGAAACGACAGCGTGTCGCGACTTCCCGGTTTGCATTAGCGGGGCGAAACCTCCACGATTGACGAGGTGCTCCCCTCACGGGTCGAGCGCCACGCGATCTGGCTCCTCCCCCCCGGTGCCAGTCTCGTGAGGGTGGCCTCCGTCTTCCCCCGGACGGAGGCCACCACCGTTTGGGGTCCTTCGGCCCGCCCTCCACGTGCCCGTCTCGAGGGTTGGGGACGCGCTTGGGGCGTCGTCCACACCCCCTCGGGTGCAGGGCCCGTTGTCCACCGGCTTGCGTATGCCGCTGGGCCGGCGCGTGCGGCTGCGTGACGGTTGGCGCATGGGAACCGTCATCGCCTTCGTCCCCGCCTCGGGCGGGTTGGGTTCGTCGACGCTGGCCGCAGCGGTCGCCGTTCGTGCGGCCGCAGCGTCGCGCTCGGCCGTGCTGGTCGACCTCGACCCCTGGGGAGGTCCGAAGGACGTGCTCTTCGGGCTCGAGCAGGAGCCGGGGTGGCGGTGGCCCGAGCTGTCCGAGGTCGCGGGCGTCGTGGACGGACAGGGGCTGGCCGACGAGCTGCCCATGGCATGCGGGGTGCCGGTGCTCACGAGCCCCGGCGTCGCTGTGGCCCCGGCGGACGACATGCCCCCGGGTGATGATCTCGACACCCGACCCGCCACGCGACCCGCCACCCGACCCGTCGGGTGGCTCGACGGGTGGCTGGAGACGGTGCCCGACGTCGTCGCGGGGCTCGCCGACGCTCACGAGGTGACGGTGCTCGACCTCCCGCGCGACGACCGGGTGCTGGCGTCTGTCGCCGTCCTCGTCGACGCCGTCGTCGTCCTCGTCGGCTCGCAGGTGCCCCAGCTCGCCGCGGCCGCCGCGGTCGTGCCGCAGCTGCGACGCCTCCTCGGCAGCCTCCGCGAGCCGGTGGTGCGCACGTGGGGCGATGATCCGCTGCTACCGATCGAGCCGTGGGTGGTGCTGCGGGGCAACCGGGTCGAGAGCGACCTCGAGAATCTCGTGATCGACCAGCTCGACGTGCCGGTCGTCTCGACGATCGGCCACGACCGCACGCTCGGGGCCGAGATGCACGAGGGCCTCCCGCCGGGCACCCGAGGGCGCGGCGCCGTGGTCCGGGCCGCTGACGAGCTGCTGCTGCGGCTCGTGACGCAGTCGGTCGCGGCATGAGCGGCCGGTGGTCACGATGAGCCTCAGCCCCGCGGTGTGGCAGCGGGTGCGCGACGGCATCTCGCCCGACGGTGGCGCGGTCGCGGAGGTGGCCGCCCAGGAGCAGGGCGCTCTCGGGGTGCGGCGGGTCGCAGAGACCCGTTCGGCGCTCGCGTCTCGCGTGCTGGGGGCCGGACCCCTCGACGGCTGGCTCACCGAGCCCGGGGTCACCGACGTCGCGGTCAACGGTGACGGCTCCGTCTGGGTCGACCGCGGCCGGGGCATGGAGTGGGTCGGCGAGCGGCTGGAGGCCGATGAGGCCCGCTCCCTCGCGGTGCGCCTCGCAGGCCTCGCCGGCAGACGCCTCGACGACGCGAGCCCCTGGGTGGACGGCCAGCTGCCGTCCGGCGCCCGGCTCCACGCGATGCTGCCGCCACTGGTCGCGGGCGGCCCGCACATCACGATCCGCGTGCCCCCTGGCGAGGCCGTGTCGCTCGATGGGCTGTGCGCCCGCGGCATGATGCCGCGCGAGTGGGAGTGCGTGCTGCGCGCGGCTGTCGAGGCGCGTCTGGCCTTCGTCGTGTCGGGTGGCACCGGCGCGGGCAAGACGACCCTGCTTGCGGCGCTGCTCGGCTGCATCGACCCCGTCGAACGGCTGCTCGTCGTCGAGGACGTCCGCGAGCTGAGCATCGACCACCCGCACGTCGTCCGGCTCGAGGCGAGACCGGCGAACGTCGAGGGGGCCGGCGAGGTCACGCTCACCACGCTCGTGCGGCAGGCGCTGCGCATGCGACCCGACCGCATCGTCGTCGGTGAGGTCAGGGGAGCCGAGGTGCGTGAGCTCCTCGCCGCGCTCAACACCGGCCACGAGGGCGGTTGCGGCACGGTGCACGCCAACGCGCCTGCCGACGTCGTCGCGAGGTTCGAGGCCCTCGGGGCGCTCGCCGGCCTCGCGCCCGACGCCGTGCGCGCCCAGCTCTCCGCCGCCATCGACCTCGTCGTGCACGTCACGCGCGACCGCGGACACCGACGTGTCTCGTCGGTCGCGGCGTTGTTCCGCCGTGACGGGTCACCCAGCATCGTCCCCGCGCTCGAGTGGGACGGTCCGGGTCACCCGCCGCGCACCGGCCCCGGCTGGACGGCACTCGCCGCCCGCCTCGCGCTGCCCGCCGCCGCGGCCGCGGATCGTCTGGAGGAGGCGTCATGAGGGTCGACCCGGCCACAGTCGTCGCCGCCCTGCTGCTCCTCGTCGCCGTCCTCCTGTGGCCCCGGTCCCGACGCCATGGGGGAGTGGCGGTCAGGGACTCGGTCTGGGCCGAGGCGCCTCGGCGTCGAGGGCAGGAGGGTCCGGTGACGTCACCGAGCCTGTGGCACCAGGACCCCGTCGAGCTGTTCCGTCGCTGGCGGCTGCGGCGCCGCAACGGTGAGCTGGCTGACGACGTCCTCGAGCTGCTGCGCGGCGTCGGTCCGGCGCTCGATGCCGGACTCACCCCGAGCCGTTCCATCGAGCTTGCCGCCTCGGCTGCCTTCGGGGCGGAGCGGGTGGCCCGTGCCCGCGAGTCGGTCGAGCGGGCCCATCAGGCACCCGAGCGCCGCCGTGCCCGCCGAAGAGGCAGCCACCCAGAGATGTCCGAGGGCGACCTCGCGCGACTCCGCGCTGGCCTCCCGACAGCGGGGGGCCGAGGTCGGGACCGACGTCTCGCAACCGCCCCAGGCGTGGGCCGGCGGGAGGCCCCTGCCTCCAGCGGTCCGATGCACGACATCGACCGCCTGGTCGGCGCAGTGCTCTCCTCCGCGGACCGGGCCGAAGCCGTGTCCCCGGTCTGGGCCCACTGGGCAGCCCGCAGCGGGTCGGCAGAGCTCGCACTCGTCGCCGCCGCCTGGCAGCTGTCCGAGACCACCGGCGCACCGCTGTCCTTCGCCGTCGACCGCGCTGTGCGCGGGCTGCTCGACGCCAGGGCCCGGCGCCGCAAGGTCGCCGTCGCGGTGGCCGGTCCGCGCGCCACCGTCACCGTGCTGACCGTCCTTCCCCTCACCGGGCCCCTCTTCGGCCTGGCCGTCGGCGTGGATCCCCCCACGCTCTATCTCGGCTCGGGAGCGGCAACGGCCTGTCTGGCTGCCGGGGTCGCCCTCGTCTGGGCCGGGAGGCTCTGGTGCACGCACATGGTCCGCCGGGCGGTGGGCCCATGAGTCCGTGGTCCCTCATCGCGGCGGCCCTGCTGGGCCTGGCCGTGTTCATCCTGCTGGGCGACGTTCGCGCACCGGTCCCGCTCGGTGCGCCAGGCGACGTCTGGAGCGACGTCGACGGCCGCGAGGGCGATCCTGGTGGTCCTGGTGGTTCGGGTGGTCCTGGTGGTCCTGGTGGCCCGGGGGTGCCCGGGGCGGCAGGTTCCGCTGCTGCTCCAAATGCCACCACGCATCCCTTCCGGCTCGGCCGTCGCCTCGCACCGGGCCGCCTCGTGCAGCGCCGCGCCACGGTCGGACAGAGGCGTGCCGCCGTGGTGTCGGCCGGTGACGCCGACGTGTCGTCGGCGCTCGCCCTGCTCGCGCTGGCCTACCGATCCGGGCTGCCGACGTGGGACGTGCTGGACGCCGTGGCCGCCGGACTGCACGGGCCCGCCGTGCGAGACCTCCGCCAGGTGGCCGCCGCGCTGCGGTGGGGAGCCGATGAGAGCGAGGCCTGGGCCTCCGTCGGACCCGTCTGGGCGCCGGCCGCCCGTGCCGTCGCCATCGCGCACCAGGCCGGAGTGCCGCCGGGCCCGATGCTGCTGGACGCCGCCGACGACCTGCGTGATGCACAGCTCGAACGGCTCGAGCTCGCCGCCGCGAAGGTCGGGGTGCGGTTGGTCGCTCCTCTCGGCCTCGTGCTGCTGCCCGCCTTCTGCCTCACCACGGTCGCACCGCTCGTCATCGCCCTTGCAGGCGACGTGCTGCAGGGATGAAGACGTGCTCCGGGAATGAGGCGGCGATGAGACAGGGATGTGCAGGCCCCAGGAAGTCCCGAGCACGCCGCTCGGGCAGTGAGAAGGCAAGACCAACGGAAAGGCAAGACCGATGAGGGAGAACCCATGTCCCGCAGATTGATTCGCCGACTGGCAGGCCGACCGAGGTGCCGATCGAGGTCGCTGCGTCGCGACGTCGGGATGACGACGGCTGAGTACGCCGTCGGCATCGTGGCCGCCTGCACCTTCGCGCTCGTGCTCCTCGGCGTCGTGAAGTCCGATGCAGTCCGCAGCGCCCTGACGGGCATCGTGCAGAGCGCCCTGGGGCTCGCCGGGTGACCCGACGGCCACCTCGCCTCGCTCGGCGCGATGGTGGGATGGTGACGGCCGAGCTCGCCGTCGCCATCCCGTCCGTCGTGCTCGTCCTGGCCCTGTGCCTCGTGGCCGTCAACGCCGCCGTCGACCAGATCCGGTGCGTCGACGCCGCGCGGATCGCCAGCCGGGCAGCGGCCCGCGGCGACGACGCGGCTCGCATCCGGTCCCTGGCTGAGCAGGCGGCGCCCTCGGGTGCGCATGTTGCGGTGGTGGGAGCCGGAGGCTCGGTGCGCGTGACCGTGTCGGCGCGCACCGGCGGTTGGGGTGGCCTGCCCGGCTGGGAACTGGAGGCCTCCGCCGAGACCCCCGTGGAGGCAGGCTCGTGACCGACTGCCGCAGCCAGCGCGCCCGTGACCGGGGCGCCGCCACCGTTCTAGCCGTCTCGATCGTGGCGCTCGTCCTGGTGCTCACGGGTGGCGCGCTGGTCGTCGGGGCGGTGGTCGTCGCGAGCCACCGAGCGCGACTGGCGGCAGACCTCGGTTCGCTGGCCGGAGCCTCGGCGGCCCAGGACGGGTCGTCGAGCGCAGCGGCCTGCTCCGCCGCGCGACAGGTCGCCCGGGCCAATGGCGCACTGGTGCAGGCCTGCTCGGTCGACGGGGTGGATGTCGAGCTCACGGTCTGCGTCGACGCGTCGTTGTGGCCGGCTCCGGCGACGGCGCGATCCCGTGCCGGCCCGGAACGATGACGTCGTCCGGAAGGAAGCCTCGGGGCGCCCGGCCGGATCGCGTCAGCGGTTCTGCCAGGCGTCCGGAGCCGTGAGCAGCTGTCGCACCCGGTCCGGCAGGTCGCCGGTGCGCAGGTCCTCGAGCGACGTCTCGTCGAGCACCTCGCGCAGGCTGGCCCGGACCGCCACCCACAGGCTCGGCAGGTGCTCGGCGACGCCTTGGTACGCCGTCTCGTGGGGGCGCAACCCTCGCACCTCGGCCAGCGGCCCGTCGACCGCGCGGAACACGTCGCCGACGCTGATCGCGCCGCGCTCACGCGCGAGCACGTAGCCGCCGCGCGCGCCACGCCGGCTCAGCACGAGGTCGGCTCGACGCAGGTCCGCGAAGATCGCCTCGAGGAACTTCCGTGGCAGCTCCTGCCGCGTCGAGAGCGTGTCGATGCTGATCGGCGCAGCCCCCTCCGCGTCGGCCTCCGCGAGGATCAGCATGGCGCGGACCGCGTAGTCGACCCGGGCCGAGATGTCCATCCGAGCAGTCTGCCGCACCGAGGCAGCGCCCGTGCACCGGACTCGTGCGAGATGCCTGGTGCGGCTGAGGCGGCGAGGTGTCGTCCCCTCGCCGCCTCAGTCATTCGGCCACCCGGTCTCCCGGGCCACCGGCACTCGTCTCGTCGTGACGAGTGGGCTTCACGGCATACGGTATGCCGTCGGGCGTGGCAGCGACCGGGCGGTCTCGACCGCCGTGGTTCCGCCTTCTCCATACCCGCACGGGACGGGCCGCGTCCGGGTGGTTCAGATCGCCAGTGCCGGATCGACCTCCACGACGCTGGAGCGGCCGACAGCGCGGGCGTGGACGGTCTCGCCCTCGCGCAGCTGCAGGTCGGCGGCGTCTCGGCGCGTGATCTGGGCCGCGAAGCGTGCCCCGGAGTCGGCGCGGAGGTCGACACGCACCTCGAAGCCCAGCGGCACGACCCGCTCGACGACCGCCTCGACGACACCGGGCGAGCCAGCCACCTTCGCGTCGAGCGCCAGCGCCGTCGCCCGGTCACGCTCGAGCACGATGTCGTGCGGGCGCACCAGCTGGTCGCCGAAGTGCGCCACCGACCCGAGGAAGCCCATGACGAAGTCGTTCGCCGGGCGCTCGTAGAGGGTCACCGGGTCGCCGACCTGCTCGATGCGGCCCTTGTTGAGCACGGCGATGCGGTCGGCGACGTCGAGGGCCTCCTCCTGGTCGTGCGTCACGAGCACCGTGGTGACGTGCACCTCGTCGTGGAGGCGGCGCAGCCACTGGCGGAGGTCGGTGCGCACCTTGGCGTCGAGGGCGCCGAAGGGCTCGTCGAGCAGCAGCACCTGCGGGTCGACGGCCAGTGCGCGAGCCAGGGCCATGCGCTGGCGCTGCCCGCCCGAGAGCTGCGCCGGGTAGCGGTTGCGGAAGCCGTCGAGCCCGACGATCTCGAGCAGCTCGTCGACCTTCTTGTCGGTCTCGGCCTTGGGCCGCTTGCGGATCGTCAGGCCGAACGCCACGTTGTCGCGCACGGTCATGTGCTTGAACGCGGCGTAGTGCTGGAAGACGAAGCCGATGCCCCGCCGCTGGGGCGGCTCGTTCGTGACGTCGCGGCCCTCGATGGTCACGGTGCCCGAGTCGAGCCCCTCGAGCCCCGCGATCGAGCGCAGCAGCGTCGACTTGCCCGACCCGCTCGGCCCCAGCAGGGCAGTGAGCGACCCGCTGGGGATGTCGAGACTCACGTCGTCGAGGGCGGCGAAGGACCCGTAGTTCTTGCGCGCGTCGGTCACGGTGATCATCGGTCGCTCCTCTTGCGGTCGAGCACGGTCATGAGCAGCAGCACGACGAGCGCGATGCCCATGAGGAGGGTGGCGGCGGCATACGCGCCGTAGGTGTTGTGGTCGTCGATGTAGCGCGAGTGGACGAGCAGGGTGAGCGTCTGCGACACCCCGGGGAACCCGGACGACACCATGATCACGGCTCCGAACTCGCCGAGGGCGCGGGCGACCGTGAGGACGATCCCGTAGGTCAGGCCCCAGCGGATGGCCGGCAGCGTGATGCGCCAGAACGTCTGCCAGCGGTTCGCGCCGAGCGTCGAGGCCGCCTGCTCCTGCTCCTGGCCGATCTCGTGCAGCACCGGCTCGACCTCGCGCACGACGAACGGCAGGGTGACGAAGAGGGTCGCGATGACCATTCCGGGCAGGCCGAAGATGACCTTGAAGCCGGCGTTGTCGAGACCGCCGAACCAGCCGCCGGCCCCCCACAGCATGATGAGCGCGACCCCGACGACGATCGGCGACACGGCGAACGGCAGGTCGACGACGGCCTGCAGCAGTCCGCGCCCGCGGAACCGTCCGCGCACGAGCGCAAGTGCCGTGGCCACCCCGAACACGACGTTGAGCGGCACGACGATCGCGACGATGAGCAGCGAGAGGTTGATGGCCGACTGGGCCGCAGGCGTCGACACGGACGCGATGAACTCGCCGATGCCGGGCGAGAAGGTGCGCCAGAGGATGACGGCGATCGGCACCGCGAGCAGCACGAAGAGGTAGCCGAGTGCGATGACGCGCAGCGAGATCCGGGTGCCCGTCGAGATCCTCATGCGTCACGCTCCTCACGGCGCTGGGTGCGGCTCGAGAGCACCCGCAGGACGAGCAGCGTCAGGAAGGCGATGGCGAGGAGCGCCACCGACACCGCGGCGGCGTTGAGCGGGCGGTCGATCTCGATCTGCTGCTGGATGTACTGCGAGGCGACCTGCGTCTCGCGCGGGATGTTGCCGCCGATGAGCACGACGGAGCCGTACTCGCCGATCGCACGGGCGAAGGCGAGTCCCGTGCCGCCGAGGATGGCCGGCGCGAGGGTCGGCAGCACGATTCGGCGGAACGTCGTCCAGTTCGAGGCGCCGAGCGAGGCCGCAGCCTCCTCGACCTCACGGTCGGCCTCGATGAGCACCGGCTGCACCGAGCGCACGACGAAGGGCAGCGTGACGAACAGCAGGGCGACGACGAGGCCCCATCGGGTCGCGTTGAGCTCGACGCCGATCGGGCTGTTCGGCCCGTAGAGCGAGAGCAGCACGATGCTCGCCACGATCGTCGGCAGGGCGAACGGCAGGTCGATGAGCGCGTTGACCACACGCTTGCCCGGGAACTCGTCGCGCACCAGTACCCACGCGACGAGCGTCCCGAGCACGGCGTTGACGACGGCCACGATGGCCGACACGAGCACCGTGACCCACAGCGACGCGAGCGCGGTCGGGGCTGTGACGGCCGCCCAGAAGCCGGAGACGCCTTCCCCGAACGATGCGACCGTGAGCGCTGCCAGCGGGAGCAGCACGATGACGCTGAGCCACAGGGTCACCACCCCGACGCCGAGCGGGCGGGCGAGGCCGATCCGGCGCCGCGGCCTGCTGGGCGGTGGCGCGGCCCCCCGGTCCGTAGCGTCGTCGCCGCTCACCCGAGGCCGTATGCCGTCCCGGTCCTCACGCTCGCCCGGCCGGTGCTCGTCGGGTTGGTGCTCGTCGGGTTGGTGCTTGTCGGGTCGGTGCTCGTCGGGTTGGTGCTCGTCGGCTTCCGGACGCGCCGGCAGGGGCGCCGCGGCGGCGGCACCCCTGCGCTGGTGGATCCTGGCGGTCACTGCGTCGCCTGGTCGTAGATCTTGGCGATGTCACCGACGTCCTTCTTGAAGAGCGTGGAGTCGACCTTCTTCCAGCCCCCGAGGTCGGCGATCGCCCAGAGCTTCGTGGGCGTCGGGAACTTCGAGGCGAACTCCTGGGCGACGGATGCGTCGACGGGGCGGAAGCCGGCCTCGGCCAGCAGCTTCTGGGCCTCCGGCGTGTAGAGGTAGTCGTTGAAGGCGGTCGCCTTGGCGAGGTTCTTGCTGCCCTTGAGCACGGCGGCCGGGTTCTCGATCTTGAACGTCGTGGGCGGCGTGACGTGCTGCACGGGGTCGCCGTTCTTCTCGACGAAGAGCGCCTCGTTCTCGTAGCTGAGCAGGACGTCGCCGCTGCCCTGGAGGAAGGCCTCGGTGGCCTCGCGGCCCGACTTGGGCTGGATCTTGACGTGGTCCTTGACGAGCGCGCTCACGTAGGCGAGGCCGGCCGCCTTGTCGGCGCCGCCGTTGCTCTTCGCGGCGTACGGCGCGAGCAGGTTCCACTTGGCCGACCCCGACGAGAACGGGTTGGGCGTCACGACCTCGACCCCTGGCTTGAGCAGGTCGTCCCAGTCCTTGATGCCCTTCGGGTTGCCCTTGCGCACGACGATCGTGACCACTGAGCCGAAGGGAATTCCCTTGTGCTCGTTCGCATTCCAGTTCGCATCGACGAGGCCGGCGTCCACCAGGCGCGTGACGTCGGGCTCGACCGAGAAGTTGACGAAGTCGGCCTCGGCGCCGGCGGCGACCTTGCGGCTCTGGTCGCCGGAGGCGCCGTAGCTCTGCTGGAACTGGACGCCCTTGCCGGCATCGGTCTTCTGGAAGGCAGGGATGACGACGTCGAAGCCGACCTTCGGGACGGCATACGCAAAGAGGTTGATGGTGCTCGTCGCGGCACCGGCCGCCGTGGAGCCGGGCTGCTCGACGGTGTCGCTGGCGCCGCCGCCGGCGCACGCCGACAGGCCCAGGGTCGCGGTGAGGGCGATGGCGGCGAGGGCGAGGTTGGGGCGGCGCATGGCTGGCTCCTGAGAGGTGGGGCGGCGGTCGTGTGCGGGGTCGTGCCCAGGGGAGAGCGGGAGGCTTTCCTATCTGTTGCATGGGAGTTTCGAATAGGCGGGCGTTACCGGTCAAATAACTCTGAATTATGTCTCAGAGTGTGGTCCGGCCCGGCGACGCAGCGGTGCACCTCAGTGCTGCACCTCAGTGCTGCACCTCAGCGGTCGGCCGACAGTGATCGCACGCGCAGCACCGGCCCGACCATCGAGGTCGTCACGATGTCGGTGGCCCGGTCGCCGCTGACCGTCACCCTCGCGCCCGGCTCCGCGTCCAGCGCCCACCCCTCGGGCAGGAGCAGCTCCCAGGTGGTGCCGTCGTCGGCGTCGAGCACGAGGGGCCGCATCTCCACGTCGGCGCGTCGCAGCGTGCCACGGGCGACCACCGTCGAAGCCTTTCGGGACTCCGACGCCCTCGCCAGGCGTCGCAGCTCCTCCGGCACGCCGAGTGACGGGACGCCCTCCGGCCCAGCGGGATCCGTCCCCTGTCCGGGCTCCCGACCTCCGCCCGGACGCCGAGCGGGGAGGCCCCGGCGGCTGCCGGGACCTCCCCGTCCCTTGGAGCCTGACGGCCCCCGCTGGTTGTTCACCTCTACGGCACGTCCACCCGCACGATGGTCGGGTTGGGCATGCCCACGCTGCCGCCGTAGGCGACCGAGCCGAGCCACTTGCCCGACGTGAGGCCGGTGAAGCCGAGCGCGATCGTGCCCGTGCCGCCGGTCGTCGCCTGCGTCGGCGCGGTGACCGTCATGTTGGCGGGCGAGACCGGGGTGGTGGGCAGCACCCACGTGTGCAGCTTGTACGGCGTGGAACCGGCCACGCCCCAGCCCTGCACGACGACGGTGTAGGTGCCCGCGGACGGAGCGAGGAGGTTGACCTCCTCGGCCGAGGTGCCCGAGCCGCTCGATCCCACCAGGTCGGTGCCCTTGAAGACGCACAGGTCGATGTCGCTACCGGCGTTGACGTCGGCGTCGAACATGGCGAACCGCGCGAACGACGTGCCGTCCGGCACGCTCACGGCGTGCTTCTGGGCGTTCGGCGAGCTGAGCGAGCAGGTCGAGTCCGTCGGGTCGTCGGCCACGGTGCCGGCCGTCACGGTCGCAGGCACGAGCCCGCGCGGCGTGGCGCTGAACGGCCCGGTGTAGCCGAAGGTGACGCCGTAGGACGTGCCCGTCGGGGGCGCCGTCACGGTCCGTGGCGCCGCGAGGGCTACGGGCCGGACGACGATCGGCGAGCGGACCGAGTGCTTGCCGTCCGACCACTCCAGGTTGCCGGCCGTGTACTCGTTGAGCGTCGCCGTGTCGCGCTGGAGCCTCACCGTGAACGAACCGCTCGCCCCGGGTGCGAGGCTCAGCGTGGACGGCGTCACCGTCACCGAGAGGCCCGGCACACTTGCGGCCGCCGAGTAGACGGACCCCGTGGTGCCCACGTTGGTCACCTTCCGAGTCACCGTCTGAACTCCTGCCAGGTCACCGACGGCGATCGACGCGCCGTTGAAGTCGCTGGCGTCGGTCTTGTAACCGGCGGCCGAGAGGGCCGAGCAGGTCCCCGCACTCACCGCACTCGAGCTGCCGCAGAGGAAGGCGAGCCAGTCGTTCCAGCCGCTGTCGTAGACGAGGCCGGGGTCGGCTGCGGCGTTCGGCTTGACGTGACCGGCGCCCTGCGAGAACGCGAGCTGCGCCGGCGAGGCGCTGTCCTTGACGTCGTAGCCGGTCGTCATGAGCGCGCTCTTGACCGCCATCGGCGACCAGGACGGGTGCAGGTCCATCAGCAGGGCCGCGAGACCCGCGACGTGGGGCGCCGACATCGACGTGCCCGAGAGCAGGTTGAAGCCGTAGCCACGGTTCGTCGAGGGCGACACCGCCGCGAGGATGTCCTGGCCCGGTGCGATGACGTCCGGCTTGAGCAGGTCGCCGCCGCCGGCCTGCAGCGGCCCCCGCGACGAGAAGGCAGCCGTGAACGGCGCCGTCGCGTTGGTGACCAGCTCGGCCTCGTTGATCGTGGCCGTCGCACCCGCCGTGGCCGCGTACGCCTTGACGGCAGCGCGGTCGGTGTTCTGCAGGTGGACCGTGGGCACGGAGTGCAGGTCTGCGTTGATGGAGTTGCTCGTCGGGTTGACGAGGATCATCCCGAACCCGCCGGCCTCCTGCACGGCGAGGCTCTTGTTGGTGCGCCCCGTGACGCCGCGGTCGCAGACGACGATCTTGCCCGCGACCTTCGCCGGGTCGAGCACGGTGGCGCCGTCGGCACTGGAGTAGCACAGGGCCACCTGGGTCGGGTCGGCCCCGGCCTTGCCCACGGCGGTGGCGTCGACGAGTGGCGCGGTGACCGCGCTGGCGGCGATGCTCGCCCCGGTGTACGTCGCGCCGTTGCCGAGCGTGACCGAGCCGCGACCGTCGCGGTTGTGGGTGCCTGCGGCGACCGTGGTCACCCACGGCGACGGGTGCGCCACCGTCGAGGGCGTCGGTCCGCTGTTGCCTGCGGACGCCGAGACGAAGATGCCGGCGCGGGCGGCGAAGAGGAACGCGATCTCGGCGGGGTCGGCGAAGTTCGTCTGCGTGCCGCTCACCGAGTAGTTGATGACGTCGACGCCGTCGGCCACCGACTGGTCGATGGCGGCCACGAGGTCGGACGTCGTGCCGCCGGCCGTGTCGCCGCTCTGCGTCGACCACAGGGCCTTGTAGGCGGCGATGCGGGCCCGCGGCGCGATGCCGCTGATGCCCTTGGGGGCGATACCGGCGGCAGCGCCGGTGACGGGAACGGCGAAGTTGCCGCCCGACGTGCTCGCCGTGTGCGTGCCGTGGCCGTTGTAGTCACGGGGTGAGGTGAACTCCCACGGCTTGTCGCGGTCGATGGCGGCGTTGCCGCCCTGTCCCTCGTTGAAGTAGCGAGCGGCGACGAGCTTCTGGTTGCAGAGCGAGTTGTTCCACTGCTCGCCGTTCTGGCACTTGGCGTTCCAGCCGGGGATCTGCTGGTAGGCCAGCTTGCCGGTGGCCGTGCGTGTCGGGGTGCCGTTGGCGTCGACGCGGTCGGCGAACGACAGGGACTCGGGCCAGATGCCGGAGTCGATGACGCCGATCACGATGTTCTCGCCCGCGCTCTTCGTGCCACCGAGCTGGTCCCACAGACCGCCCGGATCGGTGAGTCCGAGGAAGCCCGGCGTGGTGGACGTGTCGATCGTGTAGGTCTGCTGCCTGGTGACGGCCAGCACGCCGGCGGTCGAGCGCATCGCCTTGGCCTGTGCGCCGGTGAGCCGCGCGGCGAAGCCGTTGTAGGTGTAGGCGTAGTCGTAGAGGCGCGAGGTCGCACCGACGGACCGCAGCGCGTTGCCGTGCTTGCTCTTGAGGTTGTCGGTCCAGCGGGTCACGGCCGCCGACGTGACGTCGATCTTCTTGCCCTTGGCGGGTCGCGTGGCCGCGTAGCCGGCCGTCGACCCGTCATAGGCGACGACCGGGAGGTCGGCCATCTGGACGACGTAGACGCCGTCCGAGTCCAGGCCGTCGGCGGCGGCCGAGACGGCGGGGGCAGCGGCGGTCGAGGCGGCGTCGGCCGCCCCCGTGCCCGCGATGCTGAGTGAGAGTGGCACTGCGGCGAGTGCAGCAAACCATCGGCGATTCATGGCTCTCCTGAGGTGTGGTCCCCGAGCAGGCACGTGGGCGAACTGCTGCACCCGTGTGGGAGGACCATAACCGCGCGATGGCTCGTTTGGGGAGGCTTCGACGACCTTCACTTTTCCGGTCGGCGCCGTGCAATCCGCACGTGAGGACCGATCAGTTCCCGGTCCGCCGACGTTCTTGCGCGGGCGTGACCGATGAGTCCGGTTCGCCGGAGTCGCCCGAGCCGTGACCGGAATGGCGAAGGGTGAGGTCGAGCAGCGCCACGGCGCCGGCCTTGTCGAGGGGCTCGTTGCCGTTGCCGCACTTGGGCGACTGGACGCACGACGGGCAGCCCGACGCGCACTCGCACGACGCGATCGCCTCGCGGGTCGCCGACAGCCACGAGCGCACCCGGCGGTAGCCGCGCTCCGCGAAGCCGGCCCCGCCCGGGTGCCCGTCGTAGATGAGGATCGTCGGCAGCCCCGTGTCGGGGTGCAGGGCCGTGGACACGCCGCCGATGTCCCACCGGTCGGCGGTCGCGAAGAGGGGCAGCATCCCGATCGCTGCGTGCTCGGCAGCGTGCGCCGCACCGGGTATGCCGGCTTCCTCGACCCCGGCCGCCGCGAGCTCCTCGACGGGCATCGTCCACCAGACGGCCTTGGTGGCGAGCGACCGCGGGGGCAGGTCGAGCGGGTGCTCGCCGAGCACCTCGCCACCGGGCAGCCGCCGCAGGAACGAGGTCACCTGGTTGCGCACGGTGACGTGACCGAACGAGCAGCGCAGCGGCCCCCACTGCTGGTGCTCGACCTCGTGGACGATCTGGAAGTCGCTCACCGACTGCGCCTGCGTCGTCCAGCCGGGGTCACCGCGTACGGCGAAGGCGGCGTGGTCGTCGAGCTGCAGCTCGGTCACGACCCACGTCTGGCCCTGGTGCAGGTGCACGGCCCCGGTGTGCACCTGGGCGTGCGCAGCAGCCTCGTCGACGGTGCCGACGACCCGCCCGGTGCGGGTCTCGATGATGCGCACCGGCTCGCCGGCGCCGCGCAGCGAGAGGTGGTCGGCCGGCCGGTCCTCGCGGCCCCAGAACCACCCACGCGGCCGTTTGCGCAGGATGCCCCGGTCGACGAGCGCGTCGAGCAGCGAGCGGGTCTGCGCCCCGAAGATCTCGAAGTCCGCCTCCGTCAGTGGCAGCTCGGCAGCGGCGGCGGCCAGGTGCGGCGCCAGAACGTGCGGGTTGTCGGGGTCGACGACCGTCGCCTCGATGCCCCGACCGAAGATCGCCTCGGGGTGGTGCACGACGAAGGTGTCGAGCGGGTCGTCGGCGGCGACGAGCACCGCGAGCGAGCGCTCGCCCGACCGCCCGGCGCGCCCGGCCTGCTGCCACAGCGACGACAGGGTGCCCGGCCAGCCCGCGAGCAGCACTGCGTCGAGCCCGCTGACGTCGACTCCGAGCTCGAGGGCGTTCGTCGCCGCGAGGCCAAGCAGCTGCTTCGAACGCAGCGCCTTCTCGAGCTCGCGCCGCTCCTCGGGCAGGTAGCCGCCCCGGTAGGCCGCGACCTGCTCCTCCTCGGTGACCGAGACGCGCTCGCGGGCGATGCGGGCGACGACCTCCACCCCGGCGCGCGAGCGCGCGAACGCGACGGTCTGCACCTGCTCGCGCACGCAACCGGCGAGCAGCTCACCCGTCTCGGCCACGGTGCTCACCCGCTTGGGCTGGCCGTTCTCGTCCACGAGCAGCGGCGGCTCCCACAGGGCGAAGGTCATCGACGCGCGAGGGGACGTGTCGCGCGTGACCGGGGCGACCGGCATACCCAGGAGACGGCTCGCGTGCTGCTCGGGGTCGGCCACGGTGGCGGACGCGAAGACGAACGTCGGCTCGGACCGGTAACGGCTCGCGACCCGGCGCAGCCGCCTCAGGACCGCGGCCATGTGCGCCCCGAAGACGCCCTTGTAGACGTGGCACTCGTCGACGACGACGTAGCGCAGCGCGCGGAGGAACGAGCTCCAGCGCTCGTGCCCCGGCAGGAGCGAGTGGTGCAGGAGGTCGGGGTTGGTGAGCACGAGGTTCGCGTGGTCGCGGATCCACCGGCGCTCGTCCGTCGGGGTGTCGCCGTCGTAGGTCGCCGGCCGCACCTGCGGCAGCGCCAGCGCCCCGATGCGGCTCAGCTGGTCGGCGGCCAGGGCCTTGGTGGGGGAGAGGTAGAGCGCGGTCGCCCGACGCCCGTTGGGGGCGCTCGCGCCGGAGACGAGGTCGCTGAGGATCGGCAGGTGGTAGCCGAGGCTCTTGCCCGACGCCGTCCCCGTGCTGACGACGACGTGGCGACCCGCGTGGGCGGCCTCGGCCACCTCGACCTGGTGCGCCCACGGCGCCTCGATGCCCGACGCGAGCAGCGACCCGAGCAGCGTGGTGTCGACCCACTCGGGCCACGGCGCGTGCTCCGCGTCGCGGGCCGGGACCTCGTGCACGTGCACGAGACGTTCGGGGTGGTCGCCGACCAGGATGCGCAGCAGCTCGTCGGGGGTGGGACGGTGCTGCGCCGCCGCTCGGACACCCGCTCGGACACCCGCTCGGGCACCGGCTCGGCCGCCCGCACGGGCCGCGGCCGCGCTCGGGCCGTGGCCGGACGATCCCGGCACGGATCCGCGGGGCGCTGGCTCGCCGTTCATGTGGAGCAACGGTATGTCGTCGGGGTACGGTAACCGACGTGCGGGGCATGTTACTGCGCGGTCAGTCACGTCGGGGAATCGTGATCGACGCGGTTCGGTCAGCACGACGACACGCACGAAGACACGCGCGCAGACACGCACGACGACAGGCATGACCAGGAGAACGGCTGACCCCGCTCGGGGCAGCCGCACGCAGCACAAGTGTGGGGACAGGAAGGGGCACAGGTGGATCTCTCGATCACCCGAGCCGACCACGGCGACCAGACCGTGGTGCACCTCGGCGGCGAGATCGACGTCTACACGGCGCCGCTCGTTCGCGAGAAGCTCGACGAGCAGATCCAGGGCGGACGCACTCAGCTCGTCGTCGACCTCACCGACGTGACGTTCCTCGACTCCACGGGCCTCGGCGTCCTCGTCGGGCGGCTCAAGCTGGCCCGCACGCGCGGCGGCTCGATGCGCCTCGTCGGCAAGGACGACCGCGTGCTCAAGGTCTTCTCGATCACCGGCCTCGACAAGGTCTTCGAGATCCATCCCGACCTCGACTCGGCGCTCGCAGCGGGCGAGTCGGCGGCCGCGACCTCCGGCCCGGCGCAGGGCGAGAAGTCCTGAGCGACACCCCCGTCGTCGACGAGCGGCTGGTCGCGCTGCTGCGCGCCGACCTGTCCGCGGCCGGCTTCACGGTCGACGGTGTCGCCGAGCGCCTCGGGCCGGTCGCGTCGGCTGCGTTGCACCGCGAGCAGCCCCTGCCGGCCCTCCTCGCCACCGACCTCGAGTCGCCGTCGGGATCCGCCGAGCCCGATGCGTGCGGCACGCTCATCCGCGTCTTCACGCTGGGCCGCGCCGTTCCGGCCTCGGCCCTCGCCGAGGCGCTGCCGACCCTGACGGTCGAGGGGGCGGTGGCCCTCGGGCTCGTCCGTGTCGAGAACGGCCGGGCCGGCTTCGGCGCCGGCCGTGACGTCTCGGGGCGTCTGGCCGTCGCCACCTGCGACCTGCGTCCCTACGGCGACGACGCGCACGACTGGTGGGTCGCCTCGGACCTCTCCGAGCTCGCCGTCGGCGGCCCGTTGCGCGCCGACCACGTGCTCGGCATCGGCGGCGCGTCCACCACCCTCGCGTCGTGGACGGTGCGTCGCCCCGTCGACCGCGCCCTCGACCTGGGCACCGGGTGCGGCGTGCAGGCGCTGCACCTCACCGCCCACGCGGGTGCGATCGTCGCCACCGACATCTCCCAGCGAGCCCTCGCGTATGCCGCCTTCAACCTCGCGCTAGCCGCGTCCGAGGGTGCCGGCGCTGTTCCCGACGTCGAGCTGCTCCCCGGTGACCTGCTGGATCCCGTTGCCGGCCAACGGTTCTCGCTCGTCGTGAGCAACCCGCCCTTCGTCATCACCCCGCGCGACCAAGGCCTGCCGCTCTACGAGTACCGCGACGGTGGCCGCCCCGGCGACGTGCTCGTGCGCTCGCTCGTGCAGCAGGTCGGCAGCGTGCTCGAGCCCGGCGGGGTCGCCCAGTTCCTCGGCAACTGGGAGGTGCCGACCGGCCGCTCCTGGCGCGACGTCTGGATCGAGTGGCTCGACGAGCAGGCCGCTCACGGGGTGGCTGTCGATGCGTGGGTGGTCCAACGCGAGTCCCAGGACCCCGCCGAGTACGCCGAGCTCTGGGCTCGCGACGGCGGTGCCAGCCCGGGCAGCGAGGCGCACTCGCAGATGTATGCCGCGTGGCTGCGTGACTTCGCGTCGCGCGACGTCGAGTCGATCGGCTTCGGGGTGGTCACCCTGCAGCGTCCCGCCACCGACCGGCCGACGTGGCGCTCGCTCGACGAGGCGCACGGACCGGTGGCTGCACCCATGGGCCCGGCCATCGACGCCGGCCTGCGCGCCCGCACCTGGCTGGCCGAGCACTCCGACGACGAGGTGCTCGACGTCGCGTGGTCCTGCGCGCCCGATGTCACCGAGGAGCGGCACGGCGTTCCCGGAGCCGACGACCCGAGCGTGATCCTCGTCCGGCAGGGCGGCGGGCTGGGACGCGTCGTGCGTGCCGGAACCCTGCTGGCGGCATACCTCGGGGTGGCCGACGGCGAGCTCACGGCACGCGCCGCGCTCGACGCGATCGCGACGGTGCTCGAGCTCGACCCGGGCGAGGTGCGCGCCGAGCTCGTCCCCCAGGTCCGCGACCTCGTCGCCGACGGCCTCCTCGTCTGACCCCCTCTGCATCGAGAGAGCAGTCCGCACTCTCGAGGACGTTCTGTACGCCCATGGCCTGAAACCGGTTGTGAGTGAGTGCTCACTCATTCAGAATGGTCCGGTGCGACAGCGAACGGGGCGCGCCGCGCCCATGCACCCGGACGACCGCCGAGAGGCGCTCATCGGCGTCTTCCTCGACCTCGCCCACCGGGAGGGCAGACCTCCGACGACGAGCGAGATCGCACGCGAGGCGGGCGTGGCCGAGGGCACGATCTTCCGGGTCTTCGCCACCAAGGACGCCCTGCAGGACGAAGCGGTGCAGACGGCGTTCTGCCCCGCCCCGGTGCGGCGGTCGATCGCCGCCATCGGCACCGACCTGCCGGTGCGCGACCGGCTCGTCGCGTTCACCACGATCCTGCAGCGGCGCTTCACCGAGGTCTTCGGGCTCATGGGGGCGCTCGGCCTCACCGAGCCGCCCAACCGCGGTCCGCACCTCGCCTGCTACGCCGCCGGCCGCCACCTGCGCGGCGCCGGTGACGCACCCCAGCCCGGCGCCGAGGAGTGCGAGCCGCACCAGCCTCTGCTCGACACCATCCACCAGCTCGTCCTCGGCGAGTCCGACCTGTTCGTCGTGCCGGCCCGCGACGTCGTGCACCGCATCCGGCTGCTCTGCTTCTCGGGCAGCCACCCCGGCATCGCCGACGGCCTGACCCTCACGCCCGAGGAGATCGTCGACACCGTGCTCTACGGCGTCGTGCCCCGGCCGCCGGCGGCGGGCAGCGGCCTCGGCATCGCCGAGCTCTACGCCGAGCTCGGCGGCGACCCCAACGCACTCGTCGGAGAGGAGCCAGCGCATGCAAGGCAGGCACCAGCCGTTGACCCTCACCCGACGTGAGGTCGTAGCGTCGCCGACCGGCCCGCACCCCCTCTGCACGCACACCGAGCACAGCCAGCACACCGACCACACCGAACGAAAGGCATGCGCATGTTGATGCGACTGCTCCGCAGCCACCTGCGGCCCTACGGGGGCGAGATCTCGCTCATCGTGCTGCTGCAGCTCGTGAGCACCCTCGCCTCCCTCTACCTGCCGAGCCTCAACGGCGAGATCATCGACGACGGCGTGGCCAAGGGCGACACCGGCTTCATCATGCGGCACGGAGGCCTCATGCTCGGCGTCAGCGTCGTGCAGATCGCCGCCGCGGTGGGTGCCACCTACCTCGCCGCCAGGGTCGCCATGGGGATGGGTCGCCAGATGCGCGCGAACATCTTCGGCACCGTCGTCGACTACTCCGCCCAGGAGGTCGCGAAGTTCGGCGCCCCCACCCTCATCTCGCGCAACACCAACGACGTCACCCAGGTGCAGATGGTGACGTTCATGGCGTTCGCGCTGCTCGTCACGACGCCGATCATGATGGTCGGCGGCGTCATCATGGCCCTGCGCGAGGACGTCGGCCTCTCCTGGCTCGTCGCGGTCGCGGTGCCCCTCCTCGGCCTGTGCGTCGGTCTCATCGTCTGGCGCATGGTGCCGTGGTTCGGTCGCATGCAGACCTCTCTCGACGGGGTGAACCGGGTGCTGCGCGAGCAGATCACGGGCATCCGCGTCGTGCGGGCGTTCGTGCGCGAGGGCCACGAGGAGGAGCGCTTCTCGGAGGCCAACGCGACCCTGACCGAGGCGGGCCTGCGCGTCGGCCGGCTCATGTCGCTGGTCTTCCCGATCGTGATGTTCATCTTCAACGTCTCGTCGGTCGCGGTGCTGTGGTTCGGTGCGCACCGCATCGCCACGGGAGACATGCAGATCGGGGCGCTGACGGCGTTCCTCAGCTACCTCATCCAGATCCTCATGGGCGTCATGATGGCGACCTTCATGGCCACGATGATCCCGCGCGCCGCGGTCTCGGCCGGCCGCATCCAGGAGGTGCTCGACACCAGCTCGTCGGTCGGCGAGTCGGTGCAGCCGCTGCCCATCAAGGCGGACCGCGCCGGCGTCGAGCTCGTCGACGTCGACTTCCACTACCCGGGCGCCGAGAACGCCGTGCTCCACGACGTCTCGTTCACGGCCGAGCCGGGGCGCACCACGGCGATCATCGGCTCCACGGGTGCCGGCAAGACGACCCTCATCGGCCTGGTGCCACGCCTCTTCGACGTGTCGTCCGGGCGGGTGAAGGTGGGCGGCGTCGACGTGCGCGACCTCGCCCTCGACGAGCTGTGGTCACGCATCGGCCTCGTGCCGCAGAAGCCCTACCTCTTCAGCGGCACCGTCGCGAGCAACCTGCGCTACGGCAACCCCGACGCCACCGACGACGAGCTGTGGGAGGCCCTGCGCATCGCTCAGGCCCGCGACTTCGTCGAGAAGATGGACGGTGGCCTCGACGCGCCGATCGCGCAGGGCGGCACCAACGTGTCGGGCGGTCAGCGCCAGCGCCTCGCGATCGCGCGGGCCGTCGTCAAGCGGCCCGACGTCTACCTGTTCGACGACTCGTTCTCGGCCCTCGACCTCGCGACGGACGCCCGCCTGCGGCAGGCGTTGCGTCCGGTCACCCGCGAGAGCGCCGTCGTCATCGTGGCCCAGCGCGTCTCGACCATAGTCGACGCCGACCACATCGTCGTGCTCGAGGACGGCCGCGTCGTCGGCCAGGGCACCCACGACCAGCTCCTCGACTCCTGTGAGACCTACCAGGAGATCGTCGAGTCCCAGCGCAGCGCGGAGGAGGCGGCCTGATGGCCGAGGGAGTCAAGACCGCGGAGGAGAAGGCCGCCGAGGCACGTCGGGGTCCCGCCCGTCGCGGCGGGCCACCGCACATGCAGATGGGCCAGCCGGGTGAGAAGTCGCTGAACTTCGGCCCGTCGGCCAAGCGCCTGCTCGGCCTGCTCCGGCCCGAGCGCACCAAGCTCGTCGTCGTCATCGCGCTCGCGGTCGTCAGCGTCGTGCTGAGTTCGATCGGCCCGAAGATCCTCGGTCGCGCGACCGACATCATCTTCGCCGGCGTCATCGGCAGCACCGTCAAGGTGCCGCCGGGCACGACGAAGCAGCAGCTCGTCGACGGACTGCGCGCGAACGGCCAGACCACGTATGCCGACCTGCTGGCCAACGTGGACTTCACCCCGGGCGTCGGCATCGACTTCGAGGCGCTCAAGGGTGTGCTGCTGCTCGTCGTCGCGCTCTTCGCGATCGCCTCGCTGCTCATGTGGATCCAGGGCTGGGTGCTCCAGGGCCTGCTGCAGCGCACGATGTTCCGGCTGCGCGAGGAGGTCGAGGCCAAGCTCAACCGGCTGCCGCTGCCCTACTTCGACCGGCAGCCGCGCGGCGAGGTGCTCTCGCGCGTCACCAACGACATCGACAACATCTCGATGTCGCTGCAGCAGACGCTCTCCCAGCTGTTGACGTCGCTGCTCACCGTGGTCGCGGTGCTCGGCATGATGTTCTGGATCTCGTGGCTGCTCGCCCTCATCGCGCTCGTCACGATCCCGATCTCGGTCATGGTGACGGCGGCCATCGGCAAGCGCTCGCAGAAGCTCTTCATCCAGCAGTGGCGCAACACCGGTGAGCTGAACGGCATCATCGAGGAGACCTTCACCGGCCACGGCGTCGTCAAGGTCTTCGGTCGCCAGAAGGAGGCCGAGGCGGCGTTCGAGAAGAAGAACGACGAGCTCTTCGGTGCCGCCTTCGGCGCCCAGTTCATCAGCGGCATCATCATGCCGACGATGATGTTCATCGGGAACCTCAACTACGTGCTCGTCGCCGTCGTCGGCGGACTGCGCGTGGCGAGCGGCTCGATGAGCCTCGGTGACGTGCAGGCCTTCATCCAGTACTCCCGCCAGTTCACGCAGCCGCTCACGCAGGTGGCCTCGATGGCCAACCTGCTGCAGTCGGGTGTCGCCTCGGCCGAGCGTGTCTTCGAGGTGCTCGACGCCGAGGAGCAGCAGGCCGACGCGGGCACCCCGGCGACCATCGACGACCCGCACGGCGCGGTGGCCTTCGAGGACGTGTCGTTCAGCTACGTCGCCGACAAGCCGCTCATCGAGCACCTCGACCTGTCGGTCAGCCCGGGACAGACCGTCGCCATCGTCGGTCCGACCGGTGCGGGCAAGACGACTCTCGTCAACCTCATCATGCGGTTCTACGAGCTCGACGGCGGCCGCATCACGCTCGACGGCGTCGACATCCGCGACCTGACCCGCCACGACCTGCGCTCGCGCATCGGCATGGTGCTGCAGGACACCTGGCTCTTCGGTGGCACGATCCGCGACAACATCGCGTACGGCCGACCGGGAGCCAGCAAGGAGGAGGTGCTCGAGGCGGCGCGCGCCACCTACGTCGACCGCTTCGTGCACTCGCTGCCCGACGGCTACGACACGGTGCTGGACGACGAGGCGAGCAACATCTCCGCCGGTGAGAAGCAGCTCGTCACCATCGCGAGGGCGTTCCTCTCCGACCCGGCGCTGCTCATCCTCGACGAGGCGACGAGCTCGGTCGACACGCGCACCGAGCTGCTCGTCCAGCAGGCCATGGCGGCGCTCCGGTCCGACCGCACGAGCTTCGTCATCGCGCACCGCCTCTCGACCATCCGCGACGCCGACCTCATCCTCGTCATGGAGGACGGCCGCATCGTCGAGCAGGGCTCGCACGCAGAGCTGCTCGCTCGCGACGGTGCGTACGCCACGCTGTATGCCGCCCAGTTCTCGGGTGCGGCGGCCGACCTCGACGAACAGGTCGCCGGTCCGCCCGCTCCACCCGAGCTGGCACGGGTCGGCGCCGGGGCTCCCGGTCCGGCCGGCGGGCCGGGAGTGCCGGCTCCGGACAACGCGGTCCCGGCCGACTCGCGCGGCGACTGAGCGCCCTGGCCCGCGAGCGTCGAGCGTCGGAGGCCCGGCGTACGCGCTCGGCTCGGCCGACGCGTGCGCGTTCGGATCACGACACGGAAGCGGCCCCCTCACCCGGCTGGGTGAGGGGGCCGCTCCGTTGCGACGCCCGAGTCGTCGCGCTGACCGGTCAGCCTTTGACAGGTCAGCCGGCCGGTCAGCTGAAGGACGGGGTCATGAGGATGGGGCACGGGCCGTTCGTGCCCGGGTCGGCGCGGAGGCACCAGCCGCTGGTCGTGGCGGCCGACGGCACGGCGGAGGGAGCCGCGGACGCCGGGCTCACGGTGAACGCGACGGCGAGTGCGGCGGTGAGGGCGGCTGCGGAACGGATGACGACCTTCATGATGAACCCCTGGATCTCTTGCGCCCGGTCCCTGTCGACCAAGCGGTGATCGGAGGATAGACCTGGGGCCCTAACTAACCGCTAACAGCGAATTCGCCTCTGGGTAGGGCGGGCTCGGCAGCCTCAGCGCCTGAGGTGCCACGTGGAGGTCGGCCAGGATCGCGGTCGCCTCCGCAAGGTCGGAAGCGGACGCCTCGGGCTCGTCCAGGCGGGCGGCGACCCACCCCCGGCGGGCCAGGTCGGCGGCGAGCTCGAGGGGGGTGCCGTCCCGTCGGCGGCCCGTGACGAGCCTCTGCGCATGGTCGGCGGCGCGTGCCCACTCCTGCTGGTGCGCGAGCACGTCGACCTCGAGACGCAGCACGTCGAGGTCGCCGCCGTCGCCCGCCCGCGCGTCGAGCTCGACCCGGGCCGCGTGCAGCTCCTGCAGGGCCTCCCGCACGTCGCCGAGGCCGAGGAGGGCCCGGGCCAGCGCGAGACGGCAGTGGGCGGCCCCGAGGTCGTCGCGGATGTCCGCCGCGACCCGTAGCGCCTCCTCGAGCACCCCCTTCGCCTCGTCGTACCGGCAGAGGTCGACGAGGCCCTCACCGCGCGAGGCCATCCAGATGCTCGCGTCGCGTCGGGACCCGGAACGCCGGGCCTCAGCGACCATGGCGGCGAGGAGGGGGTCTCCCTCGTCGGCGCGTCCGACGTTGCGCAGCACGATGCCCCGGTGCGCCTCGGCCCGGATGCGTCCGAGGCGGTCGCCTCGCAGCTCGGCGAAGGCGGCGGTGCGGGCGAAACCCTCGAGCGCGGCCTCGAAGCGGTGCAGCGCCATGGATGCCCACGCCGACTGCGAGAGGGCGCGCTGCTCGCCGTCCCGGTCGCCGATGCGGCGCGCGATGGCCAGCGCCTCGGCGGCGACGTCGGGTAGCTCGACGTCCCGGTGCACCTGGCCGAGCACGGCGAAACGGGCTCCGAGCAGGTCCAGGCGCTGGCGGTCGCTCGATGGGGTCCGGCCCTCGGCTGCCCTCGACTCGAGGGCAGCGCGCAGCACCCGCTCGCGGTCGTCGTCGTAGGCACGCACCGTGAGGAAGCTCCGGATCGCGAGCGCCAGGCGGCCCGCGAGGTCGGGGTCACCGAGGCGGGCGGCGACGGTCACCGCCTCGACGAGGTTGAGCCGCTCGGACTCGAACCACTCGGCGGGGGCCGAGACCGCGTCCATGGCGCCGTCGCCCTGCGGCTCCGGCAGCGCGTCCGAGGCGCCGTCGAGGCGTGGCCCGGCAGCGGCCGCGAGCTGCAGCCACGCCTCGCCGAGGTCGAGCCGGAGCACGGCGACGGACGCCGGTGCTTCCTCGGCCTCGAGGTACTCGGCTGCCAGCTCGGAGACCAGGCTGTGCACGCGGTAGCGCGGCTGCCCGGCGGCGTCGCGGCCCGTGGGCTCGACGAGGTGCCGGTCGACCAGCTCGTCGAGGGCGTGGTGCGCCTCGATCTCGCGCGTCACGTCCTTGAGGAGCCGGCGCGCGACCCACGCGGGCCAGTCCGCGCTCGGAGCGAGCGCCAGCCGCCGGAAGAGGGTGCGTGCCGGCCCCGGCAGGTCCTCGACCGAAAGTGCGATGCTGGCCCGCACGTCGATGTCGCCGGCCGACAGCTCGTCGAGACGGGTGTGCTCGTGGGTGAGGCGGTCCCTCAGCTCGGGCAGGGCGAGGGTCGGGTTGGTGGCGAGCTTGGAGCCCGCGACGCACAGCGCCAGGGGCAGGTGCCCGCACAGGGCCGAGATGTCGACGAGGGCGTCGGGAGCGTCGACCTCGCGCTCGGGACCGGCCAGCTCGGTCAGCAGCGCCAGGCTCGCCTCCTCCGTCAGCGGCTGCACGGTGTGCCGGCGCACGCCGACGAGACCGGCGAGGCGGCTGCGGGAGGTGACGATGGCCCCGGCGCCCGGTGAGGTCGGCAGCAGGGGCCGCACCTGCGACTCGGTGCTGGCGCCGTCGATGACGGTGAGGATGCGCTTGCCCGCGATGGTGGTGCGGTAGAGCGCGATGCGGTCCTCCCGGCCGGCCGGGATCGAGGGGCCGTCGACGCCGAGCGCCCTGAGGAACCGCGCGGCGACGTGGTGGGGGTCGATGGCGCCGGTCGGGTCGTCGCTGAGGGCGGCGTAGAGCGTGCCGTCGGGGTAGGCGTCGGCGAGGGCGTGGCCCGCGGTCACCGCCAAGGCCGTCTTGCCCACCCCGCCGACGCCCACGAGGACGACGAGTGCCGGGGGCGCGGCGGCCCGGGAGGCCAGGGCGACAGGCGAGCGGGACCCGCCGGCGACGTCCGGCACCCGCGGGGCGAGGCGGGCGAGGACCGCCCCGAGCAGGGCCTCCCTGCCGACGAGGGTCCAGGTGGGTGCCGGGAGCTCGCGCGGCACGACGCGACGCCGTGACGACGTCGCGCCCAGTGGGCTGCCGTCGAGGATCTGGGTGTTGAGGTCGGCGAGGGTCTGGCTGGGCGGCACCCCGAGCTCGTCGATGAAGCGGCGGCGGAGCCGGAGGTAGGCGTCGCTGGCCTCGGAGCGGCGGCCGGTGGCGGCGAGTGCGCGCAGCCGGTGCTCGTGGAGGCGCTCGTTCCACGGGTCGTCCTCGAGCTGGGCCGCCGCGGTCGCGAGCACCTCCTCGTGCCGGCCGAGCTGGGCGAGGGAGTCGACGAGCAGGTCGACGGCGGCGATGCGCTCGTCGCGCAGGGCCTGCTGGAGGCTCTCGGTGGAGGAGTCGGCCGCCGGGGCGACATCGCCCAGGGCGGTGCCGCGCCACAGGGCCACGGCGCGTTCGAGGTGCCACACGACGGTGGCCGGCTGGTCGCTGCCCTCCAGCGCGCGGGCCTCGGCCACCTCGCGCCGGAACTCGGCGAGGTCGAGGGTGTGGTCGCCCATCCGCAGCTCGTAGCCGAACGGGCGGGTCGTCACCAGGCCGCGGTCGTGACCGGCCAGGCGGCGGCGCAGGCCCGCGATGAGGTTCTGCAGCTGCTGTCTCGCCGTCGGCGGGGGTTCGTCCCACAGGCCGTCGATGAGCCGCTCGGCCGGAACGAGACGGTCGGCGCCGACGAGCAGCGTCGCCAGCACGAAGCGTTCGCGGGCGCTGCCGAGCCGCAGGAGCGCGCCGTCGTCGGCGACGACCTCCATGGGCCCGAGCAAGCGAAACTGCACAGGGCATTGATACCGGAACGACGGCGCCACGTCGCCACGGAGCGCAGGCACCTGCTGCCCCGGCGTCCCCACCGGTCGTGGTGGAGGATGGATCCCGGGGCAGCAGGTGCTGCGTTCGTGCCGGAGGACGCGACCGCGCGGAGTCGCCCCTGTACGACTCGCGCGGACAGGGCAACTGTGGCCGGTCCCGCTAACAAGTCGCTAACACGTCGCTGACGAGGACCGGCTGACCGTGGGAGCCCCCGTCGCCGGGGACCCCACGGCCGGCTGTCACTTGTGCCAGTAGTACGCGGCACCGCCGTTGTTGGCGGCGTGCGTCGTCGGGTCGTACGAGTGCTCGCCGACGATCTCGTAGCCGACCCAGTTCGAGTCGACCACGCGGATGGTGGCGCCCGCCGGGTCGCCCGTCACGATCGCGGTGTGGATGCCGCGCGTGTGGGTGGAGTCGGTCTCCTGGATGATGTCGCCGGGCACGACGTCGGCCTTGGCGACGCGGTGGTAGCCGGCGTCGATGTAGGCCTGGTAGTAGCCGGTGCCGAGGTTGTTGGCGTGGGTCTCGTTGTACATCCTCTGGACGAACGCCTTGCACTGGCCGCCCCACTCGCCGATGTGGCTGCGGGCGTGCTCGACGATGGCCGGCGCCGCGACGGCGGTCGTGGCGCTCATCGGCATGAAGGACGCCGCGGAGGCGGTGAGGACGGTGGCGGCCGCGGCGCGGCGCAGGGTGGCTGTGTTGAGCTTCATGGTGGTCTCCTGGATCCCTGTGGTGGGTGCTGGGGGTGGTGGGCCGGCGACCGGGTGACCGGTCGGTGATCCATCGAGGAGACCGTCGCGAAGTGTCCTAACAAGCCACTAACCGTGGCGGGATGCACTCCGGCGCAAGGTGTTTCCCGGCCGGCACTCGGGCCGGGGCTCGGGCTAGACGTCGAGCTTGTGAGGACCGGGTCCGAGGTCCGCCTGCCAGTCGGCGGTGTTGTTGAGGGCGCAGGTCGTCAGGCTGAGACAGCCGCACCCGATGCAGCCGTCGAGGTCGTCGCGCAGCTTCTCGATGCGCCGGATCTGCTCGTCGAGGCGCGCCCGCCAGGCGCGCGAGAGCCGCGCCCAGTCGCGGGCCGTCGGGGTGCGCTGCTCGGGTAGCGTCGCCAGGGCGGCGCCGATCTCGTCGAGCGAAAGACCCACCCGCTGCGCGGCGCGGATGAAGGAGACGCGGCGGATGGTGGCCCGCTCGTAGCGGCGCTGGTTGCCGGTCGTGCGGACCGCCGTGATGAGCCCGAGGTCCTCCCAGTAGCGAAGGGCCGAGGTGGCCGCGCCCGTGCGCTGGGCCACCTCGCCGATCGTCAGGGCCGACATCTCAGGCGATCCTCGCCTCGGGCAGCCGGGAGACGATCTCGGTGACGGTCTCGTCGGGGGTCTGCTGCGAGCTGTCGAGCCACAGCCCGATGTGCGGCGTCTCGGCGCGCACCTTGAGGTCGAAGTCGCGGATCGACCACAGGTCGCCGTAGCCCACCTTGCTGCGCTCGGACTCGCGGCGCATGACCGTGCCGACGTCGGGAGCGAGCATCACGAGGCTGAGGGGCCGGGCCGAGACCTGCTCGAGGAAGGGCATGAGGCTGGCGCCGACGAAGAGGTCCTGCACCACGACGGTGAAGCCCGCCTCGGCGTACACGTCGGCGGTGCGCGCCGTGATGCGGTGGCGCAGGGCGAGCTGGCGCTCGGCCTCGGGGTCACCGTGGGGTGACATGTCGACGCGCCCGCGCACCACGACGCGGCGGAACTCGTCGCCGCGCAGGTGCACCGCACGGGTGAAGCGCTCCGCAAGGAGCTGGGACACGGTCGACTTGCCTGCGGCCATCACGCCAGTGACGACGATGACCTGCGGGATGTCGACGTCGGTGTGGAGGGACCGGTCGCTCACAGACCACAACCCTAGGGGGCGGTGGGCGAAATGTCGCCGGACCTCAGGTGAAGTTCAAGTCGAGTGCCCGGTTTCCGCGTCTTGGGTTCATGGGGTGGGTGCAACACCCTGGGCTGAGGTGGGGTTGCGGTGAGGGTTGGCAGCAGAGGCAGCTCAGGGGTGAGTGCTGCGACGCGCTCGCTGTTCTGGGCGAGTGTGCGGGCGGGTGTGACTACGGATGAGGCCTGCGAACGGGCGGGAGTCCACGGGGCCACCGGTCGCCGGTGGTTGCGTCAGGCTGGCGGGGTGATGCCACGGGAGCCTGGGCCGGAGTCGAGCTATCGGTTGACCTTCGCGGAGCGGGAGGAGATCGCCGTCCGGCTCCATGCCGGTGACGGGGTCCGGGCCATCGCCAGGGCTGTGCGGCGGGCTCCGTCCACGATCAGTCGCGAGCTGGCCGGGTACCGCCGGCTGTACCCGGGCGGGACGTACCGGGCGAGCACCGCGCACCCTGGCGCGCAGGCCCGCGCCGCCCGACCGAAGCCGGCGATGCTGGCCACGAACCTGCGGTTGCGTGCCGAGGTCGAGCGCCGGTTGGGTGAGGGGCACAGTCCCGAGCAGATCAGCGGCCGGCTGGTTCAGGACTTCGCTGACGAACCGGAGATGCGGGTGTCCCACGAGACGATCTACCAGTCCTTGTA
>NZ_JBTJJV010000019.1:0-65154 GCF_054456855.1 Terrabacter sp. AAH1 | reverse complement strand
GGACTGGTTGTCCGGGAACCACTCCAGCAGCTGCTGGTACGTCGACGGGTAGTCCACGCCCCGAACCGGATTCGCGGTCATCCACAGATTCTACTTCACCCAAGCAGATATGCAGAACACACCTTCGAACGACGACGTCATCGGCGGCACCTCGGGCGACTCGACGATCAAGGACCCCGAGGACTGGGTCACCGGCGACGAGGCGATGACCGGTGCGCAGCGCAGCTACCTGGAGACCCTCGCACGCGAGGCAGGCGAGACGCTCCCCGCAGACCTGACCAAGGCCGAGGCGAGCGAGCACATCGACCGGCTCCAGGCCCAGACGGGTCGCGGCGCGTCCGACTGAGACGGCGCGCGGGACAGGTCAGCGTCGCTGGGCGGTGGAGGAGATGTGGGCCTCGAGGGCTTCGCGCAGCCCGGCCGCCTCTCGGGCCTCGAGCAGGTCGACGAGATGCTCGTGCTCGCGCGTCAGGCCGCGCATGTGCCGGCGACCCGTCGGCTCACCGAGGTGCGTGAGACGCACGAAGGCCCCGAGCTGCGTCAGCAGGCGGGAGAGCGTCGGCATGGCAGCCACTGCCGCCAGCGCCCGGTGGAACTCCTCGTCGAGCCGCAGGAAGGACTCGGAATCGTCCGTGTCTGCGCTCCGACGCTGCTTGATGGTGAGCAGCCGCAGCGCGTCGACGTCGTCCGGTGTCGCACGGGCACACGCCTCGGCGGCCGCAGCACCCTCGAGCGCGACCCGGATCGCGACGATCTCGGACCGGTGCCGCTCCGACACGTCGACGACGAGCAGCTGCCGGCGGCTCCCGGGCACGAGCAGTCCCTCGCTCGTCAGCGTCCGCAGGGCCTCGCGCACCGGAGTGCGTGAGACGCCGTGCGCATCTGCGAGCGACACCTCGTCGAGCGCGCTCCCGGCGACGAGCTCGCCCGAGAGGATCCCGGTGCGCAGGGCCTCGTAGACGCGGGCGGCCTTGGTGTCCCTGCCGTCCGTCCCCACTACTTCGCGAAGATCTGCGACTCGTCGGCGAACGCCTTGAACTCCATGGCGTTCCCGGCCGGGTCGAGGAAGAACATCGTCCACTGCTCGCCGGGCTCGCCCGCGAAGCGGAGGTAGGGCTCGATGACGAACGACGCGCCGGCCCCCTTCATCTTCGACGCCAGGTCGTGGAAGTCGTCGACGGCCAGGACGCACCCGAAGTGCGGCACCGGCACGCTGTGGCCGTCGACGGCGTTGTGTGCGGCCGGCCCGGGTGAACCGCCCGGGGCCACGTGGGTCACGACCTGGTGGCCGTAGAAGTCCCAGTCGACCCAGTGCTCGGCCGACCGCCCCTCCTCGAGCCCGAGGACCCCGCCGTAGAAGTCCCGGGCCCGGGCCAGGTCGTCGACGGGCACGGCGAGGTGGAAGCAAGGGCGTTGGGTCACGTGTCCTCCTGGGTCGGATGTATGCAGGAATCTCTCTTGTATACATACGCCGCCGGCACGCGTCAACGGTGGTGCCACGCCTCGCTGGGACCGAGGCCTTCAGCCGATCTCGATGCCGTCGGAGACGGCGCCGGCCTCGACGAGCTCGCGCAGCCGGGCGACGGCGCGGTCGTGCACCGTCCAGGGGTCGATCGTGTTGACGTAGATCTTCGTGCCGCCCTCGAAGCCGGCAAGCGTGGAGATCCGCCACTTGAGCACGGCCCGCAGCGGCATCGGCTGGTCCACGGAGGGCGGCCGGTGGTGCCACTCCTCGTTCGACGGCACGTGCACGCCCGTGGCCGCGTGGCAGGCGTGGACGAGGTCGGAGAAGTCGCGCAGCTGCTCCTCGTCCAGCTCCCACGGGCAGCCCTCACCGTCGGTCACGTGCACCACGAGGGCGGGGTAGCGGTGGCCCACGCCGGCGAAGGCGACCGCGTGCTCGTTGCGGGCGACGACGAGTCCCTGCTCGGTGGCGTACTGGGCGCCCCACCTGGCGAAGACGCCGGGCTCGGTGCGCAGCAGCTCGATCTCACGCTCCTTCTGCGCGCCGAGCTCGTCGATCGCGACGATCTGCTTGTGCAGGTGGTCGAACGACGCGCCGGCTGCCGAGAGCCAGTTCTGGAAGACCGACACGTAGCGGGCGCAGGCGTTGTCGCGGTAGAGGTCGCGCATCGCCCGCACCGTGAGCTGCGTGTAGCGCCAGTGTTCCTCGGGCGTCAGCGTGCCCGAGCCGGCGAGCTGCGTGTCCTCGGTGGCGCCGTCGACGTAGTGCCGTCGCGCGATGACGACCTGGTGGTTGCCCGCGAACAGCCCGACCGCCTCGCGCTCGAGGTCCTCCTCGGCGAGCGGCTCGGCGTCGGCGCCGGGCGCGCTCCGGGCCCGCATCCGGATGCGGGCGAGAGCGGTCACGTGCTCGCGTCCTTGCGCCGTGCCCAGGTATGCCGTCCGGTGCGCCAGCGACGCGGCCGTCGGTTCGAAGCCGTGGCTGAGGTGCCAGTAGTCGTAGCTGAGGATCTCGAAGAGGTTGGGGATGAGCCGGAACTCCGGCCGGGTCGCGTGGAGGTCCTCCGCGAGGACGGCTCGCACCTCGCGCCAGCCGTCGCCGGCACCGCCGTCGCCGTCGCGGACGACGCGCGCGATCTCCGGGGTCGTCTCGAGCATCCGGGCCCAGCAGAACGCGCAGTGCCGGTCGTGGTCGTCGGGGTCGAGCGGGAGCGGGTGGTGGCTGGGCACCCCGAAGGGTCTCGCCGCCCGGCCCGGCAGGGTCCAGACCTTCGTCCCGGTCAGCGGGTTGACCTGTTTGATGGTGCCGTCGGGCAGGCGCACCAGGGGCTCGACCACGCTCCCAGCCTAGGTGGGTTAGCGTCGCACCGTGGCCGTTGACGACACCTCAGACCTGCCCGCAGACCTGCCTGCCGACGCGCCCTACCGCGACCCCGCGCGTCCGGTGGAGGAGCGGCTCGAGGACCTCCTCGCCCGCATGACGCTGCCCGAGAAGATCGGCCAGATGCTCCAGCTCGACGCCCGCGGCGACCTCGACGACATCGTGAGCACGCGGCTCGCCGGCTCGATCCTGCACACCGCGCCCGACGACATGCCGCGCGCCATCGAGCTCGCCGCCGCCACCCGCCTCGGCATCCCGCTGCTCACCGCCGACGACTGCATCCACGGCCACTCGTTCTGGCCCGGCGCGACGATCTTCCCGACCCAGCTCGGCATGGCCTGCACGTGGGACCCCGAGCTCGTCGAGCGGGCCGCCCGCGCCACCGCCGTCGAGGTGTCGGCGACCGGCATCCACTGGACCTTCTCGCCCGTCCTCTGCATCACCCGCGACCTGCGCTGGGGCCGCGTCGGCGAGACCTTCGGCGAGGACCCCCACCTCATCGGCGAGCTCGGGGCGGCCATGGTGCGCGGCTACCAGGGCGACGGCCTCACCGACCCGACCGCGGTCCTCGCCTGTGCCAAGCACTTCGCCGGCTACTCCGAGACGCAGGGTGGCCGCGATGCGAGCGAGGCCGACCTCAGCCGCCGCAAGCTCACCTCCTGGTTCCTCCCACCGTTCGAGCGTGCGGTGCAGGAGGGCTGCCGCACCTTCATGCTCGGCTACCAGTCGATCGACGGTGTGCCGGTCACCGCCAACGGCTGGCTCCTCGACGACGTGCTCAAGCAGCAGTGGGGCTTCACCGGCACCCTCGTCACCGACTGGGACAACGTCGGCCGCATGGTCTGGGAGCAGAAGGTCTGCGCCGACGACGTCGAGGCGGCCGCCGTCGCCGTGCGGGCGGGCAACGACCTCGTCATGACGACACCTGCCTTCTTCGAGGCCGCGCAAGAGGCAGTCGCTCGAAACCTGCTGGAGGAGAAGCAGATCGACGAAGCAGTCCGCCGCATCCTCCGCGTCAAGCTCGAGCTCGGCCTCTTCGAGAACCCGCGTCCACCCGACCGCGCGCGCCAGGCCGCCGTCATCGGCTCGGCCGAGCACGCCGCCCTCAACCTCGACGTCGCGCGCCGCTCGCTCGTCCTCCTCACCAACGACGGCACCCTGCCGTATGCCGCAGGCCCCGCCGCAACGCCCCACACGACCGTCCGCACGGTCGCCGTTCTCGGCCCCAACGCCGACGACCCGCAGGCGAATCT
The DNA here is from genome assembly GCF_054456855.1 of Terrabacter sp. AAH1. Classification (NCBI taxonomy): domain Bacteria; kingdom Bacillati; phylum Actinomycetota; class Actinomycetes; order Micrococcales; family Intrasporangiaceae; genus Terrabacter; species Terrabacter sp. AAH1. The sequence continues at coordinate 61,056 of NZ_JBTJJV010000019.1, read as the reverse complement.
CGGCGACTGGGCCGGCGCCTCCGGCCAGGTCGACTGGATGCCCGACGGCCACCCGCGCGAGACGGTCGAGACCGTGCTCGACGGCTTCCGTGCCGTCGTGCCCGACGGCTGGACCGTCACCCACGCCCGCGGCGCCGAGATCGAGCAGCTCGTGCCCGACCCCGACGGCCCGCTCTTCCCTGACGGCCAGCCGCGTCCGCCCGTCTCCAGTCCGGCGCCCGTGGACGCCGACCAGCTCGTCGAGGCCGTCGAGGCCGCGCGTGCCGCGGACCTCGCCGTGGTCGTGCTGGGCGACACGATGGCCCTGACGGGAGAGGGCTGCTCGACGGCGACGCTCGAGCTGCAGGGCGGCCAGGTCGCCCTTCTCGACGCCGTCGTCGCCACCGGCGCCCTGACCGTGGTCGTGCTGCTCCACACGAAGCCGGCCGTCCTGCCGCCGAGCGCCCTGGCCGCCGCCGCCGTCATCGAGGCCTTCAGCCCCGGCATGCGCGGGGGGCGAGCCGTCGCCGAGCTCGTGCTCGGCCGGATCGAGCCCTCCGGGCGCCTGCCGCTGTCGGTCCCGCGCCACGTCGGCCAGCAGCCGACGTACTACAACCAGGTCCGGGGCCAGCACGGCCACCGCTACGCCGACCTGACGCAGGAGCCGCAGTTCGTCTTCGGCGAGGGCCTCACCTACACGACGACGACGTGGTCGGACCTCACCCTCGCCGACGCCGACCTCACCGCGGACGAGGCCGTCCGCGCGCGCGTGACGATCACCAACGAGGGCGACCGTCCCGCGCACGAGGTCGTCCAGGCGTACGTCCACGACGTCGTCACCAGCGTCACGTGGGCAACCAAGGAGCTCAAGGCCTTCCGTCGAGTCGTCGTGCCGCCGCGCGACACGGTGACGGTGGAGCTCGAGGTCCCCGTCTCAGCGTGCACCGTCGTCGACGCCGCGGGCCGTCGCGTCGTCGAGCCCGGTGAGTTCGAGCTGCTCGTGGGGCCCAGCTCCCGCGACTCCGACCTCCTCAGGGCCCCCTTCACCGTCGTCCCCACCTCCAGCCAAGGAGCATGATGCGCGCCGCACGAGTCACCACCCTCGACGGGCCCAGCAGCCTCGTCGTCGAGGACCTGCCCGAGCCGACCCTCGAACCCGGCCACGTGCTCGTCGACGTGCACGAGGCGGGCGTCAGCTTCCCGGACGTGCTGATGAGCAAGGGGCTCTACCAGATGCGGCCCGACCTGCCCTTCGTGCCGGGCGCCGAGTGCGCCGGGATCGTGCGCGAGGCGGCGCCCGGCAGCGCGTTCCGGCCCGGCGACCGCGTCGCGGCGTTCCCGGTCCTCGGTGCGTTCGCCGAGACCGTCGCCGTGCCCGAGGCGATGGTCTTCCCGCTCCCCGACTCGGTGACCTTCGAGGCAGGCGCGGCGCTGCCGATGAACTACCTCACCGTCCACTTCGCCCTGACCCGGCGCGGCCAGCTCGAGCGAGGCGAGGTCGTCCTCGTCCACGGCGCCGCCGGCGGCATCGGCACCGCCGCGATCCAGCTCGCCCGGGGCATGGACGCCCGCGTCATCGCCGTCGTGTCGTCGGTCGACAAGGTCGCGACGGCCCAGGCTGCCGGGGCCCACCACGTCGTGCTCGCCGACGAGTTCCTCACGCAGGCCAAGGAGCTCACGGGCGGACGCGGGGTGGACGTCGTCGTCGACCCGGTCGGCGGTGACCGCTTCACCGACAGCCTCCGCAGCCTCGCGCCCGAGGGACGGCTCCTCGTCATCGGGTTCACCGCGGGCCAGATCCCCGAGGTGAAGGTCAACCGACTGCTCCTGGGCAACCTCAGCGTCGTCGGTGTCGGCTGGGGCGCCTTCTGGATGCCCGACCCGAGCTACCTGCGCACCCAGTGGGAGGCGATCCTCCCGCTGCTCGAGAACGGCGAGCTCGCACCGCCCATCGGCGCTCGCCACGCGCTCGACGACGTCGCCGCGGCACTGACCGAGATCGACGAGCGCCGCGCCCACGGCAAGGTGACGCTCACGCTCCGGTGAAGGCGTCGACGCCCAGGCCGTGCACGTGCGCGATGAGCGCGTCGCGCTGCGCCGGGTCCTGGTGGCGCGTCTCCGCGAGGGCGGCGAGCCGCGCGAGCGACAGCGTCGTCCACGCCTCCAGGGCCCTGGGGTCGAGGTCGTCGCCGGAGCCGTAGCCGTCGAGGAACGCCGCCGTCGCCGCCTCGGTCACGGCGGCAGGCCGGCGGCCCGTGACGCGCTCGCGCACCAGGTGGGCGACCATGTTGCCGACGTCGAGCCCCCGCGGGGCCATCGCCGCGTCGTCGAGGTCGATGAGGGCGATCCCGTCGTCAGGGGTCACGACCACCTGGCGCGGGTGGAAGTCGCGGTGCGACGGCACGGTGGGGAGGTCCCTGAGCCACAGGGCGGTCGCCTCGAGGTCGTGCACGAGCTGCGCTGTCGCCCGGACGTGCCGGCGCACGAGCTGGGCGACTTCCTCGTCGCGGCCCCACTCGCGGTCGAGCTCGGCGCCGCTGTCGTGCAGCGCCCGCAGCGCGCAGCCGATGTCGGCGAAGTGACCGGCATACGTGCTGTCTGGCAGGTGGTCGGGGATCGTGCCCTCGCGGTAGGTCACGGCGAGCACGTGGCCCGCGTGGTCGCAGCCGACGACGGCAGGCACGAGATCGGCGACGGGGGTGCCCGCGAGCGCCAGCAGTCGGCGGGCGTTACCGCGTGCCCGCGGAGACGCGAACACCTTGACGACGACCGACCTGCCGCCCGCCTCGGTGAGCACGGCGATCCGGCGCCCCGGCAGGTGCCGCAGCACCTGCCCGGGCGCCGCCCCGGGCACAGCCTCGTCGAGGCCGCCGGCCCACTCCGCGAGCGCGGGGTCGAGGACGACGGGGTGGTCACCGGGGAACGGCACGGCGTGCCCCGATCTCCAGCTCGCGAACCGCTCGCACGATCTCGGAAGCCCTGCTCTCCCAAGAGAGCTCGGCGTGTGCGTGGTCTCGTGCCAGCGCCGCGCGGGCCTGCGCAGCGGCCGGGTCGGCCAGCACGTCGCGTATGCCGTCCGCCAGCGAGGCCGGGTCGCCCGGGGTCACGAGACGCCCCCACCGGCCGTGGGCCAGCGCCTCGGGCAGCTGGCCGATCGCGCTCGCGACGACGGGGGTGCCGGCGGCGAGGTACTCGTACAGCTTGAGCGGCGAGAAGGCGAAGTCGGCCAGGGCCGGGTAGGGCGCGAGCGCGACGTCGCTCGCCGCGAGCACCACGGGGACGGTGGAGTGCTGCACCTGGCCGAGCCAGTGCACGCGCTCGGAGACGCCGAGCTCGACCGAGCGACTGGCGATCTCGTGCCGCACCGGGCCGTCGCCGGCCACCAGGAGGTGCACGGACCCGGGGAGCAGCGGCAGGGACTCGACCGCGACGTCCAGCCCGTGCCAGGGTCGCAGCGACCCGGTGAAGCAGAGCAGCGGGCCGTCGTGCCCGAGGCCCAGCGCGGCTCGGGCGGCGCGTGCGGTTCCGCGGTGGCGGTCACCGTGGAAGAGGCGCGAGTCGAAGCCGTTGGGCACGACCCGGGTCGGCCCGCTCGCCACGGTCCGGACGTCGCGGGCCACCTCCTCGCTCACCGCGACCCGCAGGTCCGCGGACTGCAGCACCGCGTCCTCGACGGAACGGGCCAGGTCGCCGGCGACCAGACCACGCCACCGCGCCTCCTCTGCGGCCAGCAGGGCGTTGACCTCGAGCACGTGCACGGCCCCTGCGGCCCCAGCCAACCGGGCGCCGGCCGACCCGAAGAGCGACAGCCGCTCGTAGACGACGTCGGGCTGCAGACGGACGGCGACGGACGATGCCAGCTCGACCACCCGCTCCACGGTCTCGCGCTTGCGGCGCTCCCGCAGCTCGCCCTCCGCGCGGCCCGGGTGGTCGACGACGTGGCACGGGACGGGCCACGCCTCGAGCGGGCCATTCGGGTTGGCGGCGACGCCGACGACCTCGACGTCGTGGCCGAGGGCCGCGAACGCCGACGTGATCGCCAGCAGGTGCAGGGCGGCCCCCTTGCCGTCGCCGACCCGCACCCCGGTGTCGGAGCACACCACGAGGATCCTCATGCCGCACCTCCCGTCCGACCGGCCGGGCCGGCGAAGACCTCGAGCAGGGCCGACGTGGCGTCGGCCGGGCTGTAGCGCTCGGCGACCAGACGTCGACCCGCACGTCCCAGACGCACCGCGAGCGCCGGGTCGACGAGCAGCCGGTCGACCGCTGCGGCGAGGGCCTCGACGTCGTCGGGCGGCACGAGCAGCCCGGTCACCCCGTCGACGACGAGCTCGCCGATGCCGACGACGTCGGTCGACACGACCGGCACCGCGCGGGCGAGTGCCTCGACGAGGACCGTCGGCATGCCGTCGCGGTCGCCGTCGGCGTCGATGCGGCACGGCAGCACGAACGCCCTGCAGCCGGCGAGCGCGGCCTGCACCTCGTCACCCGTGGCCGAGCCGCGGAGGCGGATTCGCCCGTCGAGTCCCAGCGTGTCTGCGAGAGAGGCCAGCTCGGGCCGCAGTGGCCCGTCGCCGATGACGTCGACGACGAGGCCCGGGTGCCTCTCGGTGAGAAGCGCGGCCGCGCGGACGAGCAGGTCGACGCCCTTCTTCGGCACCAGCCGTGCCACGCACAGCAGTGACGTGCTGGCTGCCGGGTCGGCGACCGGTCCGACGCCGACGCCGTTGGCGACGTGCCGCACTGAGGCCCGTATGCCGCCCTCCCGCACGACCGACTCGAGGTGGGTGACGTTGTGGCCCGAGACCGTGACGACGGTGTCGACCCTCGACAGCCGCCGGGCCAGGTGAGGTGCGTTGTCGTGGTGGTAGATGTCCTTCGCGTGGGCCGTCACCGAGCAGGTCACTCCGGCAAGGGCGGCCGCGACGACGGCGACCTCCGACGACGCGGTGGCGAAGTGCGCGTGCACGTGGGTCACGCCCTCACGGCATACGCGGTCGGCGACGATGCCGCCCTGGACGAAACGCCGCCACGTGCCGTCACGTCGCGCCCGCAGCGCCAGCGTCGACCACCGCACGGGGCGCCGGAGCGCCAGCCCGAGGTGGGCGCGCAGGGTCGCGGGGTCGCGCAACCGGGCGTGCCTCGGCACGTACCGCACCTCGGCGCGGACGGCTTCGAGCTCGGGGTGGGTCGGGGAGTCCTCCGGCGGCAGCAGCGCGTCGACGAGCACCCGGACCCCGGCGGCCTCCAGACCGAGAACCTCGCGGAGCACGAACGTCTCCGACAGCCGCGGAAACCGCTTGAGCACGTAGAGGACCGGGCCGACGGGGGCGGAGGGGCCAGGTGCCGCGGCCACCCACCCGGCCGCGGGGGCGGCGACCGGGGTGGTGACTGCTGCCTGGCTCATCGCCGACCCCCGTCGGCCGGTAGTGCGGTGTCGGTGACGAACAGCCCCTCGCCGGCTCCGGCGAGCCGGGCGAAGTGTCCACCACCACGCAGGAGCCACTCGGGGGCTCCCTGTTCGACGAGACGTCCGCTCTCCATGACGGCAACCCGGTCGGCGCGGCGCACCGTCGAGAGCCGGTGCGCGATGACGAGCATCGTGCGGTCGCGCGGCAGGCCCTCGAGGGCCTGCACGATGAGCTGCTCCGACTGGACGTCGAGGGCGCTCGTGGGTTCGTCGAGAACGAGGACCGGGGTGTCGCGCAGGATCGCCCGGGCGATGGCGATGCGCTGGCGCTGGCCGCCGGAGAGCATCACGCCGCGTTCGCCGACCGGGGTGTCGAGGCCGCGGGGCAGCCGGTGCGCGAACTCGTCGACGAGCGCGAGCTTCGCCGCGCGCATCACCTCGGTCTGGGTCGCGCCCGGCCGGCCGCACGCGATGTTGTCGTAGAGGGTGCCGTGGAGCAGCACGCAGTCCTGGAGCACCAGCGAGACCTGGGACCGGAGGCTCGCGAGCTCGAGCGAGCGCACGTCGCGTCCGTCGTGCATGACCCGGCCCGACTGCACGTCCATGAGACGCGGCACGAGTGCAGCCACCGTGCTCTTGCCGGCACCCGTGCGCCCGACGAGCGCGAGCGTCTCGCCGGCGTCGACGTGCAGGGTCAGGTCGCGCAGCACCGGCTCGCGGCCGTAGCTGAAGGTCACGTCGACGAGGTCGATGCGGCCGGTGAGCCGCCCGGCAAGGACGGCGTCGGGGGCGCTCCGCACCGCCGGGACGAGGCTGAGCACGTCGGCCACCCGCTCGGCGGCCGCGGTGCCCTTCGAGGTGATGGTCGACAGCTTGGCGAGGGCCTTGAGCGGCTTGTAGAGGCTGGAGACGTAGCCGAGGAAGACGAGCAGCACCGCGACGCCGAGCCGCCCCTCGAGCACCCGCCACGAGCCGACGGCGAGGACGACCGCGATGGACGCTGCGCTCGCCACGTCGACGACCGGGCTGAACCGGGCCTGCAGTCGCGTCGCCTCGAGGCCCTGGTGCAGGCTCGTCTCGGACAGCGACTCCATGCGGTCGCGCATCCGCTCCTCGAGCGCCGACGCCTGCACGAGCGGCATGACGGACAGGCCCTCCGCGGCGGCTGCTGCCACCTGTCCGTCAGCCGTCCGAGCCCTGCGCGCCGCGGACTTGAGCGCCCGCGTCGACCGGAAGACCACGTACGCCAGCACCGGGGTCGCGAGGAAGGCGACGAGGGCGAAGGTCGGGTCGAGCAGCACCATGACGGTCGCCATGCCGACGACGAGCATCGAGTTCGGCAGCAGCACCGCGAGCGTCTGCACGAGCAGGTCCTGCATGCGGTCGACGTCGGAGGTGACGCGGGAGGTGAGGTCCCCGACGCGCTGGTGGGCGTGGTACTGCAGCGACTGCCGCTGCAGATGGGTGTAGACGTCGACCCGCACGTCCGCGGCCATCCGCAGCCCGGTCGACGAGAGCAGCCGAGTCGACCAGTAGTCGACGACGGCGGCGAGCACGTGGACGACGACGAGGGAGGCGACACCCAGGGCGACGGCGACCGCGGGGGAGAGGCCGCGGGCGATGCCCGAGGTGCCTCCCGAGCCGTCGGCCGCGCGGGTGAGCACGTCGCCGACGAGCAGCGACACCGGCCACGGCTGGGCCAGCCCGACGAGCACCTCGACCACGGCGAGCAGCGCACCGAGGGCGAGAGCGCGACGGTGCCGGGCGGCATACGGCCGCAGCAGACGGAGGGTCTGGATCATGCGACGGCCTCCAGCGCGCGGGAGGTCACGGCCCTGGCGGCCATGGCCGCTCCGTCGAAGGAGATGCCGGCCCGGGCACAGGCGGCCGGGGCGAGCCGCCGGGGCTGGTCGAGCAGCCAGGCGACCTCCTCCGGGGTGGCCGTCTCGTCGAGCACGTCGGCGAGGCCCAGCGACGCCAGTCGGCCGGCGCGGATGGCCTGCTCGCGGCGTGGGGCGCGGCGGGGCACGAGGACGGCCCGCTGACCGGCCGCCAGGGCCTCGACGGTGCTGTTGTAGCCGCACATCTGCACGACGGCGCCCGCGCCGGCGAAGAGGTCGACCGTCGAGCCGCCCCCGTGACGCACCTCGAGCCGGGCCTCCAGCTCGCGGTCGTCACCGACGATCCGGCGCAGCCAGTCACCGGCGTACGGGCCCGCCGTCACCACGCCGCGCAGGCCCGGGCGGCGCCGCAGCGCCTCGACCCCCAGGCGGAAGAGGGTCTCTCCGTCACCGCCCCCACCAGCGCTGACGACGACCAGGTCCTTGTCGCGGACGCGGCGGGACGGGCGCTCGACCACCCACCCGCAGTAGCGGACCGGGAACGGCAGACCGTAGTCGCGCTCGTGGTCGCACAGCAGCGGGCTGCCGAAGACGAGCAGCTCGTCGTAGACGTCGCGCACGCCCCTCCAGCCGGGGCCGTCGAGCTCACGGCGGACGGTCGGGGTGTCGTCGAGCACGTCGCGCAGGCCGAGGAGGATCGTGGCGCCCTGCCGGCGGGCCTCGGCCAGACCGGGTCGCAGCTCGCCGGCGGTCCCGAAGGGGTGCCGGTCGACGACCACGACGTCGGGCCGCAGGTCCGCGACGAGAGAGCCGAAGACGCGGGCCCGCTCGGCGACCGCCGCCTCGAGTCCCATGCCGTCGCAGCCGTAGCGCCCGGTCTGGTCCTTGAGGAGGGACGGGACACGCACGACGGAGAACCGCGGGTCGTCGAGCCACTCCGGCAGGCGCTGCACCCCGGTGACGAGGACGATCTCGGCGGTCGGGTCGAGCCGGGCGACCTCGCGGGCGATGAGCGCGTTGCGGCGGGTGTGCCCCAGGCCGAACCCGTCATGCGACGAGAACACGTAGCGACCCATGATGCCTCCTTGCCGACGGGGGAACGCGAGGTGAACGGCTGAAGAACGTGCGCGCCAGTCTCATCGCGGCTCGGACGTAGCGACCATCGGACGTTGGTGCTAGTACCGGTTCGCGGGCACCGGTGGGCGTGCCGGAGCGCACCCCCTAGGGTCGGCCGTATGCCGTCTCGCCCTCCCCGTCGCGTCCTCGTCACCGGTGCCGCTTCCGGTCTCGGACTCTCGCTCGTGCGCGCCCTCGTCGCCCGCGGTGACCACGTGCTCGCGACCGACGTGCAGCCCGAGCGGCCCGCGGTGCTGCCGGCAGCCGCCGACTACCTCGCGCTCGACGTGCGCAGCGACGACGCGTGGGCCGCGGCACTCGCCCACGTGCGCGAGACGTGGGGCGGCCTCGACCTGCTCGTCAACAACGCCGGTGTCGCCGCCGGCGGCCGCATCGACGTCGCGAGCATGGACGAGTGGCACTGGATCGTCGACATCAACCTGCTCGGCGTCGTGCGCGGCTGCCGCACGTTCACGCCGCTCTTCAAGGAGCAGCACAGCGGCCACATCGTCAACACCGCCTCGCTCGCCGGGCTCGTGCACGCGCCCGGCATGTCGGCCTACAACACGGTCAAGGCCGGCGTCGTCGCGCTGAGCGAGACCCTGTCGCACGAGCTGGCGCCGCACGGTGTCACGGTCTCGGTCGTCTGCCCGTCGTTCTTCCGGACCAACCTCGGGACGTCCTTCCAGGGCGCCGACACCGAGATGGAGGACGCCGGCAAGAAGATGGTGAGCGGCTCGAACCGCTCGGCCGACGAGGTCGCGGCCACGGTGGGGCGCGGCATCGACGCGCGCAAGGAGATCATCCTCACCGACCGCGACGGTCAGATCGCTTGGCGGGCAAAGCGATTCGCGCGACCGGCCTACACCGCGGTCATGAAACGGGCGGCTCGTCGCGTCGCCCGGGGACGGTGACGCGCTAGCGCCGGGTCGCGCGCCGGACGTCGACCTCTGCCGGTGAGCCGGCACCCAGCACGCCCTCGAGGCTCGCCCGGAGCAGCTGCGCCGCGGCGAGGCCGTCCACGTCGAACGTGCGGCTGAGGTCCGGCTCGTCGTCGAGCTCCCAGCCGAGTGCGAGGAGGGCCTGCTGCTGCTCGCCCGTCAGGTCGGTGAGCCCCTCGAACTGCGTGTCGGCGATGCACTCCAGCGCGATGACCGACCCGAGGCGCCGGGCCTGCACGAAGACGTCGGGGACGTGGGCCGGGTGGTCGGCCGGCGGGCGCGTGCGTCGCCACCCGCGGTGACGCGCAGGGGCCCGCTCGGCGGCATACGCACTCGAGGCGCGCGACTGCACGTGGACGGTGAACGTCACCCAGTCCTCGTCGGCGAGGGCGGCGAGGTCGGCGGCGACGCGGGCGGTCCACGCCTCCCACGTCTCGTCGAGGGGGTCCAGCGGGTCGCTCATGCCGGCACCGGCACCACCGCCGTCTCCATGAGGCGGCGCAGGTGGTCGGGGATCGGGGTCGAGCGACGCGTCACGGAGTCGATCTCGACGTGCACCCAGTGGCCGAGGGCCTTGATGGCCGGGTCTGACGTCTCGGGGCCGCTCGTGCCGGCCCGGTGCGGGGCGTCGGGGTCGACGAAGAGACCGAGCTGGTAGGTGACGCTGCTCGTGCCGATGCGCGTCACCCGGATGCCGACGACGAGCGGGGTCGGGAAGGCGACCTCGGCGTAGAAGGCGCACCCCGACTCGGCGACGACGCCCTGCGTCGCGTCGGTGAGCGGGTCGACCGTCACGTGCTCGGCCTGCCAGCCGTTGATGGCCGAGTCGAACAGCTCGTAGTACACGGCGTTGTTGAGGTGGCCGTACATGTCGTTGTCGGACCACCGCGTCGTGACCCGACGGTGGACGGGGAAGTCCGCGAGGGTCAGGTCCCGTGGGTCCTGCGGGTCGTGCGGGACTCGTGGGTCTTCGGGGCCGCTCAGGTCGGGAGTGCCGGGCATGGGGCCCATCCTGCCCGAGCCTGTGGACGAGGCCCGGCGGTGTCGGCGCCCGAACGTAGAGTTCAGAGGTGGCGTGGAGCGTGGGGCGGGCGACGTGGGTCGGTGAGGTCACCGACCCCGACATCTCGCAGCAGGTCGGCACGCGCACCTTCGACCGCGGCCTGGCCTACGCCGCCGAGCGCCGGGTGCGCTCGCTCGCCACGCGCCCCGACGGACTGATGCTCCTCGGCACCATCGAGGGCAGCGCGTCCGACACCTACCAGACGATCATCGAGGCGCGGCCGCATCCCAAGGGCCGCGCCCACCTCTGGCACGGTCGGTGCAGCTGCCCGGTGGGCACCGACTGCAAGCACGTCGTCGCGCTGATGCTGACCGCCCGCGACGTCGCGCGCGGCGTCACGCTCGGCCCGCCCGACGAGGACGACACAGCGGCGGCCGGTGACGCAGCGGCAGCGGTGCAGGCGGTCAGCTCTCCCGGTCTCGTCGTGCCGCCCCACTGGGCCGACGTGCTCGGGCACATCCGGCCTCGCCCGGCCGAGGTCGCCCCCACCGCGTCGCGCCCCGAGCCGCGCGGCGACCTCATGCCCGCCGGGCTCTTCGTCGACACGGTCTACCGCGACCAGCGGGGGCGCCGCGGGGTGCCCGAGCTGAGCTACGGGCTGCGCCCCACGCGGTGGACCCGCGCCGGCACGTGGCACCGCACCCTGTCCTGGCACGACGCCCTGCCGCAGTGGCGGCCGGGCATCCGCTTCCTGCCCGAGCACGAGCGCATCATGGGCCGGCTGCACGACGTCGCCCGGCACGGCTCGGGCGGCACGACGTACTTCTCCGCGACGCCGCCGCTCTCGCTCGACGCGAGCGCCGAGGTGTGGCCGCTGCTGCGCGAGGCCCGCGCCGTGGGCATCGAGATCCTGCCGGGCGAGGGCGTCACGGGGCCGGTCCACGTCGTCGACGAGCCCGCCACCCTCGTGCTCCACGTGAGGCGAGCCGCCGACGGCACGGGCGACCTCGACCTCGACGTCGAGCTCGACGGGTTGCCACCCGAAGCGACCGGCGAGCGGCTGCTGCTCGGCGACCCGGTGCACGCCGTGGCCGTCGAGTCCGACGACGGTGCCCTGTCGTTCGTGCCGCTCGACCAGGAGCTCGACCTCGGGCCGGCCGCCCTCGAGTCGGCGCTCGCCGGCCTGCGCGTGCCCGCCGACGAGCGGGCCCGCTTCCTGCGGTCCGTCGTGCCCGGCCTGCGGCAGCGGCTGCGCATCCGGTCCGAGGTGCCGCTGCCGGCGCCCGAGGTGGCCGAGGCCGCCGCCCCCGAGCGAGTCACCGTGCACGTGCGCGTCGTCAGCGACGTGCCCGGCGAGGTGCGCCTCGACCTGGGCCACGCCTACGACGGGCGCCCGCGCCCCTTCACGACCGCCCGGTTCGGCACGGTGGGAGGTCGCGACCGCGACGCCGAGGCCGCCGCGGTGCGGGCGGCGACCTCGCTGCGCCGGGTGCCGGGGGCGTTGCGCTCCGACCTCGGCGGTCACCCGTACCTCGTGCCGCGAGTCGTGCTGACCGGGCTTCACGCCGCGCGCTTCGTCGGCGACACCCTCGCCGAGCTCGAGTCCGACGAGCACGTCACCGTCGAGGTCGACGGCGAGCTGCCGCCCTACGAGGAGGTCACCTCCGCGCCGGTCGTGCGCCTCGGCACGGGCGAGCGGCAGCGGGCCCCCGAGCAGGAGCGGGGCTCCGACGCCGGCGACTGGTTCGACCTGCACGTCTCGGTCGAGGTCGACGGCGAGGAGGTGCCGTTCGAGCCGCTCTTCGCCGCGATCGCCCGCGGCGACGAGATCATGCTCCTCGACTCCGGCTCCTTCTTCCGCCTCGACCGCCCCGAGCTGCTGCGGCTGCGCGACCTCATCGAGGAGGCCCGCGAGATCGCCGACCCCGAGACGGGCGAGCTGCGGCTCAGCGCCCACCACGCCGACCTCTGGGACGAGCTGGTCGCGCTCGGCGTCGTCGACGAGCAGAGCGCCCGGTGGGCCGCGAGCGTCGAGGCCCTCGGATCGCTCGAGTCGGGCCCGGTCGCAGAGGTGCCGCCCGACCTCAGGGCGACCCTCCGGCCCTACCAGCTCGACGGCTTCCGCTGGCTCTCCCGCCTCTGGGACGCCCGCATCGGCGGCATCCTCGCCGACGACATGGGCCTCGGCAAGACGCTGCAGGTCATCGCGACGCTGGTGCGGGCCCACGACCGCGGCGAGCTCGGGTCGGCGGGCGCCGACGCCCGCGGGCCGGTGCTCGTCGTCGCGCCCACGAGCGTCGTCGGCACGTGGATGGGCGAGCTCGAGACGTTCGCGCCGCACCTCGCGGCCGTGGCCGTCACCGCCACCGAGCGCAAGCGCGGGGTGCCGCTCGCCGACGTCGTCGCGGGCACCGAGGTCGTCATCACCTCGTATGCCGTCCTGCGCCTCGACGAGGAGGCGTTCCGGGGTGTGCGGTGGGGCGGCGTCGTGCTCGACGAGGCCCAGTTCGTCAAGAACCGCCAGGCCAAGACCCACGTCGCCGCGCGACGCCTCGGCGCCCCGTTCACCATCGCGGTCACCGGCACGCCGCTCGAGAACTCCCTCATGGACCTCTGGTCACTGCTGTCCCTCACGGCCCCGGGCCTCTACCCGCGCCCCGACGTCTTCACGAAGAGCTACCGCAAGCCCATCGAGTCGGGTGAACGGCCCGAGCTGCTCGACCTGCTGCGCCGGCGCATCCGGCCGCTGATGCTCCGCCGCACCAAGGAGCAGGTCGCGATCGACCTGCCGCCCAAGCAGATCCAGGTCGTGGCGCTCGACCCGCACCCGGTCCACCGGCACATCTACGACCAGCACCTGCAGCGCGAGCGGCAGCGCGTGCTCGGCCTGCTCGACGACCCCGACGCCAACCGCGTCGCGATCCTCGCGGCCCTCACCCGACTGCGGCAGCTCGCCCTCGACCCCGTGCTCGTCGACGAGGTGCACGCCGGCAAGGGCACCGCGTCGAAGATCGAGTTCCTCGTCGACCAGCTGCGCGAGCTCGCCGCCGAGGGGCACCGGGCGCTCGTCTTCAGCCAGTTCACGGGCTTCCTGCGCATCGTCGAGAGCGCGCTGACCCGGGCAGGCATCGACACGGCCTACCTCGACGGGTCGACGACCGACCGGCAGGCCGTCGTGCGCGGCTTCCGCGAGGGCGACGCGACGGCGTTCCTCATCAGCCTCAAGGCAGGGGGTTTCGGGCTCACCCTCACCGAGGCCGACTACGTCTACGTGCTCGACCCGTGGTGGAACCCTGCCGCCGAGGCCCAGGCCATCGACCGGGCCCACCGCATCGGCCAGAACCGCCCCGTCACCGTCTACCGCCTCGTGTCGGCGGCGACCATCGAGGAGAAGGTCGTCGCCCTGCAGGAGCGCAAGCGCGACCTCTTCCAGCGCGTCGTCGACGAGGGTGGCTCCCTCTCCGGTGCCATCACCGCCGACGACGTGCGCGACCTGCTCGGCCTGCCCTGACCCGGCTGCCGGCGAGCGTGGAGAATGGGGCTCGTGACCCAGAACTTCACCCTCGACGAGCTGGCCGCCCACGAGTCCGAGCTCGTCTTCGACCGGTTCGACGACGACACGGCCTGGCGCGTCGGTGTCGCCCTGCGCGAGGCGGCCCGTTCGGCGGGTCACCCCGTCGCGATCTCGATCCGCCGCAACGGCCAGCGCCTCTTCCATGCCGCCCTGCCCGGAGCCTCTGCCGACAACGACGGCTGGCTCGAGCGCAAGAGCGCGGTGGTCGACCGCTACGGCCAGTCGTCGCTGCGTGTCGGCGAGGGTTTCCGCGCGAGGGGCAAGTCGTTCGAGGGCGACTCGCGCCTCGACCCGATGACGCATGCCGCCCACGGCGGGGCCTTCCCCGTGACGGTGCGCGACGTCGGCTGCGTCGGAACGATCGCCGTCTCGGGCCTGCCGCAGGTCGAGGACCACCGCCTCGTCGTCGACGTGCTGCGCGCGTTCCTCGAGAACGGTTGAGCCGCAAGGATTTGACCTCAAGCAGGGTTGAGGTCTGAGAGTGGCGGAGTGGGTACGTGACCCACAGCCCGTGCCCACGGACACCCTGTCGACGGCGGTTTGCCCCGGCATAGAGTGGGCGGAGCCGGATGGTCTCCAGAAAGGAACGACAAGTGGCTTACACGCTTCCCGATCTCGACTACGACTACGCAGCCCTCGAGCCCCACATCAGCGCTCGCATCATGGAGCTGCACCACAGCAAGCACCACAAGGCCTACGTCGACGGTGCGAACGCCGCGGTCGCCAAGCTCGAGGAGCTTCGCGAGTCGGGTGACTACGCCTCCGTCAACGGCGTCGAGAAGAACCTCGCCTTCCACCTCGGCGGTCACACGAACCACTCCGTCTTCTGGAAGAACATGAGCCCCGACGGCGGTGGCCAGCCCGAGGGTGAGGTCAAGGCCGCGATCGACGAGTACTTCGGCGGCTTCGAGAAGTTCCAGGCGCACTTCAACGCCAACGCCAACGCGATCCAGGGCTCCGGCTGGTCCATCTGGGCCTGGGACACCATCGCGCAGCGGCCGCACATCATGCAGCTGTTCGACCAGCAGGGCAACATTCCCGTCGGCCAGATCCCGCTGCTCCAGCTCGACATGTGGGAGCACGCGTTCTACCTGCAGTACGAGAACGTCAAGGCCGACTACGTCAAGGCCTGGTGGAACGTCGTCAACTGGGAGGACGTCGCCGCCCGCCTCGAGCGCGCGAAGGCCACCACGGGCCTCATCATCCCGGCCTGAGCACGACACACCTGAGGAGGGCGGTCACCCCGGTGGGGTGGCCGCCCTCCGTCGTGCTCAGGCGTCGCGGTGTGCGGGGCCGGAGGCGGTCACCGTGAAGGACTGCGGCGCGGTGAAACCCGCGTCGGCGAACGCCACCTCGATGGCCGACGCGACGGTGTCGGCGTCGTGGGCCGGGACGATGGCGATGCACGACCCGCCGAACCCTCCGCCGGTCATCCGGGCGCCGAGCGCCCCGTGGGCGCGGGCCGTCTCGGTGGCGACGTCGAGCTCCTCGCACGACACCTCGTAGTCGTCGCGCAAGGAGGCGTGCGAGGCGTCGAACAGGCGACCGACCTCGCGGAGGTCGTCGGACTCGAGGGCGCGGACCGCGGCCTCCACGCGCTCGATCTCCGTGACGACGTGGCGCACTCGGCGGCGCACCTCGTCGGAGTCGAGCCGCGCGAGCGCATCGTCGAGCCCCGACGGGTCGATCTCACGCAACGTGTCGACACCGAGCTCGCGGGCGGCCTGCTCGCACGCCTCCCGCCGGGCGGCGTACTGGCCGTCCACGAGAGCGTGCTCGGCGCGGGTGTCGGTGACGAGCAGCACGTGCCCCTCGCCGCCGAGGTCGAACGGCACCTGGCGGGTGTCGCCCGAGCGACAGTCGAGCAGCAGCGCCGACCGCTCGTCGCAGAGCAGCGACGCCGACTGGTCCATGCCACCGGTGGGTGCGCCCGCGATGGTGTTCTCCGCCTCGACGCAGCGCGCCGCGAGGCGGGCCCGGCCCTCCGCCGACTCGAGCAGCCCGAGCGCGAAGAGGTCGCTGGCCGCAGCGGCCACGGCGCACTCGAGGGCGGCCGAGCTGGAGAGCCCCGCCCCGAGCGGCACCGTCGAGTCGACGAGGACGTCGAGGCCGCCGACCTCGTGGCCCTCCTTCGCGAGAGCCCACAGCACGCCGGCGACGTACGCGCTCCAGCCGCCGGGGCGCTCGGGCGAGATCTCGTCGAGCGATACCTCGACGAGCCCGTCCTGCTGCGCCGACGCCATGCGGAGCACGCCGTCGTCGCGACGGGACACGGCGGCATACGTTCTCTGCGGCAAGGCGATCGGCAGGCACAGGCCACCGTTGTAGTCGGTGTGCTCACCGATGAGGTTGACCCTGCCGGGCGCCGACCAGACGCCGGTCGGGGCCGCGCCGAAGGTGTGCTCGAACGCTGCCGTCAGCTCGTCGATCACGACGCCACCTCGCGCAGTCGGGCCGCCGCCCGCTCGGGTGCGACGTCGTTGACCCAGCCACCGACGCCCGACTCGGAGCCGGCGAGGTACTTCAGCCGGCCCGGTCCGCGGAGCACCGACATCAGCTGCAGGTGCAGGCGCGACACGTCACGACCCGTCTTGGCCGGGGCCTGCTGCCACGCCGCGATGTAGGGCAGCGTGACCGGCGACCCGTCCTCGGCGACGTAGTAGCGGTCGAGCCGGCCGAGCAGGTCGCGGTAGACGACGGCGAGCTCGTCGCGCTCCTCGTCGTCGAGCGCCACGAGGTCGGGCACGTCGCGGTGCGGTGCGAGGTGCACCTCGACGGGCCAGCGGGCCGCGAAGGGCACGTAGGCCGTCCAGTGCTTGCCCGAGCTGACCACCCTGGAGCCGTCGGCCTGCTCGGCGGCGAGGATGTCGGCCCCGAGCAGCCGGCCGGTGCGCTCGTGGTGGCGGCGGGCCGCCTCGAGCAGCGCCTTGGTGCGGTCGGGCACGTAGGGGTAGGCGTAGATCTGGCCGTGCGGGTGCGGGAGCGTCACGCCGATCTCACGGCCGCGGTTCTCGAACGCGAAGACCTGCTCCACCTCGGGGATGGCGCCGAGCGCCTCGGTGCGCTGCGCCCACGTGTCGATGACCGTGCGCACCCGTTCGACGGGCAGGTCCTTGAACGACGCCTCGTGGTCGCTCGTGAAGCAGACGACCTCGCAGCGTCCGACGGCAGGGCGGGTCCCGAAGATGCCGGACGGGTCGGGCACGTCGGCACCGAGTGAGGTGACGGCATACGACGGGAAGCGGTTCTCGAAGACGACGACCTGGTAGTCGCTCTCGGGGATCTCCGACGGCACCGAGCCGTGCCCGGCGGGGCAGAGCGGGCACTCGTCCTTGGGCGGCATGAAGGTGCGGTGCTGGCGGTGCGCCGCGACGGCGACCCAGTCGTCGACCAGGGCGTCGTGGCGCACCTCGCCCGACTGCACCCGCGGCTCCACCGGACGCTGGTCGTCGGCCGTGCGCTCGGGGGTGCCCGGCTCGTCGACGTAGATGATCTCGCGGCCGTCGGCGAGGTGCCTCGTCGTCATGCGGCTCCTCGTGCTGCTCGGGGCGCGGCTCGGGGTGGTCATGATGCCTCCACGGTCTCGAGGGAGCCGACCGACTCGCGCAGGGTCTCGCGGGCCCGTCCGGGCAGCCCCACGTCGGTCACGAACAGGTCGACCTCGGTGAGGTCGGCGAAGGTGCTGAGGCCCACGGTGCCCCACTTCGACGAGTCGGCGAGCACGCAGACGTGCCGGGCGGACGAGACGAGCGCCCGGTTGGTCTCGGACTCGACGAGGTTCGGGGTGGTCAGGCCGCTGCGGTCGTCGACGCCGTGGGCGCCGAGGAAGAGCAGGTCGACGTGGAGCGAGCGCAGCGCCGCGACGGCGACGGGTCCGACGAGCGCGTCGGACGGCGTGCGCACGCCGCCGGTGAGGATGACGGTCTGGCCGGGAGCGCCGGACTCGTGGAGCAGCTGAGCGACGGGCACTGAGTTCGTGACGACGGTCAGCTGCGGCACGTCCTTGACGGCGCGGGCCAGCTCGTACGTCGTGGTGCCGGCCGAGATCCCGATCGCGCTGCCGGCCTCGACACGCCGGGCCGCGGCCCTGGCGATCGCCTGCTTCTGCGCGAGCTGGAGCAGCGACTTGGCGGAGAACCCGGGCTCCTCGCTGCTCCGCGAGTCGTTGAGGGCGAGCGCACCGCCGTGCACGCGCTCGAGGAGCCCGTCGCTCGACAGCCGTTCGATGTCGCGGCGGATCGTCATGTCGGAGACGCCCAGGCGTTCGACGAGGTCGGAGACCTTGACCGCCCCCGACTCCTCGACGAGCTCGAGGATGACCGAGCGGCGTTGACTGGCAAGCATGTTCACTCCTGCCTGATGACGGCGGTGGCGCCGGCGGCGAGCCGGACGGAGCCGTCGACGACGGCCCCGGTGACGAGGTCGTACCCACTGGCCGACACGACCTGCTCGACGTCGGTGTGGTTGAGCAGGAAGAGCCAGGACCGCGAGCCGTCGCTGCGCCGGACCGCCTCGACACCACGGGGGAGGCCTGCCACGGCCGGGTCGACGGAGGCTGCTGCCAGGACGTTGTCGAGCAGCCGCCCGAGGGTGGCGTCGTCCGGCAGCGTGCTGAGGTACCAGGCAGCGCCGCCGCCGTCGACGTCGCGACGCGTGACCGCCGGTCGTCCCGCGAGCGGTCCGGCGGCATACGTGGTCAGCACCTCGGTGCCCTCGAGCGCCGTGACGTCCTCGCTCCACCACGTCCCCGTTCCGTCGGCGAGGGCGACCTCGCCACCGGGACCCAGCGGGAAGAACTCCTCGACCCTCACGCCGAGCAGGTCGCGGAACGCGCCGGGGTAGCCGCCGAGGCGCACGTGGTCGTTCTCGTCGCTGATGCCGGAGAAGTACGTGACGACGACCTGGGCGCCTGCCTCCGCGGCAGCGGCCACGGCGGCTGCGTGCGCGTCGGTGACGAGGTAGAGCTGCGGCACCACCACGACGGAGTATGCCGTCAGGTCGGCCGACGGGTGCACGACGTCAGCCGTCACGCCGCGGTCGTGGAGCAGGCGGTGGATCGTGGACGCCGCCTGCAGCGCGTCGAGCTCGGAGCTCGGCATGCACGGGCCCTCCGCGGCCCAGATCGCCTGGTAGTCATGGAGAACCGCGACCCTGGCCTCGACTCGGCTGCCGACGAGCTCACCGAGACGGCCGGCGATGCGGCCGAGCTCCTCGACCTCGCGGAACCGGGCGCTGTCGGCGCCGGCGTGGGGCACGACCGCGCTGTGGAACTTCTCGGACCCGGCCCGGGACTGGCGCCACTGGAACCAGCCGATGGTGTCGGCGCCGCGCGCGACGTGGGCGACGGCGTCGCGGATCGTCTGCCCGGGAGCCTTGGCGTGGTTGGTCGGCTGCCAGTTCACGGCGCTCGTCGAGTGCTCCATGAGCATCCACGGCGCGCCGCCGGCGAGGCCGCGGGTCAGGTCACCGCTGTACGCGAGCTCGGACCGCGGGTGCTCGAGGGCGTCGACGATGTAGTGGTCGGTGCTGACGACGTCGACCAGCGGGGTCCACTGCGAGTAGTCGAGGTGGCGGAAGTGGTCGAGCGTCATGAAGTTGGTCGTCACGGGAACGCCCGGCGACAGCTCGGCGAGCACGCTCGTCTCGGCGCGCAGGTGGTCGAGCAGCGCATCGGAGGAGAAGCGCTTGTAGTCGAGCACGTGGGTCGGGTTGTTGAAGGTCGTCGAGCGGCGCGGCGGCAGCACCTGGTCCCACGCCGTGTAGCGCTGGCTCCAGAAGGCCGTCCCCCAGGCGTCGTTGAGCGCGTCGAGGCTCGTGTAGCGGCG
This sequence comes from Terrabacter sp. AAH1, assembly GCF_054456855.1. Lineage (NCBI taxonomy): Bacteria > Bacillati > Actinomycetota > Actinomycetes > Micrococcales > Intrasporangiaceae > Terrabacter > Terrabacter sp. AAH1. The sequence continues at coordinate 41,367 of NZ_JBTJJV010000019.1, read as the reverse complement.
CTCGAGCCAGGTGCGGAAGTGGCGCGCGCACTCGTCGCAGTAGCAGGGCAGGTTGTGGCACGCGTACTCGTTGGAGACGTGCCACATCGCCAGCGCCGGGTGGTCGTGGTAGCGCGTCGCCATCTGCCGGGTCAGGGCGACGGCGTACTCGCGGAAGACCGGCGACGTGGGGCACCACGCCTGCCGGCTGCCCGGCCACAGCGTTTGGCCGTCGACGTCGACGGGCAGGATCTCGGGGTGCGCGGCCGAGAGCCACGGGGGAGGGGTGGCCGTAGCGGTCGCGAGGTCGACGGCGATGCCACCCGCGTGCAGCTTGTCCATGACGGTGTCGAGCCACTCGAACTCGTACTCGCCCTTGGCGGGCTCGAGCCAGCTCCACGAGAAGATCCCGAGGCTGACGAACGAGATGTTCGCGCGCTGCATGAGCTCCACGTCCTCGTCCCACACGGATCTGGGCCACTGCTCGGGGTTGTAGTCGCCACCGAGTGCGAGGGTCTTCGTCGGCCATGAGCGCATGGCACACAGAGTGTCGGCCCGCGACGCCCGATGTCAACAATTTCGAACACCCCGACCAGTGGCCAATCCGGTCGTGCCCAGAGGCGGGTTGCGCCTGATTGGGGCGCTTCGTCCTGGTCGGCCGTGCTCCTCGAATCCCTTTACAACGGTGTAAAATTGCACGTCAGACGGCTTTTCGGGGTCTCGGTTCCATCTCGGATGCCGCGACCCTGAACCGATCCCTTGACACGGCGCTGTCCAGTGGACATCCTCTGTTTGTTGTTGGAGGTTTCTGGTCGGCGTTGTTCGAAACCGTCACCTCCGGCACATCCCGGCACTGTGTCAAAGGAGACCGCAATGATCCACCCCCGCCGTGGGCCCTCACCGGCCCAGCAGGTGACCCCGTCCACCCCCCGAGGCCGCCGCCGCGTCGTGCGACTTGCGGCCCTTCTCGTCGCGCCGGCCATGCTCGCCGCGGCGTGCTCCAGCAGCAGCGGATCCGACTCCGGCTCGACGGGCGCGGGCGCCGGCGGCCAGACCAGCGCGGCAGCCTGCGCACCCACGGGTGGCAAGGTCTCCCTCCAGTTCTGGACCTGGGTCCCCGGCATGGACGCGGTCGTGGCCAAGTGGAACGCCAAGAACCCCGACATCCAGGTGGCGGTCAAGAACACGCCGGCCGGCAACGCCGGTACGTACCAGAACATGTTCAACTCGCTCAAGGCCGGAACAGCCCCCGACCTCGGCCAGGTCGAGTACGACACGCTGTCGAGCTTCCGCCTGCAGGACGGTCTCAAGGACATCAGCGGCTGCCCGGGTGTCTCCGACGCCAAGGCCAACTTCGTCGACTGGTCCTGGGCCCAGGCCCAGGTCGGCGGACCCGGCGTCTACGCCATCCCGCAGGACACCGGCCCGATGGCGCTCTTCTACCGCAAGGACATCTTCGAGGCCAACGGCATCTCCGTCCCCACGACGTGGGACGAGTACGCGGCCGCAGCGGCCAAGCTCAAGGCCAAGGGCATCGCCATCACGCACTTCCCGCAGCAGGACGCGAACTGGTTCGACGGCCTGCTCTGGCAGGCGGGCGCGAAGCTCTTCGACACCTCGGGTGACCAGGTCAAGGTCTCGCTGACCGACGCCAAGGCCAAGCAGGTCGCCGACTACTGGCAGAAGCTGATCGACGGCAAGCTCGTCGCGACCAACCTCCAGGGCTTCTCGCCCGACCTCTACAAGGCCTGGAACGAGGGCAAGGTCGCGACCTGGATCTCGGCGGCCTGGGGCTACTCGACGATCCGCGACAACGCCAAGGCCACCGCCGGCAAGTGGGCCGTGGCGCCCATGCCGCAGTGGAGCGCAGGCAGCAAGGCAGCCGGCAACTGGGGCGGTTCGACGACCGCCGTCCTCTCCTCGAGCAAGCACCCTGCCGAGGCCGCCAAGTTCGCCCTGTGGCTCAACAGCGACCCCGAGGCGCTGGCCCTCGCCAACGAGAAGGGCGGCCTCTACCCCGCCAACAAGGCCGGCCTCGAGCTGCCCGCCCTCACGAAGGGCGTGGACTTCTACGGCGGCCAGAAGGTGTTCGACGTGTTCAAGGAGGCCTCCGGCAACGTCGACACCAACTTCACCTGGGGCCCGATCATGACCGACACCAACCGGTTCCTCAGCGACGGGTTCACCAAGGCGCTCAACGGCCAGGGCACCCTCGGCCAGACGCTGGACTCCGCCCAGACGCAGACCGTGTCCGCTCTCAAGTCGCAGGGCATCAACGTCGCCCCGTGACCGCCCGGCCGTGGGCGTCGCTCCGGCGGCGCCCACGGCCCCGCGCCCCTTCTCTCGAGCGTGACCGGAGGCTCCCATGTCCACCCCGTCAGCAACCGACGCCATCGAGACCGGCAGCGGTGACCGAACACCAGCCCGACTGGAGACCGACCCGGGCAAGGCGCGGCAGCGCCGTCCATGGCTCTGGTTCCTGCTGCCCTTCCTCGTGCCCTTCGTGCTCTTCTACCTGCTGCCCATCGGGTACGCGGTCTACCAGAGCCTGTTCAAGATCCAGCGGACCGGCGGCCTGTTCGGCAAGAGCGAGCAGGTCTTCGCCGGGTTCGCCCAGTACGCCGACGTCTTCGCCGACGAGACCTTCCGGCAGGGTGTGCTCCGCGTCCTGCTCTTCGGCATCGTCCAGGTGCCGGTGATGCTCGGGCTCGCCCTCCTCACGGCGCTGCTGCTCGACTCCGCGGTGGCGCGGCTCAAGCGCTTCTTCCGCATCGCGTTCTTCGTGCCCTACGGCATACCCGGGGTCATCGCGGCACTGATGTGGGCCTTCCTCTACAGCCCGCAGCTCTCGCCGATCGTCTCGTTGCTCAACGACGTCGGCACCGCTCCCGACTTCCTCGGCAGCAGCCTCATCCTGTGGTCCATGGCGAACGTCACGACGTGGACCTACACGGGCTACAACATGCTCATCATCTTCGCCGCGTTGCAGGCGCTGCCCCAGGAGATCTTCGAGGCGAGCCGCATCGACGGGGCCGGAGGCGTCCGGACGGCGGTGTCGATCAAGATCCCGCTCGTCTTCCCGGCGCTGGTGCTCACGACGGTGTTCTCCATCATCGGAACCCTCCAGCTGTTCACCGAGCCGGTCGTCTTCCAGACCATCTCGACGAACGTGACCAGCGGCTACACGCCGAACATGCAGGCGTATGCCGTCGCCGCCTCGAACAACTACTCCTTCTCCGCAGCCCTGTCGGTCGTGCTCGCCGTGGCGACCTTCATCCTGTCCTTCGGGTTCCTGCGGTTCACCCAGCGACGAGGGGAGGCGCTGTGAGCGCTTCGACGCACACCGGTTCCCGACCAGCCAGCACGCGCGGTCCGCGTGAGGTCTCCCGGCTCTCGGTCGTCATCGCCATGGTCTTCCTCGTGGCGCTCGCCGTGTACTTCCTGCTGCCGGTCTACTGGCTCGTCGTCAACGCGACGAAGACCCAGAGCGACCTCGTGACGAGCAACGGCTTCTGGTTCGCCGACTGGGCGCTGTGGGACAACCTCAAGGGACTCTTCACGCGCGACGACGGCGTCTTCATCCGCTGGGTCCTCAACTCGGTGCTGTACGCCGGCATCGGCGCCGCGGTCGGCACGCTCCTGGCGGCCATGGCCGGGTTCGCCCTCGCCAAGTACCGTTTCCGCGGTCGCGAGGCGATCTTCTCGGTGATCCTCGGGGGCGTCCTCGTGCCGGCGACCGCCCTGGCACTGCCGCTCTTCCTGCTGTTTGCGAAGGCGTCGCAGACCGACACCATCTGGGCGGTGTTCCTCCCGAGCATCGTGAGCCCGTTCGGCGTCTACCTGTCGCGCATCTTCGCGGCGTCGGCGGTGCCGGACGAGATCATCGAGGCGGCCCGCATCGACGGGGCGACCGAGCGGCGCATCTTCTTCGGCATCGCCGCGCGGCTCATGGCCCCTGCTCTCGTGACGATCTTCCTGTTCCAGTTCATCGCCATCTGGAACAACTTCCTCCTGCCGAGGGTCATGCTCAACGACGCGAAGCTGTACCCGCTGACCTACGGGCTCTTCTACTGGCAGACGCAGATCTCGCGCGACCCGCAGCTGCAGACGCTCGTCATCGTCGGGTCCCTCGTGTCGGTGGTGCCGCTCATCGTGGTCTTCCTCAGCCTCCAGCGGTTCTGGCAGGCCGGCCTGGCTGCCGGGTCCGTCAAGTAGGTCGTCAGCGCATCCGCCGGCGGTACGCCGCCGGCGGCATGCCGACGTCCTGGACGAACCGCGCGTAGAACCGGCTCGTCGACCCGAAGCCGGCTCGCACGGCGACCTCGTCGGTGGTCAGGTCGCTCGACATCAGCAGGCGCTGCGCCTCGGCCGTCCGGCACTGGGCGAGGTACTCCGTGATGGTGACCCCGAGCTCGCGCCGGAAGGCCGCACGAGCAGTGCTGGGGTGCAGGTGGGCGACGGCCGCGACGTCTGCGACGGCGACGGGCTCGCGGAAGTGCCGGGCGACCCACGAGGCCATCGTTCGGGCGGACCGCGAACCGGGTTCCGGCGCCCGCCCGCCCGCTGCGGCCCGGGCGCCGTGGGCGGCCCGCAGCAGCCACGCCTCGGCTTCACGCCGAGCCGCGGCCCTCGGCACCGGTCCGGCGTCGATCTCCTCGGCCAGCAACGACATCGCCGGCGCGATCGTGGGCGGCGCGGCGAACGTGGCGACGGTGCCCCGGAGCAGCTGCGAGACGAAGTCGGGCGGCACGCTGCTCCACGACAGCACGTCGACGAGCGGGACCGTCAGCCAGGCGACGGCGGTCCCGGCCTCCTCCTGCCGCCCGACCTCGGCGAGCCGGTGGGGCACCCCTGCCCAGAAGACGGCACACCGGCCTTCGTCGACGGCATACGGGGTGCCGGCCACCTCCATGACCGCCGAGCCCCCGCGCGGGAGTGCAAGCTCGACGTCGTCGTGCCGGTGGGCGCGTGCCATGACCGGCAACATGCTCAGTCCGCAGGCGAAGCCGAAGTTCTCCACCAGCGGACGGCTCGCTCGGATAGAGGAAGAACCGGCGCTCATGTCGGAAGTATGCCGGGATACGCGTCCCTAGGCTCGCTGCATGACCACGCAGACCGTCTCTCCCTGGTCGCTCAGCGACGAACAGATCCGCTTCTTCGACGAGCACGGCTACCTCGTGCTCCGGGGGCGCATCGCCCCAGACCGCCTAGAGAGGCTCCGCCGCGCGTCGGAGCAGTGGATGGCCGACGGGCTCGACCCCGACCGTGAGCGCCCGGGCGACTGGCTCTTCGCCGACCGCCCGTCCGGCCGGGTCATGTACCGGGTCGACTACCTCCACGACAAGGGCCAGCCGGCCTCGCTCGAGCTGCTCGGCTCACCGGAGGTGCTCGGGATCGCCGAGAGCCTCGCCGGCCCGGACTTCGTGCCGACCTACGAGTCGATGGTGTTCAAGTCCGCCGGGGACGGCGCGCCGATCCCGTGGCACCAGGACGCGGTCCACAGCCGCCGGCACCGCATCTTCAACGTCGACGTCTACCTCGACGCCTCGCTCTCGGGGCACGGGGCGCTCTTCGTCGTGCCCGGTTCGCAGGGCCGACGCACGGACGCCTGTGCGCTGGCCGACGTCCACGGCTGGCAGCTGCCCGGCGCCATCGAGGTCGAGATGCAGCCCGGCGACGTGCTCGTCCACGACGACATGGTCGTCCACGGCTCACCGCCGTCTGTCGGCAACGCCCTCCGGCGCACGATCTACTTCGAGTTCCGCTCTGCCCAGAGCGTTTTCGAGGACGGTCCGTGGTCTCGGGACTGGGTCGAGCGGCGTCTGCGTCTGGTTCCGTTGGCGCTCGACGCGCACGCTCGCTGGGCTGCTCCGGCGGACCGCTTCGACTGGCGGGTGCCTGCCGACCTGCGTCCGGCGCCGAGCTCGGACGTGGAGTCGGAGCTGCGCATCGTGCACGAGGTGCACACCCCTGGCGAGTGGTGCAGCCCGGGGGTCGGCTGACCCGTGGACGAGCCGACGACGACCCCTCCCGGCTGGCAGGATCTTCACATGGCCCACCACCCCGTGCACCCACCGATCGTCGTCGAGTCCGCCGGGACCGCGCTCGTGCTGCAACCGCGCGCCGACGGCTCGGGACTCCCCGAGGTGCTGCACTGGGGGCCCGCCCTCCCCGGCGGCGGCGACACGTATGCCGTCCTGGCCCAGGTCACCGCGCCGCCCGCCCCGCCGAGCGCCCTCGACGAGCCGTGGCCGCTCACGCTGCTCCCGGGCGAGGCCGACGGCTGGGCGGGCACACCCGGCTGGGCAGGACACCGAGCGGGCGGTTCTGGCGCGGTGCGCTGGGTCGACGTCACGTGCGAGGCGGAGGGCGCGACGGCCGTCACCCGCGCGACCTCGCCTGACGGCATACGCCTCGAGCTGCGGCACGCCCTCGACGAGCACGGGGTACTGCGCGTCGACGCCTCTGTCACAAGCGTTTCGCACGACGCGGCGCCGCTCGACGTGGCCGCCCTGCGCGCGATCCTGCCCCTGCCGCTGCGCGCCGACGAGGTGCTCGACCTCACCGGGCGGTGGTGCCGGGAGCGGTCGCCGCAGCGCAGCCGGCTCGACCACGGCACCCACCTGCGGGCCTCACGCCGCGGCCGCACCGGTCACGACGCGACCCTGCTGATGATGGCCGGGACGCGCGGGTTCGACTGGCGCACAGGCGAGGTCTGGGCCGTGCACACCGCGTGGAGCGGCAACCACGAGCACCTCGTCGAGTCGCTGCCCGAGGGCGCCGGTCGCCACCACGCCGTGATCGGCGGCGGCGAGCTGCTCGCGCCCGGCGAGGTGCGGCTGGCCGCGGGCGAGACGTATGCCGCCCCGACGGTCGTCTTCGTCCACTCGACCGAGGGCCTCGACGGGCTCTCGCGCCGCCTCCATCGCAGCCTGCGCGCCCGCGCCGGGCACCCGTCGCGACCGCGGCCGGTGGTTCTCAACACGTGGGAAGCCGTCTACTTCGACACCGACCTCGACCACCTGAAGTCCTTGGCCGACACGGCTGCTCGCATCGGAGTCGAGCGCTTCGTCCTCGACGACGGCTGGTTCGGGGGCCGCCGCCACGACCGTGCCGGACTCGGCGACTGGGTGGTCTCGCGTGACGTCTGGCCCGACGGCATGGCACCGCTCGTCGACCACGTCAAGGGCCTCGGCCTCGAGTTCGGCCTGTGGTTCGAGCCCGAGATGGTCAACGAGGACAGCGACCTCGTGCGCGAGCACCCCGAGTGGGTGCTGGGGCCGGCCCAAGGAGCGCCCCGCGAGTGGCGCTGGCAGCAGCTGCTCGACCTCACGAACGACGCGGCATACGGGCAGCTGCTCGAGCGCATCAGCACACTCGTCGCGGAGTACGGCATCGACTACATCAAGTGGGACCACAACCGCGACCTCCTCGAGGCCGTGCACACGGTGGACTCCGGCGCCGGCCGGCGCGTCGACGCCCCTGCGGTCCACGAGCACACGCTCGCCTACTACCGGCTGCTCGACGACCTGCGCGGCCGTCACCCCGGGCTGGAGATCGAGTCGTGCAGCAGCGGCGGCGCGCGCGTCGACCTCGAGGTGCTCGACCACACCGACCGCATCTGGACGAGCGACTGCAACGACGCGCTCGAGCGGGCGAGCATCCAGCGCTGGACGAGCCTGCTCGTGCCGGCGGAGCTGATGGGCACACACATCGGTCCGGCCGGTGCGCACACGACGCACCGCACGGTCGACCTCGGTTTCCGCATGCTCACCGCGCTGCAGGGCCACCCCGGGCTCGAGTGGGACATCACGAAGTGCTCCGACGACGAGCTCGAGGCGCTGACGCGCTGGACGGCCCTCGCCCGTGAGCTGCGAGCGCTGCTGCACTCGGGCGACCTCGTGCGTTCCGAGACGCCGGACGGCACGGTGCTCGTCACGGGAACCGTCGACGCCGAGCGCGGCCGCGCGGCCTACTCGGTGGCACGGCTCGTGACCGGTCGTGACGCGGTGACCGGGTCGGTGCCGCTGCCGGGGCTCGACCCCGAGCGCACGTATGCCGTCCGCGTCCGCCCCGAGGCCGGCCTGCCTGCGGTCGTGCAGAACACCTACCCGGCCTGGTGGGAGCGGGCGCTCGACGGCGACGGCCTCACCGTGCCGGGCGCGGTGCTCACCGAGGTCGGGCTGCCGGTGCCGGTGATCGGCCCCGCCCAGGGCTACCTCCTCGACGTCCGCGCCGTCTGACGTCAGGGGGTCGTGGCGCAGTCGCGGCAGGTGCCGAGCAGGGCCGCGTGGCCGGTGTCGAGGACGAAGCCGAGGTCGGTCCGCAGCCTGGCGGCCACCTCGTCGAAGACGTCGGGCGGCACGTCCAGCACCGTGCCGCACACGTGGCACTGGACGTGCGCGTGGTGCCCGTGCTGGTGCACCGCGGCCGTCTCGGCGGTGAGGTGGTAGACGGTCGCTGCGCCGCCGAGGTGCACGTGGGAGAGCACACCGGAGTCGACGAGCGAGGTGAGCGTGCGGTAGACGGTGGCGCGGTGCACGGCCGGCTCGAGGTCGGCGACGCGGGCGCCGATGTCGTCGGCCGTGAGGTGCTCGTCCGTTCGGTCAGCGGCGTCGACGACCCGCAGGACGGCATACCTCGCCGGGGTGAGGCGCTCGCCGGCAGCGCGCAGCCGCTCGACGGCGTGCTCGACGCGCGCGCTGTCGGGTGGGTTCGTCACGGTCACATCCTCGCAGCGGTCAGCTCTCGCCCGCGCCGCTGCGCAGGAAGGCGAGCACGGCGAGCACCCGCCGGTTCGTCGTGTTGTCGTCGGACTCGAGCGGCAGCTTGCTGAAGATCGCCGCGATGTGGGCCTCGACGGTGCGCGGCGAGAGGAAGAGGCGCTCGCCGATGCCCACGTTCGACCGGCCCTCCGCCATGAGGGCCAGCACGTCGCGCTCGCGCTCGGTCAACGGGTCGAGCACGGACGTCTGGCGCCGGGTGGTGCTCATCAGCCGGTCGACGACCTCGGGGTCGACCACCGTGCCGCCGCGCGCCACCGCATGGATGCCGTCGACGAGCGAGTCGACGTCGTCGACCCGGTCCTTGAGCAGGTAGCCGAGACCGGACGAGCCGTCGCGGAAGAGCTGCTGGGCCCATGTCGACTCGACGTAGGTGCTGAGCACGAGCACGCCCACGTCGGCGTGCGCGGCCCGAGTCGCGAGGGCCGCCCGGATTCCCTCGTCGCTGTGGTCGGGCGGCAGCCGCACGTCCTGGACGACGACATGGGGACGGTGCTGCTCGATGGCCGCCGCGAGCCCGGTCGCGTCGGGCAGCTCGGCCACGACCTCGAGCCCGCAGGCCGCGAGCAGGGCGGCCAGCCCGCTGCGGAAGAGGGCCGAGTCGTCGACGAGCACCACGCGCAGCGGCCCGTCGGCCGGGGCCGTCATCGCGCCTGCTCCTCGTCGAGCGGGATCCGCGCCACGACCTCGCTGCCGTGCCGGTCTGGGTGCTCTGGGCACGGGTCGCTGTGCACCTCGAGCGAGCCGTGGAGCGCCGTGAGCCGGTCGCGCAGCCCGACCAGTCCGCCCCCGGGCGCCAGGCGTGCGCCGCCCACGCCGTCGTCGCCGACCCTCACGACGAGGGAGCCGTCACGCCGACGTATGCCGACGCGTACGCGGGTCGCGCGCGCGTGCTTCGCGGCGTTGGCGAGGGCCTCGGCGGTGGCGAAGTAGGCGGCCGCCTCGACCGCAGCCCCCGGTCGGGTCGCGGCCGTCACCTCGTCGACGTCGAGGTCGACCCGGAAGGGTGCCGCTTCGCGCAGCGTGTGGACCGCGGGCACCAGGCCGCCCTGGGCGAGAGCCGCCGGATGGATGCCGTGTGCGAGCCGACGCAGCTCGGCGAGCGCGTCGCGCAGCTGGTGACGGGCCTCGCCGATGATGGTGCGGGCCTCGACCGTCTCGACGAGGTCGGCGCGCGCGAGCAGCGCTGCGACGGCGAGGAACTGCTGCTGGGCGCCGTCATGAAGGTTGCGCTCCATTCGCCGGCGCTCGTCGAGGGTGGCGGTGACGATGCGCGCGTTGGCCTCGGTGAGGGCGGCGAGGTTGGCGCGCAGCTCGGCGTTGAGGCGGGTGTTCTCGAGTCCGACGCGCGAGGCCTCGAGGGCAGAGCGCAGCAGGGCCTCGTCGCCGATCGCCCTGGGGTTGTAGTCGACCCGGATGAGGGCGCGGCCGGCGTCGTCGGTCACGACCGCCCGGGCCCGGTCGGCTGACGGCTGTTCGGCGGGGCGCGGGCCCGGCTCCTCGGGCAGGCCGACGACGAGTGAGGGGTCGGCGAGCGCGCTGCGCAGGGCCGACTGGAGCTCCAGGGAGTCACCGGAGCGGGCAGCGGCGACGACGCGTTCGGCGATGATCGTTCCGGCGGTGCGACGGCGGAGCAGGTCGGCGAGCAGCGCCACGGGGATCATCGCCGCGCTGAGGTCGCGGGCGAGGGCTGCGTTGGTGTCGGGGATGAGCTGCGCCCAGTAGGCCTGGTCGAACGCCGCGGCGAACGAGCAGATGGCGGTGACGACGGCCAGCGGCGCGATCGACTGGCGGTTGAGGCCGATGGAGCTCGCCGCCCGCCACATGAGGATCACGCCGGTGAGCACCAGCAGGGCGGCGATGGCGCCCCGCCCGGCACGCACGAACACGACGTCGTGCCAGAACGGGTCGAGCGCCAGGGTCGGGAACCCGTCGGGCCGGTGGAACCCGTCCTTGACCACCCCGGCGGTGAACATCGCTCCGGCCCGGCTGACGACGGTCGCCGCGAGCATCAGGAGCACGACGACCCGCTCGCGGCTGCGCAGCCGGCGCCGCGGGTAGCGCAGCACCAGGGCGACGGCCGCCGGCAGGTAGACGGGCTCGAGGAGGAAGCCGAGCGGCGACCAGCCGGACTGCGCGAAGTGCGGGTCGTTGAGGTCGCCCGGCACGATCGCCCAGGCGACGACCAGGCAGGCCCAACCGTTGACGCGGGGCAGGCCCGACGACAGCAGCGTCAGCCCGATGACGACGAACGAGAGCGTCGTCAGCCAGGTGATCGCGACGGCCGGCGCCTCGGTCGAGAGCCGCGGCGCGGACGTGGCGATCTTGACGACGAGGGCGGTCGTGCCGAAGAGCACCGCTCGCGTCGGTGTGAGCCGCAGGTACACGAGCGATTGTCCCGCGCGGCGCAGCGCAGGGCCACCGACTTCAGGCAGTCTCGCCGAGATGAGCACGACCGCGTTCACGGGCGGGGGCTCGTTCGCCGGATGTCGTGCATCGCCCGTCGCGCCACGAGGTCACCCAGCTCCCGGTAGGCCTCGAAGTCGAACTCGTCGAACATCTCGAACCGTTGGAGGGTGGAGGGATAGTCGGGGTTGCGCAGCTTGAACGACGTCAGGTCCCACGACGACTGCGCCGGCAGCACGCAGCGCAGGTACACGATCTGCGTGGACTCGGTGCCCTCGTCCCCGTAGCGCGCCTTTCCGACGATGTGACTCTCACGCGGGTGGTCACGGTCCCCCCGGCACAACGGCGCCGGGTTGAGGTCCACCGTCACGTTCTGGTCCATGCGCGCGGTCGCGATGACGTCGCCGAGCACCGGGAACTGGTCCTCGGCGTCGCCCGTGCCGTCGAGCACGATGATCTGCTTCGGACGAAGGCGCAGGCACTCGGCCAGGCCGAGGTTGTCGTAGTGGCCGCCGTCGCTGACGTAGAGGAACGGGAAGTAGATGGACACCCGTCCCCAGGCCTCGTTGACCACGTTGAGAGCGTTCGGGTGATCGAGAGCCATGTTGGCCCTCGCGAGCGCTCGGGGCTTCTCGAACGCGCCGGGCGCGACATCTTGCCGACGGAACCCCTCGTACTTCGGGTTGCGGACCCACGCGCCAAGTCGGACGTTCGCGAATGCCAGAAGGAGACGATAGGCGCCGATCCGCTTGGACTCCCGACCCGCCGTCGGCGCAACTGCTGCGCCGGAGAGGGCGATGGCGCCCGCCAGGGTGAGCCGCCTTCTGCCGACGTGCCGGTACTGCCTGACGTCCACCAGCGCCGCGCCTCCGGGCAGCTGCGAGGAGGTCAGGCCGACCTGCCGTCCGAGCACGAACGGCGTCCCGCCACGACCGGAGGGCAGCACGTCACCCTCCTGCACGTTGGCCGTCGCGACGAGGGTGAGCCCGGGCCACTGTCCCTCGGCGCCCCTGGCCACGGTCTGGAGCCGGACATCGCAACGAGCTCGAACCGGCATGTCCTGCCAGTGGTCGAGGTAGGCATACGCCAGGCGGTCCTCGTAGAAACGACGGGTCGTCGGCGATCCGGACGACCCACGGAGGCGGAGCACGACGATTCCGAGAACGGCGCCCCCGACCCAGAACGGCTGGTGGTTGTTCTGGAGCGCAGCCGTGAGGAACCAGGTGGCCACGATCGAGGTGACGGCGACCACGACGACGACGAAGAGGAGAACTGCCAGGAAGGGCGCGACCGCACGCCGGAAGGTTTCGAGGGCTCGTCCACCGGTCGTCGTCGGGTTCTTGGGCAAGGCAATTCCCTTCACCGTGCTCCCGACGAGGCCCCACAGCGAGCCGAGGGTGCCGCCGCCGGCGGCCCAGATGGCAGGCACGGTGAACTGCGGCTCCTCCCCGGCGACGAACCAGTTGTGGAGCAGCACCGCACCGGCGGGCATGACGACCGAGAAGGCGAAGACCGCTGCGCCGAGGGCGATGAGTCGCGAGGGGAGGTTCTCCAGGGCAGAGGTCCTCGTCACCGGCGCGACGCCGACGAACACACGGTAGAGACGCCGCCCCCATCCGTACTCGACCAGCGGCCTGACCGAGAGGGTGAGCAGCGGCAGCGCGCAGGCGACCGCGATGAGCACCACCACGGCAGCAGGGACGAGGAGGGCGCTGCTGCCGGACCAGTCGGCGAAGACACGAGCCCAGGCGACTGTCGGTCCGGGCTGCGAGGAGTGCGTGCGGCCGTCCTCGGTCTCTGCCCGGACCATGCCGGTCAGGGCCATGTGCTGGCCGAGCAGCCACGCGACGACGACCACGGCTGCACCCAGGATGAGGACGTTGAGTGCGATACCGGCCAGCAGCGAGACGACCAGGTCGAAGCGGGTTCGACCTGGCTGCCCGATGTAGTTGGTCCGTCTCCTCAGCTCCGCGAGCTCCTTGCTGTCCGGGGCGAAGGGCGTGGTCTCGGTGTCGTGCAGGAACGTGCGTCGCCGGTAGGCCATCGCGGCGAACGCTGCGGCGGCGTAGCCGCCTCCGCTGACTGCGACGACGTCGCGCGCCTTCGAGTACACGCCCTCCCGATGCAGCACCTGGAGGGCACCCATGCAGAACGACGCGGACTTGATCCCTCCGCCCGAGCAGCAGATGACGGTTCCCTCGAGTGGCGGGACTGGGGCGGACTCCTCGTGGGCGCGCTTCGCGGCAGCGCCCGCGGTGTCTTCGTGCTCGCGCACCCGGTTGGCGACGCCGCGACGCCGGACGCCGTAGTTGAGCAGCGTGAGCCCCGCCAGGACGTAGAGCACCACCGCCTCGGGGGACGTGAAGAACGGCCAGACCGGAGCGTGCGACGACGGTCGGAAACCGTCCCAGAAGGGGTTGGCCGGGCGCCGGAACAGGAAGTCCAGGAAGAGCACGGGAATCGTGACGAGGGCGACGAGGGCGAGCATCAGCGCGTGCGCGCACCGGATCACCGAACCCTGGGCGGCGAACGGCAGCTCCTCCGCGGACATCCCCTGCCTGCCGGTCATGTCACCCTCCGAACGCCCGACCCCCGGCCCCTACGTCCTCGCCGCGCGTGCCCTGCGTGCCACGCGGCGAGGACCCCTTCATCAGAGTGTTGCGCCCCGGGGGCCTCCCGCATCCGTGTTTTCCCGTAATGACCCCAGGCGACCCGGCGCCGCCCCCGGGACCCCGCCCGGCGGCATACGGCAGACTCTCCTCCGTGCGTGCACTCACCAAGCTGTCCGCAGGCCCCGGCCTGGAGCTCGTCGACCGTCCCGAGCCCGCGTGCGGGCCCGCCGACGTCAAGATCCGCGTGCTGCGGGCCGGCATCTGCGGCACGGACCTGCACCTCGCGGGCTGGGACGACTGGGCCGAGTCGGTCGTGAAGCCCCCGCTCGTCATCGGTCACGAGTTCTACGGCGAGGTCGTGGAGGTCGGCGAGGACGTCACCGACGTCAAGGTCGGCGACCGGGCTTCGGGCGAGGGCCACATCGTGTGCGGCACGTGCCGCAACTGCCGCGCCGGCCGTCGGCACCTGTGCATCCGGACGAAGGGCATCGGCGTCAACCGCGACGGCGCCTTCGCCGACTACGTCGTCATCCCGGCGAGCAACGCCTGGGTGCAGCCGGCCGACCTCGACCCCGACCTCGGCGCCGTCTTCGACCCGCTGGGCAACGCCACCCACACGGCGCTGCAGTGGCCGATGGTCGGCGAGGACGTCGTCATCACCGGCGGCGGGCCGATCGGTGTCATGGCGGCCGCGATCGCGCGGCACGCGGGGGCCCGGTACGTCGTCGTCAGCGACGCGAGCGACTACCGCCTGTCGCTCGCCGAGGCGGCCGGCGCCGACCTCACGATCAACGTCACCCGCGAGAGCCTGGCCGACGCGCAGCACCACCTCGGCATGAAGGAGGGCTTCGACATCGGTCTCGAGATGTCGGGCGCCGCCCCCGCCGTGACCGACCTCATCGCGAACATGAACCACGGCGGGCGCATCGCGCTCCTCGGCCTGCCGCACCAGTCCTACGACCTCGACTGGGGCAAGGTGATCACCCACATGATCACGCTCAAGGGCATCTACGGCCGCGAGATGTACGACACCTGGTACGCCATGTCGCAGATGATCGCGACGTCCGAGCGCTTCCGTGCCGCCGTCGCCCAGGTCATCACGCACCGGTTCAAGGCGGAGCAGTGGGAGGAGGCCTTCGAGACCGCGCGGTCCGGCCAGTGCGGCAAGGTCGTCCTCGACTGGAGCTGAGAGGCTTGCGTATGCCGTCCGCCGAAGACCCGAGCGCACGTCCCCGGCCACTCGTCCTCCTGCACGGGCTGGGCCAGTCGCCCATCGCGTGGCAGGACTTCGTGTCGGCGTTCGGCGCGGGGCGGCCGATGAGCGCCCCGTGGATGCGGGGCCTCAAGCCCAAGGACCCGGTCGGCTTCGACCTCGCGGCCGCGGCCGCCGGGGTGGCCGACGAGCTAGAGCTGCAGGGCGTCAAGCAGGCCGACTTCGTCGGGGTCTCGGTGGGCGCGAGCGTCGCGCTGCGCCTCGCTGTCGAACGGCCCGAGCTGGTCGGCCGGCTGGTGCTCGGCGGCGCACTCGTGCGTCCGTCGAAGGGCGCGCTGCGCATGCAGCGGCTGGCGATGCGGCTCGTGCCCGAGAGCAAGCTCGTCGACGCTGGCGTCTCGCGCCCGCGGATGCTGGCGGTGCTCGATGCCCTCAAGGGCTTCGACGGCACCGAGTCGCTGCGCCAGGTGACGGCAGCGACGCTCGTCGTCGCCGGCTCCAAGGACAAGGCGGGGGTCGTTGCAGCGCAGCAGCTCTCGCAGCAGCTGCCGACGGCGCGCGTGCACGTCGTCGACGGTGCCGGGCCCCTGCTCAACACCGAGTCGGCGCGCGAGCTGGCCGACCTGACGCACGCCTTCCTCGACGAGCCGAACGGCTGAGCGCGCGTCAGCAGAGGTTGATGCCGCCGGCGTCGAGCAGCTTCGAGACGACCTTCTCGTCCGTGATGGCCGGCACGATCCAGTCCTTGCCGGCCACGGACTTGACGCCCCTCGTGCACTCGAACGTGCTGACCCGCCGGTCGAGCTGCACGGCCTCGTCGTAGAAGGCCGCCTCGCGCGGCTTGCCGCCCGACGTGCAGGTGATCTTGTGCTCCGCGAGCGAGCCGTCCGAGTCACCGCTCGGCGGGCAGACGAGCTCGGCGACGACGGCCCAGCCGGGGTGGGTGGCCGCCTCGGGCGACTGGCTCGGTGGGGTGCCACCGCAGGCGGCCAGGGCCAGGGCGCAGGCCGCAGCGGCGCAGGCAGGAGTCAGACGTCGGAGCACAGAGCGTTCCCTGAGGGTGGGGGATGGAGGGAGGGGTCGAGCGGGGTCACCGCGTCGAAAACCCGGTCAACTCTAGTCCGGCCCACGCTCGCGCCCCAGTCGAGAACGTGCTCCCGAGCGTGGGCGAGTGACACAGTCAACACATGGCGCGACTGCTCTACACCACCATCGCCTCGCTCGACGGCTACGTGGCCGACTCCTCGGGCGGTTTCGAGTGGGCGGCCCCGGACGCCGAGGTCCATGCCTTCGTCAACGACCTCGAGCGCGACGTCGGCACCTACCTCTGTGGCCGCCGGCTCTACGAGGTCATGGCCTACTGGGAGACCGCACCCACCGACGGCGACGACGTCGAGCACGACTACGCGCGCATCTGGCAGGCGGCCGCCAAGGTCGTCTACTCGCGGACGCTGGTGGAGGTGAGGTCCGCGCGCACCACCCTCGAGCGGGAGTTCGACGCGGCCGCCGTCGCGAGGTTCGTGGCCGGTTCGGACCGTGACGTCAGCATCGGCGGCCCCACCCTCGCGGTGCACGCCCTGCGGGCCGGCATCGTCGACGAGGTGGCTCTCCTGAGGGTCCCCGTCGTGGTCGGGGGCGGCACGGCGAGCCTGCCCGACGGCATACGGCTCGACCTCGACCTGCTCGACTGCCGCCGCTTCGCCGGCGGGACCACCTACGCGAGGTATGCCGTCAGGCGGTGACGGTGCCCCCGGCGTCGTGCTGCCACGACGACCACCGTGCGACGTGCACCCGCACGAACGGACCCAGCGGCGGATCGGCCGCGTACTGCGGGTACTTCGCGGCGAGGGCGTCGAGCACGTCGCCGAGCACGTCGTCGGGCACGTCGTCGGGCACGGCGTCGGTGCCGGACGAGCCGCCCTCCACAACGGTCGCCCGGCCGTCTGCCCGTACCCACCAGAGCCGGGTCCACTCGTCGTCGTAGTGGTCGACGAGAAGGCTGACCTGCGGGTTGGCTCGGATGTTGCGCAGGCGCCGGAGCTCCCGGGTCGACTTCGGCTTGTGGTCGACGGCGCTCCACACCTCGTCGCCGAGCACGACGAACACGACGGGCACCAGGTGCGGGAAGCCGTCAGGACCCACCGTCGCCAAGCGGGCGACGCGAGCCGCCGCGAAGCGGTCACGCCGCTCTGGTCCCATTCCCCGACGCTACTGCGCCCCCGCAGCCTGCTCCATGGCGCGCTCGATCGCGCTGGGGAAGCGCGTCTCGAAGTCGATGATCCCCACCCAGTCCGGGGTCAGGTACACCCGGGCCATGTCGGTCGTCATGGCCCTCAGGTTGGTGAGCCACGCCGCCCCCTGCTCGGCGCCCAGGCAACGCATCGTCATCGCCTCGTACTCGGGAGCGACGCCCTCGACCACGTCGGTGCGGACGGTGCCGCGAATCAGCAGAACCTTGTAGGGCATCTCGCCGGTGTCGATGGTGGCAGCAACTCGCATGCCGTCACGCAGCGCCCGCATCTTGGGTGCGTCCGTCGGCGTTCCGAACACGAGCTCCTCCCCGTTCCAGTGGAACCCGATCGGCACCACCCGCGGCGTCCCGTCGGTCCAGGTGTACGCCAGCCGGGCCGGCAGCGGTGACTGCAGCAGCCGCTGGGCCACCTCGTCCTCGAGCAGGGCGAGGCTTCCCTGTCGCGTCGTCATGGCCTCACTCCTTCCTCCGGCCCCGGTCGGCGGGGTCAGGCGGTGACGGTGATCTCGTGGATCTCGTCGGCGGGGTGGCCGGTGCGCTCGTGGATGCGCTTCACGGCATCCGCGCTCGGGCCCTCCGACAGGCAGAAGACGTGACCCGTGTTGGGATCGGCCCAGGCGTGCTTGAAGTTCACGCCCTCCTCGTCCTGGATGTCGAGGTCGGCCTGGTGCGCTGCCATCAGCGCCTCCGTGGTCACCCCGGGCATGTTGGTGTGCACGTCCATGAACTCAGGCATGTTCCCGCCTCACTGGCTGTGGTCCCCCGAGGAATCAGGTGTCGACCACGCTACGCCGGGTGAACGGGCTCCACGGCGGCTTCCCCGAAGTCCGTCCGAGGGGCACCCGGTGGGGGTGTCGGGTCCTCCGGGGCGGCATACGCTGGGTGCCGCCACACGCGCCCCCGCCACCCGACCGACCCGCGAAGGACACCGATGTACGGCTCAGTGAAGGACGAGATCACCGCGACGCTCCAGGAGATCCGCGACGCCGGCCTCTACAAGAACGAGCGCGAGCTGACCTCGCCGCAGTCGGCTCACGTGACGACGCTCAAGGCCGAGGCGCTGAACTTCTGCGCCAACAACTACCTCGGGCTCGCCAACGACCCCGGTGTCGTCGAGGCCTCGAAGAAGGCTCTCGACCAGTGGGGCTTCGGCATGGCCTCGGTGCGCTTCATCTGCGGCACCCAGACGCTGCACACCGCGCTCGAGGCACGCATCAGCGAGTTCCTCGGCACGGAGGCGACGATCCTCTACTCCTCGTGCTTCGACGCCAACGGCGGTGTCTTCGAGGTGCTCTTCGGCGCCGAGGACGCGATCATCAGCGACGAGCTCAACCACGCGTCGATCATCGACGGCATCCGCCTGAGCAAGGCGATGCGCTACCGCTACAAGAACGCCGACATGACCGACCTGCGCAGCCAGCTCGAGGCGGCCCGGGCGGCGGGCGCCAAGCGCAAGGTCGTCGTCACCGACGGCGTCTTCTCGATGGACGGCTCGTACGCGCCGCTCGACGAGATCTGCGACCTGGCCGAGGAGTTCGGCGCCATGGTGTTCGTCGACGACTCCCACGCCGTCGGCTTCGTCGGCGACGGTGGCCGCGGCACACCCGAGCTCTTCGGCGTCATGGACCGCGTCGACATCATCACCGGGACCCTCGGCAAGGCGCTCGGCGGCGCGAGCGGCGGCTACGTGTCGAGCCACCGAGAGGTCGTCGACCTGCTGCGCCAGCGCTCGCGGCCCTACCTCTTCAGCAACTCCGTGGCGCCGTCGGTCGTGGCCGGCTCCATGGCGGCCCTCGAGCTCGTCGAGAGCTCGGCCGAGAAGCGCGAGACGCTCAAGGCCAACACGCAGCTGTTCCACACGCTGATGACCGAGGCGGGCTTCGAGCTGCTGCCGGGCACGCACCCCATCCGGCCGGTCATGTTCCCCGGTGAGGACGGCGCCCGCCGGGCCGCCGAGATCGCCGACCACATGCTCGGCAACGGCGTCTACGTCATCGCCTTCAGCTTCCCGGTCGTTCCGCGCGGCAAGGCCCGCATCCGGGTGCAGCTGTCGGCGGCGCACTCGGAGGCCGACGTGCGCGCCTGCGTGGACGCCTTCGTCGCCGCCCGCGACGCGGTCGGCTGAGCCGGCGGTCCGGACACCCGGTGGGGTGCCCGGCGCAGCAGGTGTCAGACGGGCGGGTCGGCCGGCAGGTCCCGCAGCCAGGGCCGGCTCAGGGTGAAGCGGCGGCCGGAGATCTCGTCGACCTGGATCGCGACGACGACGGTCTTGGGTGTGCCGACCCAGGGCCGCACCGGCAGCCGCTCGGCGACGTAGGCGGCCTGCCCCTCGAGGACGTGGGCCCGGCCGCGGCAGATCACGCTCGTCGCGTGGTCACCCTTGACCTCGTCGACCTCGAAGGCGACGTCGTTGTTGGACGTCACGCCGAAGAGCTTGCTGCCCTCGGCCGTCATGAAGACGAGGCGCTCGCCGTCGACCGCGTAGTTGATCGGCACGATGTGGACCTCGCCCACGAGGTGGAAGGCGAGCCGCCCGAACTCGCGCTCGCGCAGGAAGCCCCACGACTGCTCCGGGTGCAGCTCCTGGACCAGGTTGCTGTACGGGTCGGTGTGCGTGGTGTCGGACATGGTGGCCTCCTCCGGGTCGCATCGGGCGAGAGCTCGACTACTACGAATTGTAGGAGGTCTGGACCCGTCGTGCCCAGCGTCGGGCCCACCCTCGTGGCGAGGCTCGCGTCACACGCCGCGCGCACCGCGTGCGATTGACTGTGGCCATGGACTTCTACAGCTCCTACGCCCAGGGGTTCGCCCGCGTCGCCGCCTGCACCCTGCCGATCGTCGCCGTCGACCCCGAGCGCAACGCCGACGCCGTGATCGCCGAGGCCCGTGACCTCGCCGACGAGGGCGTGGCGTTGGCGATCTTCCCCGAGCTGTGCCTCTCCGGCTACGCCATCGACGACCTCTTCCTGCAGGACCCCCTCCTCGACGCCGTCGACGACGCCCTGGCCCGCATCGCCGAGGCCACCGCCGACCTCACGACGGTGCTCGTCGTCGGCGCGCCGCTGGAGAAGGGCTCGCGCGTCTACAACTGCGCAGTCGTCATCCACGCCGGGCGCATCGTCGGCGTCGCGCCCAAGTCCTACCTGCCCACCTACCGCGAGTTCTACGAACGGCGGCACTTCGCGCCCGGTGACGACCAGCGCGGCCAGACGATCGACGTCGCGGGCGACCGGGCGCCCTTCGGGCCCGACCTGCTCTTCAAGGCCACCGACGTGCCCGGCTTCGTGCTGCACGTGGAGGTCTGCGAGGACATGTGGGTGCCCGTGCCGCCGAGCCACGAGGCCGCCCTGGCCGGCGCGACCGTGCTCACCAACCTGTCCGGGTCGCCGATCACCGTGAGCCGCGCAGAGGACCGCCACCTGCTCGCCCGCAGCGCCTCGGCCCGCTGCCTCGCCGCCTACCTCTACGCCGCCGCCGGTGAGGGCGAGAGCTCGACCGACCTGTCGTGGGACGGCATGACGATGGTCTACGAGAACGGCGCGCTGCTCGCCGAGAGCGAGCGGTTCCCCGAGGGGCCGCGCCGGTCAGTCGCCGACATCGACCTCGACCTGCTGCGCCAGGAACGGCAGCGGCAGGGCACCTTCGACGACAACCGGCGCACGCTCGCCGGCCGCACGGGCGAGTTCCGCACCGTCGAGATCGAGCTGTCGCCGCCCGCCGGCGACATCGGCCTGCTCCGCAAGGTCGACCGCTTCCCCTTCGTGCCCGACGACGAGGCACGGCTCGCGCTCGACTGCTACGAGGCGTACAACATCCAGGTCTCCGGCCTCGAGCAGCGGCTGCGAGCGATCGGCCAGCCGAAGGTCGTCATCGGCGTCAGCGGCGGCCTCGACTCGACCCACGCGCTCATCGTCGCGGCCAAGGCCATGGACCGGCTCGACCGCCCCCGCAGCGACATCCTCGCCTTCACGATGCCCGGCTTCGCGACGAGCGACCACACGAAGAGCAACGCCATCGCCCTGATGGAGTCGCTCGACGTCACGTGGGAGGAGCTCGACATCCGCCCGGCCGCCACGCAGATGCTCTCGGCGATGGGCCACCCGTTCGGCCGGGGCGAGGAGGTCTACGACGTCACCTTCGAGAACGTGCAGGCCGGGCTGCGCACCGACTACCTCTTCCGCATCGCCAACCAGCGCGGCGGCATCGTGCTGGGCACGGGCGACCTCTCGGAGCTGGCCCTCGGCTGGTGCACCTACGGCGTGGGCGACCAGATGAGCCACTACGGCGTGAACTCCGGCGTGCCGAAGACGTTGATGCAGCACCTCATCCGGTGGGTCGTCTCCTCCCGCCAGTTCGACGAGGAGGTCGCCGGCACGCTGACCTCGATCCTGGACACCGAGATCAGCCCCGAGCTCGTGCCGGCCAGGGACGGCGACAAGCCACAGAGCACTCAGGCCATGATCGGGCCCTACGCCCTGCAGGACTTCACGCTCTTCCACATGCTGCGCCGCGGCTACCGGCCGTCCAAGATCGCCTACCTCGCGTGGAACGCGTGGCGTGACAGCGAGGCGGGGGAGTGGCCCGCCGGCTACCCGCAGGCCGAGCGGACGGCATACGACCTCGCGACGATCCGGCACTGGCTGGAGGTCTTCGTCAAGCGCTACTTCGCCAACCAGTTCAAGCGTTCGGCGCTGCCGAACGGGCCCAAGGTCGTCGCCGGGGGCTCGCTCTCGCCGCGCGGCGACTGGCGTATGCCGTCCGACGCGACCTCGGTGACGTGGTTGAGTGAGCTCGACGCGAATGTGCCTGAGAGATGAGGAAACCCGAGTGGCAAGTGCAGTGACGGTCCGTGACTACGCCGACGCGGACTGGGCGCAGGTGTGGCCCATCATCGAGCAGGTCGTGCGGGCTGGAGACACCTTCCCGTTCCCCGTCGACCTGTCCGAGTCGGACGCCCGGGCCATCTGGCTCGAGAACGGCCCCGGCGGGCGGGCGAGCGTCGCGGTCGACGGCGACCGCGTGCTCGGCACTGCCAAGATGGGGCGCAACCGTCCGGGCCCGGGTGCGCACGTCTCGACGGCCAGCTACATGGTCGCCCCGGACGCCCGTGGTCTCGGCGTCGGCCGAGCGCTCGTCGTCGACTCGATCGAGTGGGCACGCCGGTCCGGTTTCGCCGCAATGCAGTTCAACGCCGTGGTGGCGACGAACAAGAGCGCGGTGCGGCTCTACGAGAGCCTCGGTTTCACCGTGATCGGCACGGTGCCGAGGGCCCACCAGCTGCCGGACGGCGAGCGGGTGGGCCTCAGCATCATGCACCTCGACCTCTGAGCCGGCGCGTGCGGCAGGGACTCAGCCGGTCAGCACGACCTTGAGCGCGCCGGTCTCGGCCGCGCGGGCGAACGTGTCGTAGGCGTCGAGGAAGTCGGCCATCGCGAAGCGGTGCGTCACGAACCGCGCCAGGTCGACCTGGTGCGTCGCCAGCAGCCGCAGCAGGGTCGGCGTCGAGTAGGTGTCGACGAGGCCCGTCGTGATGGTCACGTTCTTGATCCAGAGCTCCTCCAGGTGCAGGCTGGCCGGACCGCCGTGGACGCCCACGTTCGCGACCGTGCCGCCGGGGCGCACGAGGGCGGTGCACTGCTCGAACGTGGCCGCCACCCCGACCGCCTCGATCGCCACGTCGGCGCCCAGTCCCTGCGTCAGGGCCCGGACCACAGAGACGGCGTCCTCGTGGGAGGGGTTCACCGTGACGTCGGCCCCGAACTGCTTGGCCGCCTCCAGCCGGGCGTCGGCCAGGTCGATGGCCACGACGTGCGCGGGGCTGAAGAGCTTGGCGCCCATGATGGCGGAGAGCCCGACCGGGCCGGCGCCCACGACGGCCACGACGTCGCCGGGACGCACCCGGCCGTTGAGCACCCCGACCTCGTAGCCCGTGGGCCCGATGTCGGCCAGCATGAGCACCTCCTCGTCGGTCACACCCTCGGGGACGGCGTACGTCGACGTGTCCGCGAACGGGACCCTGACGTACTCCGCCTGCGTGCCGTCGATCTTGTGGCCGAGGATCCAGCCGCCACCGCCGATGCACTGGCCGTAGCTGCCGTCGCGGCAGTAGCGGCACGCACCGCACGCGGTGATGCAGGAGACGAGCACGCGGTCGCCCGGCTTGACGTTCTTGACGCCCGGCCCCACCTCTTCCACCGTGCCGACCGCCTCGTGCCCGAGGATCCGGCCGTCGGTGACGGCGGCGACGTCGCCCTTGAGGATGTGCAGGTCGGTGCCGCAGATGGTCACGGTGTCGACCTTGACGACGGCGTCGGTGTCGGCCTGGACGGTCGGCTTCGGCACCTCTTCCCAGGCCTTGTGGCCCGGGCCGTGGTAGACGATCGCGTGCATGGTGGTGCTCATGTCTCCTCCTCGAGGCCGCGGGGTAGCGGCACGTCACCAGTCCATCGCCGGGACCGGTGCGGAGGTAGGGCCGTACGTCCCGGAGTCAGACCTCGGCGAGCGAACGTCGCAGCAGCTCGACGAGCGCGTCGAGCTGGACCGTGTCGCCGCTCGCCACGTCGACGTCCGAGCCGTCGAGCGCGCGCGCCGCGAGGCCCTGCTTGGCGTCGATGAGCTCGGCGATGCGCGAGTCGATGGTGCCGGCGGCGAGCAGGCGCCAGGCGGTGACCGGCTCGTCCTGCCCGATGCGGTGCACACGGTCGATCGCCTGCTGCTGCTCGGCAGCCGTCCACGACAGCTCGGCGAGCACGACGTTGGACGCGGCGTGGAGGTTGATGCCGACGCCGGCCGCGAGCAGCGAGCAGACCGCGACGGAGACCTCGGGGTCGTTCTGGAAGCCGTCGATGGCGTCGGTGCGCTGCTTCGTCGTCTGCTCGCCGCGGATCGACACCGTGCGCAGACCCGCCTCGGCGAGCACGTGCTCGGCGGTGTCCATGACGTCGATGTGCTTGGCGAAGAGCACGACCTTGCCGACCGAGTGAGACAGCTGCGCCGCGTAGTCGGCCGCGAGGCGGGCCTTGGCCTGTCCGATGCGGCGCACGAGGCTGAAGACGCTCTCGGTGCTCTTGCCGTCGGACTTCTCGCCGGAGCCGGCACGCAGCTCGCCCGCGGCGACCCGGCGCATGAGCGCCTCGTCGGGCTCGCCCGGGATCTCGGTCGCGTTGGCCTCGGCCAGGAAGGCGCGGTAGCGGCGGGCGAGCTTGTCGCCCAAGGCCTTCTCCGCCGCGCGGATCGAGCGACCGAGGTCGTCGTCGAGCTCGACGGTGATGTCGGCGATGCGCTTGTCGGGCAGGTCCTTCGCCACGTCGACCTTGCGGCGGCGCACGATGCCCTGGTCGATGACGACCTGGCGCGCCTCGGGGTAGAAGCCGCGGTCGGCGGGGGTGAGGCCGATGCCGTCGAGCTCGCGCACGATCTCGGGGGCCGGCTTGCCGTCCTTGATCCAGCCGAGGAAGCGCCAGATCGCGTCGAAGTCCTTGACGTCGTTGATGAGCGGCGTGCCGGTGAGGGCGATGAGCAGCGGGTTGCCGCCGGGTGTCGTGGCTCGCAGCCGGTCGCCGAGGGCGAGCACCTGCTGCGACCGCTGCGAACCGAGGTTCTTGATGAAGTGGGCCTCGTCGACGACCATCGAGCGGAAGCCGAAGCTCGACAGCCAGCCGAAGTGCCGGTCGAGGATCTCGTAGTTGACGACGAAGACGTCGGCGAACGCGTCGACGTCGTTGCCGTCGCCGTGGATGACCGTGACCCGGCGCTGCGGCGTCCACCGCTCGACCTCGCGGGCCCAGTTGATCTTCACGACGTTGGGCACCACCGCGAGCATCGGGTAGGCGTTCGCGATCGAGGCGGCCATCACCGACTGCGCCGTCTTGCCGAGGCCCGGCTCGTCGGCGAGCAGGAAGGTGCGGTGGCCCTCCTGCACGCTCTGGAGGAAGCGCGACTGGTGGACCATGAGCTGCGAACCGGGCGGTGAGAACCGGTCGATCTGCGGCGTCGGCGGCAGCTCCATCGAGGCGGCCTCGCCGCCGGCGCCCTGCTCGAAGGCGCGGTAGAGCGGGCTGAGCAGGTCCCAACCGGCGAGGCGGCCGGGCAGGTACTCCTGCTGAGCCCGGCCGAGGTCGGGCGTGAGGAACGGGTTGGCGAGGGCGCGCGACGGCACCGACTGGGGCGTGACCTGGCGGGCGGCGATCTGCGGGGGCACGACGGGCCGCGGCGGCTCCGGCGCCTGGATGACGAGGTCCTCCTCGGCGAGCTCGGCGCCCGACTCGAGCAGCCAGTCGCGGCGCATCTGCTGGGCCGCGGGCCCCGGCTTGGCGTTCGCGTCGAGCAGCGTCAGCAGGCTCGTGTCGCGCGCTGCGATCTGGGCGAGGATCGTCGCGATGCCGTCGAGGCGCTTGAGCAGGTCGGCGCGGGTGCCGCCGGGGATCGTCGCGTCGTCGCGCACCCGGGCCCGCTCGGAGCGCATGAGCAGGGCGACCACCAGGAACTTGGTGCGGTTCGTCGGGCTGGCCTTGCCCTTGCTCGACACCCGGGACTCGACCTCGCGCACCCTGCGGGCGAGCACGGGGATGAGCGGTGCGGGGTCGTCCTTGCGCTGGTTCTGGCCCTGGCCGTCGGGTCGGCGGCGGACGCGCGTTGCCATGTTCCTCCTGATGACGCGGCGGACGCGGGTCCGATGCCCGGAACGGCACCCTCACCCCAAGTCGAACGGGTGACGCGGTGTCGGCGGCGGACTCGGCCCGAGTCCCGGTGGACGCGCCGTCGCGCGCCCGACGTCCCCGGCCGGCATACGGCATCGGCCCAAGAACGGGCCGCTGGAGACAGATCGACTCTACAGCCCGCCGGGCGTGGTCGGTGCCGTATGCCGCGTGCGTCGTCCCAGCGGAGCCGTCGGGGGACGGGCTCGCTCAGCCCAGGCTGACCCCGACGAGCGCGCCGATGGCGTACGTGACCGCCATGGCGGCGAGCCCGCCGGCCACGTTGCGCGCGATGGCGCGCGGCACCGGGCTGCGGCCGAGCCGGGCGCTGACCCAGCCGGTCAGCGCGAGGGCAGCTGCCACGCTGATGACGGTGACGTGGATGCGGACGCTCTCGGGGCTGAAGGTGATCGTCAGCAGCGGCAGGAGCGCGCCGACGACGAACGCCACCATCGAGGCGCCGGCGGCGTGCCACGGGCTCGTGAGGTTGTCGGGGTCGATGCCGAGCTCGGCCTCGGCGTGCGCCGCCAGGGCGTCGTGCGCGGTGAGCTCGCGCGCCACCTCGACCGCCAGCCCCCGGCTCATGCCCTTGGCCTCGTAGAGCTGGGTCAGCTCCTCGAGCTCGCCGTCAGGGTCGTCGTGCAGCTCCTGCTTCTCGAGCTTAATGAGCGCGCGCTCGGAGTCGCGCTGGGTGCTGACGGAGACGTACTCGCCGGCAGCCATCGACATCGCGCCCGCCGCCAGGGCGGCGATGCCGGCCAGGATGATCGCCGCCCGGTCGTCGCTCGCGCTGGCGAAGCCGACGACGACGCCGGCCGTCGAGACGATGCCGTCGTTGGCGCCGAGCACACCGGCCCGCAGCCAGTTGAGGCGGGCGCCGACGCTGTCGTCGTGCGGCTCTTCGCGGGCGTCGAGGTCGCCGGGAGGCTGGGTCACGCGGGCTCCGATCGGAGAGGAGAGGTCGACCCGATCGTAGGTGCGCGGCGTGACTTCCGGGCGAGCGGCCCCGGAATGGGCGAGGATCTGGGCATGTCGGGAATTCCGGACGAAGACGCCACGGTGGGGGAGGAGCTCTTCCGCTGGATGGTCGCCGCGTCCCCCGACGGGCTGTGGGTCTTCGACGAGGACGGCCGCACGCTCTTCGCCAACGCCCGGATGGCTCAGCTGCTCGGTCGCGACCCCGATGAGATGGTGGGCTTCTCGGTCTTCGAGGCCGTCGACGACGTCGGCAAGGTGCAGTTCCGCCGGCACCTCGACGAGCTCGCGACGCGCGGCGAACCGGGCGACAACCTCGAGTGCAGCCTGCTCGACTCCCGCGGCGAGCGGTTCTGGGCCCTGGTGTCGCACACGCCGCTCGTCGACGAGTCGGGCCGCCGGCGCGGCTGGATGCACCGGGTCAGCGAGCACAGCGCCCAGCGCAAGCTGCTCGACCAGCTCGCCGAGGCGCAGGCCATCGCGAAGATCGGCAGCTGGGAGTGGGACGTCGGCAGCGACCGCGTGTCGTGGTCCGACGAGCTCTACCGCATCTACGGCATGGACCGCAGCGAGCTCGCGCCCACCTACGAGGGCTTCCTCGCCCGCATCCACCCCGACGACCGCGACCACGTCGCCGCGACGGTCGGTGCGGCCGTCACCTCCGAGGACTCCTTCGAGTTCGACGCGCGGGTGCTGCGCACGGGCGGCGAGACCGGTTGGATCCGCGGCCGCGGGCTCGTCACGCGCGACCCCGAGGGCAACGCGATCCGGATGGGTGGCACCGCGCACGACATCACCGAGCAGAAGGACGCCGAGCAGGCCCTCGGCCTGGTCACGGCACTCGCGACCGCAGCCAACGAGTCGGCGACGCTCGACGAGGCACTGCCCGCCGTTCTCGTCGAGGTGGCCCGGCACACGACGTGGCGGCCGGTGCTCGCGACGGTCCTCGACGCGGGAGGTGCGCTCGGGTCGCCGATCGTCGCGCCCGACGGCACCGAGGTGAGCACGCTGCAGGTCGAGGTCGGCATGGAGTTCGCGGCGCGGGCCGCCGCCGACCGCACCGTCGTCGCCGACGCGTCGCCCGCGGGGTCGGTCATCGTGGCCGTGCCGGTCATCGCCGAGGACCGCGTCGCCTGCGTCGTCGTGCTCGACATGCGCAGCACCGCGCCGCCCGTCGCGTCCGACGCCGCGACGATCACGCAGCTCACCGCCCTCTTCGCCCGGGTCGCCGACCGCGAGTGGACGGCGCAGCGGCTCGCCGACGCCCGCGACGCCGCCATGGAGGCCTCGCGCGCGAAGTCCGAGTTCCTCGCGACGATGAGCCACGAGATCCGCACGCCCCTCAACGGCGTCATCGGCCTCTCCGAGCTGCTCGGCCGCACCGAGCTGACCCCGCACCAGCGGCGCCTCTCCGACGGCATCGACCAGGCGGGACGCGTCCTGCTCGAGCTCGTCAACGACATCCTCGACCTCTCCAAGATCGAGGCCGGGCGGCTCGAGCTCGAAGCGGTCGACTTCGACCCGGCCGCGGTGCTCGAGCGTGGGGTGGCGCTGCTCGCCGAACGGGCCCGCGCCAAGTCGCTCAACCTGTCGGTGACCCACTCCGCCGACGTGCCGCTGATGGTCTCGGGCGACCCGGTGCGCTTCGGGCAGGTCATCGCCAACCTCACCACCAACGCCGTCAAGTTCACCGACACGGGCAGCGTCTCGGCGCACCTGTCGCTCGAGCGCCAGACGGCCGCCGGTCCGGTCCTGCGCGTCGAGGTCACCGACACCGGGCCCGGCATCTCGCCCGAGGTGCGCTCGCGGCTCTTCGAGTCCTTCTCGCAGGGCGACTCGTCGACGACGCGCGAGTACGGCGGCACCGGTCTCGGTCTGGCCATCAGCCGGCAGATCGTGACGGCCTTCGGGGGCGAGATCGGCGTCGTCAGCGAGCCGGGCCGGGGCAGCACGTTCTGGTTCACCGCCGCCTTCGCCACCCGGACGACAGGTGGCCTCGGCCGCACCGAGTCGCAGGTCGCGGCCGTGTCGGGCCTGCGTGCGCTCGTCGTGGGCGCCAACGCGGACCACCGCCGACGCGTCGAGGAGCAGCTGGCCGCCTGGTCGATGTCGGTGACGGCCGCGAGCACGGGTGTCGACGGGCTCGTCGAGCTCGACCGGGCCGAGCGAGGCGGCTCGCCGGTCGACGTCGTGGTGCTGGACGACCCCGGCACGGGCGTCGGGGGGCTCGAGGTCGCGCGGCTGATCCGCTCCGACGAGCGCTTCGCGGGCGTACGCGTCGTGCTCGTGTGTGCCCACGTGCCACCACCCGATGCGACGACCCTGACGGACTCGGGCGTCGACTCGACGCTCACCGCGCCGGTCATGCCGTCGGCGCTCTTCGACACCATGTCCGACGTCGCCGGTCGCGACCTGGTGCTCCCCGACGACGTCGGACACGGTGTCGGGGTCGCGGGTGCCACCGCCGTCGTGGTGCCGTCCGGGGCCGACGGACCCCTCGGAACCGTCCTCGTCGTCGAGGACAACGAGATCAACCAGCTCGTCGCCAAGGGCATCCTCGAAAGCCTCGGGTATGCCGTGGTGCTCGCCGGCAACGGCGTCGAGGGGGTGGCCGCCCACCGACACCACGGCGAAGAGCTCGCGGCCGTGCTCATGGACTGCCAGATGCCGCAGATGGACGGCTACGAGGCGACGCGCGAGATCCGCGCGCAGGAGCCGGACGGCCGGCGGCTGCCCGTCATCGCGATGACGGCGTCGGCGATCGCCGGAGAGCGCGAGCGGTGCCTGCAGGCCGGCATGGACGACTTCCTGACCAAGCCGATCGACGTCGCCCTGCTCGCCTCGACGCTGCAACGCTGGACCGGTGGGGCACACCGGGCCCAGCCGCAGACGCCCGTGACCCCGGCCGTGCCGGAACCTTCGACACCCCCGGTGCTCGACGACCGGAGGCTCGCCGAGCTGCGCGACCTCGAGCCCGGTGACCCGTCGCTGCTGCTGCGGTTCATCGACCGCTTCGGCGAGGGAGCCCGCCAGCGCGTCACCGACCTGCGCGCCGCGCACGCCGAGGGTGACGCGGAGAGCCAGGGCCGGATCGCGCACGGGCTGAAAGGGTCCGCCTCCAACCTCGGCGCCGCGGTGCTCGCCGACGTGTGCAAGCAGGTCGAGGACCTCGGAGCTGCCGGGCGCCTCGCCGACGAAGCCCTCGTCGCCCGGGTCGAGGACGAGGTCGGCCGGGCGACGAGGGCGCTCGAGGGTTACGCCGCGGGGCTGCGCGCGACGCGCTGAGCCGTCCAGTGCCCATGCGGGGGTCAGGTGGTCTTGCTGCCTCCGGCGGTGCCGTCGTCGTCGGGGTCACTGCGCGAGAACGGGTCGACGCCGGGGTCGAGCTGGTCGAGCTGGTCGAGCTGGTCGAGCTGGTCCAGCTGGTCGAGCAGGTCCTGCGGGTCGAGCTGGCTCAGCTGGTTCGGGTCCATGCCGCTCAGGCCCCCACCCGGCACGCCGTTCTGGAGGTTGGGCAGCTGCTGGTTCGGCCCGCCGAAGCCGCCCTGGCCGTTGCCACCGGGCAGCTGGAAGCTGCGGCCACCGCCCGGACCCCGGAACGAGTCCCCGCCCGACGACCCCGCGGGCATGGCTGCAGCAGCGCCGATCGCGCCGGCCGAGGCCAGCACGAGCGCGAGACCGGCGGTCACGGCGGTCTTCTTCGCGCTCCAGCGGCCCGCAGGGTCGGTCCGCGGCTGCAGACCGGTGGCCGCCGTCGGGACGGACGGGCCCGCGATGGGGGAGGGGCCCTCGGGAGCGGGCATGCCGGCATACGCGTAGGGGGTGCTCGGCGGCGTCACGGGGAGCTCGCTCGTCGGCGGGGACGCCGGAAGGACCTGGGTGTCCGGCCCCTTCGGGTCGAACTGCGGCAGGCTCGGCCGCGGCTGTTCGGCCGGGCCCGGCGTGGTGGACTCGTTGCTCATGACAGCCACGGTCGAACCACTGCCTGTGCAGGCGCTGTGGCTGACCCGTCGGGGTGCTGGGACTTCGGGACAGACGCTCCACAGGATTCGCACAGGGATGTGCTGGTCACCGCACAGCCCCACAGGTTTCACTGGATGACATGAGCGAGAAGACCAAGCCCGCAGCGGCCCGCCTCCAGCGCCTCGACGGCTCCCCGGTGCGGGTGCTCGTCGTCGACGACGAGGCCAACCTCACCGAGCTGCTCGGCATGGCCCTGCGCTACGAGGGGTGGGACGTGCGGGCCGCAGGCACCGGCATGGAGGCCGTGCGCGCCGCTCGGGAGTTCGACCCCGACGCGGTGGTCCTCGACATGATGCTGCCGGACTTCGACGGGCTCGAGGTGCTGCGCCGCATGCGCGCCGACAACAGCAACGTTCCGGTCCTCTTCCTCACCGCCAAGGACGCCGTCGAGGACCGCGTTTCGGGCCTCACCGCCGGCGGCGACGACTACGTCACCAAGCCCTTCTCGCTCGAGGAGGTCGTGGCCCGCGTCCGCGCCCTCATGCGGCGCACCACGGTCGCGGTCTCGTCGTCCGACTCGGTGCTCGTCGTCGGTGACCTCACGCTCGACGAGGACAGCCACGAGGTCATGCGCGCCGGTGACGAGATCCACCTGACCGCAACGGAGTTCGAGCTGCTGCGCTACCTGATGCGCAACCCCAAGCGGGTGCTGTCCAAGGCCCAGATCCTCGACCGTGTCTGGAACTACGACTTCGGCGGGCAGGCCAACGTCGTCGAGCTCTACATCTCGTACCTCCGCAAGAAGATCGACGCGGGTCGCGAGCCGATGATCCACACGATGCGAGGGGCTGGTTATGTCCTCAAGCCGGCCGTCTGACGCGCCCGTCGAGAAGTTCGACCGACCCGAGCGCCCGGACCTTCCCGACCCCGCCGACCTGCCCGACGCCGACGGCGCGCCCGCCCCTGACCTCCGGGGCCCGGAGGTCGGTTTCACCGACGAGCCCGCCGACCAGCGCACCGACGACACGCGCACGTATGCCGTCCCCCTCGCTCCCGCGGCCGGCTTCCCTTCCGGTGCTGCCTCCGAAGAGCCCGCAGAGGACCAGCGCACCCTGCGGGAGCGCCTCGCCGACGCCCAGGACCGGGTGCGGCCGTGGTCGGCTTGGACGCTCCGCGCCAAGCTCGTGGCGTCGACCCTCGCGCTCTTCGCCGTGCTCAGCTCTGCCATCGGTGCCTTCACCGTCGTTGCGCTCGACCGGCAGCTGACCGGCCAGGTCGACGACCAGCTGAACACCGCGATCCAGCAGATCTTCGTCGACCGTCGCGGGATCGAGTTCGATGCCACCGAGCACGGGCCACGGGGCCCCGGCGACGAGGGACTGGTGGCCTTCATCCCGTCGAGCCCGACGGACGACTACCCGATCCCTCTCGGCCGGGTGTCGGTCGAGCGGGAGTGGAAGGTCCTGACGTCGTCCCAGCTGACGGCGCTCAACATGGCGGCACTGGGCCGGGACCCGGAGAACGTCACGTTGACGGGCCTGGGCACCTATCGGCTTCGCTCGCTGTCCGCGGGTCTGCAGGCGAGTCCATCGAGTCCCGTGACTCCCGGCGCGCTCGTCGTGGGCCTGCCCATCGAGCCGGTGCAGCGCACCATCCAGCAGATGGTGGTCGTCGTGGTGATGGCAGTCGGGGCCGGCATCATCCTCGTCGCCGTCCTCGGGACCTGGCTCGTGCGGCGCAACCTCGAGCCGCTGCGTCGGGTGGCTGCGACCGCGACGAAGGTCTCGCGCATGCCGCTGCACTCGGGCAAGGTGGCGCTCGCCGAGCGCGTCGACGCCGCCGACACCGACACGCGCACCGAGGTCGGCCAGGTCGGAGCAGCGTTCAACGAGATGCTCGACCACGTCGACGAGGCCCTCAACGCGCGCCACCAGAGCGAGCAGCGGGTGCGCCAGTTTGTCGCCGACGCCTCGCACGAGCTGCGCACGCCGCTCGCGTCGATCAAGGGCTACGCGGAGCTGTCGCGCCGCGAGCCGAACGCCGTGCCGCAGACCGTCACCCACGCCATGGGCCGCATCGAGTCCGAGGCGAACCGGATGAGCTCGCTCGTCGAGGACCTCCTGCTCCTCGCGCGACTGGACGCCGGCCGCCCGCTCGAGGAGGCACCGGTCGACGTGTCGATGCTCGTCATCAACGCCGTCAGCGACGCCCACGCCGCCTCGCCGGGCCACCGGTGGGACCTCGACCTGCCGCCCGATCCGGTGGAGGTCCGGGGTGACGCGGCACGCCTGCACCAGGTCGTCGCCAACCTCCTCGGCAACGCCCGCACGCACACCCCCGACGGCACCCGTGTCACGACGTCCGTGCGCCCGGAGGGGGAGTGGGTTCGCGTGGCGGTCCACGACGACGGTCCTGGTGTGCCGGAGACCTTGCAGCCCAACGTCTTCGAGCGTTTCGCCCGCGGTGACGACGCGCGCGTGAGGGCCGGCGGAAGCACCGGCCTCGGCCTGTCGATCGTGGCCGCGGTGAGCAAGGCCCACGGCGGTCGCGTCGAGCTCGAGAGCAAGCCGGGCGACACGACGTTCAGCCTGCTCCTCCCCGCCGCCGTCTGAGGTCCCGCCAGGGCCCGGGCCACGGGTGCTCATTCCCGCACCAAAGTCGGGTCATAGCAACGGCACAGCCGCGGGCCCGAGCGTTGAGCCATGGACACCATGACCCTCACGACCACGGGCACGGCGGGCAGCTCCGCACCGGCGCCCTCGGGGCCGGCCGACCCGCGCCCCCGGACCCACTCGACGCCCGCCGCCGCCCGTGCGGGTCGTCCCAACCGCTTCCAGCGCCTGTGGCGCGGGCCCGACGCAGACCCCGTCTGGGCGCGTCCGGCGCTGCTCGGCCTGCTCGTTGCGACACTCGTGCTCTACACGTGGAACCTCACGGCGAGCGGCTACGCGAACTCGTTCTACTCCGCGGCCGTCCAGGCCGGCGCCGACAGCTGGAAGGCCTTCTTCTTCGGCAGCTCCGACGCGGCCGGCTCGATCACCGTCGACAAGCCCCCGGCCTCCCTCTGGGTGATGGCCCTGTCGGTGCGGGTGCTCGGCCTCAGCTCCTTCGCGATCCTCCTCCCGCAGGCCCTCATGGGCGTCGCGACGGTGGGGGTCGTCTACGCGACGGTCAAGCGCCAGTTCGGTGCCGCCGCGGGTCTCATCGGTGGCGCCGTCGTCGCGCTCACGCCGGTCGCGGCCCTGATGTTCACCTTCAACAACCCGGACGCCCTCCTCACCCTGCTCATGGCGCTCGGCGCGTGGGCGACGGTGAAGGCCATCGAGCAGGCATCCCCGAAGTGGATGATGGTCGTCGGCGTCTTCATCGGCCTGGGCTTCCTCACCAAGACTCTCCAGGTTCTCCTCGTCGTGCCGTTCTTCGGCCTCGCCTACCTCGTCGCGGCGCCCACGACCCTGCGGAGGCGGATCGTCCACTCCCTGCTCGCCGTCGGCGCGATGGTGCTGTCGGCCGGCTGGTGGGTCGCGATCGTCGAGCTGATTCCCGCGTCTGCCCGCCCCTACATCGGTGGCAGCCAGACGAACTCGTTCCTCGAGCTGACCTTCGGCTACAACGGTCTCGGCCGCATCAACGGTGACGAGACCGGCTCCGTCGGTGGCGGTGGCGGCGGCAACTGGGGTGCGACCGGACTGTTCCGGATGTTCTCCTCGAGCGTCGGCGACCAGGTCTCGTGGCTCATCCCGAGCGCGCTGGTGCTGCTCGCGGCCGGCCTGTGGTTCCGGGGCCGGCGCCCGCGCACCGACCTGCGCCGCGCGGCCTACCTCGTCTGGGGCGGCTGGCTCGTCGTCACGATGCTCGTCTTCTCGTTCATGGCCGGCATCTTCCACGAGTACTACACGGTGGCCCTGGCCCCCGCGATCGGCGCGCTTGTCGGCATGGGCGCGGTCGAGGCCTGGCAGCGCCGCGCCAGCGGTGCCGGCACGGTCGTCCTCGCGCTCGCGACCGCGGCGGCGGCGACCTGGAGCTTCATCCTCCTGTCCCGCACGACGGCATACGGCGACTGGCTGCGCGTCTCG
Source organism: Terrabacter sp. AAH1 (assembly GCF_054456855.1). NCBI lineage: Bacteria > Bacillati > Actinomycetota > Actinomycetes > Micrococcales > Intrasporangiaceae > Terrabacter > Terrabacter sp. AAH1. The sequence continues at coordinate 6,413 of NZ_JBTJJV010000019.1, read as the reverse complement.
GTGCTCGCGGTCGGCATGGCGGCGGCCCTGCTCATCCTCGCGACGCGCTGGCTGCACGTGCGCGCCGTGCCGCTCGTCGTCGCCGGTGCGCTCGTCGCGGGACTCGCCGGCCCGGGGGCGTATGCCGTGTCGACGACGGCCCAGGGCCACTCCGGGTCGATCGTCACCGCGGGTCCCGCCGGCTCCAGCCGCGGCCCGGGTGGCGGCGGCGGATTCCCGGGTGGGCCGCAGGGCGGAGGGGGCGCCATGGGTGGCCTGCTCAACGCCGAGACGCCCAGCACCGCCGTCGTCGCGGCCCTGTCGGCCAACGCCGACCAGTACACGTGGGTCGCCGCGGCCATCGGCTCACAGACCGCGGCCGGCCTCCAACTCGGCACGCAGCTGCCGGTCATGGCGATCGGCGGGTTCAACGGCTCCGACCCGAGCCCGACCCTGGCCCAGTTCCAGCAGTACGTCGCCGACGGCAAGATCCACTACTTCGCCGGTGGTGGGCGCGGCTTCGGCAACCAGAACGGTGGCAGCAGCGCCTCGTCCGAGATCAGCGCCTGGGTGCAGGCGAACTTCACCTCGGTCGAGATCGACGGCTCCACCTTCTACGACCTGACCCAGCCCGTGTCGTCGGCTCAGTGAGCGCGGCCATGACCGACTTCCGCACCGGCGGGGCCACGCACGTGGCCTCGCCGGTGGCGCGGATCCGTTTGTCCCGACAGGTGATCCGGTTCGCCGGGGTCGGTGTGCTCTCGACTGCCCTGCACCTCGGCCTCTTCGCGGCGCTCGAGCACGCCGGCCTCGGGTCGCAGCTCGCCAACGGCGTCGCGCTCGTCGTCGCGACGATCGTCAACACCGCGGCCAACCGGGCGTGGACCTTCGGCGTGACCGGCCGCGAGCGCATGGTGTCGCACCACGGCCAGGCCCTCGTCATCTTCGCGATCACGTATGCCGCCACGACCCTCGCGCTCGCCGTGCTCGGTCGCGTCGCGCCCGAGTCCGGCACAGCGGTGCAGACCGCGGTCGTCGCCGTCGCGAACGTGCTGTCGACGGCCGTGCGGTTCGTCGCCATGAAGCGCTGGATCTTCCGGCCCACGGAGAGCGCCGCCGCAGACACCTGAGGGAGAGGTCAGTCGCGGTCGGCGTCTGCGGCGCAGGCCTCCCACCAAGGGTCCTGGTGGGCGGCGACGACCTCGTCGATGTCGTTGCCGCTCAGCTCGATCCGCGTGCCGACCTTGGGTGCGACCAGGCGGACTCCGCTCTCGGCAGCGGCGCGGCGGGCCCAGCGGATCGGCTCGCTCCACCAGTGCGTGGCGAGGTTGAAGGTCGCCCAGTGGATCGGCAGCATGACCGAGTCGGTCTCGCCCTTGTTGAGGTCGAGGTGTGCCTCGATGGCCTGGGCGGGGTCGAGGTGGATGTCGGGCCAGTGCACGCTGTAGGCGCCGATGGGGATGATCGTCAGGTCGAACGGCCCGAGGTCGGCGCCGATGTCGGCGTAGCGGTGGGTCGGGCCGGAGTCGCCGCCGAAGAACACCGAGTGCTGCGGCCCGTGCAGCGACCAGGCCGCCCACAGCGTCTGGTTGCGCACGAAGCCGCGACCGGAGAAGTGGCGCGCCTCGCAGCAGGTGATGCGGATGCCGGCGACCTCGGTCTCCTCGCGCCAGTCCAGGCTCGTGATGCGTCCCGTCGGCACGCCCCAGGAGCGCAGGTGCTCGTCGACGCCCAGCGGCACGACGTAGTGCGGCCGGTGGGTGCGCTCGAGCTGCCGGATCGACGGCTCGTCGAGGTGGTCGTAGTGGTCGTGGCTGATGACGACGGCGTCGAGGTGCGGCAGCTCGGCGATGGGTCCGGGCACGGGGTACAGCCGCTTCGGTCCGGCGACGACCGACGGCGAGGCACGGTTGCCGAAGACGGGGTCGAGCAGGAAGCGGCGGCCGTCGAGCTCGACGACGCTCGTCGCGTGGCCGTACCACGTGACGGCGAGGTCGGCGGGCTCGTGCGGGTGGCGCGGCCGGACGAGGGGCACGGTGCCGCGGGGGCGTCCACGGCCGAACTCGCGCACCATCGTCATGAGCATGCTGCCGGGACCCTCGGCCTCGGACGTGGCGACGACGTGCGTCGGCTCGTGGGAACGGAACTCACCGTCGCGGTAGTTCGGCGAGCCGGCGGCGCGGCTGCGCTGCGTCGCGGTCGGGGCGCCCATCCGGCGCAGGATCGGGAGCTGCACTGGCTTCTCCTGCCTGTCGTGCAATCACGGTCGGCGGCCCCGGGAAGGGCCACCGTCATTCTCGTCCAGCGACGGGGGAGTCGCCCGAGTTCCCCCGTGGAGATCGGGTGACGGCCGTGTGAACGTCAGTCGCGGTCCTCGGCCGCCGAGCAGACCTCCCACCACGGGTCGGAGTGCGCCTTGGCGACGGAGCGCGCGTCGTCACCGGCGAGGTCGACGCGCTGGCCGACGCGGGGGAAGGCGACGGGCACGCCGGCCTCGGCAGCAGCACGGCGCAACCGGCGTACGGGCTCGGCCCACCAGTGCATCGACAGGTTGAACGTGGCCCAGTGCACCGGCACGAGCAGCGACTCGCGCGCGGCGGTGCGCACCGTGCGGGTCGTCTCGGTGGGCTCGCCCTCCTCGTGCGCCCCGCCGGGGGTGTCGATGCGCTGGTCGCCGGCGATGAACCCGTCCGCCACGCCGGCGTCGTCGGCCACGAGCGCCTCGGCGTCGTCGCCGATGCGGTTGACGTCGCGGTGGGCGGCGAGGGCCTGCTCGGGGTCCATGTGGATGTCGGGCCAGAACGAGTCGTAGGCGCCGACCGGCATGAGCGTGAGGTCGAAGGGGCCGAGGTCGGCGCCGATGCTCGCGAAGCGCTTCGACGTGCCGGAGTCGCCGGGGAAGTAGGCCGAGTGCGCGGGGCCGTGGAGGGCCCAGCCGGCCCACAGGGTCTGGCTGTCGACGAGGCCGCGACCCGAGTTGTGGCGGGCCTCGGTGCAGGTCAGCCGGATGCCGGCCACCTCGGTCTCGCCGCGCCAGTCGAGGGCGGTGATGCGCTCTTCGGGCACGCCCCACGCGAGCAGGTGCGCGTTGACGCCGAGCGGCACGACATAGTGCGGCCGGTGGGTCTGCTCGAGCCGGACGATCGAGGGCTGGTCGAGGTGGTCGTAGTGGTCGTGGCTGATGAGCACCGCGTCGATGCTGGGCAGGTCGGCGATCGAGCCGGGCACCTCGTGCAGGCGCTTCGGGCCGGCGTGTCGGATCGGTGACACCCGCTCGCTGAACACCGGGTCGACGAGGAAGCGCGCGCCGTCGATCTCGATGACCGTCGTGGCGTGGCCGTACCACGTGACGGCGAGCTCGCCCGGCTGCTGCGGCGGCTCGGCCGCGACGACGGGCACGGTGCCGACCGGCTCGCCCCGGCCGTGCACGCGGATGGCGGCGAGCAGGGCGCTCGTCTGGGCCTTGATGCGGGGCCGGAGCGAGGGCTCCTCGCCCTCGAAGCGCCGTCCCTTGAAGTTCGGGGACTCCCTGACGATCGGCAGGATGGCTGCGGGGGAGGCGCCCATCCGGTGCATGACCCGGACGAACTGCCGCGACCGGGTGCGGGACGAGACCTTCTCGATGGCGTGGGAGAGGGCCCGGACGGAGGGACGGTCGGAGGTGCCGAGGCTGCGCATCGGTGACCTTTCGAGGGCTGGGCGAGGGGTGGAGAGGGGCTCTCGGAACGTACCCGCGTCAGCCTCTGCGTCGGCATGGTGTTGACGTGACACCATGCTGGTGTCATAGTGATGCGCATGGACATCACGGAGTACGTCGACGCACTGCGTCGGGATCTCGCCCAGGCGGCCAGGGCGATGGGTCCGGAGACCGAGCAGGCCGCCGAGCGCATCGGCTTCGCCCTCGACTCGTCGGCGCGGCTGGCCCTTATGGACGCCTTGTCGCACGCTGCGGCCGAGATCACCAACGAGCTCGACGGCACGTCCGTCGAGGTTCGGCTCCAGGGCCGCGAGCCCGTCTTCGTCGTCGTCGGCGCCGGCCCGGCCGCCCTCGCCGAGGACACCCAGAGCGTGCGCACCGATGACACCACTGCGGTGTCAGCCGAGGATGAAGGGCCCGAGACCGCCCGCATCACCCTCCGCCTGCCCGAGGTCCTCAAGGCCCGTGCCGAAGAGCTCGCCACGAGCCGGGGCCAGTCGCTCAACACCTGGATCGTCAATGCCGTGCGGGCGGCGACGGCAGCCCCGGGGCCCGCGCCCGGCTTCCCGCCGATGCCCCCCGGCCCCCAGTTCGGTCCCGGCGCGCCAGGGCGCAACCGCTCCTCGAACAAGCGGGTCCAGGGCTGGGTGCGCTGACCCGCCCCACGGCGACGCACCCGCCCTCACGCACCCGCCACACGGCATACGCACTCTTCGAGACAAAGGACATCCCATGAGCACCAACCTCGAGACCCGCTTCGACACCACGGGTCCGATCAACCTCAAGGTCGAGCTCCTCGTCGGCGACGTCACGCTGACGGCGGGCGAGGCGCCGACCACGACCGTCCGGCTCGTCCCCCGCGGCAAGAGCGGCGCCGAGATGGCCGAGAAGTTCACCGTCGAGGCGCACGGCAACGACGTCGTCGTCATCGCCCCCAAGCGCGAGAGCTTCTTCGCCTTCGGCTCCAAGGGCTCGGTCGACGTCGAGATCGAGCTGCCGACGAGCAGCACGGTCGAGGCCAAGACGGGCGCTGGCGACGTCGCCGCCACCGGCCTGCTCGGTGACGTGCGGGTCAGCACCGGCGCGGGCGACCTCACCTTCCACGAGGTCGGCTCCGCGCACCTCAAGTCCGGCTCGGGCGACCTCACCCTGCAGTCGAGCCGCGGTGACGTCAACGCCAAGACCGGGTCGGGTGACGTCTCCATCGGATCGGCCGGCGGCCGACTCGACCTCGTCTCGGGCAGCGGCGACATCTCGATCCGGCGCACCGACGCCGGCGTCAAGGCCCGCACCGGCTCGGGCGACCTCCACATCGACGCGAGCACCGGCGACCTCGAGCTGATGACCGGCACCGGCGACGTCGTGCTCGGCGCGGTGCACGGGGGCCAGGTCCAGGCCAAGACCGGCACCGGCGACGTCAGCATCGGCATCGCGAACGGCGTCGCGACCTACCTGGACCTCAACAGCGTCACGGGCGACGTCGACGTCGACCTCGAGAGCACCGACGGCCCCGGGGACTCCGAGGCCCGAGCCGGCCTCTCCGTCCACTCCGGCAGCGGCGACATCCGCGTCAAGCGAGCGAAAGTGAGCCTGTCATGAGCACCTACAGCGGCACGTACGGCAGCGGCAGCACGGTCGGCCTCTCGCTCCAGGAGGCGCTCGCCCGCGAGCTGATCCACCAGCGGGTCGCCGAGCGACACCACGCGCCCAAGCCCACCCGAGTGCGACGCGGCGTCCGGGCCGCGCACCTCCTGCGCAGCATCGCCGAGCGCCTCGACCCGGCAGCTGCGGCCCAGACCACCCCGGCAGGGGCTCCGGCGACGGCCGTGTCGCCGCCCGCCGGCAGCCCCCGACCGTGGTCGGCCCAGCCCCGGCCGGCCGTCCGGCGGGCGCCGCACCGCCACAGCTGAAGACCTCTCGTCGACGGAGCCCGCCGCCCCTCCCTGCGGCGGGCTCCGTGCTGCCGAGGCTCGACGGGCGCATGCGACGATCGAGGCATGTACGTCCCCAAGGCCTTCGGCATGGCCGAGTCCGACCTGCACGCCTTCCTCGAGGCACAGCCGTCCGCCCACCTCGTCACCGTCGGTCCCGACGGGGTCCCGGACGCGACGCTGCTGCCGATCGTCGTCGAGGGTGACCGGGTGCTCGGTCACCTGGGCCGCAAGAACGGGCAGTGGGAGCGCATCGTGCCCGGATCGCCGGGTCTCGTCGTCGTCACCGGTGCCGACGCCTACATCTCGCCCAGCTGGTATGCCGCCAAGGCCGAGCACGGGCGCGTCGTGCCCACGTGGAACTACAGCGAGGTCCACCTGCGTGGGGCCGTGACGGTGCACGACGACCCCGACTGGGTGCTCGACGTCGTCACCCGCCTGACCGAGCGCCACGAGGCCCATCGGGAGGGGCGGTGGCACGTGGCGGACGCCCCCGAGAAGTACCTCCGCGGGCAGCTGCTCGGGATCGTCGGCGTCGAGGTGGTCGTCGAGTCCGTCGAGGGCAAGGCGAAGCTCGGCCAGAACCGCTCGGACGCCGACCGGGTGGGTGCGGTCGCGGGACTGCGGGCCGAGCCGGGAGTGCTGCCGGGAGCCGTGGCCGACGCCATGGAGAAGGCCCTCGAGCACTGAGAGCCCTATGTCAAGCGGTCTGTTGTTGGAGGACCACCAAGCGTCCGTGTAGGTCGGGGTCGTAGGGCACGTGGTCGTGCCAGCAGCGCCAGAGGATCCTGGTCCAGCTCTGGGCG
>NZ_JBTJJV010000018.1:0-72219 GCF_054456855.1 Terrabacter sp. AAH1 | reverse complement strand
ACACCGGTCGCCGGCAAAACGCATGAACGCCAACCCAAGGGCGGCACCGACGCTATGAGCCAGACAACCGATGATCAGGACCCAACCACCGCGTGAGCGGTGCTGTCACCCTGACACTGACCCAGACGCTAGTGCGGGGTCGTCGGCCGGCCGCCACCGACGCCGTCGCGCAGGACCGCCGGCCGCCGGCTCGCTAGCCTTCCTCACGAACATCGGACGTTCCGATCATCGAAAGGCAGGGTCCATGGCGCCGGCCGGTCACCCCTCTCAGGCCGGTCTGGTGCACGCACTCGGCGAGGCGATGCAGGGCTACCAGCGGTCCGTCCAGGCGTTCGACGACGCCGTCGGACGGCGCCTCGGGCTGGGGCCCGCCGACCTGCGCTGCCTCGACCGGCTCGCCGACGGCCCGGCGTCGGCCGGCGCGGTCAGCGCCGCCACGGGTCTACGCCCCGCCGCGACGACGGCCCTCATCGACCGGTTGGCGCGCCGTGGCCTGGTGCGCCGCAGCCGACCTGACACCGACCGCCGCACCGTCCTCGTCGAGGTGACCGAGCTCGGCCACCGGCTCATGTGGGAGGCCTACGGCCCGCTCGTCCGGGCAGGACAACCGGTGCTCGAACAGCTGTCGGCCGAGCAGCTGTCGTTCCTCACCGATCACCTGCAGCGCCTCACCGCGCTCACGGACGAGCACCGCGAGCTCCTGGCGCGGCAGGATGTCCGGGACCGTTAGGCCGCCTCAGCGCAGGCCCGGAGGCCCGGCCTCGACGCGCCGGCGCACCTCGGCCAGCCCCTCCGGACCTTGTGGGACGTCCCACCAGCTCTCGATCCACCACGTCGCCCCGGCCTGCTCCCACGCTGCCGGCTCCGCCGGCTCGAGGCTCGTGAAGTCGCCCCACGAGTCGGCCTCGATGACGACGTCGTAGCCGTCCCACGGCAGGCCCAGGCCCTCGCGCAGCCGGCGCACCGGCTCGACGACCGCGGCGAAGGCGTCGAGCGTCTTGGGCCCGTCGTCCGTGGGATGGATCGCCGGGATGAGCCCCTGCCAACGCGCAGCCCGCTCCAGGGAGCGCTGCCGGCCCCCGCCCGGTGTCGGCGCCCCGACGACCCAGACCGGTGGATGGGGGCGCTGCGGTGTGGGCGGCGGGAGCATGAAGTCGTTGGCGCGAGCGCTGTAGTGCTCGCCGGCATACGTGAACGTGGCCGCGTCGCCGAGCAGGCCGGCGTAGACGTCGAGGCACTCGTCCAGCTTCTTCGCGCGGACGGCGCGGCCCTCGTCTGGCTCGTAGGCGAGCCAGCCGGGGTGCAGCGCCCCGAGTCCCACCGACATGAACGCCCTGCCGCCGCTGACGCGGTCGACGGAACCGACCTTCGAGGCGAGGTCCCACGGACGGTGCCGGGCCGCGGGCGTGAGCAGGGTGCCGAGGCGGATGCGCTCGGTGACCATGGCCGCCGCTCCGAGCTGCACCCACGCGTCGACGCCGTAGAGCGCCTCCCAGCCGAGCACTGCGTCCCATCCGCACTGCTCCCCCAGCCGAGCCAGGTCGGCGAACTCGCGCTCGGTGGCATACGGGATGACGAAGCCGCTCCTCATGTCCTGTTCCTACCAACGGGCACCGACAGAGCGGGGTCGGTCGACCGCACTGCAAGAAGTTGCAGAACTTTCTTTGAGTTTTCGCCCTGATGGGGAACGATGGTGGCCCGTGACGCGATCAGCAACCCAGACCTTGACCCACCCCCTCGGCGACCTCGAGGTGCGCGAGGAGATGACCCCCGTCCACGCGGCGGACCGGCCCGACGCCGCCTGGTGGCGGCAGGCCGTCATCTACCAGATCTACCCGCGCTCGTGGGCCGACGCCGACGGCGACGGCATCGGCGACCTGCCCGGCATCACCTCGCGACTGCCGCACCTCAAGGCTCTCGGCGTCGATGCCATCTGGCTCTCGCCGTTCTACACCTCGCCGCAGGCCGACGCCGGCTACGACGTCGCCGACTACCGCGACGTCGACCCGATCTTCGGCACGCTGGCAGACGCCGACGCCATGATCGCGCGCGCCCACGAGCTCGGCCTCAAGGTCATCGTCGACATGGTGCCGAACCACAGCTCCGACGAGCACGTCTGGTTCCGGGCCGCGCTGGCCGCGGGCCCCGGGTCTGCTGAGCGCGATCGCTACATGTTCCGCGAGGGCCGTGGTGAGCACGGCGAGCTGCCCCCGAACAACTGGGAGTCCGTCTTCGGCGGCGCCGCCTGGACCCGGGTCACCGAGGCCGACGGCCGCCCGGGCCAGTGGTACCTGCACCTCTTCGACCCGAAGCAGCCCGACTTCAACTGGGAGCACCCCGAGGTGCGCGCCGAGTTCGAGTCGATCCTGCGCTTCTGGCTCGACCGGGGCGTCGACGGGTTCCGCGTCGACGTCGCCCACGGCCTCATCAAGGAGCAGGGTCTGCCCGACACCGAGGAGGAGCGCACCGTCATGCTCGGCCACGCCGAGCACGACGACGACGCCACCCCGGCCGTCCAGCAGGAGGACGCGCCGCGCATCGACCACACCAAGCGCAGCCCGATGTGGGACCAGGACGGCGTGCACGAGGTCTACCGCGCCTGGCGCACGATCCTCGAGTCCTACGGCACGCCCGACCGCATCCTCTGCGCCGAGGCGTGGGTGGAGCCGCAGGAGCGTGCTGTGAAGTACGTCCGCTCCGACGAGATGCACCAGGCGTTCAACTTCGACTTCCTCACCTCGTCGTGGATCGCCAAGGACCTCAAGGCGGTCATCACCTCGTCGCTGGAGGCCGCCGACTCGGTCGGCGCTCCCTCGACGTGGGTGCTGTCGAACCACGACGTCGTGCGCCACGCGTCGCGCCTCGGGTTCGCGCCGGGCACGCCACGGATGAACGGCATCTCGGCCACCGACCCGCAGCCCGACCGGGCCCTCGGCCTGCGCCGCGCCCGCGCCGCGACCACCCTGATGCTGGCCCTCCCCGGTGGCGCCTACATCTACCAGGGCGAGGAGCTGGGCCTGCCCGACTCGACCGACATGCCGGCCGAGTTCCGCCAGGACCCGACCTTCGCGCGCACCGACGGCGCCGAGACCGGCCGCGACGGCTGCCGTGTGCCGATGCCGTGGTCGGCCGACGGCCCCTCGCTCGGCTTCGGCCCGGGCGCCAGCACCTGGCTGCCGCAGCCCGACGTCTACGCGCAGTACGCGGTCGACCAGCAGGAGGGCGTCCCCGGGTCGACCCTCGAGCTCTACCGCTCGCTCCTCGCGCACCGTCGCCGCCTCTCCCTGGGTACCGGGTCGCTGACGTGGGTCGACGGGTATGCCGCCGACGTCGTCGCGCTGACCAACGGCGCCGACCAGCGTGAGCGGCTGCTCGTGGTCGCCAACCTCGGTGCCGAGCCTGTCGGCCTGCCCGAGGGCGCCGAGGTCGTCGTCGCCTCCGGTCCGCTGGAGGACGGCCTCGTGCCCACCGACACGACGGTCTGGGCGATCTGGTCCTGACCTGCTGAACCACTGACCGGCCACCGGCCGGCGACGTCGTGAGGCCCCGTCCACCCGGACGGGGCCTCACGGCACACGTGGGCCTCGCGAGCCTGTGGATGACGCCCGACGCGTGGTCGGCCACGCACCTACGGTCGGGCCATGACGCGCTACTCGATCGACGTCGGCGGGGTGTCCCGCGAGCGCCTGGCGCTGGCCCACGACCCCGCCGAGCTGCGGGCGTGCGCGTCCGCCGTCGCCGCGGCCACCGCGGGAGCCATGGCGGCCGCCGGGTCGCAGGCGGCCGGCCTGCGCGCGTCGCTCGACCGCTTCCGCACGGTGCACGCTCGCGCGCTCGACGCGGTCGCCGATGCCGCGGCGGCGCTGGGTGACCGTTTGGACGAGTCCACCACCGAGGCCCGGTCGGTCGAGCTGCTCGTCACGTCGTCACTGGCCGAGGCGGCAGGCGTCGTGGGTGGCCGATGAACCGAGTCCACGAGGAGAGGACGACGGGTGCGGTTGCCGGAGCCGATGCCCTGCCCACCCCGACGGGGCGACCGGACGAGCTGCACCACGCTGCCCGCACGCTCGACCGCGCTGCCGCCCGCGCGCGTGCCACGACGACCGTCGCGGGCACGCTGGGCCCGCGCCTCCGCGCCGTGTGGACGGGCGATGCTGCGTCGGCCGCCGAGGCCGAGGCCCACCAGCTCGGCCTCAGGTCGCGAGGCGTCGTCGATGCCCTGACCGTGGCCGCACACTCACTGCGGGCGTATGCCGTCGCGCTCGAGATCGCCCGACGCCGTGCCCTCGCGCTGCAGGGTCAGTGGGACGCGCTGGAGCTCGAGCATGCCGTGGCCCTCGTCGGGGTCACCCACTCGCCGGACCTCACGGGGGCGCTCGGTGCGGCGCTCCGACAGCGAGCCGACGAGGTGCGACTCACGGGTCGGGTGCGGCTCAGCCGCGCGTATCGGGGCGTCATCGACGAGCTCGAGACGGTCGCTCTGCGGAGCAGTCGAAGGCTCCTCGCCGTCTCCGACCTGACCGTGCCGCACGGCAGCTCGGCGAGCCCGTCCGCGGTGCGCGCCGCCGTGACCGGTGGCATGTGGTTCGCCGACGGGATGGAGGCCACGCGACGGTCGCGCGACGTGGCTCTCGCCGACGGCGCACAGCTCCGACGGCTCCTGTCCTCCCTTGCGGGCGGTCGCACACCGGCAGGTGAGGACGACGTCGCCGCGATCGTCGCACGCCTGCGAGCGCACGCCGAAGACCCCGTCTACGCCCAGGCGCTCGTCGAGGAGGTCGGCACCGACGGGCTCGGTCGTCTGGCCCTGCAGGCCGGCGACCCGTCGTCCTCAGTGAGCCTCGACACCGTCCGACAGCTCCTGGCCGTGCTGGGGTCCGTCGTCATCACGGCGGCCCAGCAGTCGGCGCCGGCCGGCACCGACCCGCGCACCAGGGCGCGGCTCGCCTCGGGGTCGGCCCTGCTCGCCGACGACCTCGTCGCGGGTGCCACGCGCACGGTCTCCGGCGGGGCCTCCGGGCAACGTGCCGGCGGCTACTGGCTTCTCGGCCAGATGATGGCCGGTGCCCGCCTGTCCGGCGACTCGCGGCCACTGCCCGCCCGGCTCGTGCGTCGTGCCGCCGCCGCGACGGCGACTGCCGAGGTCGCCGAGACCCGGGACGCCGACGCCGAACTGCGGCACGGCACGACGATCCACCCGGCAGGCGATGCCACGTTCGCGTCGTGGTTCGACCGGTCCGACTTCGGCGGCGACGCCCTCCACCTGCTCCTGACGGAGGTGGGCGACGACCCCGCCGAACAGGCCGCCCTGCTGGCCGAGCCCCTTCCGGCCTCGACCGTGGCCGGCGGTGCGCTCGCCAACAGCCGCGGCGACCGGCTCACGGTGGGCGAGCACCTTGTCAGGCGCTGGATCACGTTCGAGGCCAACGGGACCCAGACGCACCACGACCTTCGCCTCGAGACCGACGCCGACCTCACGCGCTTGCTCCCGAGCATCTCCACGGCCACGACCGTCGAGGCGGCGGACACGCGCGCCCGCCTCATGCTCGAGGTCTCGCGCACCAGCGACTTCGCGATGCGCGAAGCCTCCACGACCCGCATCTACGACCGCGGGCCAGCAATGGTCGAGCAACAGGTGGTCGAGTGGCTCGCTGCGATGCACGCGAACGTCGACCGCGCTCTCGGGCAGCCGCTCGACAGCTTCACTCGCGGCTACAGCGCGGACACCGCCGACGGGCCGCAGCCGATGCTGGACGCCCGCGAGCTGTCCGGTGTGGTGGCGGCCCTCGCCGTCGACACCGGCACGGGACTGCACGCGCGGGAGCCGGCCACGGCGTACGAGAGCCTGCTCCGAAGCGAGCTGCAGCGAGCAGAGCAGGCTGCGGCATCTGGGCTCGACGTGATGCCCGCAGTCGCACGACTCGGCTTCTTCGACCAGGCCGCCTCCGCGGCTCTCGTGGCGGTGGCACGCCGCCAGGACGAACTGAACAAGGCGGCGTGGGAGGGCCTCGCGGAGGCCGTCCACGTCGTCGACGAGATCCGTCGCGGCGGGCCGGCGGGGCTCGTCTCCATGGCGCAGACGTACGCGTCCGGCGGGTCCCTGCGCACCGCTGAGGAGGACCTCCTCATCGCCGCGATCCGGTCGGACGTCGAGCTCGAGCAGACCGAGCTCGATGACGAGCGGCGCGCTGCCCTCCTCGCGAGCATCGAGGCCCTCGTGGGTCGCGCCTCAGTCGGCGCCGCTGGCGCGTTCACCCGGGGAGCTGGCCGGGCTCCGGCCCTGCCTACGGCGGAGGCGCTCCGCCAGGCCCGCGAGGACGAGATCCGGGCTGCGTGGAACGCCGTCCGCGACGGCGGGACGACGGAGCGCCTCAAGGAGAAGCGTCCGGAGATCTCGCCCGACCATGCCGTCGCCCGCGTCGCCGAAGGTCGCAACGGCCCCATTCCGGAGTTCGAGAGGCTCCCCGCTGGACGATCCACCGGCGTGCGGACGGTGCCGGACGAAGAGAGTCTCAAGGTCTTGTTCCGCGACCTGACCGACGGTGCTGAGCGGAGAAGCCGACCGACCTACTCCGGTGAGTGGTTCGAGCGCGCTGACGGGGTTCAGGTAGGTCTGCGTGTGGAGTCCACCAGCGGGGGTGCGACGATCGATCTCCGTTACCCCGGCGGCGTGATGCGAAAGGTGCACATCCAATGACCGAAGCGACGTCCGACCGCACGATCGTGGAGGACCTGCTCGTCTACACCACCTACGACTGGATCGACCTGGGCCACCTGCGCTCGGTGGTGCGGGAAAGTAAGGGGGTGGAGGCCGACCGCCTTCACTCGGCATGCATGTCCGTCATCTCCGAGCTCATCGGACGGGGCCTGGTCGCCGCCGGCGACGTCGTGGACGGACACTTCACCGCTTGGCCAGGCACGCGCGCCCAGGCCATCGATCGGATCGACGAGGAGTGGCGAGCCCAACCTGACCCGGCCCTCCTGCCGTTCGAGGTCGCTGCGCTCGCACCGTGCCCTGCGGCGATCGCGGTCGTCGAGGCAGTCATGGATCGTGAAGGGGGCGACCAGTCGTGGCGACCCCGCATGCTCGCACGCTCCGTTTCCGACCCACAACGTAGTGAGTGACGCCCGCTCGAGCTGCGTGGAACGCCATTGCCCTCGCATCGATGACGAACGGGTCTACGCCCTGCCGGCCGTTCCCGGGCTCGATGACGTTCCGCAGCCGGCCGACCCACTCGCACCTTGGGCCTCACTCGCATCAATCCCTGATCAGCCGAGCCGAAGGGGCGCAACCATGGCCGCCGAGCCACGCACCAGTCGACCGTTGTCCAGCGACCTCGTGCTGGCACTCGTGAGCCTTGTTCCCGATGAGCTGGCCGCGGGCTTTCGAATGGGCTTGTTGGACAGAAGCGAAACGGTTCACGTGGCGGAGCGAATGCTGAGCGAGGACCAAGCGGCCCCCGACTGGGTGCAGCAGATTGCTGTTCTCATGCCCGACAAGCACGGCAACGCCGACGACGTGGGAACCGCCGCGATCGTGGCGCGCTGGCGCTCCTATCTCGATCGGCGCGCGGAGTACTACGCGGGCAGATCTGCGTCGTGAGATGGGGGCAACCGGCTTCGCAGATGACACGCGAGGAGCAGCTGGACGAGATCCTCGCACGTGCGGCGGATGACTGGGTCCAACCCGGTGACGTCTTCGACGTCGCCAGGTTCGCCTGGCCGACCGACGAGGACGCCTTCGTCGAGCAAGCCATCGGCCTCGTCACCGAGCTCGTCCTGTCACTACTGCTTATCCCGGGTGATGTGACTCGAGATGGTTTCCGACCGTGGCCGGTGACGCCCGACGAGGCGTGCCGCCGCATCGCCGAGGTCTGGCGCAACGACCACGACGAGGCACAGGACTCGTTCTTCGTCTGGTTCGAGGCCACCACCGAAGGCGAGGAGCGTGGACGGCGCGCGTGGCTCGTCGAGCGTCCCATCGACGACTGAACGTCCGCAGGGCCGGCGCTCGGTCGGCAGTGAAGCTCGTGTGCCCGCGTCCACTCGGACCCTGCTCCGCGGAGGGGAGCAAGATCCGAGTCCTGGAGGCGGACTGGGCGAAGCCGGCAGCGGAGCCGGATAGCCTCGCCGCATGGTGACGCGCAGGCCCTATCTCGACCGGACGCCTGTGGCGCTGGCCCACCGCGGCGGCTCGCTCTACGCGCCGAACATCGGTCTGGAGAACACGATGACCGCCTTCGGCAACGCCGTGGCGCTCGGCTACACGCACCTCGAGACCGACGTGCACATCACCCACGACGGCATGCTCGTGGCCTTCCACGACACGCGGCTCGACCGGGTGAGCAACACGCGCGGTCTGATCCGCGACCTCCCTTGGTCGCAGGTCTCGTATGCCGTGATCGGCGACGGCGAGCACGTCCCCCTGCTCACGGACGTGCTGGACGCGTGGCCTGACATCAACCTCAACATCGACCTCAAGGCGCCGGGCACCGCGCTGCCGCTGTGGCGGCTCATCGAGGAGCGGAGCCTGCACGACCAGGTGTGTGTCGGCTCCTTCTCGCAGCGCAACATCTCCCAGTTCCGGCGCCTCTCCCGAGGCCGCGTCGCCACCGCCGCCGCCGAGGTGGGCACGGCGCTGGCCAGGTTCGGTCCGCGCTGGGTGACCGCCCTGCTGCGGACGCCCGCCGACGTGTTCCAGGTCCCACCGAGCGTGCCGCTGCGGGGGCGGTCCGTCCGGGTGGTCACGCGGGGCCTCGTCGAGGCCGCCCACCGCTACGGCAAGCAGGTCCACGTGTGGACGATCGACGAGGCCGACGAGATGCACCGGCTGCTGGACCTCGGGGTCGACGGCCTCGTCAGCGACCGCATCGACGTCCTCAAGGACGTCCTCGTGGAGCGCGGGGAGTGGACGGGGCGGCCCTGACAGCAGCCGTCGACTCAGCGCACGAGCACGTGCCCGCGGGCGGTGCTGAGCCGGGTCCAGCGCCCGTGGGCGGAGATGGTTGCCGCCTCCCCCGCCGCGGTGAAGCCGAGCACGTGGGCCCCGAACGCGAGACCGCCCGCGATCGGCGGCACCGTGTCGCTCATGGCCGCCCACGTGCGGCGTCTCAACGCGTCGACGGCGTGTGCTCCGGCGCCGTCGGGCGTTCCCTCCGCGACCTGCGAGATTCCTTGCCGCGCAATCGAGTCCACGATGTCACCGTCGAGCTGACCCACCGGCTCCCAACCGTCACGCGGTGGCGTGAGGCCGCTCCACGGAGCGCGCACCGTCGTCGGCGGCACGCTGAGGACGGAGCCTGCGCCGTCACGGGCGAGCCGATCGGCCACCGACGTGAACGACACCGTCGTGTCGACCGCGTCGGACGGCGCGATGGTCACGACCCGCATACCGAGGACCGTGCCGTCGCCCATCAGGCCGCTGCCCTCGATCACGGCGACAGTGGTGACGAGCAGGGTCCCGAGCACCTGTAGGCGCACCGCACCGTCGGGGTTCGCCTTCCGTGCGCGCCCCAGGTAGGTGCCGAGGTCGGCGAGGCCCCGGGGGTCGCCGAAGTCGATCTGCGCGGTGCCGGTCACCGGCGCCGCCGACGGAAGGGTGCCGGCTCGCCCTCGTGGGTGCGCAGTGATGCGCGCTCCTCGGGGCGCATTCGGCGGGGCGACTCGGTCGTGAAGTCGTAGAGAGCGAGCTCGGTCTCGGCCACGGCGTAGACGCGGCGCTCGCCGTCGGGGGTCTCGACCCCGTCGGGGTCGGTGACGATGTACGCGACGTCGAAACCGGCGCCGCCCACCCGGGAGACCCACAGCTGGATCTCGACCGGCTCGTGCCGGAAGCCGAGCGGTCGCCGGTACTCGATCTCGTGGCGCGACACGAGCACGCCCTCGTCGAGCAGCGACTTGTCCCCTGCGCCGCCACCGTCGAACCAGTCGCGGAAGGCGATCACGCGGGCGTCCTCGAGCAGCCGGAGGAACTGCACGTTGTTGATGTGGGCGTACGCGTCCATGTCGGACCAGCGCAGCGACACCTGCGCGGCATAGGGCTTCACCTGCGGTTCGCCGGTCTGCGTCATGGGCCCATCCTTCCAGCCACGGTCGGGCGAGGTCGTCCCCATCCCCCTGGCGGGCGAGCCGCCTCGTCCACAGCCCGGGTATGCCGGTCGGCGCCGTCGGTCCCGCCACGTAGGTTGGGTGCCATGTCGACCTCCCCCGCCGCCCTGTCTGCAGCCGACGTCGACCCCGGGCTGCGCGAGCGGGCCACGACGGCTCTCCGACGTCTCGTGGGTCGCGACGACGTCGACTTCCGTGACGGCCAGCTCGAGGCGATCAGCGAGTTGGTCGCGGGCCGGCGACGGGTGCTCGTCGTCCAGCGCACCGGCTGGGGCAAGTCCGCCGTCTACTTCGTGGCGACGGCCCTGCGCCGCGCCGAGGGTGCCGGCCCCACGGTCATCGTCAGCCCCCTGCTGGCCCTCATGCGTGACCAGATCGCTGCGGCCGGGCGCGCCGGCATCCGGGCCGTGACGCTCAACTCCACGAACGCCGACGAGTGGGGCGCCGTCTCCGGGGCGCTCGCCCGGGGCGAGGTCGACGTGCTGCTCGTCAGTCCCGAGCGCCTCAACAACCCTCGGTTCCGCGACGAGCAGCTGCCGGCGCTCGCCGACTCGTGCGGTCTCCTCGTCGTCGACGAGGCCCACTGCATCAGCGACTGGGGGCACGACTTCCGGCCCGACTACCGCCGCATCCGCGACCTGCTGACGACCCTGCCGGAGCGCACCCCGGTGCTCGCCACGACGGCCACGGCGAACGCCCGCGTCGTCACCGACGTCGTCGAGCAGCTGGGCGCCGGTGGCCGTGACGTGCTCACGCTGCGCGGCCCTCTGGCCCGGGCCTCCCTGCGGCTCGGCGTGTTGCCGCTCGCTGCTCCCGAGCAGCGGCTGGCCTGGCTCATCGCCCACCTCGGCGAGCTGCCGGGCTCGGGCATCGTCTACGCCCTCACCGTGGCCGCCGCCGAGGACGTCGCCGTCGCGCTGCGCGAGGCCGGTCACGAGGTGGCGGCCTACACCGGGCGCACCGAGCCGGCCGAGCGCATCAGGCTCGAGGAGGCCCTCCGCGACAACCAGGTCAAGGCCCTCGTCGCGACGTCGGCCCTCGGCATGGGTTTCGACAAGCCCGACCTCGGCTTCGTGCTGCACCTCGGCGCCCCGTCGTCACCGGTGGCCTACTACCAGCAGGTCGGCCGCGCCGGACGTGCCACCGACCGGGCCGACGTGCTGCTCATGCCGGGGCCCGAGGACAAGGACATCTGGCGCTACTTCGCGTCGGCCTCCATGCCGCGGCAGGACCAGGCCGACGCCGTCGTGCGCGCCCTCAGCGAGTCGGAGCAGCCCCTGTCGACGATGGCCCTCGAGACCATCGTCGACGTGCGCCGCACCCGTCTCGAGCTGCTGCTCAAGGTGCTCGACGTCGACGGTGCCGTGCAGCGTGTCCCCGGCGGCTGGACCGCGACGGGCGAGCCCTGGGCCTACGACGCCGAGCGCTACGGCCGAGTCACGGAGGCCCGCGAGCGCGAGCAGCAGCTGATGGTCGACTACGAACGCACCGACCGCTGCCGCATGGCGTTCCTGCAGGAGTGCCTCGACGACGACTCGGCCGAGGCGTGCGGGCGGTGCGACCGGTGTGCCGGCGCCTGGTTCGACGCCACGATCCCCGAGGCGGCCGTCAACACGGCCCGCTCGCGCCTCGAGCGTCCGGGCGTCGTCCTCGAGCCCCGGGCCCAGTGGCCCAGCGGCATGGACCGTCTCGGTGTGCCACTCAAGGGGAAGATCGCCCCCGCCATCGCCATGGGCGAGGGCCGTGCGGTCGCCCGCCTCAGCGACCTCGGCTGGGGTCAGCGCCTGCGCGAGCTGCTCCGCGGAGACGACCGGGAGATCACACAGGAAGTGGTCAGGGCCTGCGTCGACGTTCTCGCCGGTTGGGGATGGGCCGAGCGCCCCGCGGCGATCGTTTCGGTGCCGTCGCGCCGCAGACCACAGCTCGTCGGGTCGCTGGCGGCCGGTCTCGGACAGCTCGGGCGGCTGCCCTATCTCGGCGCGCTCGACCTCGTCGAGGGCGGGCCTGTCGGCGACCCCGGCGGCAACAGCGCCTTCCGCCTCGCGAACGTGTGGGGCCGTCTGGCGGTCGGCCCCGAGCTCGCGGCCTCGCTGGCGGGCGTGCCCGGACCCGTCCTGCTCGTCGACGACGTCAGCGACTCACGCTGGACGCTCACCGTCTGCGCGGGGCTGCTGCGCGAGGCCGGGGCTCCTGCCGTGCTCCCGCTCGCCCTCGCGCTCGAGGCGTGACACTCGCCGCCCCCGGCAGGCACACCCGACGAGCACGACCGGCGGGCCAGTAGGGTCGACGTGTGAGTGCCGACGCCCCCGCTGAGCCGCGCCCGCTGCCACCCCTCGAGGACCTCCTCGACGTGCTGACCCTCCGCGACATCGGGACCGCGCGGATAGCCGTCACGGACGTGCTCGGGCGAGACGCCGCCGAGTCGATCGGGGCGACCTCGGCGCGCGTCTTCGAGGGCCGCAGCCAGAAGATGCCGCACGGCCGCGTGTTCGGCGGTCAGGTGCTCGCCCAGTGCGTCATGGCCGCCGGCATCACCGTGCGCGACGTCAACGACGGCGACGGCTCGCGACCGATCCATTCGCTCCACGGCTACTTCATGCGCCCCGGCGACGACACCCTGCCGATCCGCTTCGCGGTCGAGGAGATGCGCGACGGCAACTCGTTCTCGACGCGGCGCGTCCACGCCGTGCAGAAGGGCGCCCCCATCATGTCGATGACGTGCTCGTTCCAGGAGCGTGCCGGCGGCCTCGACCACCAGGACCCCATGCCCGAGGTCAGCGGCCCCGACGGCCTCCCGTCGCTCGCCGACGCCTTCCGCGGCGTCGACCACCCGGGCGCGAGGCACATCGCCGAGTCCCGGCCGATCGAGATGCGTCCCGTCGAGAGCAACATGTTCGTCGACGCGGGCGAGCACCAGCTGGCCACGAACCACGTCTGGATGCGGGCTATCGACCGGCTGCCCGACGATCCCCTGCTCCACGCCGCCGTGCTCGCCTACTCGAGCGACTACTCCCTGCTCGAGCCCGTGCTGCGGCGTCACGGGTTGGTCTGGACCGACCCGCGGCTGCGCGTGGCGAGCCTCGACCACTCGATGTGGTTCCACCGCGACGCGCGCGCCGACGAGTGGCTCCTCTACGCCCAGCAGTCACCGTCGGCGATCAGCGGCCGTGGGCTCGCGATCGGCGAGATGTACACGCAGGACGGCACGCTCGTGGCCACGACCGCCCAGGAGGGCATGGTCAGGGTCAAGGAGTCCTGACCCAGCGGCGCTGAGGCAGCCTCCTCCCCGCGACCGGGGCGCGAGCGCTCAGTCCTCCAGCCGGAAGCCGAGCTTGACCGTGACCTGCCAGTGCGCGACGGAACCGTCGGCGAGCTGGCCACGGATGTCGGTCACCTCGAACCAGTCGAGGTTGCGCACCGTCGAGCTCGCCTTGGCGACGGCGTTGCCGACCGCTGCCTCGATGCCCTCAGGAGACGACCCGACGACCTCGGAAATCGAATACACGTGGTTGGCCATGGCTTCTCGATTCGCTCAGGGCACCCGGGCTCTCCGAGCCGCCTCGAACCAAACTAGACCCGGACCCCGAGCACCGACCCGACTTCCGGACCCGATCTTCGCGGCGGACGGCACGGCCCTCAGGCGGTGCGCACCACGGCGACGTCGTGGCCGTCGAGCCAGACGCCGTGCTCGTCGACGATGGGCGCACGGCCCCACGACGCGAGGACGTGCTGCACGTCGCCGTCGAAGGGCACGACCTGGCTGCGGCTGGCGAGGTTGCACACGACGTGCACGGAGCCGCGCGACATGATGAGCCAGCCGCCCGCCTCGTCGTAGGCCGTCGACGTCGCGCGCAGGTCGCCGGACGCGACGTCGGGCTGGGTCCGACGCACCCGGATCAGCTCTCGGTAGAAGTGCAGCATCTCGATGTGGCCCGGCGCCGTCGGCTCGCGCCAGTCGAGCACGCTCTCGTCGCGGGTGGCAGGGTCCTGTGGGTCGGGCACCTCGGCCTCGTCCCAGCCGTGGGCCGCGAACTCCGCGCGGCGACCCGACCGCACGGCATCGGCGAGCCACTCCTCCTCGAACGAGGTGAAGAAGGCGAAGGGCGTGCTGGCCCGCCACTCCTCACCCATGAACACCATCGCCGTGTAGGGCGAGAGCAGGTAGAGCGCAGCCCCGATGGCCTGCTGCCCCGGGGAGACCTGCTCGCTGATGCGGTCGCCGGTCGCGCGGTTGCCCACCTGGTCGTGGGTCTGCAGGTAGGCGAGGAACTGGTGGCCCGACCGGGTCTCCTTGTCCACCTTGGCCCCCCACTCCGCGTCGCGGAACGTCGAGTAGCGACCGTCGTGAAGGAACGCCTCGGTCAGGGTCTTGGCCAGCACCGACACCGGGCCGCCGTCCGGCCAGGCCCGCGTGCCACCGGCGAAGTCGGCGTAGTAGCCCTGCGTCTCGCCGGTGAGCGTGACGTGGAGGGCGTGGTGGACGTCGTCGTCCCACTGCGCCGTCATGCCGCGGCCGCCCTCGGCGGTCGGCGTCACCATGACCGGGTCGTTGAGGTCACTCTCGGCGATGAGGTCGAGCGGGCGACCGAGCTCCGTTGCGAGAGAGGCGGTCTCGTCGGACAGCTGGGCAAGGAGGTGACGCTCCGAGCCGTCTCGCAGCTCGTGGACGGCGTCCAGGCGCAACGCGTCGACGTGGAAGTCGCGGAACCAGCGGAGCGCGTTGTCGACGACCCACCGGCGCACCTCGTGGCTGTCGTCGGCGTCCAGGTTCACGGCGGGGCCCCACGGCGTGGTGTGGGTGTCGGTGAAGTACGGGCCGAACTCGGCGAGGTAGTTGCCGGTCGGGCCGAGGTGGTTGTAGACGACGTCGAGGCACACGCCGAGCCCCGTGGCGTGGCAGGCGTCGACGAAGCGCTGGAAGGCCGCCGGGCCGCCGTACGCGTGCTGGACGGCGTACGGCGCGACGCCGTCGTACCCCCAGCCGTGCGTGCCACCGAACGCCGCGACGGGCATGACCTCGACGACGTCGACACCGAGCTCGACGAGGTGCCCGAGGTGGCCGATCGCGGCATCGAGGGTGCCCTCCGGCGTGAAGGTGCCGAGGTGCAGCTCGTAGACGACCCCGCCGAGCACGCCGCGGCCCTCCCGGGTGCCGGGCCAGTCGGTGTCGCCCCATGTGTGGGCCGCCGGGTCGAAGGTGCGGCTCGGGCCGTGCACCCCGTGCGGCTGCCACGCGCTGCGGGGGTCGGGTCTCGGGTCGCCGCCGTCGAGGCTGAACGAGTAGTCCAACGGCCCGTCGGTCGAGGGCGTCCAGGACCACCAGCCGCCCCCGGTCGGCTCCATCGCGTGCCGCTCCCCGGCAGCGACGGTGCCGGTGACCGGGCTGACGAGCACGTCGACACGATCGGCCGAGGGGGCCCAGACGCGGATCGCTTCGGCGGTCATGCGTCGTCACGTACCCGCACGAGCAGGGCCACCGGCAAGGCGTTCCGCTCACTGTCCCGCCCAAGGTCCCGCCCACTGTCGCCGGCCTCGCCGCCGACGAGCTCTGCGAGCCGCACACTGCCGCCGCCGAGCGTGCGGCCCGAGAGGACGTCGGACCACCGGCCATCCGGCAGGTCGAGGCTCTCGTCGCCGAACCCGCCGGCGTCGGAGAGACGGCCGGCGAGGCGGGTCACCACCGTGACGACGTCGACACCCGTCGAGGTGCCACGTCCGAAGGCCACCGCGTGGTCCGAGCCGCTCGGCAGTGGCTGGTAGGTCGCGGCCTCGCCGGTGAAGCACTCGGGTCGGTCGCGGCGGGTGCGCAGGGCGGCGACGGTGACGAGGAGCTTCTCGTCCGACAGGTCGGCCGGCGCGCCTCCTGCGTCGAGCCGGGCCAGCCGCTCGCGCCGGTCCTCGTAGTCGACGGGGCGCCGGTTGTCGGGGTCGACGAGCGAGAGGTCGACGAGGTCGGTGCCCTGGTAGACGTCCGGCACGCCGGGCATCGTGAGCTGGACCAGCTTCTGCCCCAGCACGTTGACGCGCGTCTCGTCGGCGGTGTCGGCGACCCACGTCTCGACGTGAGCGACGACCTCGGGGGTCGACACCACTCCGGACAGGAAGTCCTCGACCGCCGACTCGTAGGCCTCGTTCGGCTCGGTCCACCGCGTGTGCAGCTTCGACTCGCGGATCGCCTTGAGGGCGTAGGCCTGCAGCCGTTCCTCGGTGATCGGCCAGGCTCCCACGACGGTCTGCCACAGGAAGTACTCGGTGAGCGCGTCGAGCTCAGCGCCGCGGAACCCGCGGGCGAGCTCACGCGCCGTGCGCACCCAGCCGGCCCACGCCTCGGGGCGTTCCGCGAGCACGAAGAGCCGCGCCCGCACGTCCTCGGAACGCTTGGTGTCGTGGGTGGACAGCGTCGTCATCGTCTGGGGCCAGGTGTCGAGGATCCGTCCGGCGAAATGGTGGAACGCCTCGGCCGGGACGCCTACCTGTCGGGGGTCGCCGCCCACCTCGTTGAGGCCCACCAGCCGCACGTAGCGGTAGTACGCGGTGTCCTCGATCGCCTTGGCCATTGCGGGGCCGCACGTCTGCTGGAAGCGCACGAGGAACTCGTCGGCGGCCGGGATGTCGGCCCGTTCGCCCCTGCCGAGGGCGAGGTCGACGAGACCCTGGACGACCGCTGGGTCGAGGTCGAGCCCCTCGAGCGACTCCCGACCGCGGACGACGGCTGCCTCCAGCTCTCCGACGTCCGCCGCCGTCGGCTCGGTGCCGGGCCGACGGTAGATGCGGTAGCGGCCCATCCCGACGAGCATCGTCTCGAGGGCACGCCTCACCTCGGCCTCGTCGAGGTCGGGCCGGGCACGCTCCACGAGACGCACGAGGCGGCTGACCTCCGTCGCCAGCATCACCGACACGACCCACCGCTTCGACTCCGCGACGATGGCGTCGAGGTCCTGCGACTCGCCGAGGAGCTCGTCCGAGAGGCGGGTGAGCGGCATCGCGCCGGTCGGGTCGACGAAGAGGCCGCCGACACGCAACATCGCGTCGTAGCCGGTCGTCCCCGCCGTCTTCCAACCCTGCTGCAGTGGCTCGTCGCCCTCGAGGATCTTCTCGACGACGACCCACGCGCCGTCGGTGGCGTCGGCGAGCCGCTCGAGGTAGCCCTCGGGGTCGGCGAGGCCGTCGGGGTGGTCGATGCGCAGCCCCTGGATCGAGCCAGACCGCACGCCCTCGACGAGGAGCTCGTGCGTCGCGTCGAAGACCTCGGGCTCCTCCACGCGCACCGCGATGAGCGAGGTGACGTCGAAGAAGCGTCGGTAGTTGAGCTCCGAGTCCCCGACGGTCCACGACGCCAGCCGGTAGTGCTGGGCGTCGAGCAGCGCACCGAGCGGCTGGTCGAGGTCGGTGCCGGGTGCTACCGGGAAGACGTGGTCGTAGTAGCGGACGACCGGTTCGCCGTCCTGCCTCCCCAGCGTGATCTCCCCGCCGGCGAGCACGTCTTCCAGCGGCCCGCCGAGCACCGGGAGGAGGAGGCGCCCGTCCTGGGCGTCCCAGTCGACGTCGAACCACACGGCATACGGCGACGTGCGCCCGTCGCGCAGCACCGACCACAGGGGGACGTTGAGCGACAAGGGAGTCGGCGTCGTCATGTGGTTGGGCACGACGTCGACGACGATGCCGAGGCCGGCGGCGTGGGCACGCTCGACGAGGCGGGCGTATGCCGCGCCGCCGCCGAGTCCCTCGGCCACCTTCGAGTGGTCGATGACGTCGTAGCCGTGCTTCGACCCGGACGCGGCCTGCAGGATCGGCGACAGGTAGAGGTGCGTGACGCCGAGGCTCGCGAGGTGGTCGACCAGCGCCGCCGCGTCGTCGAGGGTGAAGTCCGGTTCGAGCTGGAGCCGGTGGGTCGAGACGGGCGCGCTGGCATACCTCACGCGGTGGCCTCCTCTGTGACGCCCGGGATGATGGGCGAGACGACTTCGCGCGGGCACCTCAGCACGATGGTGCTGCGGGGCTGGACCTGGATCTGCCACGTGGGCTCGAGACGGTTGACCTGCACGTCGTGCAGGGCCGTGTCGATGACCGGGATCCACTCGGCGCCGTACTCGTCGTCTGGCAGCGTGAAGGTGAGCGGCTCGTCGTGGGCGTTGAACATCACGAGGAACGAGTCGTCGTAGATCGTCTGCCCCCGCGGGTCGGGCTCGGGGATGGCCGAGCCGTTGAGGAAGACCATGAGCGACTTCGCGAGGCCGTTGCTCCACGCCTCGTCGTCCATGTGCTGGGCGTCCGGGGTGAACCACGCGATGTCACCGAGCTCGCTCTCGCCACCGTGGTCCGCGCTGCCGGCGAAGAAGCGCCGGCGACGGAAGACCGGGTGCTCGCGGCGGAGCTTGACGAGCGACTGCGTGAAGGTGAGCAGCTGCTGGTCGTCCTCGTCGAGGATCCACTGGATCCACGAGATGTCGTTGTCCTGGCAGTAGCCGTTGTTGTTGCCCTGCTGGGTGCGGCCGAGCTCGTCGCCGTGCAGGATCATCGGCACGCCCTGCGAGAAGAGCAGGGTCGTGAGGAAGTTGCGCTGCTGCCGCAGCCGGAGGTCGCGGACGGTCGGGTCGTCCGAGGGGCCCTCCACGCCGCAGTTCCACGAGCGGTTGTGGCTCTCGCCGTCGTTGTTGCCCTCACCGTTGGCCTCGTTGTGCTTCTCGTTGTAGGACACGAGGTCGCGCAGCGTGAAACCGTCATGGGCGGTGACGAAGTTGATCGAGGCGATGGGCTTGCGCGCCGAGTGTTCGTAGAGGTCGCTGGAACCCGTGAAGCGAGAGGCGAACTCACCCAGCGCGCCGCCTTCCCCCCTCCAGAAGTCGCGCACGGTGTCGCGGAACTTGCCGTTCCACTCGGTCCACAGCGGCGGGAAGTTGCCGACCTGGTAGCCGCCCTCGCCGACGTCCCACGGCTCGGCGATCAGCTTGACCTGGCTGACGACCGGATCCTGCTGGATGAGGTCGAAGAACGCGGACAGCTTGTCGACCTCGTGGAACTGCCGGGCCAGGGTCGCCGCGAGGTCGAAGCGGAAGCCGTCGACGTGCATCTCGGTGACCCAGTAGCGCAGCGAGTCCATGATGAGCTGCAGCACGTGCGGGCTGCGCATGAGCAGGCTGTTGCCGGTGCCGGTGGTGTCGTAGTAGTGGCTGAGGTCGTCGCTGACGAGCCGGTAGTAGCTGTTGTTGTCGAGGCCGCGGAAGGCGAGCGTCGGGCCCATGTGGTTGCCCTCGGCGGTGTGGTTGTAGACGACGTCGAGGATGACCTCGATGTCGGCCGCGTGCAGCGCCTTGACCATGGCCTTGAACTCGAGCACCTGCTGCCCGCGCTGCCCTCCGGCGGCGTACTCGTTGTGCGGAGCGAGGAAGCCGATCGTGTTGTAGCCCCAGTAGTTCGACAGGCCGCGGTCGACGAGCGGCGCGTCCTGGACGAACTGGTGCACGGGCATGAGCTCGATGGCCGTGATGCCGAGGTCGCCCAGGTGCTTGATCATCGCGGGGTGCGCGATGCCGGCGTACGTGCCGCGGATCTCCTCGGGGATCTCGGGGTGCAGCTTCGTCAGGCCCTTGACGTGGGCCTCGTAGATGACGCTCTCGTGGTACTCGTGGCGCGGCGGACGGTCGTCGCCCCAGTCGAAGAACGGGTTGATGACGATCGAGTGCATCGTGTGGCGCACGCTGTCGTCGGTGTTGATCTTTGTCGTCGTGGCGGCCTTGGCGTCGCCGAAGGTGTACGAGTAGAGCGACTGGTCGTTCTCGGCCTGCCCCTCGATCGCCTTCGCGTAGGGGTCGAGCAGGAACTTGCTCGGGTTGCAGCGGTGCCCGTTCGCAGGGTCGTAGGGACCGTGCACCCGGAAGCCGTAGCGCTGCCCGGGCTGCACGTAGGGCACGTAGCCGTGCCAGACGAAGCCGTCGACCTCGGGCAGGTCGAGACGCGTCTCGTTGAGGTCGTCGTCGAGCAGGCAGAGCTCGATGCGCTCGGCGACCTCGGAGAAGACCGCGAAGTTGACTCCCGAGCCGTCGTAGGTGGCCCCGAGGGGGTAGGGCTTGCCGGGCCAGATCTCCATGGACCTTCTTCCGTCGTCGGTTGCGGCCGGATGGCCGCGGTGCCACCTCGTGGCACTGGGCGGACGACGGTGGCCGCAGGCGCCATTCTTGCCTGCCTGCCCCGGAACCACGCAACACCGGCCGTATGCCGGTCGGCGCGTCGCGTGGTCGGGGTCAGCTCGCGCGTCCCTGCTTCCAGTACCCCATGAAGGCCACCTGATGACGCGGCATGCCGCCCTCGCCCACGAGCAGGCGCCGGCACGCCTTGACGGTGTCGGAGTCGCCGGCCACCCAGGCGTACGTGTCGTCGGGTCCGAGGTGGGCGGCCTCGTCGGGGGCGCCGGCCACGTCGTCGCCTGACGAGCTGTACAGCGCGGTCTCCCAGACGTCGTCGTCGAGGTCGCCCGCCCGAACGGGCGACGGTTGGTCTTCGACGCGACGGCCGAGGGTGTCCAGGTGCAGGCACTCGCGAAGCGTGGCGACCGTCTGGGTGCCTCGGGGCCGGTCGCCACGGGCGATCCAGTGCGCCTCGATGCCGGGCGGGAAGGGGACGTCGAGGAAGTCGGTGGCGTCGGGCACCTCGACGACGACGACGCCGTCGGCGTCCGCGGGGAGCGCCTCGGCGATCGAGGCGAGGGCGGGCACGGCGGTCTCGTCGGCGACGAGGACGAGCCGTCGTGCGTCGGCGGGCGCGAACTCGATGCCGCCGAACGAGCGCTCGTGACCACGGCGCGGCGCGAGGAGCCCGATCTCGTCACCGACGCGGGCCTCTTCGGCCCAGGTGGCTGCCGGCCCGGCTGCCGCGGGCCCGACCGAGCCGTGCAGCACGAAGTCGACGACGAGCTGTCGCTCGTCACCCTCGCCCTCGACGGCGCGGGCCGTGTAGGTGCGCACGACGCCACGTTCCTCCGCGGGGAGCGCCAGCCAGGCGGCATACCACGCTGCCGGGTCAAGGCGTGGCACGACGTGCCCGGGCGTCGGGATGAGCAGCTTGACGCGCTGGTCGAGCGTCGGCCCCTCGGGGCCCAGGTGCTCGAAACCCTCTCCCCCGAAACGGATTCGCACGAAGGAAGGACTGAGGCGCTCGACGCGGCGCACCGTCGCGGTGAGCAGCAGGAGCGGGTTGACGGCGGTCGTGGTCACGGGGTGGCTCCGGTCTGCTCGGGGGTGGGAGCGGGCACGACGAGCGGAGAGCCCGTCACGGGGTCGGCGATGACTCGGCTGCCGAGCCCGAAGACGCGGGCGACGAAGTCCTCGTCGACGAGGTCGGTAGGGGCACCGCAGCCGACGAGGCGGCCCTCGCGCAGGGCGACGACGTGGTCGGCGTAGCGCGCCGCGAGGTTGAGGTCGTGCAGCACCATGACGACCGTGGTGCCGTCGCGGCGGTTGAGGTCGCGCAGCAGGTCGAGCACGTCGATCTGGTGGGCGACGTCGAGGTAGGTGGTCGGCTCGTCGAGCAGGACGACGTCGGTCTCCTGGGCGAGCGTCAAGGCGATCCAGACCCGCTGGCGCTGGCCGCCGGAGAGCTCGTCGACGTGCCGGTCGGCGAGGTCGAGCGTGCCGGTGGCGTGCATGGCTCGGACGACCGCCTCGTCGTCGGCGGCCGACCATCGGCGCGCGAGCGTGTGGTGCGGGTGGCGGCCGCGGCCGACGAGGTCGACGACGGTGATGCCGTCGGGCAGCGGCGGGCTCTGCGGCAGCAGCGCGACCCGTCGTGCGAACTCCTTCGGCCGCAGGGACCAGATGTCCGCCTCCGCGCCGTCCGTCGCGAGGCGCACCGCGCCCGCGCTCGGCCTGAGCAGTCGGGAGAGGCCGCGCAGCACCGTCGACTTGCCGCAACCGTTCGGACCCACGACCACCGTGACCTGCCCGGCCGGGACGTCGAGGTCGAGACGGTCGACGACCGTGCGGCCGGCGTGGGAGAGCGTGAGCCCGCGGGCGCTCATCGCGAGGGTGCGGGGACCCGCGACGTCGGTGGACGCGGGGGTGAGGGTCGTGGTGGTCATGTCACGCCTTTCCGGCTCGACCCGCGGTGACGAGGACCGCGAGCATGAGGGGGGCACCGAGGGCGCCGGTGACGACGCCGACAGGGAGGTTGACGTCGGGGATGAGGTAGTCGCCCGCGAAGTCCGAGAGCACGACGACGACGGCGCCGACCAGGGCGGCTGCCCAGAGAGAGGGCCGGCCGCCGCACAGGCGCCGGGCGATGGGGCCCGACAGGAAGGCGACGAAGGCGATCGGACCGGTCGCGCTCGTCGCGACAGCCGCCATCGCGACCGCGACCACGAGACCCCGCCGGGCCCGTCCGGCCGGCGCCCCGAGGGTCGTCGAGAGGTCGTCGCCGAGCTCGGCCAGCCGCATCCAGCGAGCGCAGAGGGCGAGGACCGGCGCGAGCACGACCAGCGCGACCGCGAGCAGCCCGATGACCGGCCACGTCGCCCGGGCGAGCGAGCCGGTGAGCCAGACGAGCGCGGCCTGCGCGTCCTGGATCGACGTGCGGGTCATGACGAGCTGGATGACGCTCGAGAGCATCGCCGCGATGCCGATGCCGACGAGGACCATCCGCTGGCCGGCGAGCCCGGTCCCGCGCCCGACGGCATGCATGAGCAGGCTCACGGCGAGCGCGCCGGCGAGGGCCGCCGCGGGCAGCCAGAGCCCTTGGGCGTCGAGCGTCGTGAGGGCGACGACGGCCGCGGCCGACGCGCCGAGGCTGATGCCGATGATGTCGGGGCTCGCGAGCGGGTTGCGGAGCGTCGTCTGGAACATCGCGCCCGCGGCGCCGAAGGCCAGCCCGGCCAGGGCGCCGAGGAGGGCACGGGGCAGCTTGGCCTCCATGACGATGAACGAGGCGCCCGGGGCGTTCGGCAGCGGCTCGCCGCGCACGATGGGCACGAGGTCGGCGAGGGCCACGACGTACTCGCCGAGGAGCACCCGCACGAGCACGGCTGCGCAGGCGGCGGCGGCGAGCGCCGTCAGCACGAGCCGCACCCGGCGGGCCGGCCGGCGCCGTGCGCGCCGCACGCGGTCCACGGCGGAGGATGCGGCGGGCGCCGGGGCAACGGCCGTGGCGGTCACAGGCTCGCCATCCGTCCGCGACGCACGAGCAGCACGAAGATGGGCACGCCGACGACGGCGGTCATGATGCCGGCCTGCACCTCGCTGGGCTGGGCGACGAGTCGGCCGACCGTGTCGGCGAGCAGCAGCAGCGCCGGCCCGCCGACGAGACACACGGGGATGATGCGGCGGTGGTCGGGTCCGACGGCGAAGCGCGCGCCGTGCGCAACGACGAGGCCGAGGAAGCCGATCGGCCCGGCAAGCGCCGTCGAGGCGCCGCAGAGGACCGCGACCCCGAGCGCGACCGCGGCGCGGGCCAGCACGAGGTTCTCACCGAGGCCGCGCGCGAGGTCGTCGCCCAGCGCCAGTGCATCGAGCCGTCGCACGGTGAGGAGGACGAGGGCGAGACCGACGGCGAAGAAGGGCAGCACGGTGACGACGAGATCGAGCCCGCGGCCCCCGATCGTGCCGACCTGCCAGAAGCGGAAGGAGTCGAAGGACTGCTTGCTCGACACGAGGAGTCCCGACGACCAGCTCGCGAGGCCGGCGGTGACCGCCGCCCCCGCGAGGGTGAGCCGCAGCGGCGTCACCCCTCCCCCGGCCAAACCGGCCAGCGCGTGGACGAGCACCGCGGCCAGCCCGGCGCCCGCCATCGCCCACCAGACGTAGCCGGTGAGCGACCCGACGCCGAAGACGGCGATCGCGACGACGACGGCCAGGCTCGCGCCGGCGTTGACCCCGAGCAGTCCGGTGTCGGCGAGCGGGTTGCGGGTCAGTCCCTGCATGGCCGCGCCTGCGACGGCCAGCGCTGCGCCCACGAGGACCCCCACGACGGTGCGGGCGACCCGCGCCTCGATGATGCCCCGGTCGGCGATGCCGTCACCGTCACCGGTCAGCACTCGTGCGACATCGGTGAAGGGAACCGCCTTGGAGCCCAATGTGATCGACGCGAGCACGGCGACGAGGAGCAGCACGAGGAGTACGGCGACGAGCACCGGGCCGCTGCCGGAGCGGGTGGCGGCCGGAGGCGTGACACCCGTCCGGTCGGCGGTCCGTGTGGTGCTCATGAAGCGGCGTCGGCCCTGTCGGCGGCGGCTGCGACGAGCGGGACGAACAGCTCGGTCATGTACGGGATCGACAGCGGGGTGGGCGAGCTCATCGTCAGCCCGACCTTCTCGTCCTTGGTCGCGACCAGGGCGCCGGACCGGATCGCCGGAACCCGCCCGACGAGCGCATCCTCCTTCATGGCGGCGACCTGCGAGTCCTCGGTGACGTAGGTGAGGAACACGTCTGAGGTCAGCGAGGCGGCCTGCTCGGAGCTGACCGTCAGGTAGAACTCCCTGGAGTTCCTGGCCCGCTGCTCGACGAAGGGGGCGTTCTTCATGCCGAGCTCGGTGAGCATCCGCGGACGCAGGTCGCTCGGGGTGTAGAAGCCGATCTGCGAGAGGTCGGTCGGGGCGATGTAGCCGTAGATGAACGTCTTGCCCGCGAGCTGCGGGTACTTCGCCCTGGCGGCGTCGAGCGCGGCGACGGTGCTCTTCTCGACCTCTGCGGCCTGCTTCGTGCGGCCGAGGGCCTTGCCGATCGTCTCGAGGGAGTCCTGCCACGGGGTGCCGTAGGCGACCTCGGGGTAGGCGACGACGGGTGCGAGCTTGCGCAGCTTGTCGTACTCCACCTTCGTGATGCCGGAGTTCGTCGCGAGGATGAGGTCGGGCTGCAGCTTCGCGATCTCCTCGACCGGGTTGCCGTCGGCGTCGTCGAAGCGGGTCGGCTGCACTCCGCCGATGGCGGCGAGCTGCGTGTCGAACCAGTCGGTGGAGAGGTTGGCGTTGCCGCCCCACGTCACCTTGGGGGCGCCGACCGGGGCGACCCCGAGGGCAGCGACGTGGTCGGCGTCGGACCACCCGAGGGTGACGACGCGCTTCGGCTCCTTCGTGATGGTGACGCTGCCGAACGCGTCGGTGAGCGTGACGGGGTATGCCGTCGCGTCGGCCCCTCCCGGCCCGCTCGTCCCGCTGGCGGGGGCCGGGTCGGCGCCGCCGCCGGTGGGTCCGGTGGTGCAGCCCGCGAGCACGAGCAGCGCCGCGGCAGCGGTGAGGAGGGCAGTTCTGAGGCGGGGCACGGCGACGGTCTCTCTCTGAGGTGACGGGAACCCGGTCCACCTCGGACACCCGAGCGGACTTAGGTAAGGCTCACCTTAGTAAGGTCTGCCTAAATCGTGTCAACTCGCCCCAGCTCGGCACCCGGTCACCACGGGATCGGGTGTCCGTCGCGCAGGAAGGCGCCGGACGGACCGCCGTCGGGCAGGACGACAGCCGCGACGACCGAGGCCGCCCCCTCCTCGACCGGCCGCGCGCCCATCTGCTCCGCGCCCGGCCACGTGGCCGTGAGGCCCGGGCAGACGGCGTTGACTAGGACCCCGGTCCCGGCGAGCTCGGCCGCCAGGGTGGCCGTCAGGGCGTTGAGGGCGGCCTTGCTGATGCCGTAGCTCGCGGCGGCACCACCGCGACGGGTGAGGCCGAACTGCTCGTCCCCGTGCGACCCTCCGCCGCTCGAGACGTTGACGACACGTGGGTGCGGGCTCTCCCGCAGCATCGGCAGCAGCGCCTGGACCATGCGCCACGCGCCGAAGAGGTTGGTGTCCATGACGTCTCGCGCCACGTCGAGATCGGCGGCCGAGGCGACCTCGGTCCAGTCGGCGACGTCGAGGCCGAGCCCCAGGGCTCGCACCTCGCCCCGGTCGGACAGCTCGGCCGCCGTCGCCAGAGCCGCGGCCGCGTCACGGCCCGACACGACGACGGTGAACCCCCGCGCGGCGAGGTCGGCGGCGACCTGGCGCCCGATCCCGCGTGTGGCTCCCGTGACGAGTGCGACAGTGTCGGACACGACTTCCTCCTGGGTCCCGGTGAGTGCCACGTCAACGCTGGCACCACCGGGCCGACCCGGGGAAGGTTCCTGTCCACCCTTGACCCACGGCGGCATACGTGATCGACGTATGCCGCTGTGGGCCAAGGGGACTCGCTACAGGGCGCCGCCCAGGGTGACGCCACCGTCGATGGTCAGCGTCTGGCCGGTGATCCACGAGGCGTCGCGGCTGAGCAGGAAGCTGACCGCGCCCGCGACGTCCTCGGGCAGGCCGAGACGCTTCATGGGGTACGCGCGGACGACCTTCTCCTCGCGCCCCTCGTAGAGCGCCTCGGCGAACTTCGTCTTGACCACAGCCGGCGCGACGGCGTTGACGCGCACGTCGGGACCCAGCTCGTAGCCGAGCTCGGTCGTCAGGTGGATGAGCGCGGCCTTGGACACGCCGTACCAGCCGATGACGCCGCTGGCGCCCTGACCGGCGACCGACGCGAGGTTGACGACAGCGCCCGGGTGCTCGGCGTCGCCGAGGCCTGCCGCGACCGCCTTCCTGATCCACGAGAACGCGGCCACGACGTTGACGTCCAGCACCTTGCGGGCGACGTCGAGGCCGCTGTCGAGCATTGGGCCGTAGGCGGGGTTGATGCCCGTGTTGTTGACGAGCAGGTGCAGACCGCCGAACGTCTCACGCGCCGCAGCGACGACCTCGTCCTGGTGCGCCTCGTCGGCGGCGTTGCCGGCGATCCCGAGCGCGTGCTCGGGGCCGCCGAGCTGCTCGACCGCCTCGGCGAGCGCCTCGGGCTTGCGTGCCGTGATGACGACCTTGGCGCCGTCGGCGACGAGCCGCTCGGCGATGCCCAGGCCGATGCCGCGGCTCGCACCCGTGACGATCGCGACCGCTCCGGAGTGGACCCCCATCAGAAGCCGAGGTCCCGGCCGATGAGCTCCTTCATGATCTCGTTCGAGCCGGCCCAGATCTTCGTGACGCGGGCGTCACGCCAGGCGCGGGCGACGCGGTACTCGTTCATGAACCCGTAGCCACCGTGCAGCTGCACGCAGTGGTCGAGCACCTCGTTCTGCACCTGCGAGCTCCACCACTTGGCCTTGGCCGCGTCGACGGCCGACAGCTTGCCGTCGGCGTGGGCCGCGACGCAGTCGTCGACGTACGCCTCGGCGACCTCGATCTTCGTCACGAGCTCGGCCATGAGGAACTTGTTGTGCTGGAAGGCACCGATCGGCTGGCCGAAGGCCTTGCGGTCCTTCGCGTACTGGATCGTCTCCTCGAGGATCTTCTTCGCGTGGGCGACGTTGGAGACGGCGGCGCCGATGCGCTCCTGCGGGAGGCGCTGCATCATCGCGATGAAGCCCATCCCCTCCTCGCCGAGGCGGTTCTCGTCGGGCACGCGCACGTTCTCGAAGAAGAGCTCGGCGGTGTCGGACTCGTCCATGCCGACCTTGTCGAGCTTGCGGCCGTTGTTGAAGCCCTCCATGCCGCGCTCGACCATGAAGAGCGTGATGCCCTTGGCGCCCTTGGACGCGTCGGTGCGGGCGGCGACGATGACGAGGTCGGCCTGGTAGCCGTTGGTGATGAAGGTCTTGGACCCGTTCAGCAGCCACGCGTCCCCGTCGCGGACCGCGGTGGTCTTGAGGGCTGCGAGGTCGGACCCGCCCGAGGGCTCGGTCATCGCAATGGCACAGATGAGGTCGCCGCTCGCCATGCCGGGCAGCCAGCGCTGCTTCTGCTCCTCGGTGCCGAGGTCGACGATGTAGGGCGGGCAGACGTCGGAGTGGATGCCGAAGCACGAGCTCGTCGCGGCGTTGAAGCGCGACATCTCCTCGGCGACGATCGCGTTGAACCGGTAGTCGTCGACGCCGGCGCCACCGAACTCCTCGGGGATGTCGAAGCCGAAGAAGCCCTGCTTGCCGGCCTCGGTCCAGATGTCGCGCGGGATCGACTTGAGCTCGACCATCTCCTCGGCACGGGGGGCGAGCGTGCGGGCGACGAACTCTCGCGCGGAGGCGCGCATCGCCTCGTGGTCCTCGTCGTAGATGTTGCGGGGCATGGCGTCCTCCATCGGGCGTGCTCACGGGTGCGACGCGCCGGTACCGATCGGTAACTAAGCGCTTGCTTAGTCTGACTCCGCTGCGGCATGCTGTCAACGTGCCGCAGCCATCCACGACGTCCTCCGCGACCTCCTCAGCGGCGCCCGCCGCGTCGGGCGCATCGGGCGCGTCGGGCGCGCCGACGTCCGACCCCGACGCGACCACCGTCGACCGCCTGCTGCAGGCTGCCGCCCACGCCTTCGCCGACAAGGGCTTCCACGCCACGACGACCCGCGACATCGCGTCAGGCGCCGGGCTCTCCCCCGCCGGCGTCTACGTCCACTTCGGGTCGAAGGAGGAGCTGCTCTTCAACCTCAGTCGCAGCGGACACGAGTCGGCGCTGCGGCTGCTGCGCTCGGCCATCGCCGAGGGCCCGACGCCCGCCGACCAGCTCGCCAACGTCATGGCACGGTTCTCCGAGTGGCACGTCGAGCAGTACCAGGTCGCGCGAGTGGTGCAGTACGAGCACCACCACCTCACCCCCGAGCACCACGCCGAGGTGCTGGCCCTGCGCAAGGAGATGGACTCCCTCGTGCGCGACGTCCTCGAGCGCGGCGTCACCGACGGCGCCTTCACGGTCGACGACAGCGCCCACACGTCGCTCGCACTGCTCTCGATCGTCGTCGACGTCGCCCGGTGGTACTCCCCCACCATCCGGCGCACGCCGGCCGAGATCGGGTCGACGAACGCTGCCCTCGCCCTGCGGCTCGTCGGCGCCGAGCGCTGACCAGCGAGGACGCGGGGCGGGTGGTGCCGCGCGGGCACAGCGTGCTGCAGGTGCCGGTGCCGCAGCTCGAGCCCTACGTGCGCACGCGCCACGAGCACTACGACCAGGCGTACGTCTCCGACGACCCCGACTTCGGGCACGCGCACGTCACCGCGCTCGCGCCGTTCCTGCCTGCCGAGTCGCTGACCCCCGCGACTCTGGCGGCAGTGGCCGAGATTGCTTGGGAGACAAGGTCATTCGAGTTCACCCTCCAGCGCATCGACACCTTCCCCAACGGCATCGTGCACCTCCTGCCCGACCCTGCGACGTCGTTCGCGTCACTGACCCGACGGCTGTGGGCGGCCTTCCCGGAGTGCCCGCCGTATGCCGGCGAGTTCGGCGACGTGGTGCCGCACCTGACGCTCGACGCCCTCTCGGGGGACGTCACCGAGGCCTCGACGGCGCGGGCGGTCGGTCCGTGGCTGCCGGCCCGCTGCCGCGCCGAGCAGCTGCAGCTCGCGTGGTACGAGCCCGGCGCCTGCCGGGTGCTGCAGACCTGGCCTCTCGGGGGCTGACGAACGCGCGCCGCGCTCAGCAGGGCGTCGCGCCGATGGTGGACGGCGGGGTGACCGCAGCCGCGGCCGGCTGGGGCGCCGCGGGCGCGAGCTCGACGGTGAGCCGCGGGAGGAAGAACTGGACGAGTGGACCGATGGAGACGGCATACAGCACGGTGCCGAGCCCGACGGGGCCGCCGAGCAGCCAGCCCACCGAGAGCACGACGACCTCGATCGTCGTGCGCACGAGTCGGATCGAGAGGCCGGTGCGGCGGGCGAAGCCGGTCATGAGACCGTCGCGTGGGCCCGGGCCGAGCTGGCTGCCGATGTAGAGGCCGCCGGCGACACCGTTGAGCACGATGCCGGACGCGAGCAGCACGATGCGGGCCCAGAGCGACTCAGGTGCCTCGATGAGCGCCAGCCCCGCGTCGGCGGCGAGGCCGATGACGACGACGTTGGCGACGGTGCCGAGACCCGGCCACTGCCGCAGCGGCACCCAGAGCAGCAGCACGAGTGCCCCGACGATGATCGTCACCGTGCCGAACGACATCGGCACGTGCGTCGTGATGCCGGCGTGGAACACGTCCCACGGGTCGAGGCCGAGCGTCGAGCGGATCATCATGGCCATCGAGACGCCGTAGAGGGTCAGGCCCACGAACAGCTGGACGACGCGGCGCGGCAAGCGGCCGGCGCGCAGCTGCTGCCGCGGGGAGAGGTTCGCGAGGGGCACGTGGCGTCTCATGTCGTCCATCCTCAGGGCCACTGGCCTGACTTTTAAGGGCCAATCGTGCAAGAGTGGCCCGATGCGCACCATCTCGGCTCGCTCTCTGGCCCTGCTTCTCGGGACCGACCCGCTCCCCCGGCCGACGTACCGGGGACTGGCCGACGGCATCCGGCGCATCGTCGCGGACGGCCGCGTCCTCGTCGGCACCCGGCTGCCGAGCGAGCGCACGCTCTCGGGCGAGCTCGGGCTCAGCCGTACGACCGTCGGTGCCGCCCTGGACGCGCTGCGCGACGAGGGGTTCATCGCCACCCGCCGCGGGTCCGGCAGCGTCGTCTGCCTGCCCGCCGGCCCTTCCGGCCTCGCGTTGTCGCAGGCCGGCCTCATCCCCACCGACGTGCCACCGGACGTCATCGACCTCACGTATGCCGCCCTCCCGGCCGCGGCGGGCGTCACTGCAGCCTACGAGCGCGCCCTGACCGAGCTGCCCCGCCACCTCGCAACGGCCGGCTACGACCCGAGAGGGCTCCCTGAGACACGCGCCGCGGTGGCTGCCTGGTTCGAGGGCCGCGGGCTGCCCACGTCGCCCGACCAGGTCGTCATCACGTCCGGCGCCCACGGCGGACTGTCCGCCGTCCTGCGCGCGTGCCTCGAGCCCGGCGACCGCGTGCTCGTCGAGAGCCCCACCTACCCCAATGCCATCGTGGGAGTGCGTCGTTCGTCCTACCGCGCGGTCCCGGCCCAGCTCACGCCGACGGGGTGGGACGTCGAGGCCATCGAGGTGGGGCTGCGTCAGAGCGGTGCGCGAGCGGCATACCTCATACCCGACCACCAGAACCCGACCGGTCTCGTCATGGACGGCGACACCCGGGAGGCCCTGGCGCCGGTGCTGGCCCGGTCGAGCACGGTCCCCGTCGTCGACGAAACCTTCGTCGAGCTCGGCCTCGACGACCCCACCGGGTCGGCGCTCCCGCCGCCCTTCGCCCTCACCTCGCGCGGGACGCACACGCTCGGCAGCGCGGGCAAGACGTGGTGGGGTGGGCTGCGGGTCGGCTGGGTGCGGGCTCCCGAGGGCGCCGTGGAGGCGGTCATCGAGGCCCGGCACAGCCTCGACCTGGGCACCGCGATCCTCGAACAGCTCGTCGTGGCCGACCTGCTGCGCCAAGGTGACACGCTGCTCGTGGAACGCCGCCGCGAGGCGCGGGCACGACGCGACGCGCTCGTGGCCGCCCTGCACCGGCACGTGCCGCAGTGGCGGTTCGACGTGCCCAGCGGCGGTCTCAACCTCTGGTGCGAGCTGCCGGCCCCACGCGGCGACGAGCTCGCCCGCGTTGCGGAGTCCGCCGGGGTGCGGCTCGCCCGTGGCGGCCAGTTCGGCGTCGAGGGCGGCCTCACGCGCTGGGTGCGGGTGCCCTTCTGCGTGGCCCCCGACGAGGCCGACGAGGTGGGCCGCCGGCTGGCCGTCGCCTGGCAGCTCGCCCTCGGCGAGCGCCCGACATCACGCGAGGTCACGCCACTGATCGCGTGATCGGCTGCGAGACTGAAGACGTGAGCAGCAGCGGAGCGGGACGCGTGACCAGCTGCCGGTGGGAGCACGGCAAGGTCGTCGAGGAGGGCTTCCCGCTCGACGACGTCTCCGAGCACCTGGGCGACGAGGCGTCGCTCGTCTGGGTAGACCTGTGCGAGCCCGACCACGTGGGGCTGCTCGCCCTCGCCGAGGAGCTGGGCCTGGACCCGCACGCGGTCGAGGACGCGGTGACGGCCGGCGAGCGCCCCAAGGCCACACGGCACGCGCGCCACACGTTCCTCACCGTCTATGCGGCGAAGCTCGACACGGCCACCGCGCCGTCAGAACCCCTGACGCCCAGCGCCGTGCGCCTCGACCCGACGGCTCGCGAGTCGCGCCTCCGGACGACCCGCATCTCTGCCTTCGTGCTGCCACGTGGTGTCATCACGGTGCGCAGCGACGACTCGTTCGACCTGCAGCCGGTGGTGGAGCGCTGGAACGACGACCCCGAGCTGCTGCGGCTCGGCGTCGGCGCGCTCGTGCACGGGCTGCTCGACACCGTCGTGGACGGGCACTTCGAGGCGATCCAGCAGCTCGACGACGCGATCGAGGGGCTGGAGGATCTCCTCTTCGACGAGAGCGGCAACGTGCACGCCGTACAGCTGCGCACCTACCGGCTGCGCAAGGAGCTCGTCGAGCTGCGCCGCGCCGTGCTGCCCATGCGCGACGTCGTCAACGCCGTGCTGCGCCACCGCAGCGACCTCGAGCAACGCCACCCCGAGCTCGACGGGTTCTACGACGACCTCTACGACCACGTGCTGCGCGCGGCCGAGTGGACCGAGTCGCTGCGCGACATGGTGACCACCGTCTTCGAGACCAACCTGTCACTGCAGGACGCCCGCCTCAACACCGTCATGAAGAAGCTCACCGGGTGGGCCGCCATCATCGCGGTGCCCACGGCCGTCACCGGGTGGTACGGCCAGAACGTGCCCTACCCCGGTTTCGGCCAGCCGGTGGGAGTGCTCGTCAGCGCGGCCGTCATCCTCGGGATCGCTGCCACGCTCTACGTCGTCTTCCGGCGCCGGAACTGGATCTGACCCCGCGAGAGCCGGCCCCGGGTCGACGGTCACGAGCAGCCAGCACGAGTCGCGGCACGACGACGGGCCGGGCACCGAGGTGCCCGGCCCGTGGCCTGCGACGGCGAGGCCGCAGGGTCTCAACCTGGTGTCAGTCGCGCGTCAGCTTGCGGTAGGTGACGCGGTGCGGGCGCGCCGCCTCGGGGCCGAGCCGCTCGACCTTGTTGGCCTCGTAGGACTCGAAGTTGCCCTCGAACCAGTACCACTTCGCCGGGTCGTCCTCGGTGCCCTCGTAGGCGAGGATGTGCGTCGCGATGCGGTCGAGGAACCACCGGTCGTGGGTGATGACGACGGCGCAGCCGGGGAAGTCGAGCAGGGCGTTCTCGAGCGAGCCGAGGGTCTCGACGTCGAGGTCGTTGGTGGGCTCGTCGAGCAGCAGCAGGTTGCCTCCCTGCTTGAGGGTCAGCGCGAGGTTCAGACGGTTGCGCTCACCACCCGACAGCACGCCCGAGAGCTTCTGCTGGTCGGGACCCTTGAAGCCGAACTGCGACACGTAGGCCCGCGACGGGATCTCGACGTTGCCGACCTTCATGTAGTCAAGCCCGTCGGAGACGATCTCCCAGAGGTTCTTCTTAGGGTCGAGGCCCTCACGGCCCTGGTCGACATAGGAGATCTTGACGGTCTCGCCGATCTTGACCTCGCCCGAGTCGGGCTGCTCGAAACCGACGATCGTCTTGAAGAGCGTCGACTTGCCGACGCCGTTGGGGCCGATGACGCCGACGATGCCGTTGCGTGGCAGCGAGAACGAGAGGTTGTCGATGAGGACGCGGTCGCCGAAGCCCTTCTTGAGGTTCGTGACCTCGATGACCGTGGAGCCCAGACGCGGGCCCGGGGGGATCTGGAGCTCCTCGAAGTCGAGCTTGCGGGTGCGCTCGGCCTCGGCGGCCATCTCCTCGTAGCGGGCCAGGCGCGCCTTGCTCTTGACCTGACGGCCCTTGGCGTTGCTGCGGACCCACTCGAGCTCGGTCTTGAGACGCTTGGCGAGCTTCGCGTCCTTCTTGCCCTGGATCTGGAGGCGCTCGGACTTCTTCTCGAGGTAGGTCGAGTAGTTGCCCTCGTAGGGGTAGAGACGCCCGCGGTCGACCTCGGCGATCCACTGTGCGACGTTGTCGAGGAAGTAGCGGTCGTGGGTGACGGCGATGACGGCGCCCGGGTAGCCCTCGAGGTGCTGCTCGAGCCAGAGCACCGACTCGGCGTCGAGGTGGTTGGTGGGCTCGTCGAGCAGCAGCAGGTCAGGCTTCTGGAGGAGCAGCTTGCACAGCGCAACGCGTCGGCGCTCACCACCGGAGAGGTTGGTGACCGGCGAGTCGGCCGGCGGGCAGCGCAGGGCGTCCATCGCCTGCTCGAGCTGGCTGTCGAGGTCCCACGCGTCGGCGTGGTCGATGTCCTCCTGCAGCTTGCCCATCTCAGCGAGCAGCGCGTCGTAGTTGGCGTCGGGGTCGGCCATCTCGGCGGAGATCTCGTTGTAGCGGTCGAGCTTCGCCTTGATCTCGCCGGCGCCCTCCTCCACGTTGCCGAGGACGGTCTTCTCCTCGTTGAGCGGCGGCTCCTGGAGCAGGATGCCGACGCTGGCGCCGGCGGCGAGGCGGGCCTCGCCGTTGCTCGGCTGGTCGAGTCCGGCCATGATCTTGAGGATCGTCGACTTGCCCGCACCGTTCGGACCGACCATGCCGATCTTCGCGCCGGGGTAGAACGACATCGAGACGTCGTCGAGGATGACCTTCTCGTTGTGCGCCTTGCGCGCACGGGTCATGGTGTAGATGTACTCGGCCATGCGCACACGCTATCTGTCTGCGCACGCCCCACCGAAATCGGTGCCGCCCTGCCAGGACGGCTGCGGGCTGCGGCGACGGGAGTGGTCCGGCCGCCGCAGCCGTGCGCCTTCGTCACGGGCACCGACGACTCAGGCCGAGGCGCCGACGACCTCGTAGTCGTCCGTCTCGGGGTCGCCCGTCGCGAGGACCCCGGCATCCCGCCCGGCCTCGGTGCCGATGGCGTCGACGTCGGGCTGGTAGTCGTCGTCGACCACGCCGTCGGCGTCGACGTAGTCGGGCCGGTCGCCGACGGCCTGACCGCCGCCCAGCGCCCGCACGGCCTGCTGGACGTCGGGGTCGGCGGTGCGGTCGTGGCCGAGCGCGGCCGCGCGGCTGACGCGCTCGAAGCTCGCGCGCCCCCAGGTGAAGTCGTGCCCGATGTGGTCTGCGTCGATCTGGGGAGAGGTGTGCGCGTTGCCGTCGTTCCCGATGTAGGTCCTGATCGCGAGCTTGCCCTCGACGAGGACGGGCTGGCCCTTGCGCAGCCCCGCTGTCGTGTTGGCCGCGAGCGCGTTGAAGGCGATCACGTCGTAGAAGCTCGTCTCGCCGTCGACGAACTTGCCGTCCGCGGTGCGGCGGTAGGGCGTCGTCGCGACACGGAACGTCGTGTACGGGGAACCGTTGCGCGCGACGCGCTCGACGGGCTCGCTGACGACGTTGCCGTGCAGGGTGATGCGGATCTCGTTCACTGGTGGGCTCCTTGGCTCGTGCGTGACGGCTGGGTGCCGCCTGCAGCCCACCCTCGGGTCAGGTCGTCGGCTGCGACAGCCTGCGCGTCGCCGCTGTGGACAGCAGGGCCGGGCGCCGAGGGGATGTGGACGACCCATCTGCAGGCCTCGCGCCGAGGTGTCTCGCGCCGTCCCACGCGACGGCCTCGACCGGGGAGGAGGGGGTCAGCCGGCTGCGGCGTCCAGGTGCTCGCGGGTCGCACGGTGGCGCGCGAGCACCTCGTCGACCGGGACCAGGATGTGCTCGTCTGCCACCGCAGCCACCGACTCGGAGAGCCGCTTGCCGACCACCGCGCGCCGGTGCCGTGCCCCGATGCGCGCCCAGAAGCGCGACAGCACCCCGAGCCCCAACCCCAGCAGCACGCCCCCGACGAGCATCACGAGGGGCAGCGGCACGATGCCGACGGCAGGCGTCTCGGGCCGCGGCAGCTGGAGCAGCGCGAAGCCCCACAGCACGGCGTACCAGACGAGTCCGGCCAGGGCGACGAGGCCGAGCACCCACTGGATGATGTTGACGGTGAACCACCACACCGGTCGGCGGGCGCGCAGTGAGGTGCCGATGACGGCGCGGTCGAGCGCGTCGGTGAGGGTGCCCTCGCCCCGGTCGACGGCGTCCTCGACGGTCTGGGCCCAGCGCACCGGGAGCGACTCCGACGCGTCGCGCACGAAGGCTCGGGTGGCCACGTCGACGGCGGACACCGTCGACACGCTCGGGGCCGGGATCGACGACCGGCCGAGCACGGCCCGCACGTCGGCGCCGTCGATGGCGACGGGGATCGGCGGCCGACCGCCGGTGCGGTCGAGACGCAGCCGGCGCAGCGGGTCGGCCGCGAAGCCCTTGGTCCAGCGGGCGAAGAGCCAGCCGGTGTGCGCGAACGCCTCTCGCCGGTAGTCGCGGGCGACGGCGTCCAGCACGATCGGCACACCGGCGGCACGTGCCAGCGACGCGTCGAGCTCGTCGCGCGGGATCGCGCCGACATCGGCCTCGCCGTCCGCCACTCCCGACCGGAGACGCGCGGCGGCGCCGACCACGTCGGCCTTGAGCCGTTGACGCGAGGCCGCATGTCCTGCAACGGCATTGGCGAGACGCTGCTTCAGCTCGGCGACGCCGTTGCCGGTGACCGTGGACGTGGCGAGCACCTGTGCGCCGGTGACGCCGTCGGCGACCAGGAGCCGCGCGAGGTCCTTGCCCACAGTCCTCACCCCCTCGCCCGGGAGCCGGTCGGCCTGGTTGAGCACGGCGAGCGTCACCGCGTCGTGCTGCGACATGAGGCTGACGAACTCGTCGTGCAGGCGGGCGTCGGCGTACTTCTGCGGGTCGGTCACCCACACGAAGACGTCGACGAGCTCGAGGATGCGCTCCGCCTCGCGCCGGTGTGAGAGCTCGCGCGAGTCGAAGTCGGGCAGGTCGAGCAGCACGAGGCCGTCGAGCGAGCCTGCCACCTCGACCCTGACGGGACCGGGGGCCGCCGCACCGTCACCACGGGGAGTGGAGGTGTCGACGACGTGCCGCTCCTTCACGCCGAGCCAGTCGAGCAGCTCGGACGCGTCGGCGTCACCCCAGATGGCCGCCGTCGGGAGCGAGGTCGTCGGACGGCGCGCGCCGATGGTGGCGACGTCGGCGCCCACGAGCGCGTTGAAGAGCGAGGACTTGCCGCTGCCCGTGGCGCCCGCGAGCGCGACGACGGTGTGCTCGCCGGCGATGCCCAGGCGTTCCACGGCCTTGTCGACGACGCGGCGCGCGCCCTGCACGTGGGTGGGGTCGAGCTCGTCGGCGCCGGACACCAGCGCCATGGACAGCTCGGTGGTGCGGGTGCCGAGCTCGGCCGCCGAGACGGCCTTCACCGACGCGCGCCCCATCCTGATCGGGCTCATCGCGCGTCCTCGACGGCAGCGGCTGCGGCAGTCAGTCGGTCGGTCTGGTCGGTGGCGACCTGCAACGTCGAGACAGCTCCTTCGTAGCGGGCGAGCTCGACGGCATACAGCTCGTCGACGCGGGTGGTCAGCAGCTCCCTGGCCTTGCGCGCCAGCTCGCGGACGGCCTGGTCACCGAAGACGGCCTCGAGCAGCTTCTGGCCGACGACCGCGGTGCCGCCGGCGATGCCGACCTCGGCGCCGGTGATCCCTGCGGTGCTCGCGAACGTGACGAGCATGAGCACGACGCCGAGCCCGTTGACGCCGTAGGCCATGATGCGCGCGGTCGTGCGACGGTCCTTGCCCTCGTCGCGCACCATCTGCAGGATGTCGCCCTGCCAGTCGCGCACGAGGCGCTGGATGCGGGTCTCGAGGTCGCTGCTGGAGCGGGCGAGCCCGGGGTGGGCGACGATCAGCTGGTCGCCGCCGGGCAGGGTGCGCCAGACCCGGGCGATGGAGCTGGCAGCGAGCTCGGCGCGGTTGACGACGAGGGACTCGACCCCCGACTGGAGCGCCTCCCCGAGGTGGTCGGCCCGGGCCGGCTCACCGCGCAGGAACGACGTGAACCGGTCACGCACGCGCGACACCGTCGACTCGACCTGCCGGAAGAACTCGCCGGTGCCGACGAACTCCTGCCAGCGCGCGAGCACCTCTCCACGCAACAGGGTCCCGTCGACCATCCCCTCGTGCACCTGGGCACTCGCCTCCGCGTATGCCGCCTCGGCCGCTCTCACGAGCGTGTGGCCTGCCGCCGTCTGCTCCTTCGAGGCGGTGACGAGCGACGTGGTGCGCGCGTCGAGCGAGACGAGGGCGCCCTGGAGCGTCTGGCGGACGACGTCGGCGCGCGCCTGGGCGTCGCCCGCGAGCGCCGCGAGCCAGCCGCGCAGCCGTTGGGTCTGGTCGTCGGGGAGCAGGCCGTCGACGAGCTCGGACTCGACGA
The DNA here is from genome assembly GCF_054456855.1 of Terrabacter sp. AAH1. NCBI lineage: Bacteria > Bacillati > Actinomycetota > Actinomycetes > Micrococcales > Intrasporangiaceae > Terrabacter > Terrabacter sp. AAH1. Next base: position 34,006 of record NZ_JBTJJV010000018.1, on the reverse strand, counting down.
CGGTGAAGATCGGCGCCTGGTCCAGGCCCTGCTCGCGCAGCATCCCCGCCAGATGGGTGCGGATGTCGTCGACCGCGTTGGGGGGCACGCGGTCGAGCACGACCGCGACCGCGGTGCCGCGCTCGGACGCCTCGCGCAGCAGCTCCCACGGCACGGCGTCGGCGTAGCGGGCGGCGGTGGTCACGAAGATCCAGAGGTCCGCGGCGGCGAGGAGCTGGGCAGCCAGGTCGCGGTTGGCCTCGACGACGCTGTCGATGTCGGGGGCGTCGAGCAGCGCCAGACCTGCCGCCACCTCGTCGGTGGGCACGAGGCGCACGGCGCCCGGCCCGTCGGACGCCGAGTGGCGGCCGGTGATCCGGGCGAGGCCGGGCAGGATGCGGGGGCCGGAGAACCACGCCGCGTCGGACGGGTGGTGGATGAGCACCGGCGAGCGGGTGGTCGGCCGAAGCACCCCCGGCAGGGTCACCTCACGGCCCACGACGGAGTTGACGAGGGTCGACTTGCCGGCGCCCGTCGACCCGCCGACGACGGCGAGCAACGGGGCGTCGAGCGACGTCAGCCTCGGGATGACGTAGTCGTCGAGCTGGTCGAGCAGCCGCGTGCGGGTCAGCCGGGCGGCCGGGGCGCCGGGGAGGTCGAGCGGGAGGGTGGCTTCGGAGACGGCGGATCGCAGCGCCTGCACCGCCGAGAGGAGACGGGCATTGCCCACCCCTGTATCACCTGCCACGCCTGAATCCTTCCGTGTTGCGTCGGCACAACCAAACCCATCGGCGGGCGTGCCGTGAACACGTACCCAGTCGTGGCGCCGTACATGGCGAGAGCGCCCCCGGCAGGACTCGAACCTGCGACCAAGAGATTAGAAGGCTCTTGCTCTATCCGCTGAGCTACAGGGGCGGGCGCCCGAAGCGGGCGCCGTCCAATGATAGGCACCGGCAGCGACGCGCCGGGCCGCCCGCCTCGCTCAGGTGACCGGCGAGCCGACGAAGGCGCGACGGTGCGCCGTGATCGCCTCGAGCAGCACCATCTCGCGTTCCGACGCGCCGTCCTCGGCGGTGCCGTGGACGAGCCTCGAGCGCAGCAGCGCCAGGTCGCTCGCACTGTCCTGGAACGCGTCCATCGACCTCTTCGCCGCCCGGCCCCCGTTGCGACGCGCCCACGCCCGCGCGGACCGGCGCAGCCGCAGGTGCGACAGCATCGTCACCTCGGCGTGCGTCAGCCAGCCCGCGTCGGCATACGGCGAGAGGTAGCGGCCGATGAGCCGCCCCTCACGACGGCGCAGCCAGAAGAGGAAGGCCACGAAGGCGAGGAAGAGAGGGACCTGGTAGGTCACGTACGCCTCGAAGAACCCGTCCATGCCGGCGAGCGCGGAGAGGTTCCAGAGGCCGTGGAGGATCATCGCGCACACCCAGCCGACGAGGACCGCCAGCACGCGCACGAGGGGCCGGCGGGCGGACACTGCGATACCGATGCCGATGCCGGTGAGGGACGTGAAGAGCGGGTGGCCGAACGGGCCCATCAGGCCGCGCACGAGGAAGGTCGACGTGAGGCCCTCGTTGCCGTACTCGTTGTAGGCCTGGCCGAGGTAGAGGATGTTCTCACTGAAGGCGAAGCCCGCACCGATGAGACCGGCGTAGACGATGCCGTCGACGATCCCGTCGAACTCGCGGCGACGCAGCAGGTAGATGAGCAGGATGCCCAGGCCCTTGAGCGTCTCCTCCGTGACGGGTGCGAGGTAGACGGCGCCGGTCTGCAGCGGGTCGGTCCAGCTGGCCTCGACGAGCAGCTTGAGGCCGAACGTGTTGAGGAAGAACGCTCCGACGACAGCCACCAGTGCGCCCCACAGGAACGAGAACAACTGGTATCGAACGGGTTCCGCCTCATAGCGGTCGAGCCACAGGAACGTGGGCACGATGATGAACAGCGGGATGATCGCCATCAGCGCCGACGTGACGATGGTCTGCGAGCTGAGCCGCTCGCCAAGGATCCCGAGGAGGATCAGCAGGCACACGAGGAAGACGGAGGCCGAGATCCCGATCGTGAGCGCGGTCCGGAGCATCGGTCTGCGGGTCGGATTGCGCACCGGGCTCCACTGCTGCGGATGGTTGCCCGCGCCGCCTCCCGGCTGCTGGGTCGTCACGTCCCCTGAGGTCATGCAGGCAGGCTAGTGCAGGGCGGTGCCCGTCGGCCGTCCGTGCGCCGGGACCGTGAGGCCCGAACAACTATGGTGGAGCGGTGAGCGACACCAACCACCGAGCCATCGCCGACCGGATCATCTGGATCGACTGCGAAATGACGGGCCTATCGCTGAAGTCCGACGCCCTTGTGGAGGTCGCCGCTCTTGTCACCGACTTCGAGCTCAACCAGCTCGGTGACGGCATCGACGTGGTCATCAGGCCCCCGGCCGAGGCCCTCGAGCAGATGGACGACTTCGTGCGCGACATGCACACCACCTCGGGCCTCATCACCGAGCTCGACTCGGGTGTGACCCTCCAGGAGGCCGAGCACATCGTCCTCGACTACATCCGCACCTTCGTGCCCGAGCCGCGCAAGGCTCCGCTCGGCGGCAACACGGTCGCCACCGACCGCGGCTTCCTCTCGCGCGACATGCCGGTGCTCGAGTCCTACCTGCACTACCGCATCATCGACGTGAGCTCGATCAAGGAGCTCTCGCGCCGCTGGTATCCCCGGGTCTACTTCAACGCACCGAAGAAGTCGGGTGGCCACCGGGCGCTGGCCGACATCCGGGAGTCGATCGCCGAGCTGCGCTACTACCGCGAGGCCGTCTTCGTGCCGCAGCCCGGTCCGGACTCGGCCACGGCGAAGGCCCTCGCGTCGCCGCACGTCATCGAGCACTGAGCCGTCCGCCGCACGACGCGGGGTGGTCACGAGCACCCTCGGAGAGCCTGTAGCATTGTCGTCGCCGTGACACGGCGCCGAGCCCTCGGGCCCGGCTCGTGTTGTGCATGGTGGGTGTAGCTCAGCTGGTAGAGCACCTGGTTGTGGTCCAGGTGGCCGCGGGTTCAAGTCCCGTCACTCACCCCAGAAGCGAAGGGCCCCGCACGTGGTGCGGGGCCCTTCGCGCGTCGACGCGGGTCTCGCCCGGTCCGGGTCGACGCGTCAGCGGCCGCAGAGGCGACGCATCGCCGCCACGTCGCCACGGATCACGCCCTCGATGTCGGCGCGCCGGTGGGCGGCTTGCGCCGGGTCGCCCGCCACGGTCGCCAGGGCCACGCGCAGGGCCGCGAGGTCGTCGGCGAGGTTCTGGGTCGCCTCACGCACGTCGTCCGAGCTCGTGGCGCGCGCCGCGGCGGCGGCTCTGCCCCGGAGGGCGCGCACGGACGCCGGCGTGCCGGAGGACGCGGCGGCGCCGGCCGCGTCCGCCGCGAGGGTGCCCATGGCGGTGCACTCGGCGGTCGACGGCAGGGAGGACACCGGGGACGTCTGCGACACGACGGATGCCGCGTCGCGCGCTGCCTCTCCGGTGGCGCCGTTCGCCGCGACCGCGACTCCCGCGGCCACGCCGAGCGCGAGGGCGGCGCCCAGCAGCGGGCGGAGACGGGCTGATGACCGGTTCATGGCGTCACCTGGCTCAGGGTCGAAGGCTGGTACTCGTAGGCGCCGCGATCGTCGTACGCGCGGGGGCCGGTGCCGGTGTTCGCCGTGGCCGGGTCGTCGACGCGCGCCCGACGGGCCGCGTCGGTGGTGGGCTCGCCGGGGGCGCCGGAGTTCGCCGAGTCGATCGCGGGCGAACCGCCCCGCAGGGAGAAGTCGCCTGCGGTCGGGTTGCCCAGCCGCGGGTCGCCCTGCAGTCCGCGCGACTCCTGTCCGCTCGCGGTCCGGAAGGCGGCCATCGACGTGTAGGACGTCGACCCCCAGACCATCATCGTGCCGGTCGTGCTGAGGTTGACGAGGTCGGAGTCGACCGTGGTGCCGAGCTGCGACGTGGAGTCGACGCGGATGTTGCCTCTCGTCCGCGGGCACTTGACCGTGCCGCCGGCGCCGTCGGGGCAGCCGATCGCGTTGTCGACGGCGATGTTGTTCGCAATGGTGAAGCCGGTCGACGTCCCCGAGGCGATCCCTTCGAGGTTGATGCCGGCGCTGACGTTGTTGTAGACGGTGTTGCCCACGACGGAGCTTCCCGTCACCCCGAAGTCGTCGATGCCGTGGTCGCCCGTGATGCACCCCGACGTGTTGCCGGTGGGAGGTGGGCTGCAGTTCGACAGGGCCGCGGTGGTGAACCCCATGTTGTGGTGGCTGACGTTGCCGACGATGGTGTTGCGGTCGCCGCCCGGGTACGACTGGATGCCGGAGTCCTCGTTGTCGTGGGTCCGGTTGCCGCTCACGAGGTTGCCCGGTGCGCGCAGGTCGATGCCGACGGCGTTGCGCACGTAGCCGTACGCGTTCCACGAGCTCTCGTTGCCGACGAGCTGGTTGCCGGTCGAGCCGTTGGTCACGAAGATGCCGGACGCCGAGTTGTCGGTCACGAGGTTGCCCTGCACGACCGATCGGGTCATCGAGTTGAGGTACATCCCGTATGCCGTCGCGCCCGACACGCGCTGGCCCGAGGTGCGCACGGTGTTGCCCGAAAGGGTCAGGCCGGTCGCGTTGAAGACGTAGATGCCGTTGCTCGTGGAGCGCTGGATGGTGAAGCCCGACACCGTGATCCAGCTCTGGTTGGAGATGGTGAAACCGTGCTTGGCCCCCGAGATGGTCACCGTGGCTCCGGGTGCGGGCCGGAACACGATGGGCGAGCCGGAGACGCCCGAGTGCCAAGGAAACACCTCGTCGGTGTACGTGCCGCTGGAGACGAGCACGGTCTGGCCGGCGACGGCCACCTTGGCGGCCTTCGCGATCGTGCAGTACGGCACGCTCGAGGTGCCCGTCCCCGTGTCGGAGCACCCGGTCTTGGCCACGTAGAGGGTGCTGACCGCGCCCTCCGCGGCCCCGAGCGGGACTGTCGCCAGCCCCAGTGCGGCGGCGACGCTCGTGGCGAGGCCGATCCGTCGCCGTGACCGTTCGTGCCGGCGTGCCACTGGACGTGCCATCGGCGGGCCCCCGTCTTTCTCGTCCTGCTCTTGGACCTTCCAGTGTGGGCAGGAGCGGGCGACGCGTCCTCGCTCCCGCGCACGAGGGGTGACTACGTCGAATGGTGTACTCCCCCAGTCACGTCCCGAGCACGGAGGCTCGACCGGGTAGATTGCTGTGACGAGAGGAGTGCGCATGAGGATCGCCTTGTTCGTCACCTGCCTCGGCGACGTGCTCTTCCCCGACGTGGCGCGGGCGACGGTGGCCGTGCTCGAGCGACTCGGCCACGACGTCGTCTTCCCCGAGGCGCAGACCTGCTGCGGCCAGATGCACACCAACACCGGCTACCAGCACGACGCCGTGGGCCTGGTGCGCCACCACGTCGACGTCTTCGAGCAGGCAATGGCACGGGGCTGCGAGGCCGTCGTGGCGCCGTCGGGCTCGTGCGTCGGCTCGGTGCGCCACCAGCACGCCGCCGTCGCGAGGCGCAGCGGTGACGAGGCGCTCGCGGTCCGCGCCGAGGCTGTCGCCGCGCGCACCTTCGAACTGTCCGAGCTGCTCGTCGACGTGCTCGGGGTCACCGACGTCGGCGCCGCCTACCCGCACCGCGTCACCTACCACCCGACCTGTCACTCGCTGCGTCTGCTCGGGGTCGGCGACCGGCCGCTCCAGCTGTTGCGGGCCGTCCGGCGCATCGACCTCGTCGAGCTGCCTGCCGCGGACTCCTGCTGCGGCTTCGGTGGCACCTTCTCGGTGAAGAACGCCGACACCTCGACCGCGATGCTCGCCGACAAGATGTCGGCGGTGCTCGCGACCGACGCAGAGGTCGTCACGGCCGGCGACGCGTCGTGCCTCATGCACATCGGCGGCGGCCTGTCCCGGCTGCGCACCGGAGTGCGCCCGGTGCACCTCGCCGAGATCCTCGCGAGCACCGCATGAGCACCTTCCTGGGTATGCCGCAGGGCCGGGTCCCCGGTCCCGCCGCCGACACTGCGGTGGGCCAGCTCACCGGCGACCGGCCCTTCCCGGCCGCCGCGCGCGACGCGCTGGCGAACACGCAGCTGCGCCGCAACCTCGCCCACGCGACCTCGACGATCCGCGCGAAGCGCGCTGCCGTCGTCGGCGAGGTGCCCGACTGGGAGGCGCTGCGCGAGGCCGGCTCGGCGATCAAGGCCGACACGATGGCCCGGCTGCCCGAGCTGCTCGAGCAGCTCGAGGCCAACGTCACCGCGCGCGGTGGCACCGTGCACTGGGCCCGCGACGCGGCCGAGGCCAACCGCACCGTCCTCGACCTCGTGCGGGCGACGGGCGAGAACGAGGTCGTCAAGGTCAAGTCGATGGCCACGCAGGAGATCGGCCTCAACGAGGCCCTCGAGGGCGCCGGCATCACCGCCCACGAGACCGACCTCGCCGAGCTCATCGTCCAGCTCGGCCACGACAAGCCGTCGCACATCCTCGTGCCCGCCATCCACCGGGGTCGATCGGAGATCCGCGAGATCTTCGCCCTCGAGATGCCCGGCGTCGACCCCGGCCTCACCGACGAGCCGGCCGTGCTCGCCGCGGCCGCCCGGACCCACCTGCGTGAGGTCTTCCTCCGGGCGAAGGTGGCCGTCTCGGGCGCCAACTTCGGTGTGGCCGAGACCGGCACGCTGACCGTCGTCGAGTCCGAGGGCAACGGGCGCATGTGCCTCACGCTCCCCGAGACGCTCATCACCGTCATGGGCATCGAGAAGGTCGTGCCGACCTGGCGAGACCTCGAGGTGTTCCTCCAGCTGCTGCCCCGCAGCTCGACCGGTGAGCGGATGAACCCCTACACCTCGAGCTGGGCCGGCGTCACGCCCGGCGACGGGCCGCAGGAGTTCCACCTCGTGCTGCTCGACAACGGTCGCACGCGCGCCCTGGCGGACGACCTCGGCCGCACCGCGCTGCACTGCATCCGCTGCTCGGCCTGCCTCAACGTCTGCCCGGTCTACGAGCGAACCGGAGGGCACGCGTACGGATCGGTCTACCCCGGTCCGATCGGGGCCGTGCTCACCCCGTTCCTCACCGGCATCACCGGCGGGTCCGATCCCAACGACTCGCTGCCGTACGCGTCGAGCCTCTGCGGCGCCTGCTACGACGTGTGCCCGGTCAAGATCAACATCCCCGACCTGCTCGTCGAGCTGCGCGCCGAGCACACCGAGGCGCACGCTGCCAAGCACCGGCTCCCCACATCCGAGGCCGCGGCGATGAAGGCAGCCGCTTGGGTCATGGCCGACCCGAAGCGCTTCGCGCGGGTCGGACGCGCGGCGACGAGGGGTCGGCACGGCATACGACAGGGCAAGCCGGTGCTGCCGCTCCCGCCGCCGCTCAACGGCTGGACCGCGTCGCGCGACGTGCCGAGCCCGCCCGCCGAGACGTTCCGCGACTGGTGGGCGCGGACGCGAGGTGACCGGCCGTGAGCGCCCGCGACGAGATGCTCGCGCGCATCCGCCGGGCGCGCGGCGACGCGTCCGAGGGGCTGCCCGTGCCCCGCAGCTACCGCGTCGTAGGCGAGCACGCACCCGGCTCCGACGCGGTCGTCGCGCAGCTCGTCGACCGGCTCGAGGACTACCGGGCGACCGTGGTCCGCGCCGGCGGCGACGACGTCGCGATCGGCGCCGCCGTCGCCGCCGCCCTCGCCGGGCGCGGCATCCACGAGGTGCTGCACGCGCCCGGCGTCCCCGACGCCTGGGTGCGCGGGGTCCACGTGGCGCGCAGCGACGACGGCACCGCCTCCGCCCGTGACCTCGACGCGGTGCCGGCCGTCGTCACCGGCAGTGTCGCCGCGGTCTCCGAGACCGGCACGATCGCGCTCGACGGAGGTCCGCTCTGCGGGCGGCGCGCGCTCAGCCTCGTGCCCGACACGCACGTCTGCGTCGTACGCGTGCAGGACGTCGTGCAGACCGTGCCCGAAGGCCTGGGCCGGCTCGACCCGACGCGGCCGACCACCCTGATCAGCGGGCCGTCGGCCACCAGCGACATCGAGCTCAGCCGTGTCGAGGGCGTCCACGGCCCACGCACGCTCGTCGTCGTGCTGGCCGGCTGAGACGCACGACCGCCCGTGCCCGACAATGGGTGACATGCTCATGGGAAACAAGAAGGCCCAGCGGATCACCGTCGGCATCGTCATCGGAGTGATCGTCGTCAGCTTGGCGCTGTCGCTCATCTCCACGGCGAGCGCGACGCCGTGACGCGCGCGCGGCCTCGGCCCGCGTCCCCGGGAGGACGAATCCGCCCGTCGGCAGGGGCTGCCCGCGCCGCCGCCGCGCTCTCGAGGGGCCGACGGACCCTCGATTTTGTACCGGCCGGGGGCGGCTGCTAACGTTTCCCCTCGTTGCGCCGTTAGCTCAATTGGCAGAGCAAGTGACTCTTAATCACTGGGTTCGGGGTTCGAGTCCCTGACGGCGCACTTTCACGAGTAAGGCCCGGTCCCCGCGGACCGGGCCTTACTCGTGTCCCCGAGAACGGTCTCGTCCGGGCTGCCCGTTTCCGATGACGAGTGGTCGTCGTCACGTCCGGCGAGCCGTCGGGCGCCGCGCATCCGGCCCTTCACGCACGGACGTGACCCACAGACGACGCCTTGGTGAACGTTCGGCTCGTCTCCGTCACCCGCCGGACACAAGCACCGTTGACGCTGCATGACCATGATCGAACGACGCAGCTTCCTCGCAGGCTCCGCAGCCGCCGCCGGGTCCGTGGCGCTGGCGGTCGGCGCCGCCCCCTCGTCCGGAGCCAGCACCCCCGGGTCCGCGGCCACCTTCCGGCACGGAGTCGCCTCCGGTGACCCGCTCCCCGGGGCGGTCGTCATCTGGACTCGCGTGACCCTACCGCCGAGGCGACGCCGGGATCGGGCACCGGCCCGAGCGCGACCGTCGGCTGGCAGGTCGCCACCGACGCGGGCTTTCGCGCGGTCGTGCGCAAGGGAACCGTGACGACCGGTGTGGAACGCGACCACACCGTCAAGGTCGACGTCACCGGCCTCGCCGCGGCAACCACCTACTACTACCGCTTCACCCTCGGGTCCGCTGTCTCCGGGACGGGCCGCACCCGCACCGCCCCGGCTCGCGGCGCCTCCGTCGACCGCCTCCGGCTCGGGGTCGTCTCGTGCTCGAACTGGGAGGCCGGTTGGTTCTCGCCGTACCGCCACCTCGCCGCGCGCGGCGACCTCGACGCCGTCGTCCACCTCGGCGACTACGTGTACGAGTACGGCACCGGCGAGTACGCCAACGGCCGGGCCAACGTCGTCGTGCGCCCGCATGAGCCGACCCACGAGATGGTCTCGCTCGCGGACTACCGCCAGCGGCACGGCCAGTACAAGACCGACACCGACCTGCAGGCGCTGCACGCCCACGTGCCCTGGGTGACGACGTGGGACGACCACGAGACCGCGAACGACGCCTGGTCCGGCGGCGCAGAGAACCACCAGCCCGGGGAGGGCGACTTCGCCGCGCGCAAGGCGGCCGCCCGGCGCGCCTACGACGAGTGGATGCCGATCCGCCTCTCCGGCACCGCGGCCCTCGGCGACGGCGTGCAGGCCTACCGGCACCTCCAGTGGGGCAGCCTCGCCGACCTGACGATGCTCGACCTGCGCAGCTACCGCAGCCAGCAGGTCACGACGACAGACCTCGCCGCCGTCGACGACCCGGCCCGGACCATCACCGGCGACGCCCAGATGCAGTTCCTCAAGGACCGCCTCATCGAGAACGACGCGGTGTGGAAGCTCGTCGGCAACCCCGTCATGGTCACCCCCGTGCTCTTCCCGCCGCTCGACAACTACGTGGCGGGACCGATCGCCGACATGACCGGCCTGCTGCCGCGGCAGGGCGTCCCGTACAACGTCGACCAGTGGGACGGCTACACCGCTGACCGGCGTGAGCTCGTCACGTTCCTCGCCGACCACGGTGTCACGAACACCGTGTTCATCACCGGCGACATCCACTCCGGCTGGGCGTGCGAGCTGCCCGTCGACGCGGGCACCTACCCGCTGAGCCGGACCGTCGGGGTCGAGCTCGTCGCGACGTCGGTGACCTCGAACAACCTCGACGACCTCACCGGCGCGGCGCCGCGCACCACGTCGCTCGCGGTGGAGGACGCCATCCGCGCGAACAACCGGCACGTGAAGTGGCTCGACTTCGACAGCCACGGATACTCGGTGCTGACGCTCACCCCCAAGGCCGCCCAGATGGACTGGTACGTCGTCACCGACCGCACCGACCGCGCTGCGACGTCGTCGTGGGAGACCGGGTTCACCGTGCCCGTCGGCACGAACGCCCTCACGGCGGCGGCGGGGGCGGCCCGATGAGTGCGCCCATGACCTCCCGCCGGACCTTCCTGCGGCTCGCAGGCGGGGGTGGTGCCGCCGTCGTGCTGTCGGCGGCGGCCGGCGCCTCCCTGGCCGCCGCACCGGCGACGGCCGGCACGTTCGGGGGCCCCTCCCGCACCCGCGTGTACGTGCTCGTGACCGACGGCATGAGACCCGACGAGCTCGACGCCACCCTGATGCCGAACCTCGTCGCCCTGCGCGACGGCGGCACGTGGTACCCGAACGCGCGGTCCCTGCCGGTCATGGAGACCATCCCCAACCACGTCATGATGATGACCGGGGTGCGTCCGGACCGCTCCGGCGTGCCGGCCAACTCGTTCCTCGACCGCGCCGACGGGGTGGTGCGCGACATGGACCGTCCGACCGACCTGCACTTCCCCCGGCTCGATCAGGCGCGCCTGCAGGTGCGCTCCCCGCTGCCCACGGTTGTGCAGCTCGAGCGTGACCGCGCTCGGCGTCGACAGCTCGCGGACGTCGAGGTCGTACGGCGTCGGGCGCGCCGGGCGGGTGCCCGGCTCCTGCGCCGGCATCGACCCCTGCGCGGGCGGCGTCGGGCGGTAGGACGGGTGGCGCTTGTCGTCGAACGGCTTCCAGCTCGTCGTGCTCGGCAGGCTCGGCACCTTCTCGTCCGTGCGCGAGAAGTCGAACGCCGAGGTGAGGTCGCCGGTGACGGCGCGACGCCACGGCGTGATGTTGGGCTCCCTCACCCCGAAGCAGGTCTCCATGAGCCGGATCACCGACGTGTGGTCGAACGTCTCGGACGCCACCCAGCCGCCGGTGCTCCACGGCGACACGACGAACATCGGCACGCGCGGCCCCAGGCCGTACGACCCCGGACCGTGCTGCCCGTCGTAGAACTCGTGGTCGGTCGGCACGGTCGAGGCGCCCGGAATGACAGGGGAGTTCGCGTGCGGCGGCACGAGATGGTCGAAGAACCCGTCGTTCTCGTCGTACGTGATGAGCAGCACCGTCTTCGCCCACACCTCCGGGTTCGAGGTCAGGGTGTCCAAGACCTTCGAGATGTACCAGGCGCCGTAGTTCGTCGGCCAGTTCGAGTGCTCGCTGAAGGCCTCGGGCGCGGCGATGTAGCTGACAGACGGCAGCTGGCCGGACTGGACGTCGCGGCGCAGCAGCTCGAAGTAGTCCTCTCCGTCGCGGGCCTTGGTGCCACGACGAGCCTTCTCGTACAACGGGGTTCCCGCCGCGGCGTTGCGGTAGCTGTTGAAGTAGAGCAGCGAGTTGTCACCGTAGTTGCCGATGTAGGGGTCGGACGTCCAGCCCCACGAGCCCGCCGCGTCGAGCCCGGTGCCCTCGTCCTGGTAGACCTTCCACGAGACGCCGGCCTTCTCGAGGCGCTCCGGGTAGGTGCGCCAGTCGTAGCCGAGCTCGTCGTTGTAGAGGACGGGGCCGCCGCCCTTGCCGTCGTTGCCGGTCCAGCCGGACCACAGGTAGTAGCGGTTCGGGTCGGTGTTGCCGATGAAGGAGCAGTAGTAGGCGTCGCAGACCGTGAACGCGTCGGCCAGGGCATAGTGGAAGGCCGCGTCCTCACGCTCGAGGTACGCCATCGTCGTCGTCCCCTTGGCCGGCACCCACCCGTCGTAGTGCCCTCTGTTGACGGCTGCCTGACCGTCGGTCCAGCTGTGCGGGAGGCCCTCGAGGAAGGCCGCGCCGAGGTCGTCGGCCGTGGGGTGGAAGGGCAGCACGTCGCGTGCGCCGTCGGACTGGTGCCACACCGAGCGCCCACTGGGCAGCTGCACCGGGTGCGGGTCGCCGAAGCCGCGCACGCCGCGGAGGCTGCCCAGGTAGTGCTCGAAGGAGCGGTTCTCCTGCATGAGGACGACGATGTGTTCGACATCCTTGACGGTTCCGGTGCGGCGGTTCGCCGGGATGGAGGCGGCCCGGGCGATGCTGTCGCCGAGCATCGTGGCGGCGGTGGCGCCTCCGGCGATCTGGAGGAAGCGGCGGCGGTCGAGGTTGACCATGAGATCTCCTGTGGGAGTGCGGAGCTGGTGGGTTGAAGCCGACGTGTCCGCCGGGCTCAGCGGGGCGCGTACGCCTTCGGCAGGCGCATGCCGCGGTCGGCCATCAGCTGGCGGACCCGGTTCGGGTAGTTCGTGATGATGCCGTCGACGCCCGTGTCGATGAGGGCGCTCACCGTGGCCATGTCGTCGCACGTCCACGGGACGACCTTCAGGCCGCGACCGTGGGCGGCGCGGACCATCGCGGCGTCGGGGTAGAAGCGGAACCCGGCGTCGCCGACCTTGCCGTTCTGCGGGAAGCCGTAGTTGGGCGAGAGCGCGACGAGGCCCGCGGGCACCGCAGCGGCGGCGGTGCGCACGAAGTCGCCGCCGAAGTCGTCGGCGTCGACGCCGCCGAGCCACGGTGATGCACCCGGCTTGCCGACCTGGAGGAAGTCGTGGTTCGTGAGGGCGACGAGCGGCCACGTCGGCGCGAGGCGGTGCATCTCGTTGAGGGCGCCCCAGTCGAACGACTGGATCGTCACCTGGTCCTCGATGCCCGAGGCGCGGATCTCCTCGAAGACGCGGCGCACGAAGAGCGCTCGCGGCGCGGTCTGCTCTGGCGCACCGGCCTCTACCTTGGTCTCGATGTTGAGCGTGACCTGCTTGGCGTCGTACGCCTTGACGAGGTTCAGCACGTCCTTGAGCTCGACGATGCGGAAGCCGGCGACCTGCTCCTGCTCGGGAAAGCCGGGCAGCTGCTGGTAGCCGCAGTCCATCGTCTTGACCTGGGCGAGCGTGAGGTCCTTGAGGTACTTGCCGACGTAGGGGTACATCGGGTCCCCGGGCGTGACCGGCGCCGTGTCGCGGCACTTCTGGGCGCTGACCTGGCGGTCGTGGTTGACGACGACCTTCTCGTCCCTGGTCACCTGCGTGTCGAGCTCGAGTGTCGTCACGCCGAGGCGCATCGCCTTGCCGAAGCCTTCGAGGGACTCCTCGGTCGTCATGCCGATGCCGCCGCGGTGGGCCTGCAGGTCGAAGTGGGTCTTCTGTGGCAGGACCGGCCCGGGGGTCGTGGTGGAGTCGCCCGCGGTGGCGGGGGCCGCGGCACCCGTGGCGAGCGGGCCGGCCAGGGCGACGGAGGCCAGGGCGGTCAGGAGGTGGCGGAGCTGCATCAGAGGTCCTCTGGGGTGGTGGGGTTCTGGCCACTCGACGCTAGGGAGGTCGCGGCCGGTCGCGGTGCCCACGACGTGGCGTGCCCGTGAACCCTTGCCGAACCCTGACCGACCGGCACGGACCGGATGCCGAGCGGGCGCTGAGAATGCCCCGAGGACGTATGCCGTCCACCGGGTCTCGCGAGAGCGCCCGCCCTCGTTCGACTCGGGCGGAGGGCCCGGTCCACAGGGACCGGGGCCCTCCTCACGCCTGCGGCACGTCCCCGACGGTCCGGGTCGACACCTGGCCCGGTGGCCGGACCGCCGCCCCGCCCGGCTCCGCGGCCGCCAGCTCCAGCGCGTGCAGGGCGCTCGCGAGGCAGCCGGCGTGCGCCATCGTCAGGTCCGTGAGCTCGCCCCGCCGGAACCAGCGCAGGTCGTCGTGCTCCTCGGGTGCCCTGTTGACGGGCTCCCCGTCCCAGCGGGTGACGAGGAAGGCGTGCATCTCGAGGGTGGGGTCGGCGATGGTCATCGGGATCCGTCGAGGGTCGTGCAGGCGCACACCGAGCTCCTCGAGGCACTCCCGTCCGACCGCCTGTCGAGGCGACTCACCAGGCTCGACATGCCCCCCGACGAGGTCCCAGCAGTCCGGATAGTGCTCACGCGACGGATGGCGGTGCGCGAGCAGGATCTGGTCGGCGCGCACCAGCGCCGCCACGGCGATCCGGGTCCGGGTGACCATGCTCGCACCATAGTTGGTCGCGGCGGCAGACTCCGGCTCACCGGTGCCCACGAGACCGAGGAACCGAATCCAGTTGACCCGCTTGGGGACCCGTTGCCAACCTTCGGGCATGCGTTCGTTCGAGGAGCTGGTGTCGGAGGCTGAGGCGGCAGACGTCACGGGGTGGGGTTTCGGCTGGCTCGAGGGCCGGGCGACCGAGGAGCGGCCACCGTGGGGGTACTCCCGTCTGCTCGCGGAACGCCTCGCCACGGTGGGCTCGGCCCTCGACCTCGACACCGGTGGCGGTGAGGTGGTCGCCGAGGCTGCGACCCTGCCCCCCGTCATGGTCGTGACCGAGGGGTGGGCGCCCAACGCCGAGAAGGCCCGGCAGACGCTCGGCCCACGTGGCGTACGCGTCGTCCCCACCGACGGCGGCCCGCTCCCCTTCGCAGACGACTCCTTCGAGCTGGTCACGTCCCGGCACCCCGTGCGGCCCGACTGGGCGGAGATCGCCAGGGTCCTGCAGCCCGGAGGGCGCTATCTCGCGCAGCACGTCGGGCCGGCGTCGGCCTTCGAGCTCGTCGAGTACTTCCTCGGCCCGCTGCCGGAGGAGCGCCGGGGACGCGACCCCGAGCGCGAGCGCGCCACGGCAGAGCAGCACGGGCTCGTGGTCGAGCGCCTGGACCGGGCACGGTGCCGGATGGAGTTCCACGACATCGGCGCGGTCGTGTGGATCCTGCGCAAGTGCGTGTGGTGGGTGCCGGACTTCACGGTCGAGCGGTACGAGACGACCCTGCGTCGGCTCGACGAGCAGCTGCGGGGCGGCGAGCCGTTCGTCGCCCACTCGACGCGGCACCTCATCGACGCCCGAGCAGCCGGCGGCGTATCACGCCGGTGAGTCGGACCTCTTGGAAAAAGAGGACCAATCGGTCCCGTTCCCGCGAAGGAGTCCGACATGCCCGGTTGGTACGTCCACCTCGAGGCGGCGCACGACACCGCCCGCAACCTCCGCGACGGGACCGTCCCGCCGAGCCTCGCCATCGACCCGGCCCAGGCCCGGGTCATCGGCGAGCACTGCCACACCTGGCGCAACTACCTCGAGCTGGGATCCCTCGGCCCAGACCTCTTCTACCTGCTGCCCGACTTCAAGAACACCACCGGTCAGGTCATCCGCCAGGTCGTCCAGTGGGCCCTCGACGTGTGGGAGGTGGTGGACGCGGAGTTCGTCAGCAAGTGGGAGAAGTGGATCGACCCGATCACCACGAACAACGCGCAGCTCGCCTCGCAGCTCACCGGCGGGCTCTCGACGCAGCTCGCGCAGGTCCTCGACTCGCTCACCTCCGCGATCATCACCGCCTTCAAGGGCCTGCTCGCCGAGATGGGCGACTGGTTCGGGGTGCTCACCTCGGGGGTGCCTCAGGGGTTCGGCGACGACGCCTTCTACTGGTCCGACATGTTCCACTACCGGCGCACGTACCAGTTCCCGTTCGTCCTCTTCCAGCAGGCGCAGGAGGCGCTCGCCGCGGCGACGACCGACGACGAGCGGCAGGACGCCGAGGCGCGCATCGCCTTCGCCGTGGGCTGGATGTCGCACTGCGCCACCGACGTCACCGGGCACCCGTTCACGAACGCGAAGTCCGGCGGCCCCTACCGCGACCACTGGCAGCGCCACCACCTCGTCGAGAACCACATGGACTCCGAGAACTACGGCGCCCGGCACCCCGGCGCTCTCTACGGCGAGTACGGCACCTCGGCGCTCCACTTCCGGCTCGCCTTCCGCCACCGCGACGACGCGCCGTACAACGGTCGCGACGACGCGCCCGCCTACGACTACTGGGCCGGCTTCCCGGCATACGACAACGGGGACGGGCCGACGGCGACCGCCTTCCGGCACACGTTCTTCGACCTCGACACGGGGCCGCTGCCCGACCACCTCGTCGAAGGACTCCTCGACGCGATGCGGGACGTCTACGGCGCGGACGGGCCGCACATCCTGCTGCAGGACCCGCCGTTCTCGGCCACCGACCCCGTGACCGGGCAACCGGACGGGCGCCCGAACGAGCCGGCGCTGGCGCAGATGTGGGAGATGGTCTACCGCTACCTCAAGATGACGAGCAGCGACGCGATCAGCCTCAGGCTCCCGCCACCGCCATCGGTCTTCACCGACCACTCCTTCCCGACGCCTCCCGGGGGCGGCGGCTCCGGCATCGACGACGACCCCTCGCGCGGCGCCGACGTCGACGACGACGACTCGTTCACCCTGCTCGACCTGCTCCTCGCGCTCTTCGCGTGGGCCGTCTACCTCGCCCAGGTGGCGGTGTGGCTCGCGACGGTGCTGCCCGGCCTCATCGTCGACATCGCGACGTTCCCCGCGCGACAGGTCATCTACTGGGCCGTCATCGTGCCGGCGTGGAACCTCTACCTGCTGGCCCGCCGCGCCCTCGTGATGTCGGGCTTCGCCATGCCGAAGCCGGCCGAGATCAACCCCGGCCTCACGACGCTCGGCCGTGAGGGCACGTACGACATCGCGTCCGCCCTCGACAACCCGTTCGGGATCCCGACCTCGCCGCCGCCGGTCACCGAGCCGTCCGGCCGGCTCCACGCCACGGACGCCCGGGGACTCGACCACGCGTACCCGCGCGGCATCGTCCGCGACCTCCCGTCGTCGATCGGCCGCGTCGACCTCGTCGGCGCGCTGGGGCTCACGTCACCGCTCCGGTATGCCGGCGACGCCGCAGGCGACGAGTTCAAACCTTCGGAATGGGTTGCGCCCTGGCGGTATCCGTTGACCAACCAGGCCGGCGACGGCGTCGCCCAGGAGGGTGCCCCGACCCACGCCGGGCCCTACGTCGTCGGGTCTCGCTCCACCGTCCTGCTCTCCGGCGTGACGGGCCACGACGGCGCGCGGCACGACCTCGAGAAGGCGGGCTCACCCGGCGAGACCGAGCAGGTGCTCGACGCGCGACTGCCCGCGGACCAGCACCTCGGCGGCCCGGTCGACTACGGCCTCTACCTCGTCGGGCGGATGGCGGACGAGGTCGGGCAGAAGGACTTCGGGGTGCCCGACTTCAACCTCGACTCCGACCGCGGCTACGCCTGGCGCACGTGGGACTGGGACCGCAGCACGGTGCCCTGCGTGCCCGACATCGACCCGGTCGGGTCGGAGGACTACGGCTACGACCTGCCGTGCACCTCGCCCCAGTTCTTCCACGCCGACCACGACTGCCCGACGCAGCCAGACCGCTGGTACGACGAGTCGCACGATCTCGCCGTCCACTACCTGCCCGGCTCGGGCCCGGCCGACTGCGGCCGGCCCCAGGAGCACGAGCCGAACACCGACCCCGAATGGCGCGAGCGCCTGCACCGCAAGGAGGGCTGAGCGATGGCACGCCACCGCGACGACCAGCAGCACCCCGTCCTCACCCCCAAGGAGGACGCCGCCCAGCGCGGGCAGGACCCGCCGGGATCGTTCGGGCACACCGAGCGTCCGAGCGGAGACCTCGACCCGAACTGGACTCCCGGCCACGGCGTCGAGGACGCTGCCAGGGAGCTCATCGAGCGGATCGGGGGCGAGCGGCGACCCCGGCGTGAGGACGTCTACCCCTACCTCCTCGTCCGCGCCTACAGCCCGGGAGACCGTGCCGTCCGCCCGACCTGGCCGAGCATCCCGTGCTGGGAGTCGCCCGACATCCTGCTCGTCGACGCCGCGTACACGGGCCCGTTCTCGCCCGCGCAGCTCGTCGCCAGCCCGACCGCCGGCCGCCGCTACCGGGTCTTCGTCCGGGTCTGGAACCTCGGTCTGCTGCCCGCGGTGGGGGTCCACGTGCGGGCGTGGTTCGTCAACCCGGGCTTCTTCGGCGGCGACCCCGCCAACCCGGCCTACCAGCCCCAGCCCATCGGCATGGCGGTGGTGCCGCAGCTCGACGACCGCACCAAGCCCGGCGCGATGCGGGTCGTCGAGCTAGACCGGACCTGGGACGTCCCGGCCGACCTCACCGGGCACGAGTGCCTCATGGCCAGCGTCAGCTGCCCGCTCGACGAGTGGTCGGGGGCGCTCGACGCCAACCACGACCGTCACGTGGCGCAGCGCAACCTCACCATCCTCGCGGGGACGGACTCGGCGAAGTCGTTGCTCCTCACGCTCGGCGGCCTCGTCACGACGACAGGGACGCTCGAGCTGCGCCACGGCGGTGCTGCCGTCACGCCGCTCCTCAAGGGCGTCCTCGGCACGACGAAGACCGAGCTCGGTGCGGCAGCGCGACTGAGGCCACCGTCGGCCAAGGCGCTGCGGCTGGGGGTGCCGACGGGCTCGGGCCAGCACCTGCTGACCATGTTCCGCACCGACCGGGGCTGGCTCGTCGCCGACAGCGCCAGGCTCTGGGACGTCGCCGTCGAGCTCGGGGTCGTCGAGCGCGTACGACCCGGCCGCGACAAGCAGCGCGTCCACCCGTTCGCGAGACCGCTCGGGACGCGGCGTCTCATCGAGAAGGTCGGCCCCGAGCGGTTCGAGCAGCTCGGTGTGCTCAGCGACGCAGAGCCTGGCGACGCCCTGCTCGAGGGCCTCAGCCGGCTGTGGAACCTCGATGGGCTCGACGCGCAGGGCATTGCCCGCGCGCTCGCCGAGGGCGGACCCCACGCCCACCTGCTCCGGTTCTCGCACACCGACGCCGAGCGGCAGGAGTCCGGTGGGTACTCGGTCACCGTCGTCGGCTGAGGTCAACTCGGCACCAGCCGCCGACCGCGGGGCTAGCCTGAGTTGAACGCGCAACTGCCGACCGCCTGTCGACACCGACGCCAGGATCCGAGGCACCCGTGACCGAGATCGACCTGTCCGCCATCGACGCCGAGCGCGAGCGGGTGCGTGGCGCGTACCTGCAGCCGCCCGAGAACCGCCCGGCGTCGACCGCTCGGGGGCTGCACCACTTCGCCGTCGTGGCCCGCGACCTCGAGGAGACCGTGAAGTTCTACCAGGAGGTGCTCGGCTTCCCGCTGACCGAGATCTTCGAGAACCGCGACTACCGGGGTTCGAACCACTTCTTCTTCGACATCGGCAACGGCAACCTCCTGGCCTTCTTCGACTTCCCCGGCCTCGACGTCGGCCCGTACGCGGAGGTGCTCGGCGGACTGCACCACATCGCCATCTCGGTCGAGCCCGCGACGTGGGAGAGGCTCAAGGGCCGGCTCACAGGGGCCGGCGTGGAGTACGTCGAGGAGAGCGGGACCTCGATCTACTTCCGCGACCCGAACGGAGCCCGCCTCGAGCTGATCTGCGACCCGCTCGGCGAGATGTACGGCTCCGCGGTCCTCTGAGGTCTGGTCCGGGCGCTCAGAGGTAGAGGCCGGTCTGCCCGGCGTCGGTGCGCTGCGCCGCGACGGCGTGGATGTCGCGCTCGCGCAGCAGCACGTAGTCGGTGCCCTGCAGCTCCACCTCGGCCCGGTCCTCGGGGTCGAAGAGCACCCGGTCGCCGAGCTGCACCTGACGCACGTTCGGCCCGGTGGCCACGACCTCGCCCCACGCCAGGCGCTTGCCGACGGATGCCGTGGCGGGGATCAGGATGCCGCCGCCTGAGCGCCGGTCCCCCTCCTTCTCGAGGGAGACGAGCACCCGGTCGTGCAGCATCCGCACCGGCAGCTCCTGCGCCGTCGTGGCGGTGTCCTTCTTGCCCATGGTGACCCGTACCGCCTCGTGCTTGCGCTGGTCGGTGACCGGTGGCGGCCGGGTCAGCCGCGCCGGCGGCGGAGCAGTCCCACCGCCACGACGACCACGACGGCGGCGGCCACGACCGCACCGATGCGCTCGATGCGCAGCTCGCCGTCCTCGGTGTGCGTCGCCGACGCGAGGCGCAGCTTGAGGCTCTGCACCTGCCGCTCGGCGATGACCTGCGGTTGCGCCCGGTAGGCCAGCTCGTTGACGGTGCCCTCGAGACGCGCGCGGGCGGCCCGGATGTCCTGCTCGATGCGTGCGGTGTCGGTCATCTGGCTTCCTTTCGGGACGATTCGACTCTAGTCGGCGAGGCCGAGATCGCGGCGGAGCTTGGCCACGTGGCCGGTCGCCTTGACGTTGTAGAACGCGTGGCTGACCTTGCCCTCCTCGTCGACGACGAACGTCGACCGGATGACACCCTCCACGGTCTTGCCGTAGAGCTTCTTCTCACCCCAGGCGCCGTACGCGTGGTGGACCGAGAGGTCCTCGTCGCTCAGCAGCGGGATGGTGAGGTGGTCGCGCTCGCGGAACTTCGCGAGCTTCGCCGGCTTGTCCTTCGAGATGCCGACGACCTCGTAGCCGTCCTTCTTGAGGGAGTCGAGCGACTCGCTGAAGTCGCACGCCTGCTTCGTGCAGCCGGGGGTCATGGCGGCCGGGTAGAAGTAGACGATGACCTTGCGGCCGGCGAAGTCGTCGAGCGAGACGGTGCTGCCGGCGTCGTCAGGGAGGGAGAAGGCCGGTGCCTGCTCGCCGGGCTCGAGTCTGGACGTCACGGGGGCTCCTCCTGGTCGGTGCGCGCCGGCTGACCGCTGCTTGTGGTCAGGGCGCGCACGAATCTCGCGCTGGACGAAAGGCTTTCACGAAGCGTATCGGTACCCCTCGTACCCGCCTCGGGCGATCCGGCCGCCCCCGGGGCGGCCGATCGGTGCCGCTGGTGCGGACGGCGGGACTCGAACCCGCACACCTGAGGCACAGGAACCTAAATCCTGCGTGTCTACCAGTTCCACCACGTCCGCCGACTGCTGCGCCGCCCACTGTAGTTGGCCGCTCGCCGCGAGGAGCCAGCAGGCACGCGAGCCGGTATCACCGGACCGTTCCCGAGGCTCCGTCTGGGAAGAACGGATTCGAGCCGGGGGGTCGACATGGACGAGACGATCGCGGGCGCAGGCGCGCCGGGGCTGGAGACGACGGTGTGTCCCGAGTGCGGCGCCGTCGCCGAGCTGACCGACCGCTACCAGCTCGACAGCACCGACGGACCGGTCGAGCACGCCCGCGTCGTGTGTCTCGCGCGGCACTGGTTCCTCCTGCCGACCGCCGGCCTGCCGACCGTCGTCGTGCCGGTGGCTAGCCTGCGTGCATGAGACGCAACATCGGCACGGGGAGCCCGTGGGAGGGCGTGGTCGGCTACTCGCGCGCCGTGCGCGTCGGCGACACGGTGCACGTCGCCGGCACCACCGCGGTGCGCGACGGGCAGGTGGTGGCGCCCGGCGACGCGTACCGGCAGGCGCAGGTGGCTCTCGAGATCGTCGTGGCTGCCCTCGCCGAGTGCGGGGCCTCCCCCGCCGACGTCGTGCGCACCCGCCTCTACGTCACCGACATCCGCGACTGGGAGGCCGTCGGCCGCGCGCACGGCGAGGTCTTCGCCGAGGTGCGGCCGGCGTCGACGATGGTCCAGGTCGGCGCGCTCGTCGAGCCCGAGCTGCTCGTCGAGATCGAGGCCGAGGCCGTCGTCGGCAGCGGTGTCACTCCACCTTCACGGTGACGACGTGGATGCCGGTCGCGCCGTCCGGTGCCGGCGGGGCCTCGAGCGGTGACTGCGCCTCGCCCTTCGCGTCGTACGCGCGCACCCGAAGCTCGTGGCTGCCGGGCGTCGCCTGCCACTCGTAGACCCACTGCCGCCAGGTGTCGATGCTGGCGTCCGCGGCGAGCCGCGCCTCGGCCCAGGGTTGCTGGTCGACCTGCACCTCGACCTTGGAGATGCCGGTGTGCTGGTGCCACGCGACACCTGCCACGGCCACCGTCCCGGCCTTGACGGTGGCGCCGGCTCGAGGCACGTCGATGCGCGAGGCGGTCTTGATCGGCCCCGTCGCCGACCAACCACGCGTCGACCAGTACGCGACGTCCTTCTCGTACGTCGTCACCTTGAGCTCGGTGACCCATTTCGTCGCGGACACGTAGCCGTAGAGGCCCGGGACGACGACGCGTACGGGGAAGCCGTGCTCGAAGGGCAGCGGCTCGCCGTTCATCCTGATCGCGAGGAGCGCGTTGCGGTCGTCGGTGAGCGCCCCGAGCGGCGTCGAGGCCGTGAAGCCGTCGATGCTCGTCTGCAGCACCATGTCGGCGCCGGCCTTCGGCCCGGCGAGCGCCAGCAGCTCGCGCACCGGCCACCCGGTCCATACGGCGTTGCCGACGAGGTCGCCGCCGACCTCGTTCGAGACGCACGTCAACGTCACGAGGGCTTCCTGCATCTCTTTGCCCTGCAAGGTCTTCCAGTCGATCTCGACCTCACGGTCGACCATGCCGGTGACCTTGAGCCTCCAGTCGTCGGCGTCGATGCGCGGCACGACGATCGCCGTGTCGATGCGGTAGAAGTCGGCGTTCGGGACGAGGTAGGGCGTCAGGCCGGGGATGCGCAGGTCGGCCCCGGCAGGGATGGCGAGCTTCGTGCCCTTGACCGGCGCGCTCTTGAGCGCGTCACGCGACACGGTGGCCGCCGACGAGCCGCCACCCGCATAACCGCCGAGGTATGCCGTCACGGCACCCACCGCGCCACCGAGCAGCCAGCGCCTGCCCGGGTTCGCAGCGCCGGCAGCGCCGGTCGGTGCTGGGGCGGCGCGGCTGAGGAACCATAGCCCGGCGACGGTTCCGAGCACGGTCGGGAGGACGTCGAGCGGCCCGGCAGCCGGTCGGGTCATCACGGCCGCGGCCCCGACGACCCCGACGAGGGCGAAGGCGACGAGCGCCGGCACCAGGCGCCGCATGGCGACCGCGCCGATCGCGGCGCAGACGAGCGCGAGCACCACCACGGTGCCGACGAGCAGGGCTCGCTTGTCGTTCGTGCCGAAGGTGGACACGGCGAAGTCCTTGAGCCACGGCGGCGTCCGGTCGATGAAGGCTCCGCTCACCGCCGCGATCGGCGCCGGCTGTCCGGAGGACTGGCCGACCGCGACGAGCGCGGCCGCCGCCAGGGTCGCGAGACCGACGGTGACCAGCCCGGCCACGAACCCGTCGACGGCTCCCCACCACAGTGGGCGAGCCACCGGCTCCTGAGCGGTCTCGGGACGGGTGGCCGGGCTGGTTGCGGTCATGGCCTCAGGTGCTCCTTCAGGTGCGGCACCAGGGCTCGGAAGGCGAGCGACCGGTGCGACACGTGGTTCTTCTCGTCGGCGTCGTACTCCGCCAGTGTGCGTTCGTTGCCGTCCGGTTGGTCGGATGGGACGAAGATCGGGTCGTAACCGAAACCATTCGTGCCCCGCGGCTCGCGGCCCACCGTGCCCGGGAACCGGCCGAGCTCGGCGGCCGAGCGTCCGTCGGGCAGTACGAGCGCCGCCGCGCAGACGAACGCCGCCGCACGGTGCTCGTCGCGCACGTCACCCAGCTGGTTGAGGAGCAGCTCGAGGTTGGCGCGGTCGCCGCCCCCACCGGACCAGCGCGCGCTGAAGATCCCCGGGGCTCCACCGAGCACGTCGACGGCGAGCCCGGAGTCGTCGGCGAGTGCCGGCATACCGGTGGCGTGCGCCGCCGACGCGGCCTTGAGGATGGCGTTCTGCTCGAAGGTGACGCCGTCCTCGACGACGTCGGGCGCGTCGGGGAACTCGTCGAGTCCGACGATCTCGAGCCCGAGCTCGGCGCTCACGTCGGCGAGGATCTCGCGCAGCTCCTCGACCTTGTGGGAGTTGCGGGTGGCGAGGACGACCTTCGTCACGCGACCGACCCCCCGTCGGCGACGTCCGCCGTGCCGGCCGAGCCGACCGTGTCGACCGTGTCGAGGGCCGGGGAGGCGAGCGCCTGCTGCTGGCGCTCGGTGAGGTCGGCGCACCCCTTCTTCGCGAGGTCGAGCAGCTGGTCGAGCAGGTTGCGGTCGAAGGGTTCGCCCTCGGCTGTGCCCTGCACCTCGATGAAGCGTCCGTCGCCGGTCATGACGACGTTCATGTCGGTCTCGGCCGTGGAGTCCTCGGGGTAGTCGAGGTCGAGGACGGCCTGCCCGCCCACGACGCCGACGGAGACGGCGGCCACGGAACCGGTGAGCGGCTCGGCCTTCTTGGCGATGAGGCCCTTGGCGCGCGCGTCCTCGATGGCGTCCGCGAGCGCGACGAAGGCGCCGGTGATCGCAGCCGTGCGGGTGCCGCCGTCGGCCTGGAGCACGTCGCAGTCGAGGACGATGGTGTTCTCGCCCAGCGCCTTGGTGTCGATGACGGCTCGGAGACTGCGTCCGATGAGCCGGCTGATCTCGTGCGTGCGGCCGCCGATGCGGCCCTTGACGCTCTCGCGGTCGGAGCGGGTGTTCGTGGCCCGCGGCAGCATGGCGTACTCGGCGGTGACCCAACCGGTGCCCTTGCCCTTGAGCCACCGGGGCACACCCTCGGTGAAGGACGCCGCGCACAGCACCCGGGTGCGGCCGAACTCGACGAGGACGCTCCCCTCGGCATGGTCGAGCCAGTTGCGCGTGATCCGCACCTCGCGCGTCTGGTCGGGGGCACGTCCGTCATGTCGGTTGGTCATGACGTCGAGGCTAGCCATGCCGGGGGCGCGGGTCCGCACCGCGGGTGCCGGGTGGTCAGTCCGCGGACGCCGCCGACAGCCGCTCCACCTCGTCGGGCGACAGCTCGAGGTCGACCGCCCGCACCGAGTCGCGGATGCTCTCGGGGCGCGAGGCACCGGGGATCGGCACGACGACCGGGGCGAGCGCGAGCTCCCACGCCAGGGCGACCTGCTGCGGGCTCACGTCGTGCGCGCGGGCCACGTCGGCGAACGCGTCGTGGCGGCTGCCGAGCTCGCCGGCCTTGCTGATGCCGCCGAGCGGGCTCCACGGCAGGAAGGCGATGCCGAGCTCGGCGCACACCTCGAGCTCGGGCGTGCTGCTGCGGAAGGCCGGCGAGAACTGGTTCTGCACCGAGACGAGCCGGCCGCCGAGCACCTCCTGCGCCTCGCGGATCTGGGCGGGGTCGGCGTTCGAGATGCCGGCCATCTCGATGACGCCCTCGTCGAGCAGGTCGGCGAGTGCCCCCACCGACTCGGCGTACGGCACGTCGGGGTCGGGCCGGTGGAACTGGTAGAGCCCGATGGCGTCGCCGCCCAGCCGCGCCAGCGAGGCCTTGGCCGCCGCCTCGAGGTGGTCGGGGCGGCCGTTCAGCGTCCAGGAGCCGTCGCCCGGGCGCAGGTGGCCGCCCTTGGTCGCGACGAGCACGTCGGACCCGCCGCCCGTCCACGACGAGAGGGCCTTGGCGATGAGCGACTCGTTGTGCCCGACCTCGTCGGCGTCGCGGTGGTACGCGTCCGCCGTGTCGATGAAGGTGACCCCGGCGTCGAGGGCCGCGTGGATCGTGCGGATCGAGCGCTCCTCGTCGGGTCGTCCCTCGATCGACATCGGCATGCCGCCGAGCCCGATGGCGCTGACCTTCCTCGTCCCGATGGTTCGCTGCTGCACGGTGCCTCCTGTGGGTTCGGGGTGGGGCCGTCGGCGCCCGCACCGAGAGTCTCCGTACCCGGGCGACCGCCGTGACCACCCCGGCCGTCCACCTCGTGGCCGGCTCAGAGGGTGTAGCTGGCGCCCGGTTCGGCGAGCTCGACCTTGCCCGGCCAGACGGCCGCGGCCTGGTCGCGGCAGACCTCGGGGTCGTTCCACGCCGGGATGTGCGTGAGCATGAGGCGTCCCACTCCCCCGGCCCGGATGGCGGCCTCTGCGGCACGTCTGCCGGAGAGGTGGATGTCGGGCACGCTGTCGCGCCCGTCGACGAAGGCGGAGTCGGCCAGGACGAGGTCGGCGTCGGCCATGAGGTCGGAGAGCTCGTCGCAGGTGTCGGTGTCGCCCGTGTAGGCGAGGGTGCGGCCGTGGGCCTCGACCCGGAAGCCGAACGCCTCGACGGGGTGGTTGACCCGGACCGGCGTGACCGTGAACGGCCCGACGGACACCGGCTCGCGGTCGCGCAGGTCGTGGAAGTCGAACGTGCCGAAGACGTCCTCGCTGTCGCCGCCGCCGTAGGCACGGGCCAGGTGCACGCCGGTGCCGGGCGGACCCCACACCGGCATCGCCGGACGGCCGGGGCCACCGGGCACGTAGCGCATCATGACGTAGAGGCCGCACATGTCGATGCAGTGGTCGACGTGCAGGTGGCTGAGCAGGACGGCGTCGACGGCATACGGCTGGACGTGGTTCTGGAGGGCGCCCAGCGCCCCGTTGCCGAGGTCGAGCACGATGCTCCACGTGCGCCCCTCGTGCTCGGCCTGGACGAGGTACGACGACGCGGGCGAGCGCGGCCCCGCGAAGGATCCGGAGCACCCGACGATCGTGACGTCCACGGGACGAGCCTAGGTGCCGACGCCGACGCCGGACCGCGACCGGGACGTCGGGTGTGTCACACCGCCCCGCGCGGCCCGTCCTCGACGTCGTGGTCGCGGTCGTCGACGTCGTCGTAGTCGTCGTCCTCGGTGAGGTCGTCGATGTCGTCCTCGTCGTAGGCCGCCTCGCCGAGCGCGAGGTCGGTGCCCATGAGCGCGTGGGTCAGCGTCTCCTGCAGCCAGGTGAGGAAGTCGTACCAGGCCATGGCGTAGCCGAGCGGGTCGTCGTCGTCGATGACCTCCATCGCGGCGTGCAGCGCCTCGGCGTCCTCCTCCGTGCGCATGCCCATCCGCTCGCCGAGGAGCAGGCGCACGTCGGTGAGCGCCATGAGGAAGGCCGGCGCCTGGTGCGGGCCGAGGACCACCCGGTCGCCGGAGGCGTCCGACAGGCGGTCGAGTGCGAGGTCGAGGTTGCCGCTCTTGCGCTGCCGCAGGCCCTCCTCGGTGAGCCGACGGAACTCCGCCGCCACCTGGTCGTCACCGCGGTGCGCGGTCGGCAGGAGCCGGTCGAGGGCGGGGTCGCGGTCAGCAAGGCCGGACGAGTCCGGTTGCGTCGCAGAGTCGCTCGCGCTCAAGGACAGCCCCATCGTCGCGACGAGGTCGTCGAACGTGTCACCCGTGGGCTCGATCTCGGGAGACAGCAGGGTGCGGGTCTGCTGCATCAACCCGTAGAGAACCGTGCGCTCGGTCGTGTCGAGCAGCGCGACGTAGTCGTCGTCCTCGCGCAGGAAGGCGCGTGCCATCAATCGTCCTTCTCGAAGGTCGCCCAGAGTCCGTAGCCCTGAAGGGCCTCGGCGTCGCGCTCCATGGACTCACGGGGCCCGTTGGAGACGACCGCCTTGCCCTTGACGTGGACGTCCATCATCAGCTTCTCCGCCTTGGGCCGCGGGTAGCCGAAGTACGTCTCGAAGACCCACGTCACGTACGTCATGAGGTTGACCGGGTCGTTCCAGACGATCGTCACCCACGGGAGGTCGGGCGCGACGACGTCCTGGGTCGAGGTCACCTCCTGCTCGACGGGGGCCAGGGAGAGGGTGGCTGCGGTCACAGAGCCACCCTAGGTCCCCGGGCGGCCGCCCCCGACCCGGAGGCGAGCCCCACGGCTCCTCGGGCGTTCGGCGCCCGCGCACCCCTAGGGTGAGAAGGGTGAGCCCGACGAGCCCTCGCGCCGCGAGCACGGCGCTGCTGACCGACCACTACGAGCTGACCATGCTCCAGGCGGCCCTCGCCTCGGGCGAGGCGCAGCGCCGGTGCGTGTTCGAGGCGTTCGCGCGTCGGCTGCCCGACGGGCGCCGCTACGGCGTCATCGCCGGCACCGGACGGGTGCTCGAGGCGCTCGAGCAGTTCCGGTTCGGCGACGACGAGCTGCGCTTCCTCAGGGACAACGACGTCGTCGACCGCGCGACCGTCGACTGGCTCGCGTCCTACCGGTTCTCGGGCGACGTGAGCGGCTACGCCGAGGGCGAGTGCTACTTCCCGCAGTCGCCCGTGCTCGTCGTCGAGTCCACCTTCGCCGAGGGCGTCATCCTCGAGACGCTGGTGCTCTCGATCCTCAACCACGACACGGCGATCGCGTCGGCGGCCTCGCGCATGACCAGCGCCGCGGGGGGTCGCCCGTGCATCGAGATGGGGTCGCGCCGCACCCACGAGGAGTCGGCCGTCGCCGCTGCCCGAGCGGCCTACGTGGCCGGGTTCGACGCGACGAGCAACCTCGAGGCAGGTCGGCGCTACGGCGTCCCGACGACGGGAACGGCGGCCCACGCCTTCACGCTGCTCTACGACTCCGAGAGGGAGGCGTTCACCGCGCAGGTCGAGTCGCTCGGCAAGGGCACGACCCTCCTCGTCGACACCTACGACGTCAGGACGGCGGTCGCGCTCGCGATGGAGATCGCCGGTCCGGAGCTCGGGGCGGTGCGGCTCGACTCCGGCGACCTGCTGATCCAGGCCACGGAGGTGCGCGCCCAGCTCGACGCCGCCGGCAACACCGACACCCGCATCATCGTGACGTCCGACCTCGACGAGTACGCCATCGCGGGACTGGCCGCAGGCCCGGTCAGTGGCTACGGCGTCGGCACCGCGCTCGTCACCGGCTCCGGAGCCCCCACCGCGTCGATGGTCTACAAGCTCGTCCAGCGCGAGGACGCCTCCGGCGCGATGCAGGGGGTGGCCAAGAAGAGCAAGGACAAGACCTCGGTCGGCGGCCGCAAGTGGGCGATGCGGCGGCTCGGACCCGACGGGGTCGCCCAGGCCGAGGTCATCGGCATCGGCGAGCGTCCCCGCGACGACGGCGACGACCGGCCCCTCATGATCGAGCTGGTGCGTGGCGGCGAGGTCGTCGACCACCAGGACATCCACGAGGCGAGAGCTCGCCACGAGGCCTCGCGTGCCGAGCTGCCGCGCGCTGCCGCGCAGCTGTCACGCGGCGAGCCTGTGATCCCCACCATCTACGAGGAGGACTGAGCCGTGGCCGAATCCAAGAGCGAGAGCCATCCCGACGCCCCCGGCGGCAGCACGCGGGCGCTGGTCATCGTCGACGTGCAGAACGACTTCTGCGAGGGCGGGTCGCTCGCCGTCGCGGGAGGCGCCGAGGTGGCCCGACTGGTCACCGAGCACGTGAGCCGGCACGCCGCCGACTACGACCACGTGGTGGCCACGGCCGACTGGCACATCGACCCGGGCGACCACTTCTCGCAGCGCCCCGACTACGTCGACACGTGGCCCGTGCACTGCGTCGCCGGCAGCGAGGGCGCCGAGTTCCACCCACGTCTCGCGGGGGCCCTGGGCCACGTCGAGGCGGTCTTCCGCAAGGGTGAGCACGCCGCGGCCTACAGCGGTTTCGAGGGCCGGTCCGACGACGACGACCACGTCCCGCTCGCCGACTGGCTCCGGCACCGGGGTGTCGCCCAGGTCGACGTCGTCGGCATCGCGACCGACCACTGCGTGCGAGCCACGGCGCTCGACGCGCGGCGCGAGGGTCTGCACACGACCGTCCTGCTCGACCTGACCGCCGGTGTCGCGCGAGGGACGACCGACGCGGCGCTGGCTGAGCTCAGCGAGGCCGGCGTGAGGCTGTTGGGCGCACCGGCGGTCGCCGGCTGACGCCGGATCGAGGTATGCCGTCGCGCTCGGTTGCGACGTCACACCTCGACCCGTCACGGTGGGCTGTCAGCGCAGGACGGCTCGCAGGGTTTTAGCCGCTCGCTGCAGGCGGGGGCCCACACTGCGCGCGTCGAGGGGCTCGAGGGAGACGACACCTACCGACGCCTCGACACCGCCGGGCAGGGCGTCTGCACCCACGCCGAGCGGCACTGCGAGCCCGTGGGCGCCGGCCTGCAGCTCGCCGTCCGTCGCCACGAGGCCGGCTCGCCCTGCGCGGCCGGCCAGGATGGCGCGCCCGGCTGCGCCCTGGTCGAGCCGGTGGCGCGCGCCGGAGCGGTAGGCCACGTGGAAGTCGGTCCACGAGGGCTCCACGACGACGAGCGCGAGCGCCTCGTCCCCCTCGGCGATGGTGAGGTGGGCCGTGGCCCCGACCGCGTCCGCGAGCTCGCGCAGGACCGGTCGCGCCTCAGCTCGGACGATGGGCGTCACCGCCGCGGCGAGCCGGCTCACGCCGAGCCCCAGACGTAGGCGGCCGTCGGGGGCCCGCGAGACCAGGCGGTGCTCCTCCAGGGTCGTCACGAGGCGGTAGACGACGGGCCGACCGACACCGAGCGAGGCCGCGAGCTCCGTCACGGTGAGGCCTCCGGGCCCGACGTCCCCCGCCAGCGCCTCGAGCACTCGGATGCCGCGGTCGAGGGTCTGCGAGGACTCGACTCGCGCGGGCCCGCGACCGACCTCTGGGCCGGGGACCACGTTCAGCCCTCGGAGTGGGCGC
This sequence comes from Terrabacter sp. AAH1, assembly GCF_054456855.1. Classification (NCBI taxonomy): domain Bacteria; kingdom Bacillati; phylum Actinomycetota; class Actinomycetes; order Micrococcales; family Intrasporangiaceae; genus Terrabacter; species Terrabacter sp. AAH1. The sequence goes on along the minus strand of NZ_JBTJJV010000018.1, from coordinate 3,668 downwards.
CACCGGGACCTGACGCACCGCCGAGGCCCTTGGACCACGACGCCGCGTAGACCCCGTCGTCGACGGCGAGGCCGCCCTCACCTAGCTCGAGGGGGCGGAAGGTGTCGACCATGACCGCCAGCTCGTCGAACCGCTCGACCCCGAGCGACCCCTCGGTCGCTCCCGGCTGGGGACCGTGGGGGTGACCGCCGGGGTGCACGGAGATCGAGCCCCTGCCGATGCCGGAGCCCTTGCGCGCCTCGTAGTCGCCGTCGACGTAGAACATGATCTCGTCGCTGTCGACGTTCGAGTGGTAGTAGGGCACCGGGATCGCGAGCGGGTGGTAGTCCACCTTGCGCGGCACGAAGTTGCAGATGACGAAGTTCCAACCCTCGAAGACCTGGTGGACGGGCGGCGGCTGGTGGATGCGGCCCGTGATCGGTTCGAAGTCGCGCACGTTGAAGACGTAGGGGTAGAGGCAGCCGTCCCACCCGACGACGTCAAGCGGGTGGAAGGGCAGGGTGTGGATCGTGCCGACGACACCGCCGGGCCCGTTGCCCCGGTGCTTGATGTAGACGTCGGTCTGCTCGTCGGGGTCGGCGCCGACGTGCTCGGCGAGCAGCGGCCCCTCGGGCTGACGCAGGTCGCGCTCGCAGTAGGGGGCGTGCTCGAGGAGCTGGCCGTACTTGCTCAGGTAGCGCTTCGGCGGCGCGATGTGGCTGTTGGCCTCGATGCAGTAGACGCGGAGCGGGTCCTTCGTCGAGCGCTTCGGGATCCAGCGGTGCGTCGTCGCGCGAGGGAGGATCACGTAGTCGCCCTCACCGACCTCGAACGCGCCGAACACGGTCTCGACCCTGGCGCGGCCCCGTTCGACGTAGACACACTCGTCGCCGATGCCGTTGCGGTACCACGGACTCGCTTGTGCCGCAACGGCATACGAGATGCGCACATCGCCGTTGCCGAGCACGAGGCGTCGTCCGGTGACGACGTCGGTGTCGCGGACCGCCTTCGCGTCGAAGAGGTCGTGCAGCTTGAGGTGGCGCGGCACCAGCGGGTGGTTCGGAGTGGTCGACTGGTCTGGCAGCTCCCAGACCGCGGCGCCGACCGTCGTCGACGGGATGTTGCGGTGGTAGAGCAGCGAGCTGTCGGAGCTGAAGCCCTCCTCGCCCATGAGCTCCTCGTAGTAGAGCTCGCCCGGCGTGCGGCCCTTGCCGGGACGGCGGTGCTGGGTGTGCCGCTTGGGCGGGATGTCTCCGACAGCCTGGTAGTGCGCCACGGGTGCGAGCCTCTCCGTCGAGCGCGTCCGCTCAGCGGACGCTGGTGTATCACTATCGCAACAGTGGAGTACGCTCCCGGTCATGTCAAGGACGCCGTTCGCGCCTCTGTTCGACCACCTCGTCGACGACGCCGCCGTCTTCCCGCCGGGCCTCGCCCCGGTCGACGTCGCGGTCCGCGAGCACCTCGACCGTCGCACCGGGCCGTATGCCGTGCACCTCGGTCCGTTGCTCGTGCCGGCCACCGCGGCGGCCGAGGTCGCAGTGCTGGCCGCCAAGGACGACAGGGCCGTCGCCGACCCCCTGCAGGTCGGGCTGGTCGTGCGTCCCGGCGCCCCCCTCGACCCGCTCTTCGACGCCGTCGACCTGCTGCGCGACGACCCCCGCGTCGCCGTCACCGCCGTCGAGCTCGGTTGGGCAGACGGCGACTCCGGCTGGCGCCGCGCGCTCGACCTGGAGGTCCCCCTCGTCGTCGAGGTCGGACTCGGCTCCGACCAGGAGTCGGGCCTCGACGACATCGCCGAAGCCGTCGACCACGAGCACGACGTCACCGCCAAGTTCCGCACCGGAGCGACCCCGGCCTGGCCGTGGCCCGACGAGACCACCCTCGCCGGGTTCCTCGACGCCGTCGTGCTGCGCGGACTGTCGTTCAAGCTGACCGGCGGGCTGCACCACGTGGTGCGCGGCGACCACGGCGGTGAGCCCATGCACGGCCTGCTGAACGTGCTCCTCGCCACCCACGAGGCCCTCGACGGCGCCGAGACCCGCGAGCTCGCGGTCGAGCTGGGGCGCCGCGACACCGAGGTGCTCGTCACCGCGGTGTCGGGCCTGCACGACGACGACGCCCGACGCCTGCGCACCAGCTTCACGGCATACGGCTGCTGCGGCGTGCTCGACCCCCTGACCGAGCTCGAGGCGCTCGGCCTCGTTCCCACCAAGGAGACCCGCGCGTGACCACGCCCGCCCAGAAGTCCACCTGGCTCGACGTCCCCGACGACCACCCCTTCGGCATCCACACGCTGCCCTACGGCGTCTTCAGCACGAGCGACGACCCCACTCGCCGGGTAGGGGTGCGCATCGGCGACCTCGTGCTCGACGCCGGTGCCGTTGCCGCGGTGGGTCGTGACGCAGGGCTCGTCGGTGACGGCCCCGACCTCGCGACCGCGTGGCTGACGCCGAACCTCAACGCGTTCCTGGCCCTCGGCCGTGCCGCGTGGACGGTGGCGCGCGAGTGGCTCGTCGAGGTCCTCACCGACGAGGTGCACCGCGCCGGCGTGTCCCCCCACGTGCACCCGATCGCCGAGGTCGAGCTCCACCTACCCGTCGAGGTCGCGGACTACGTCGACTTCTACGCGAGCGAGGACCACGCGAGCAACGTCGGCAAGATCTTCCGGCCCGACAATGCCGCGCTGCCGCCGAACTGGAAGCACCTTCCCATCGGCTACCACGGCCGCGCGGGCACGGTCGTCGTCTCCGGCACCGACGTCGTCCGACCGACCGGCCAGCGCAAGGCGCCGTCCGGCCCCGCCCCCGTCTTCGGCCCCAGCATCCGTCTCGACATCGAGGCCGAGCTCGGCTACGTCGTCGGCGGCTCGACGGAGCTCGGTTCTCGGGTCTCCGTCGACGACGCGGCCGACCACCTCTTCGGCGTCGTCATCCTCAACGACTGGAGCGCCCGCGACATCCAGGCCTGGGAGTACGTCCCGCTCGGGCCCTTCCTCGGCAAGTCGTTCGCGACGTCGGTCTCGGCGTGGGTGACGCCGCTCGACGCGCTCGCCGATGCACGCATCCCCCTTCCGGGACAGTCCGATCCGCAGGTCCTGCCCTACCTTCAGGGTGATGCGTTCGGCCTCGACGTCCACCTGGAGGTCGCCCTCAACGGCACGGTCGTCTCGCGCCCCGAGCACTCCGCGATGTACTGGTCACCGGCCCAGATGCTGGCGCACCTGACGGTCAACGGAGCGTCCCTGAGGGACGGTGACCTCTTCGCCTCGGGGACCATCAGCGGCCCGACCCGCGAGAGCCGCGGCAGCCTGCTCGAGCTGACCTGGAACGCCACCGAGCCGCTCACCCTCGACGACGGCACGACCCGCGGCTTTCTCGAGGACGGCGACACCGTCACGATGACGGCCTGGGCGCCCGGCCCCGACGGCTCCCGCGTCGGCATCGCCGAGGTGACCGGGACGATCGTCCCCGCCCGCTGAACCACGCCGCCCGTCGGGAACTGAGCACTCGACGGGACGCCGCGCGTCGGGAACTGAGCACTCGACCATCGAGTGCGCAGTTCCTCACACCTTGGCTTCAGATCGTCTGCGCAACACGAATTGCGTGGAGGCAGGCATGGGCGGAATCCCGGGGACGTACTCGTTGGCTCAGCGGGAGCAGGCGTTGGCGCTGCTGGGGGCGGGGCTGGCG
>NZ_JBTJJV010000017.1:0-96746 GCF_054456855.1 Terrabacter sp. AAH1 | reverse complement strand
CGCCAGCCCCGCCCCCAGCAGCGCCAACGCCTGCTCCCGCTGAGCCAACGAGTACGTCCCCGGGATTCCGCCCATGCCTGCCTCCACGCAATTCGTGTTGCGCAGACGATCTGAAGCCAAGCAGCCGCGCAGCCACCACCCATTGGTCGAGTGCCCATTTCCCGACGTCCCTCCGTCACGAAACTGAGCACTCGACCGGGGCCTGGCGTTGGGAACTGAGCACTCGACCGGGGACTGGCGTTGGGAACTGAGCACTCGACCGGGGCCTGGCGTTGGGAACTGAGCACTCGACTGGGGCCTGGCGTTGGGAACTGAGCACTCGACTGGGGCTTGGGAACTGAGCACTCGAGGGGGGTCGGGGAGGTCGGTCAGGCGGGGGTGACGACGACGGCGGCCTGGGCACCGCCGACGCGCGTCAGCACGAGGATCGCCTCCGACCCGCCCTTGCCGCGGCCGGTCATCTTCAGCTGCCGGCGCAGCACGTCGGCGTCGAGGGTGACGCCGCGCTTCTTGATGGTGACGCGGTCGTGGCCCTGGTCGCGCAGCCAGCGGGCCAGTCGCTTCGTCGACAGCGGCATCGCCTCGACCACGCGGAACCGGCGCGCCCACGGCAGGTCGCGCGCCACCGCGCTCGTCACGTAGCCCACGCCGGTGGCCAGCTCGGTCCCCTCGACCGCCGACACGAGGGCCCCGGTGAGGCCGGCGCGGATCACGGCGCGGTCGGGCTCGTAGAGCCACTCGCCCATCTCGTTGACCGAGCCCAGGACGGGGCGGGGCGCGCCGTCGCCCGCGTCGTCCTCGGTGACGACGGACGTCGACGTCTCGGTGCACACCGCGGCGGTGCGCCCGGTCGTCGACACGAGCGGGCCCCACCAGACGGCGCACTCGAGCACCTCGCCGTGCCAGGAGGTCCACTGGGCCTCCGCCCCCCGCGGCACGGACCCGTGGGGGAAGGCGGGGGAGAGCTTCGCGCCGGTCGCGGGCACGGCATCGGCGAAGGCCAGCACCTGCGACCACGACGGCGAGATGGCATCGAGCGAGAAGACTCGCTTGGTGCGGCCCTGCACGTCGGCCACTCCGCGAACGCGGCGGGCGGGGTCGAGCCACACGCCGACGTGGCGGTGGGCGTCACCCGGCGGCAGGCGTACGTCCTCGGCGAGTCCGTGGGTGACCCGGGCCGACGGCCAGTGCCGCAGGTTGACGGCGGCGACGCGGGCCGTGGCGTCGTCCGCGTCCACGGCGTGCACCGTGAGGTCGAGGCCGGCGAAGGCCATCGCGTCGGCGCCGAGCCCGCACCCGAGGTCGTGCACCTCGCGGACCCCCGCGCTGACGTAGCGGTGCGCGTGCCGGGCGGCGATCGCGAGCCGGGTCGCCTGCTCGAGACCGTCGGCGGTGAAGAGCATGCCGGCCGCGAAGTCGCCGAACTTCTCGGTGCCGCGTGACCGCAGCCGCGACTGCGTCATCGCGGCGGCGACGAGGTCGGCCGCGAAGCCCGCCTCGCGGAGGCGGTCCTGCAGGTGGAGCGACCCGGCTTCGTCGTAGGGCGGCAGCGACTGGAGCAGCGCCCAGCCCTCACCCGTCGCGAGGCGATCGACCATGGCGGCGTCCATGCGCACATCCTGCCAGCGAGGACGGTCCGACCCGCTCGGGGCGACGCGCGACGGATTCTGGCACTCGACTTGACCGAGTGCTAACCGAAACCTAGATTTCTTCCTGTTGGCACTCTCCACCCGGAAGTGCCAGCGTCCTCCTCGAGGGAGGTCGACCCCCGCGACGGCGACCAGTCTCGAGAGCCCACAGTCCGCAATCCAGTTTTCGACTGTCCCGAAGGGAAGGTCACCACCGTGTCGGTTTCCATCACGCCGCTCGAAGACCGCATCGTCGTCAAGTCCCTCGAGGCCGAGCAGACCACCGCGTCCGGCCTCGTCATCCCGGACACCGCCAAGGAGAAGCCGCAGGAGGGCGAGGTCCTCGCCGTCGGCCCCGGCCGCTTCAACGACAACGGCACCGAGCGCGTGCCGCTCGACGTCAAGGTCGGCGACAAGGTCATCTTCAGCAAGTACGGCGGCACCGAGGTCAAGTACGGCGGCGAGGAGTACCTCATCCTCTCCGCGCGCGACGTCCTCGCGATCGTCGGCTGACCCGACGCCGTATGCCGTGACGCACCCCGGTGAGCCCCGCTGGGGTCTCCCCGGGGTGCGCCTCGTTCGGCCCCTCGCCTGACCGGGCACGATCGCATCCGCCCGGAATCCCCAAGAACCGCAAAGCAACCCGAGCCAAAGGAACACCATGGCCAAGCAGCTGGAGTTCGACGACTCCGCCCGCAAGTCGCTCGAGCGCGGCGTCAACGCGCTCGCCAACGCCGTCAAGGTGACGCTCGGCCCGAAGGGCCGCAACGTCGTCATCGACAAGAAGTGGGGCGCCCCCACGATCACGAACGACGGCGTGACCATCGCCCGCGAGATCGAGCTCGAGGACCCCTACGAGAACCTCGGCGCCCAGCTCGCCAAGGAGGTCGCGACCAAGACCAACGACGTCGCCGGTGACGGCACGACGACCGCGACCGTGCTCGCCCAGGCCATGGTCAAGGAGGGCCTGCGCAACGTCGCCGCGGGCGCCGCCCCGGCCGCGCTCAAGCGCGGCATGGACAAGGCCGTCACCGCGGTCAACGACCGCCTCCTCGAGAACGCCCGCGAGGTCGACGGCAAGGACGAGATCGCCTCCGTCGCGACCCTCTCCGCCCAGGACGCCACCCTCGGCGGCCTCATCGGCGAGGCGTTCGACAAGGTCGGCAAGGACGGCGTCATCACCGTCGAGGAGTCCTCGACGACCGCCACCGAGCTCGAGTTCACCGAGGGCATGCAGTTCGACAAGGGCTACCTCTCGGCCTACTTCGTCACCGACACGGAGCGCATGGAGACCGTCCTCGAGGACGCCTACGTGCTCATCAACCAGGGCAAGATCTCCGCGGTCGCGGAGATCCTCCCGGTGCTCGAGAAGGTCGTGCAGTCGGGCAAGCCGCTGCTCATCATCGCCGAGGACGTCGACGGCGAGGCCCTCTCGACGCTCGTGGTCAACAAGATCCGCGGCACGTTCAACGTGGCGGCCGTCAAGGCCCCCGGCTTCGGCGACCGCCGCAAGGCCATGCTCCAGGACATCGCGATCCTCACCGGTGGCCAGGTCATCGCCGAGGAGGTCGGCCTCAAGCTCGACCAGGCCGACCTGACCGTGCTCGGCCAGGCCCGCCGCATCGTCCTCACCAAGGACAACACGACGATCATCGACGGCAACGGCGACGAGTCCGAGGTGGCCGGCCGCGTGCACCAGATCAAGGCCGAGATCGAGCGCACCGACTCCGACTGGGACAAGGAGAAGCTCCAGGAGCGTCTCGCCAAGCTCGCCGGCGGCGTCTGCGTCATCAAGGTCGGCGCGCACACCGAGGTCGAGCTCAAGGAGAAGAAGCACCGCATCGAGGACGCGATCTCCGCGACCCGCGCCGCGATCGAGGAGGGCATCGTCGCCGGTGGCGGCACCGCCCTCATCCACGCCGCCTCGGCCATCGACAGCCTCGAGCTCACGGGCGACGAGGCCACCGGTGCCAGCATCGTGCGCAAGGCCGTCGCCGAGCCGCTGCGCTGGATCGCCGAGAACGCGGGCCACCAGGGCTACGTCGTCACCTCCAAGGTGGCTGCGCTGCCGATCGGCCAGGGCCTCAACGCGGCGACCGGCGAGTACGGCGACCTCATCGCCGCCGGCGTCATCGACCCGGTCAAGGTGACCCGCTCCGCGCTGCGCAACGCCGAGTCGATCGCGTCGATGATCCTCACGACGGACACGCTCGTCGTCGACAAGCCCGAGGACGAGCCCGAGGCCGGCGGCCACGGTCACGGCCACGGCCACTGACCGACGTCTGACGCGTACGTCCGGCGTGCACGCCTGACGCACGACGAGGGCCGCTCCCCCGGGGAGCGGCCCTCAGTCGTGTCGGGCTCGTGTCGGGCTCGTGTCGTCGAAAGGCCCGTGTCGTCCAACGGGCCCGTCAGGGCTGCGTCAGGACGCTTCCTGGATGCCGTCGTAGAGCAGCTCGCGCTCGGACTCGGTGAGCCCGCCCCAGACGCCGTACGGCTCGCGGACCTCGAGGGCGTGCGAGCGGCAGGCGGCCACGACGGGGCAGGCGGCGCAGACGGCCTTGGCCTGGGCGTCGCGGTTGCGGCGGCGTGGGCCGCGCTCTCCCTCGGGGTGGAAGAAGACCTCGGGGCTGGTGCCTCGGCAGGCGCCCTCCAGCTGCCAGTCCCAGAGGTCGGCGACTGGTCCGGGCAGGCGGGTGATCTCGGCCATGAACTCGTCTCTCAGGTCGGGCGGGATAGCCGCCAGGTCTAACCGGTCCGCTCGGTGCATGTGGGGGCGCGAACCGCGAAATCGACGCTAACCGGGCACGCGATCACGGATAAAGGTTGGAATCTTAAGGACTTGTTCAAGAATTGCCATTCGGATGGCATGCTCGTCGGAGACGTGCTGGGGGCCTCCCCCAGGGTCGTCGGGGAGCGCAGGTCGGGCTAGCATGGGCGCGCTCCGGGCAGGCCGACGAGCAGCGCACCGTGGCGCTGGAACTACGAGACGACAGTTCGGGGGACGACGACTCACATGGGTCCTGGATGGTCGAGGCGCGCCCGCGTAACACCGGGCGGGGCAGCAGCGATGGAGCGGATGGACGCTCCATCGCTTCGTGAGCTGGCTGCCGATGCTGTGCGCGACCCGCATGCGCGGGACCTGCTGCTGGCCCGCGTCAGGGACATGGCCCTGCGGTACTCCCGCGTCCGACTCGGTCGTTTCGGCGCCGAGGACATTGCCCAGGACGTCGCCCAGGAGGTGTGCATGGCCATCGTGACGGCTCTGCCGACCTACGAGGAGCGCGGCCTGCCCTTCGAGGCGTTCGTCTACACGATCACCTCTCGCAAGCTCGCGGACGCCCAGCGTGCCGCCATGCGGGGTCCGGCGCCCGTCGCCGAGATCCCCGACGGGCCGGCCGACGGGCCCTCGCCCGAGTCGGTCGCCATCATGCGCGACGACGCCGCGACCGCGATGAGCCTCATGCGCCAGCTGCCGCCGCAGCAACGCGAGATCCTGACCCTGCGCGTCGCGGTCGGGATGTCGACCGAGGAGACCGCGGCAGCGCTCGGCATGTCGGCCGGCGCCGTCCGCGTGGCCCAGCACCGAGCCCTGGGCAAGCTGCGCGGCCTCATCGCCGACGCCGAGGCGGGTGACGTCGCGTGAACGACATGTCTCCCTTCAGCAGCGCGGGCGACGTGCTCGCCGACGACCTGCTCCTCGACCGCCTCGCGGGCCGTGCCGACGTCGGCAGTGAGCCTGTGGCCGGGCTCCTCGCCGCCCTCGCCGCGCACGCCGACACCCCGCTGCCCGCACGCACGGGTCGGCGGCGCATCGCCAACAAGCACCGCTACCTGGGCGCGTTCGCCGCGCTCGCCGTGGCGGCCAGTGGCGCCGGCGTGGCGGCTGCGGTGACCCGCCCCCACGAGGGCTCCCTGCTGGCCGACCGGGCACGCATCGAGCAGCGCATGGAGCAGAGTGCCCGAAGCGGCGCCCCCAGCGCGCTGCTGTCGCGCCTCGGGCTCCCCGCCACCGACGGCACCACGACCGCGCGCGGTCTGGTGCTCGCGCGCGGAACGGACGGCACCTTCGTGCTGCTCCCCGCCGCCGTGGCGCAGGCCAGGACGCCGGCCGCCGCGGCGGCTGCGGCGGGTGCGGCCGCAGGTGGGGGCGCAGCCCACGCAGGCACTGTGGGCGCCGTCGGGGCTCCCGGCAGCGGCTCCGCCGCGGGGCCGTCGGCGTCGGGCCGTTCTGTCGCCGCCCCGGCGGGGGGCCGGGACAAGACCCCGAAGGACAAGCCCGCAAAGCCGGCCAGGACCCGTCCGGGCGGCGCCACCAGCAACGGCCAGGGAGCCGACGCCCAGACCGGCGGCCCCGCGGGTCAGACCGGCGGCGACCCGATCTGGGTGGTCGACCCCTCCACCGGGACCACGGGCACGACCAGCGACCAGACGACGCCACCGACCGACACCACCGTCGCGGGGCCCGCCCCCGTCGTCGGCCGTCTGGCCGACCCGGCGAACCAGCAGTCCCTCGTGGGGCCGCCGACGAGCCCGCAGCCGGGCCAGCGAGCCGCCGCGCCCGAGGTCCTTCCACCGGCGGGACCGGGCGCTGCGCACCCCGTGGGTGCCGCCCCGGCCGCCCCGGCCACCCCGGCGGCCCCGGCCCACCCGGCGGCGTCGACGCCCGCGACGGCTGCGACCCCGGCGACGCCTGCGACACCTGGTGCGCGCACGTCCGGCGCCGCTGCCTCGTCGGCGGCTCCCGCCTCCTGAGGCGTGTTCGGGGGAGCCCCTGCGAGCCCGTAGAATCGGCGAATGAGCCTCGGATCGTCTGACGTGCCCGCTGCTTTCGCCACGATGGGACTGACGTACGACGACGTCCTGCTCCTGCCCGGCTACAGCGACCTCGCCCCGAACGACATCGACACCACGACGCGCCTCACCCGTGAGCTGTCGATCACGTCGCCGCTCATCTCCGCAGCGATGGACACCGTCACCGAGGCTCGCATGGCGATCGCCATGGCCCGCCAGGGTGGCCTCGGTGTGCTGCACCGCAACCTGTCGATCCAGGACCAGGCCTACCAGGTCGACCTCGTCAAGCGGACCCAGACCGGGATGATCTCCAACCCGATCACCATCGGCCCGGACCGCACCCTCGAGGAGCTCGACGCCATCTGCGGCGAGTACCGCGTCTCGGGCCTGCCGGTCATCGGCGAGGACAAGAAGCTCATCGGCATGGTCACCAACCGCGACCTGCGCTTCACGCCGGTGGCCGAGTGGGCCACGACCCTCGTGCGCGACGTCATGACGCCGATGCCGCTCATCACCGGCCACGTCGGCATCAGCCGCGACGAGGCGACCGCGCTGCTGCGCCAGCACAAGCGCGAGCGGCTGCCGCTCGTCGACGACGAGGGCCACCTCACCGGCCTCATCACCGTCAAGGACTTCGTCAAGAGCGAGCAGTTCCCCAACGCCAGCAACGACGCCGACGGCCGCCTCATGGTCGGTGCGGCGATCGGCTACTTCGGCGACGCGTGGGAGCGCGCGACGACGCTCATCGAGGCCGGCGTCGACGTGCTCGTCGCCGACACCGCCCACGGGCACGTGCGGCTGCTCATCGAGATGGTCGAGCGCCTGAAGAAGGACCCCGCCACCCGGCACGTGCAGGTCATCGGCGGCAACGTCGCGACGACTGCCGGCGCGCAGGCGTTCGTCGACGCGGGCGCCGACGCGGTGAAGGTCGGCGTCGGTCCGGGCTCGATCTGCACGACCCGCATCGTCACCGGCGTCGGCGCCCCGCAGATCACGGCGGTCCACGCGGCGGCCCAGGCCTGCAAGCCGGCCGGCGTCCCGGTCATCGCCGACGGCGGCCTCCAGTACTCCGGCGACATCGCGAAGGCCATCGTCGCCGGCGCCGACTCCGTCATGGTCGGGTCGCTCCTCGCCGGCTGCGAGGAGAGCCCGGGTGAGCTGATCTTCGTCAACGGCAAGCAGTTCAAGAGCTACCGCGGCATGGGCTCGCTCGGTGCCATGAGCAGCCGCGGTAAGAAGTCCTACTCCAAGGACCGCTACTTCCAGGCCGAGGTCGAGTCCGACGACAAGATCGTGCCCGAGGGCATCGAGGGGCGCGTCGCCTACCGCGGCCCCCTCTCGGCGGTCGCCCACCAGATGCTCGGCGGCCTGCGCCAGTCGATGTTCTACGTCGGTGCGCGCACCGTGCCCGAGCTGCAGGAGAAGGGCCAGTTCGTGCGCATCACGCAGGCCTCGCTCAAGGAGAGCCACCCGCACGACATCCAGGGCATGGTCGAGGCCCCCAACTACGCCGGCTGAGCCGACCACCCCGACCACGTATGCCGTCCCGCGGAGCCCGCGGGACGGCATACGTCGTCGGCGGGGCCGGTCGGTAGGATCGGCCGGTGACCGAGATCGAGATTGGCCGAGGCAAGCGCGGACGGCGCGCCTACTCCTTCGACGACATCGCCGTCGTGCCCTCGCGGCGCACGCGCGACCCCGAGGAGGTCTCGGTGTCGTGGCAGATCGACGCGTACCACTTCGACATCCCGGTCATGGCCGCCCCGATGGACTCCGTCGTCTCGCCCGAGACGGCCATCGCCCTCGGCAAGCTCGGTGCCCTGCCGGTGCTCGACCTCGAGGGCCTGTGGACCCGCTACGAGGACCCGACCACCCAGCTGCGCGAGATCGCCGACATCGAGCCGGGCACCGCGACCGCCCGCATGCAGCAGATCTACGCCGAGCCGATCAAGCCCGAGCTCATCACCGAGCGGCTGCGCCAGCTGCGTGACGCCGGTGTCCCGGTCGCGGGCGCCCTGTCGCCCCAGCGCACCCAGCAGCACTGGAAGACCGTGGTCGACGCGGGCGTCGACCTCTTCGTCATCCGCGGCACCACCGTCTCGGCAGAGCACGTGAGCGGCCGCGCCGAGCCGCTCAACCTCAAGCGGTTCATCTACGAGCTCGACGTGCCCGTCATCGTCGGCGGCGCGGCGTCCTACACGGCGGCCCTGCACCTCATGCGCACCGGCGCGGCGGGCGTCCTCGTCGGCTTCGGTGGCGGGGCGGCGCACACGACGCGCACCGCGCTCGGCATCCACGCCCCGATGGCCTCGGCGGTGGCCGACGTCGCCGCCGCCCGCCGTGACTACCTCGACGAGTCGGGCGGCCGCTACGTCCACGTCATCGCCGACGGCGGCGTCGGCACGTCGGGCGACATCGTCAAGGCGATCGCCTGCGGCGCCGACGCGGTCATGCTCGGCGCGGCCCTCGCGCGCGGCACCGACGCCCCCGGCGGCGGCTACCACTGGGGTCCCGAGGCGCACCACCAGCAGCTGCCGCGCGGCGAGCGGATCGCCCTGGGCAGCCAGGCGTCGATCGAGGAGATCCTCTTCGGCCCGGGTCGGCACGCCGACGGCACGACGAACGTCATCGGCGCCCTCAAGCGCGCCATGGCCACGACCGGCTACTCCGACGTCAAGGAGTTCCAGCGCGTCGAGGTCGTCGTCTCCCCGTACCTCGGCAACTGAGCGCGCCGGCGCGGGTTGGCGACCCGCGCTGGACACCTCAGTGGCCCGTGCGCGCAAGCGCCACGAGGTCGCGCACGCCCGCGTCGGGCAGGTAGGCGCGGCTGAGCGCCAGCCCGATCCGTGGCAGCGCCGCCTCGTCGGGGAAGACGAGGTAGAGCGGGTGGTGCACGGGCTGGAACTTGGCCTTGAAGGCGAGCAGGGAGCGGAAGCCGTAGTAGGGCTCGAGCGTCTCGCCGAGCCTGTCGAGGAACGCGTCGACCGTGCCGCGGTCGAGCCCGTCGTCGTTCGCCGCGCTGCGGGCCAGGGGTGCGCCCGACAGCGACACGACTGACGAACCCTCGTCGCGGAAGCTGAGGCAGGCCGAGGCGATGAGGAACTCCATCGAGTAGCGGAAGCCGCCGGGGAGCCTCCGCATGACGTCGAGCGTCCAGCCGACGGCCGCGCCGCCGACGTCGTGGATCGGCATCCACGACGTGACGCCGTGCACCGTGGACTCGCCGTCGACGGCCAGGCCCACGCGCACTGCCGGGTCCATCGCCTCGTCGACGCCGCCGAGGGTGAAGCCCATCTCGGGCAGACCCTTGTCCTCGACCCACTCCGACGAGATGGCCTTGACCTGCATCTGCAGCCCGCGCGGCAGCTGGGCGAGCGGCTGGAGGCTGAGGTGGATGCCGAGCTTGGCTGCCTGGTTGAGCGCGGTGCGCACGTCCTGCCAGGCCTTCCCGACGAAGTCGAGGGTGGGCAGCTCGATGACGGCCTCCTCGGCGACCTGGAGGCTGTGCCACCCCAGCTCGCGCGCGTGGCGGCACGCCTCGGCGCTGACCGTGAAGAGGCACGGCACGAGCCCTTGGGCGTGGACGCGGTCGGAGAACTCGACGAGCAGGGCCGCCCGGTCCTCCTCGTCGGCGGCGACCGGGTCGCAGAGGCCGACGGCCACGCCCGCGTGCACGCGGTAGGCGACGTAGCCGGCGCGGTCGGGGCTGGTGAACCACCGGTTCTCCGGCCAGGTCGTCATCCAGGCGAGCCGGTTGACGGTGCCCTCCTCGCGCAGCAGGGCCGTGGCCTGCGCGCGCTGGTCGTCGTCGGCGGGTGCCACGAGGCTTCCGCGGGTGCGGCGCGCGCGACGCGGTGACGGGTTGCGGAAGGCATGCCGCCCGACGATGAGCACGACGAGACCAGCGCCGTTGCCGACCGTCTCCCAGCCGGCGGCGAGGAGCCCGGGCTCCCCGGTCGCGACCATCCAGCCGTAGTTGGCCAGCTGGATCCCGAGCACGACGACGAGCAGCGCGACCGCCCAGCGCCAGGCGCGCCGCCGGCCCTTGTAGAGCGACCGGGCGAGCCACAGCCACAGCACGATCTGCAGCACCCCGAACGCGAGGTCGGGGTTGGAGAGCTCCTGGGCGCGCGCGTCGGGCGACAGGGTGACCATGAACGGTCCGTCGCCGGTGGTGAAGGGGCGCAGCGACACCTCGGCCGCCGCGACGACGAAGAAGCCGGAGGCGAGCAGCCGGAAGTCCCGCCGGGTGAGCTGCCGCCGCGTGAGGGCCGGGCGACGACCGACGAGGAACGGCCCGAGGGCCAGCCCCAGCCCGACGCTGAGCAGGTGCTCGAGGTCGGCGAGGGCGCCCATGTGGATGAGGAAGAGCACGACGTACGCGACGAGCAGCGTCCGCGCGCGCCCCCGCCAGGGCGGCGCGACCGTCACCGTCGCCGCGGCCGCCGCCCCGAGGAACGCGGCCGAGGGGCCGGCGTCGCGAGCGTGTGCGAGCGTGGTCGTCCAGACGTAGCCGTGGTCGCGGGTGAGCCACAGGAGACCCGCGGCGCCGACGACCCCGGCGACGTGGCACGCGACGAGCGCGACGGCATACCTCCTCGTGCCCAGCCGCCATTCGGCGAACCCGCCGAACACGGCGAGGCCGACGACGATGGGCACGTACTGGAGGGGCCTTGCCGCGAAGAAGGCGCCGGCGGCGAGAGTCCACCAGCCGCCGGACTCGAAGGCCGGCAGCCCGTAGCCGAGGCTCGTGTGGAGGGACCGGTCGAGCAGCGGGTCCCACAGGGTCCGGGTGACGACCGAGAGGGCGATGATGGCGGCGAGGAGGGCGCTCGTGAGTGGCAGGCGTCGCATCACCGTCCGGGGACGGGGCATGCCCCCATGCTGCCCCTCGCAGCGCTGCCGCGTCAGGGGTCCCGGTCAGGTGACGCAAGTTACTCTCGGTAGCCCCAGGCCCTCGGCCACCCTAGGCTGTGCCCATGGAGCACGACCACGACGTCGTCGTCATCGGGTCCGGCTTCGGCGGCTCCGTCGCGGCCCTGCGTCTCGCCGAGAAGGGCTACCGGGTCCACGTCTACGAGGCGGGCCGGCGCTACGAGGACGACGACTTCGCCGAGAGCAGCTGGAACCTGCCGAAGTACTTCTGGATGCCGTGGGTCGGCTGCTACGGCATCCAACGCGTCCATCGCCTGCCCGACTGCCTCGTGCTCGCCGGCGCGGGGGTCGGCGGCGGCTCGCTCAACTACGCCAACACCCTGTACGTCCCCCCGACTCCGTTCTTCCGCGACCGGCAGTGGGCGCACATCACCGACTGGGAGGCCGAGCTCGCGCCGCACTACGCGACGGCGCAGCGGATGCTCGGCGTCGTCACCAACACGTGCGACGGCCCCGTCGAGCAGATGATGCGCGCCACCGCCGACGACCTGGGCGTCGGCGACACCTTCCGCCGCACCCCGGTCGGCGTCTTCTTCGGCGAGCCGGGCAAGCGCGTGCCCGACCCCTACTTCGGCGGCGACGGTCCGGAGCGCACCGGGTGCACCCAGTGCGGCAACTGCATGGTCGGCTGCCGGGTGGGCGCCAAGAACACCCTGATGAAGAACTACCTCGCCCTCGCCGAACGCCGCGGCGTCACCATCGAGCCGATGCGCACGGTCCGTTCGGTGCGCCCCCTCGACCCCGACTCACCCGAGAGCGGGTATGCCGTCACGACGGCGCACACGGGTCCGTGGGGCCGCCGCCGGTGGTCGACGGTGACGACCGGGCAGGTTGTCGTGGCAGCCGGTGCGTGGGGCAGCGCGAAGCTGCTCCACGCCCTGAAGGACGGACCGCTGCCACGCATCTCCGACCAGCTGGGGGTGCTGACCAGGACGAACTCCGAGTCCCTCTCGGGTGTCGTGCTCGACCGGGTCCCGGCCGGTCAGGACCTGACCCGCGGCATCGCCATCACGACGAGCTTCAACATCGACGACTCGACGCACATCGAGAACTGCCGCTACGGCAGGGGCAGCAACGCGTCCGGACTGATGGACGTCATGGCGGTGCCGTCCGAGGGAAAGGGACCGCGCTGGATGCGTTTCGTCGCCGCCGCCGCCCGGCACCCGCTCGAACTGGCGCGGTCGGTGTCGAAGCGCCGGTGGAGCGAGCGGACGATCATCGCGCTCGTCATGCAGACCCACGACAACTCGATCACCGTGCGGCGCCGCAAGTGGCCGGTCGGCTCGACGCTCACCTCGACGCAGGGCACGGGCGAGCCCAACCCGACCCACATCCCCGAGGCGATCCCTGCCGTGACCGGCCTGGCTCGTCGGCTCGAGGCGCTGACCGGGGGCCGGGCCCGCCTGCGGAGCAGCATCGGCGAGGTGCTCGACATCCCGATGACGGCGCACTTCCTCGGCGGCGCGGTCATCTCCGACACGCCCGAGACCGGTGTCGTCGACCCCTATCACCGGCTCTGGGGCTATCCGGGCATCCATGTCGTCGACGGATCCGCGGTGTCGGCGAACCTCGGCGTCAACCCGAGCCTCACGATCACGGCCCAGGCCGAGCGAGCCTTCTCGCTCTGGCCGGCCCGGGGAGAGGTGGATCGGCGCCCGACGCAAGGGGACGCGTACGTCCGCCTCGACGCCGACCCCCCTTCTCGATCGAGAGAACGCTCCGTCACCCCGGCCACGTGACGCACTGTTCTTCGATCGGTCAGAGCTGGGTGTTGAGGTAGGCCTGCAGCTGGCGGACGGTGCGCGCGTTCCACGTGGTGGCGCCGTCGTGTGAGAGGCCGAGGTAGGACTGCAGGGCGGCCATCGACCGGCTGCCCCAGACGCCGGTGGTGGGCACGTTGACCCGGACCTGCAGCGCGCGGACCGTCACGCTGCCGAGCGTTCCCGTACGCGTGACGCCGAGCCAGCGTTGGAGCGACGAGATCGTCGACGTGGACAGCGATCCGGTCACCGCGATCCTGGTGCCGAGCATGCCGTTGGCCGCCTTGACGGTGAGCACCCGCAGCGCAGCCGCGTTGACCCGGGCACGCAGGGTGGCGTCGATGGCGACCCTCGCGCTGACGGCGTTGACCATCGCCGGGATCACCGTGGGGTCGACGGTGAGCACGACGTCGCCACCGGCGTCGAGGAACCTGATCGCACGGGTGCCGGGTGACCAGGCCTGCACGGCTCGGGCCGCGCCCAGATCGTCGCTGATGACGACGCCCGTGAAGTGCAGGTCGCCGCGGATCATCCCCGTGATGACGGTGGGGGAGAAGACCGCGGGTCGGGCGGCGTCGATGCGGCTGTAGACGGCCGAGGAGACCATGAGCAGCTGGGCCCCGGCTCCGAGCGCGGACCGGAACGGGCCGATGTCGGGCGACGTGCGGGTGGTGACCCGGTCGGTGACGCCCGCTGTCGTGTCGGTGTTGCCCGTGACGCGGCCGAGGCCGGGGAAGTGCTTGGCCGCCAGGGCGAGTCCGGTCGACCGCATGCCGCGCGTGAAGGCCGATCCCTTCTCGGCGACGAGGGCCGGCGTGTGGCCGAACTCGCGCTGGAGGGCGCCGATGGGCGCGTTCAGCGGGGCGAACGACGCCGAGACGGTGTCCATGACGGGGGCGAGGTTGACGTTGACCCCGGCGCGCAGCACCTGGCTGCCCCACAGCGTGGCGCTCCGGGTGAGCCCGGCGTCGGTGTAGGTGCCCTGCGTCAGTGCCGTGGGCATCCTCGAGAACCACGGGCCCTGCAGCACCTGGACGAGGCCGCCCTCCTGGTCGGAGGCGACGAGCAGGGTCACCGCCGAGGTGGCCGCGTTGGTGGTCGCCAGCTGCGCGGCCGCGGTCAGGGCCCGCACCGGCGCGGCGCCGGTGGTCGTGCGGCCCGTGAGGATGAGGTTGCCGACGTGGTAGCGGCTGATCGCGGTGCGAGTCGCCGCCGACAGGCCCTTGACCGAGCCGCCGACCATGAAGAGCTGCCCGATGCGCTGGGCCGTCGTCAGCCGGTTCAGCACCGCCTGCGCTGTCGCCGCGGGGGAGACGACGGCGGGCACGGCTGCCACGCTGGCGGTCGGGGCCGCAGCGACCACCGCTGTGGCGGGCGCGGGGGCGGACAGCACGGCCACCCCGGCAGTCGCAGCCATCCATGACAGGACGAGGCGTCGCCAGCTGCTCATTTCCAGCCTCCAGCTCGGCCCTGTCGAGCGAACCGCTCGCCCCACCTCTGATTCTAGGTCGTATCGCCCCACGTGGCGGTGAGGACGGCGGCCGACGTGGCGACGGGTCGGGCGAACGATGAAGGGGTGAGGCCGTCACCCCTCAGAGACGGCCCCACCCGCGGCGCACGAGCCTTCAACCGGTCGAGAATCGGCCCGGCACCGCGCTGACAACGACGTGCACGGGTGGGGGTTACGGGGGTTGTCATTTCTTTGCGAAAGTATTTTCCGGCGCCCCGGGGCGCCCGCGCTCAGACGGCCGGCTGCGGCTCGTCGCGCCACGAGCGCCACAGCGCGGCATACGCCCCGTCGGCCGCGAGCAGCTCCTCGTGCGAGCCGATCTCGCTGATGCGCCCGTCCTCGACCACGCAGACGCGGTCGGCGTCGTGCGCGGTCATGAGCCGGTGCGCGATGGCGACCACGGTGCGGCCCTGAACGACGGCCGCGAGGGACCGCTCGAGGTGGCGGGCCGCGCGCGGGTCGAGCAGCGACGTCGCCTCGTCGAGCACCAGGGTGTGCGGGTCGGCGAGAACGAGCCGGGCGAGGGCGAGCTGCTGCGCCTGGGGCTCGGACAGCCGGTGGCCGCCGGAGCCGACGACGGTGTCGAGACCGTCGGGCAGCCCGAGGGCCCAGTCCTCGGCGTCGACGGCCTCGAGCGCCTCGAGCAGCTGCTCGCGCGAGGCCTCCGGCCGCGCCAGGCGCAGGTTGTCCTCGAGCGAGCCGACGAAGACGTGGTGCTCCTGCGTCACGAGCGCCACCTGCCCGCGCAGCTGGGCGAGCTCGAGGTCGACGAGGCGCACCCCGCCGACGTCGACGCGTCCCTGGCGGGGCCCGTCGATCCCGGCCATGAGCCGGCCGAGCGTCGACTTGCCGGCGCCGGAGGGTCCGACGATGGCGAGCCGCTCGCCGGGCTGCAGGTCGAGCGAGACGCCGCGCAGCACGTCGCGACCGGCACGGTACGAGTAGTGGACGTCGTCGACGTCGAGCCGGTCGTCGGCCGGCTGCTCGCCGGTCGCGGACCGGTCCGGGGGCACGTCCGCGATGCCGATGACACGGGCGAGCGAGGTCGCCCCGACCTGGATCTCGTCGAGCCACGAGATCAGCTCGTCGAGGGGGCCGGCCATCTGCTGCACATAGAGCGCGACCGCGGTGACCGTGCCGGCCGTGGCGAGGTCGCGCGAGATGAGCCAGCCGCCCCAGAGCAGGGTGACGGCCACCGGCGCGAAGAACGCGAACTCGACCGACGGAAACCAGCGCATCCGCAGCCGCAGCGTGTAGCGCTCGGCGTCGTAGCAGTCGCGCAGCGCGTCGTCCATGCGGCGACGGCGACGGTCGCGCAGCCCGAGGGCGTCGACGGTGCGGCCGCCGTCGGCGGACTCGGTGACGACGCCGTTGAGGACGGCGTACGTCGCCCGCTCGCGCAGGTAGCCGTCGGGTGCGAGACGCAGGTAGCGGCGCGTCGACAGCACCAGCACGGGCACCCCGACGAGGACCGCGAGCGCCACCTGCCAACCGGTGAGGAAAGCAGCCACGAGCGTGATCGCGGTCGTGACCGCGCCGACGAAGATCGCGGGCACGCCGAACCGGATGACGTGCGAGAGCGCCTCGACGTCGTTCGTCGTGCGCGACACGAGGTCGCCGGTGCCGGCGCGCTCGACGGTCGACAGCGGCAGCTCGACGACCCGGCCCATGAACTGCTCGCGCAGCTCGGCGAACACGGTCTCGCCCATGACGAACGACGCACGACGGGCGAACCACGTGACGACGGTCTGCAGCACGACGGCGCCGGCGATCCACAGCGCGAGGGAGTTGACGACGTCGAGCGACCGGCCGTGGCTGATCTCGTCGACGAGCAGGCCGATGACGCGTGGTGCGACGAGGCCGGCGACGGCCGCGACGGCGTGCAGCCCCACGACCGTGGCGAGGCTGGCCCGGTGCCGGCGCAGCAGGCTGCGGGTGTGGGCGCGCACCGACGCGGTGTCGGCGACGGGAAGCGTGCGCGTGGACGGCGCTGGTGTCAGCGACATCAGTCCTCCTCTCCTCGGACGACGGTGCGTCGGTAGTCGGGGTGATCGGCCATGAGCCGGTCGTGGGTGCCGGCCCCTGCGACGGTGCCGTCGCGGAGGAAGACGACGTGGTCGGCCTTGTCGAGGATGAGCGGGCTGGCCGACATCACGACGGTGGTGCGGCCCCGGCGGGCGGCGGTGAGGCGTTCGGCGATCCGGGCCTCGGTGTGGGCGTCGACGGCGCTCGTCGGTTCGACGAGCACGAGAGTCTCGGCGCCGGTGAGCAGGGCGCGGGTCAGGGCCAGTCGCTGGCGCTGGCCGCCGGAGAAGGCGCGGCCGCGCTCCTCGACCTCGTTGTCGAGACCGCCGGGCAGCGCCTCGAGCACGTCGTCGCCGCTCGCGACCGCCAGCGCCTCGAGGATCGTGTCGTCGTCGTGGTCGCCCCACGGGTCGAGCTCGTCGCGCAGCGTTCCCGTGAAGAGGCGAGGGTCGTTCTCGGACACGACGATCCGTCGCCGCACGTCGGCGAGGGGCGCGTCGGCCAGCCGGGTGCCGTCGAGGCGCACGTCGGTCTCGGCGGCGCCGAAACGGCCCAGCCGGTCGGCGAGCGCGGCGGAGTCCTCGGGGCGTGCCGAGACCACGACCGTGAACCGGCCCGGCTCGATCGAGACCTGGCTCGTGGGGTCGTGCAGCCGGGCGGGCTCGGTCGGCAGCGGCTGGGTCTGCGCGGCCTCGGTCTGGTCGGGCTGCACCGCGAGGATGCGGGTCAGCTTGCGCGCGCCGATGTGGGCACGGGTCGCGCGGTCGACCATCTCGGTCGCGGTGCGCAGCGGGATGACGAGGAAGGCGGTGTAGCCGTAGAACGCGACGAGCTGGCCGGCCGTGATCTGCCCCTCGATGGCGAAGCGGGCCCCGAGCCACACGACGACGAGCACGAAGATGCCGGGCAGCAGCACCTGGGCCGCGTCGAGCGCGGCCTGGTAGCCGGCGACCCGGTTGCCCACCTCGCGCACGGACTGCGACTGGACGGCATACCTGCGCAGGAAGGTCTGCTCGCCGCCGATGCCGCGCAGCACGCGCAGACCTGCGACGGTGTCGGCGCCGAGGCCGATGAGCTTGCCGGACTCCTCGCGCTGCGCGAGCTGGCGGGCCTGCAGCGGTCGCACGATGAACGTGAGGGCAGCGACGAGCACCGGCACGCCGATGAGCACGACGAGCCCGAGCGGGGCCGAGGCGCCGAGCAGGATGAGCGCGACGACCACGTAGGAGACGACCGAGCCCGCGAAGCGGGCGAGCACGTCGTAGAGCCCACCGATGCGCATCGAGTCCGAGCTGACCGTGGCGACGACGTCGCCGGTCGGGACCGCGCGCGTCAGCGCCTCACCGGTGTCGGCGGCCTTGTGGCCGACGAGCTGGGCGGAGCGGAACGCACCCTGCATCCAGTTGACGACGGCGTACCGGTGACGCATCATCCCCGACAGCGCGCTCACGGTGACGAGCCCGACGAGGATCGCGCACCACCGCAGCAGAGCGCCGGAGTCGCGGCCGATGATGCCCTCGTCGATCGCCTTGCCCATGGCCGCAGGGAAGAGCGCCTGGCTCACGAGCCACACGATGCCGAAGCAGATCGCGACGGTGAGGGTGCGCCACTGGCCCCTGCCGACCCAGCGCAGGTATGCCGTCGGGCTGGAGATGACGGGGGTGCCGGGGTCGGCGTGGGGCAGTGAGATCACTTGGTTCATTTTACGTTCGGCGAGAACGCGACTCATGCCATTTTCCGTCGGGGTCACGGCCCGACCGTAAGAGTTCGAGTGGACGTGAGGTCAAACCCCGATGGGGTATGCCGTCGGGCCGCTCACCGGGAGGGCGCGGTCAGCGCGTGGGGTCCCACCCCGAGCGCTCGAGCGCATCGGAGAGCTCGTCGACCTCGAGGGTGCCGGAGTCGACGCGGCGGTTGCGGTATGCGGCGCGCCCGACGAGGTGGGCCGAGACGGGCGAGGTGAAGAACTGGGTCGCCGCGAGCAGCACCAGGGTGGTCAGGGCCGCCCAGGTGCGCAGCGTCAGCGCGAGCCCGGCGAGGATGAGGATGAGCCCGAGCGTCTGCGGTTTGGTGGCGGCGTGCAGCCGGGAGAGCGTGTCGGGGAAGCGGATCAGCCCGACGGCTCCGGCCAGGCAGAGGAACGAACCGAGGAGCAGGCACACGCCCCCGCCGGCGTCGAGCACGCCCGTCCAGGTCATGGCTGCTCCTTCGTCTCGCGTCGCACGTCGGTGGGCTCGTCGGAGTCGCGCGACAGGAAGCGCGTCACGGCGACCCCGCCGACGAAGCCGACGAGGCCGAGCACCATGAGCAGCGGCAGGTAGGTCGAGGTGCCCTGGCGCGCCGACTCGATGGCGACGCCCGCGACGACGATGACGAGCAGGATCTCGGCCGCGACGATGCGGTCGAGGTTGCTCGGGCCGCGGAACAGTCGCACCAGCACGAGGGCGGCCGCCCCGCCGAGCATCGCGAGCGAGAGGGCGAGCACGATCGTCATGGCTGTTCCTCCTCGTCGGGGCGCTCCCCAGCAGGGCCGGGGTCGCGGGGGCCCTCGACGGCCTCGATCTCCTCGCGCGAGCCGAAGGCGCGCACCACGCGGCGCTCGACCTCGAGCACGTGGGCGCGCTGGGCGGCGATGCCCGCCTCGTCGTGCACGTCGAGCAGGTGCAGGTAGAGCACCGAGGTCGACCGCCGTGCGTCGACGACGACCGAGCCCGGAACGAGCGCGACGAGCTCGGCGGTGATCGTGAGGTAGAAGTCGGAGCGTGAGCGCAGCTGCACCTCGATCACGGCGTTGCGCGGCCGGTGGCTGCCGAGGGCCAGGCGCATGACCTGCCACGACGCGACGACGAGGTCGGCCAGGAACCGCACGATGAGCCACACGAGCCGGTGCGGCCGCAGTCGCCCCTCGAACTCGATCGACGGCAGCGGGAACGCGTAGGTGACGACGAGCCCGACGAGGATGCCGTTGACGACGTTGCCCCACGTGACGCGGTCCCACAGCAGCACCCAGGCGAGGGCGATGGTGGCCACGGCGCGGGGCTGCAGCACGCGGCGCCGACGGCGCGGCGCGTCGGGCTCGGGCGACGGGGGTGGCACGGCCGGCCGGGTGGTCACGCTCATCGCCGCACGTCCTGGGGTAGCACCGTGGTGATGTACGGGTCACGGGCCGCGAGGTCGCTCGCGGCCCGCTGGGTGTAGGCGAAGAGCGGGCCGGCGACGAGGGTGACGGCGAGGCCGACCGCCGTCATCGCCGCGGTGGCGCCCAGCATCGTGCGGGGCAGGGTGCGCGGAGCGGTGTCGACGACGACGGCCGTGGCCGGGTCGGCGGCCGGGTCGACGTCGAGGGTGCCGGCGCCGAGGGCCGCGACGGTCTCGGTCGAGTGTGGGGCGTCGGCCAGGGTGCGCCAGAACGCCTGGCTCCACACCTTGGCCAGGGCGTAGAGGGTGAGCAGGCTCGTGACGATGCCGCCGACGACGAGGAGCCAGGCGAGCGGTGTGCCGACCTCGATGCCGGCGTGCAGCAGCCCGATCTTCGCCAGGAACCCGGACATCGGCGGGATGCCGGACAGGTTCATGGCCGAGACGAAGAAGAGCGTCGCCAGAACCGGCGACGCGACCGCGAGCCCACCGAGCCGGTCGAGCGAGGTGGTGCCGCCGAGCCGCTCGACGAGGCCCGTGATGAGGAAGAGCGCCGTCTGGATCGTGATGTGGTGGGCGACGTAGAAGATCGCGCCGGCGGTGCCGTGGGGCGTGGCGAGGGCGATGCCGAAGATCATGTAGCCGATGTGGCTGACGAGCGTGAACGACAGGATCCTCTTCAGGCCCGACTGCGACACCGCGCCGAGGATGCCGATGACCATCGTCAGCAGGGCCGCCCACATGAGCAGCCCCTGCAGCGGCGAGTCGGGGAAGAGCAGGGTCTGCACGCGGATGATCGCGTAGACGCCGACCTTCGTCAGCAGGCCCGCGAAGACGGCCGTGACCGGTGCCGGGGCCGTGGGGTAGCTGTCGGGCAGCCAGGCCGACATCGGGAAGATCGCCGCCTTGATCGCGAACGCGGTGAGCAGGCAGAGCTGGAGCACGAGGGCGACGCCGGGGGCGAGGTCGCCGATGCGGATCGCGAGCTGCGCGAGGTTGACGGTGCCGGTGGCCGCGTAGACGGCGGCGATGCCGACGAGGAAGAGCGCCGAGCTGAGCAGGCTGACGACGACGTACGTCGTGCCGGCGTGGATGCGCGACGCCGCACCGCCCACGGTGATGAGCACGTAGGAGCTGAAGAGCAGGATCTCGAAGCCGACGAAGAGGTTGAACAGGTCACCGGCGAGGAAGGCGTTGGAGACGCCCGCCGAGAGCACGAGGTAGGTGGGGTGGAAGATCGTGAGCGGCGTCTCGCTCTCGTTCTCCTCGTCGCTGTCGGCCTGTCCCTGGCCGATGGCGAAGACGAGCACGAGCAGGGTCACGATGCCGGAGACGAGCAGCATGAGGGCGCTCAGCCGGTCGGCGACGAGCGAGATGCCGAGGGGCTCCTGCCACGCGCCGAGCCACAGCACCTGCGGTCCGCGCGCGTCGGTCTGCCACACGAGCACCGCGGCGACCGTGACGACCGCCGCCAGCACGACGATGCTCACGCTGCGCTGCAGGCGCGGTGAGCGCCGGAAGGCGAGCGTCAGGGCTGCGCCGAGCAACGGCAGCAGCACCGGCAGGGGCACGAGGTTCGGCACCGGGAAGTCGGTCATCTCGGATCACCCCCCGCGCGGGCGGTCATGGTCCCGGACGGCCCGGTGCCGGACGGCTGGGTGCCGGACGGCTCGGTGCCCGAGGGCTCGGCGCCGGAGACGACGCCCTCCTCGGCCAGCTCGTCCGAGGTGGTCGTCGACGCCTCGGAGGGGTCGTAGGTCGACGACGTCTGGTCCTCGAGGGCGAGGCGCTGGATGCGGGCGTCCTCGGCGTCGTCGGGCACGTCGTCGGTGCCGGAGACCTGCCACAGCCGGTAGGAGAGCGCGAGGAGGAAGCCGATCGTGGCGAGCGAGATGACGATGGCGGTGAGCACCATCGCCTGGGGGAGCGGGTCGCTGATCGCCGCGGGGTCCTCGCCGACGAAGGGCGCCCGGCCTGCTCGCCCGCTGATGACGAGGTAGAGCACGGCCACGCCGTTGCCGATGAGCACCATGCCGAGCAGCACGCGCACGAGGCTGCGGTCGAGAGCCAGGGCGGTGCCTGTCGCGACGAGGAAGACGGTCACGAGCACGAGGGTGAGGTTGGGCTGGAGCGTCGACTCGATGAGGGTGGGGGCCACGGTGGTCACGTGCGGGCCACCTCCCGCTCCTGCTCGGACTCCTCGTCGGCGATCTGCCGGTCGATGCCCGTGCCGAGGCTGCGCACGATGTCGAGCATCATCCCGACGACGATGAGGTACACGCCGATGTCGAAGAAGAGCGAGGTGACGAGGTGCACCTCGCCCCAGGGCGGCAGGGTGAAGTCGACGGCGGTCGTCTCGAGGATCGTGCCGCCGAAGGCGAGCGGCGCCAGGGCCGAGCCGACCGCGACGAGCAGCCCCAGCCCGACGAGCAGGCCGGCGTCGAAGGGCGCCGCCTCGTCGAGCTCGTAGCGGCCGCCCGCGAGGTAGCGCACGACGAGCGCGAGCCCGGCGACGAGGCCGCCCGCGAAGCCGCCACCGGGCTGGTTGTGCCCGGCGAAGAGGAGGAAGAGCGAGGCGGCCAGCATGACGTGGAAGACCAGTCGCGTGACGACCTCGAAGATGACCGAGCGCTTCTCCTTGCGCATGGTGCGACCGCCGTGCAGCCACGTGCCCCGTGCCGGGTTGCTCGAGGGTAGCGCCTTGGCCGTCGCCCGCGAGAGCCGCGTGTTGCGGGTGCGCACGAAGATGAGGCTCGCGATGCCGGTGGCGGCCGCGACGAGGACCGAGACCTCACCGAGGGTGTCCCACGCGCGGATGTCGACGAGGGTGACGTTGACGATGTTCTTGCCGTGGCCGAATGCGTAGGCCTCCGTGGGGAACTCGGCTGAGACCGGGTCGGTGGTGCGCCCGCCTGACGCGACGAGGGCGATGAGTCCGACCGAGGCGCCGACGGCGACGCCCAGGGCGATGCGCCACGTGCGCGACGGCGAGTGCGGGTGGCGCGTGAACTTCGTCGGAAGTCGCCGAAGGGCTAGCACGAAGACGACGAGCGACACGGTCTCGACGAGCATCTGGGTGATCGCGAGGTCGGGGGCGCCGTGCAGGACGAAGAGGAGCGAGACGCCGTAGCCGGTGGCGCCGACGAGCATGACCGCCGTGAGCCGGCGTCGCGTGACGAGCACCAGCACGGCGGCGGCCACCATGAAGACCCCGACGACGGCCTGGCCGACGTTGTCCCACAAGCGGATCGACGGCAGCGTGCCCCGGGTGAGGGCCGCGGCCCCGGGCAGGGCGACGAAGACGATGAGGATGGCGGCGAGGTAGATGGGCAGTGAGCCGCGCTGGGTCACGGCCGTCGTCTCGACGGCGCCTCTGTCGACCCATCGCATGGTGCGCGAGAACCCGCGCTCGCCGTCGACGAGGGCTGGCACCCTCGCCTGCGCCCGCCCGACGACGTCGCGGCGGACGAAGAGCAGCAGTCCGACGGCCACCGAGACGAGCGAGAGCCCGAGCGGCACGGTCAGGCCGTGCCACAGCGCGAGCGAGGGCGGGGTGTCCCCGAGCGGGGACGAGACGGCATACGGCATGAGCCACGGGGACTCGAGCGGCGAGAGCAGCCCGAGGAGCAGGCAGCCGACGCCGAGCAGCAGCGGCGAGAGCACGAAGCCCGGGTGGGCTGCCTTGACCGGGGTCGGGTCGACGCCCGGCTTCGTCGCGAAGGCGCCCCAGAGGAAGCGCGCCGTGTAGGCGACGGTGAGGGCAGACCCCGCGACGACCCCGGTGACGGCCAGCCAGCTCCAGGGGCTGGGAAGTGGCGTCGAGGTCTGGACGTCCTGCCACAGCGCCTCGAGCGCGCTCTCCTTGGAGACGAACCCGGCGAGCGGGATGATGCCTGCCATCGACAGGGCGGCGAGCGTGGCCGGGACCGACACCGGCAGCAGCCGTCGGCCGACACCAGAGAGCTCACGCAGGTCGCGCGTGCCGGTGCACTTGTCGACGACTCCGACGGTGAGGAAGAGCGTCGACTTGAAGAGGCCGTGCGCGATGACGAGGGCCAGCGCCGACAGTGCGGAGGTCTTGGTTCCGAGACCCGCGATGGCGACGATGAAGCCGAGCTGGCTCACCGTGCCGTAGGCGAGGAGCAGCTTGATGTCGTGCTGCCGCAACGCCCGCCACCCACCGACGAGCATCGTGAAGAGCCCGAGCCCGACGGTCAGCGCGTGCCAGGCCGGAGCCCCGGCGAACGCGGGCGCGAGCAGGGCCACGAGGTAGATGCCGGCCTTCACCATCGCCGCGGCGTGGAGGTAGGCGCTCACGGGCGTCGGCGCGGCCATGGCGCCGGGCAGCCAGAAGTGGAACGGCACGAGCGCCGACTTCGACAGGGCGCCCACGAGGAGCAGCACGAGCGCGGTCACGGTGACGGCGTCGAGCGGCGGCGGGTCGGCGAGGAGCTCGCTGATGGAGTAGGTGTGGTGGACACCGACGGCGATGATGCCGATGAGCATCGCCAGGCCGCCGAACGTCGTGACGATGAGCGCCTGCATCGCCGCACGACGGTTCGTCGAGCTCGCCGGGTTGTGGCCGATGAGCAGGTAGGAGAAGACGGTCGTCAGCTCCCAGAAGACGTAGAGCACGAGCAGGTTGTCGGTGAGGACGAGCCCGAGCATCGCGCCGGCGAAAGCGGTGAAGACGGACGTGAAGCGCCAGAGCGTGGGGTCGCGCTCCGCGAAGTACCAGGTGCAGTAGAGCAGCACGAGCGCACCGACCCCGGTGACGAGGAGGGCGAGCACCCACGACAGCGTGGTGAGCCGGAAGTCGAGGTCGATGCCGAGCCCCGGGACCCACGAGATGCGTTGTGTCGGAAGGTTGCCCGCGCGAACGTCACTCGAGACGGAGACGAGCCAGCCGAACGAGACAGCGGGGGCGACGGCGAGGACCGGGAAGGCCTTCGTGCGAAGCACTTTCGCGAGCCATGGCGCGACGACGGCGGCAAGCAGGTGCAGGAGCAACAGTTGCGCCACGGCGGCCCCTCGGTCGTCGGGTGTGCGCGGATCGGTCCACGTCAGGTCGTGGCCGCAATCCTACGTGCTCGAAGCGGCCGCCCCGACCTCGGGCCTGCCCGCTAGAACGTGACGAAGGTGCTGCGCGCGACGAAGAAGCCGTGCCGCGACCCGCTGTCGACGCACGTGACACCGGCCTCCTCGCTGAGGCAGGCGACCGGGTCGAGCGAGGCGGTGCGCGAGCCGTAGGGCAGCTTCGGCTCGCCACCCTCTCGGATCGTGTCGGAGTTGCAGACGGGGAAGGCCCCGGTGCGCTCGAGCTCGAGTCGTCCGATGTCCTTCGGCCCGTCAGGTGGGCAGATCGAGGGCAGCGGCGGGGTGACCCGACCTGACCGGACCTCGCACGCGGCAACGGGCATCGGGGCGCCCCCGAGGTTGCACACGATGTTGCCGCTGGGGGTCACGAAGCGGTCGGTGACCGACGCGGCGCTCGGGGCCGCGACGATGCGGGCGCGCGCCTCGGCGTAGGAGTGCGGTGCGCCCCGCTGTCGTCCGGCGGCGAGCTGGGTCGGGACGCCGCTCGGGGAGGGTTGGGGGTTCACGGTGCGCGCCGACGTCGCGGTCGGAGCCGGTGCCGACGGTCTCGTGCCGGCAGGCGCGTCGACGAAGACCGTCACGGTCGGCCGGGTCGACGGGATGTCCGTGCCGCACGCCGCCACGGGGGAGACGCACGCGAGCAGGACTGCCGGCGCGACGAGAACGGCGCGTGACGGCATACGGCCTCGGCGGTGGCGCAAGGGTGGCATGGCGCAGGAGTCTGGCACGGATGGGTGCCCGGGGCAGGTCGGAGACGAGGGGGTGACCTACCCTTGGGACGTGTTCCGGCAGCTGCTCACCCCCCGCTGGGTCGGCATGATCGCCGGCCTGCTGGTCGTCGTCGCCGCCTGCGTCTGGCTCGGCCTGTGGCAGCTCGGGGTCGCCCGCGACTCGGGCCGGCAGGAGGCGGTGGCCGCCGCCTCGACCCAGCAGCGGGCGCCGCTCCAGCAGGTCACGGCCGCCCACAGCGACTTCCGCCCGGAGCTGTCCAACCGTCCCGTCACCGTCACGGGCACGTATGCCGCCGAGCGCAGCCTGCTCGTCGTCGACCGTCGGCTGGGCGGCCGGGTCGGCTCGTGGGTGGTGACGCCCCTGGTCACCGACGGTGGCACCGTGCCGGTGCTCCGAGGGTTCGTCGAGGGCACCCCGTCCGCGGTGCCGGCGCCGCCGGTCGGTGTCGTCACGGTCAGCGGCACGCTCGGGCCGGGGGAGTCGCCCCGTCCCGGGACTCCGCTGCCGGCGCCGCAGGTGCGCTCCATCGACCTCGCGGTCCTCGTCAACGAATGGCCGGGTGACCTCTACAACGCCGTCGTCCTCGCCTCCGCGGAGACGGCCGGCCCCACCGCGGGCGCCGACGTCGCGCAGGCCGGCCTGACCCGCGTGCCGCCCCCACCGCTCGACGCCCCCCTGAACCTGCGCAACGCGGCGTACGCCGTGCAGTGGTGGGTCTTCGGGATCTTCGCGATCTGGATGTGGTGGAAGATGTTCCGAGCAGAGCAGCAGGCGGAGGACCCCGTCGCTGCACCGAGAGACGCACCGAGAGAAGGCGCGACGACGTGAGCACGTACCCCCAGACCCTGGCCAAGCCGCAGCAGATCCGGTCGGCCCTGTCGATCTACCGCGTCCTCGCGACCGTGGCCGGCATCGCGCTCTTCGTGCTGATCCTCGAGATGGTCATGAAGTACGCCTTCAAGCAGACCAACGTGCTCACCGAGTACTGGAGCCCGATCCACGGCGTCATCTACATGGCGTATGCCGCGTCGGTCGCGAACCTCGGCATCAAGTCCGCGTGGGGCATGGGTCGCATCGTCAAGAACCTGCTCGCCGGCTTCGTCCCCGTCGTGCCGTGGATCGCCGAGCGGCGCAACACGGTCGCCACCGAGGCGCTGCTCTCGCGGGCCTACGCGGTGGGCGGGTCAGAGTCCGTCTAGTCCGTGAATCCGGACCCAAGCGGGCTGGGGACCCGAATCCGCAGATGTCGTTCTATCTCCGAATTCCGTTGCGCTGCAGGCCGTCTTAGACATATGGGATTCGCCTGCGGACGTCTCGACGCTTGCCTAGATTTGAGGTACTGAGCACGACGGCCTCCAGCAAGGGGGGCGCAATGACCTTCATCGGCACGGCAGACGTTGACCTTCGGGACGCGCAGGAGGCATCCCGCGGCAGCAGCAGCCGCGACGGACCCCCGCGGCCCGACCGGGGCGGCAGGACGCCCGGGGCGGGCGGGCTCGCCCCCGTGGCGGCGCAGCGACACGGCCGCTCCGTGCTCGCGGTGGGTGCGTGCCTCGTGGTGCTCGCCGGGTCCGCCCTGGCCGAGGCCCGCACCGACGTCGTGACGTCGCCCTCGGCCACGACCTCGGCCACGACCTCGGCGCAGGGGCAGGCGCAGGCTCAGGTGCCGGCAGAGCGTGCCCGCACCCCTCGGTCGCTCACGCCCGACCGGCTGTTCGGGGCGCTCCCCTTCATGGCCGGGCTCGGCGCGATCCTGGTCGGACCGGCACAGCGCGCCGCTGCAGCGGTGCCCCCGACGGCGGTCCTCACACCGGCGCCGGCCCTCGTGAGGCCCGGCGCCCCCGCCTTCACGCACCCCCTCGGCGGGACCGCGACGTACTTCCCCCTCGTTGCCGGCACGCGCTACACGTACGAGGGCACCGTCACCGACGCCGACGGCACCCACCGGCACCGGCTGGTCTTCGTCGTCACCGACCTCGTCAAGAGGGTCGACGGGATGGATGCCCGCGTCATCCTCGACCGGGACTACAGCGACGGCGTGCTCACCGAGTCCGAGCTCGCGTTCTTCGCCCAGGACGACGCCGGCAACGTGTGGACCCGGGGGGAGTACCCCGAGGAGTACGAGGACGGCGCCTTCGTCGGCGCCCCCAGCACGTGGGTCACCGGCGTGCGTGGCGCACGCGCCGGGATTCTCGTCCCGGGCACGGCCGCGCCGGGGACACCGCCATTCGTCCAGGGACGCGCTCCCGCCGTGGGCTTCCACGACGTCGGGCAGGTCGTGGCGACGGGGCTGCGCGTCTGCGTGCCCACGGGCTGCTACTCCGGCGTCGTGGAGGTCAAGGAGTCGGCCCCCGACGCTCCGGACGACGGCATCCAGCTGAAGTACTACGCGCCCCGGGTCGGGGGGGTCCGCATCGCGGCGCAGGGCGGCGACTCCCGGGAGGTCATGGTGCTGAGGTCGCTCGCACGTCTCGGCGCCCGTGACCTGCAGGTGGCGCGCACCGAGGCGCTGCGCCTCGACCGTCGGGGCTACACGGTCTCGAAGGACTACCGGGCGACCGGGAGGGCGCACCTGGCCGGCTGAGTCGCCCATCGGGCGGCGGTCCGGGCCGCACCTGCCGGGCAGATAGGCTGGCGCCCGTGAGCGAAGCGCAACCGACCGACCTGCAGAGCCACCCCGTCCTCGTCGTCGACTTCGGCGCACAGTACGCCCAGCTGATCGCCCGACGGGTGCGCGAGGCGCAGGTCTACAGCGAGGTCGTCCCTCACTCGATGAGCGTCGCCGACCTGCTCGCCAAGGAGCCCGCGGCGATCATCCTCTCCGGCGGCCCGAGCTCGGTCTACGAGGACGGCGCCCCCCGCCTCGACCCGGCGCTGCTCGAGGCCGGCGTCCCGGTCTTCGGCATGTGCTACGGCTTCCAGTCGATGGCCCAGGCCCTCGGCGGCACCGTAGCGCGCACCGGAGCCCGCGAGTACGGCAAGACCGACGCAGCCATCAGCGACGTCGAGTCGACCCTCTTCGACGGGCAGCCGCCGAGCCAGGTCGTGTGGATGTCGCACGGCGACTCCGTCAGCGCCGCCCCCGACGGCTTCGCCGTCACCGCCACCACGGCAGGTACGCCGGTGGCCGCGTTCGAGGACGACGAGCGGCGCCTCTACGGCGTGCAGTGGCACCCCGAGGTGCTGCACTCCGAGCACGGCCAGCGGGTCCTCGAGAACTTCCTCTGGAAGGGCGCGCGCATCACGCCCGACTGGACCCCCGGCCACGTCGTCGACGACCTCGTCACGACGATCCGCGAGCAGGTCGGCGAGGACCGCGTGCTCTGTGCCCTGTCGGGTGGCGTCGACTCCTCCGTCGCGGCGGCCCTGGTGCAGAAGGCCGTCGGCGACCAGCTGACGTGCGTGTTCGTCGACCACGGCCTTCTCCGCGAGGGCGAGGCCGAGCAGGTCGAGAAGGACTTCGTCGAGGCCACGGGCGTCGACCTCGTCGTCGTCGACGCCCGCGAGCGCTTCCTCGAGGCGCTCGCCGGCGTCACCGACCCCGAGACGAAGCGCAAGATCATCGGCGAGCAGTTCATCCGCGTCTTCGAGCAGGCTGCGCGTGACGTCGTCCACGACCGCGGCGACGAAGAGCACCCCGTCAAGTGGCTCGTCCAGGGCACGCTCTACCCCGACGTCGTCGAGTCGGGCGGCGGCGAGGGCGCGGCCAACATCAAGAGCCACCACAACGTCGGCGGCCTGCCCGACGATCTGCAGTTCAAGCTCATCGAGCCGCTGCGCACGCTCTTCAAGGACGAGGTGCGCCAGGTCGGCCTCGAGCTCGGCGTGCCCGAGGTCATCGTCTGGCGCCAGCCGTTCCCGGGCCCGGGCCTCGGCATCCGCATCATCGGCGCCGTCGACGCCGAGCGCCTCGCGGTGCTGCGTCGCGCCGACGCGATCGCGCGCGAGGAGCTGACGAAGGCCGGGCTCGACCGCGACATCTGGCAGTGCCCCGTCGTGCTGCTCGCCGACGTCCGTTCGGTCGGCGTCCAGGGCGACGGCCGCACCTACGGCCACCCGGTCGTGCTGCGGCCCGTCGCCTCCGAGGACGCGATGACGGCCGACTGGGCCCGCGTGCCCTACGACGTCCTGGCGACCATCTCGACGCGCATCACCAACGAGGTCGAAGAGGTCAACCGGGTCGTGCTCGACGTCACGAGCAAGCCGCCGGGCACCATCGAGTGGGAGTGACGTCGGCAGCCCTCGTCCCGGCGCCGCGGCCCCGTTGGAACTGAGCACTCGACGCTGAGCTTGCGTCGAGTGCTCACTTCTCGACGTGGCGGTGTGACCGCCTGAGCCGAACCGCGCCTCGGTTTCGTCCTCTTTTGTCACGGGGGTAACACGTCGGCGGTGCCGTCCGAGGCCGAAAAGGCACCCAATTTTCGGCGCGGCCGGCCACCGATGCTGGCGCGTGCCGCCCTGCGGACCCGCTCCCATCATGGACTCACGTCCTTGAGGGGGGATCGTGATGAAGCGACACGGGGAACGTCTGAGCATCAGGCTCTGTGGGGGTCTGGCGCTGAGCGGTGGAGGTGCCACGCTCGGCCCGCGCCAGCTCGGCGGCGCCAAGGCGCGGCAGGTGCTGCTGGCGCTCTGCCTGCACCGGAGCGGTGTCTCCAAGGCGCGGCTCATCGAGCTGCTGTGGGGCTCGGCCGCTCCGCACGGGGCGACCGCGACGCTCGAGTCGTACGTGAGCCTCCTGCGCCACCGTCTCGAGCCTCTACTCGGCACCGGCGAGAGCCCCGTGCGCACGATGGCCGGCGGCTACCGGATCGACGTCGACGGCATGGAGCTCGACGTCGACCGATTCGAGCGGCTCCTCGTCCTCGCGCGTGAGGCCGGCACCGACGCCGCCGCGGCGCTGAGCCGCTACGCCTCGGCCCTCTCAGCCGTCCAGGCGCCGCTGCTGCCCGAGGAGGACGCGGTCTGGGTCACCGAGGCGCGAGAGACCCACGACGCCGAGGTCCTGCGCGCCACCCTCGAGGCAGCCGAGCTGGCACTCTCCGCAGGAGCCCACGGGCAGGCCGAACGCTGGGCCGCCCAGGCACTGCAGCGCGACCAGTTCTCCGAGTCGGCGTGGCTCGTGCTGCTCCGGTCGTTCGAGCTGCGCGGCCAGCACGCCGACGGGCTGCGCGCGTACGCGTCCTGCCGGTCGCTCTTCGCGGCCGAGCTCGGCTGCCCACCCGGCGTGCGGGTGCGGGAGGTCTTCCCGCGGCTGCTCGGCGCCGACGCGGACCACCACGACGAGCTCGACGAGCTGATCGACGCCGTCTTCCGGCTCCACCTCGCCCTTGCCGCCGATCCCGCCAGGGGCGCCGTCGGTATGCCGCGTGGTCCCGCCGTCGGCGACGCCGGCCTGCTGACGCGGGCGTTCGAGGACGACTCGTCCCGGCTCAAGCAGCTGCTCGACGACGTGACGAGGCAGCTCTCCGTGACACCGGTGTCGGCATGACCGCCCGGAGGCTCACCACCCGAGCAGAAACACCCAGCACCACCACGAGGAAAGAACGCAGGAGGAGGACGGCAATGTTCAGTCAACTGGAAGGTGCGCTCACCGGGCGCACCGCCGGCGGATCGGGCGAGGGGGGTGGCTCGCCTCGTCGACGCCGACTCCTCTCGGCCGTAGCCGCCATCGCTCTCGCCGGAGGCCTGGCACCGGTGGCGAGCAACGCCGCGAACGGTGCGGTCGCACCGCTCGTCGCCCCCGCGATCAACCCCGTGGTGGCCTCGAGCACGCAGTTCGACATCACCGGTTTCATCCAGACCGCAACGGTCGACACGCCTGCCGACGTGCACTCCGGAGGTGTGCTCACTGTCAACGGGCACACGATCATCATCCCGAAGGAGACCGTCGTCATCCTCCCCGCGAGCGCTCTCACCTGGCAGGAGCTCTTCACCCACGCGCCGGCCCCGTGGGGACCGACCCAGACGGGCATGGCCCTGGCCGACTCGCCCAAGCCGCTGACGACGTACGAGGTGCACGTCGTCGGCAACCGCGTCGTCAACGCGTCCGGTGACCGCTACATCGCGGGCATGGTCGACATCTCGCAGCAGGACCTCAACAACGGCGCCGGCTACGTCAACTTCATCGACTACACCACGGGCGAGCTCGAGGTCGGCGGCAAGACCGGCGTGGCCGGCACCGGCACCCGCGTCCGCATCAACGATCCTGCGGTCGGCACGACCGGCACGGGGCGCTACGGGCGCGCCGCGTCGCCCGACGACCGCTTCCAGGTCGACCAGGACAACCCGACGATCCTCGCCGAGACCGGCTTCCCGATGTGCATCCCGCGCTCGGCGCCGACGACGACGGACGACGACGCACTGTGCCCCCAGGCGAACCGCCCGGTCTACGACGGCACGGACAGGTCGGGGATCACCCCGCAGCCGGCGCTCCCCGTGCTGGGTGCGGCCTACACGATGTTCCGCATGGACTCGCCGGCCGACGTGACCGCGGGTACCTGCCTTCGCAACCCCTGCGCCGACCCGCGCAAGCAGGCCCCCTTCGAGATCGGTGACTACGTCACGTTCGCCGGCAACCTCGTGGAGGAGTCCGCCAGCGTCAAGTACGTCTCGGCCCACACGATCGTCGCGAGCCTCGGCATCTACACCCAGCCCGGTGTCGACCCTGCCTACGTGTCCGTGGACGTGTCGCTCATCGGCACCGGTGGCCTGACGGTCTTCGGCGCGGGTGAGGCAGCCGTGCGCACCCGCTTCGAGGGCATGAGCACCGACGAGACGCGTCTCGTCCGCCTCTACGGCGTGGACATCAACCCGGTCACCGGCGCCACGAGCGACCGCGCGTGGGGCACGATCATGCCCGACCCCGGCCCTCCCGGCGGTGCGGTGCGCGGACGCTGGCGGTTCCGCCCGCCGTGCACGGCGACGGTGGCGACGCAGAAGGCCTGCACGGCCCCTGCCGGAGGCCAGTTCATCCCGCCCACCCGTGAGGTGCGAGCCGTCATCGACGGTGGCTCGCAGTTCAAGCCGGGCACGATGGAGGCCAACCCGAACAGCCAGGTCCCCGGAACGCCGGGCGCCCAGACGGCCGCCAACGGCATCTACTACGGGCAGTACCACGCCCCCATCGGCGAGTACATCTTCCCGGAGAACGTGCCCGGGACCGCGGTGCCCGAGAACAACTTCAACACGATCCCGTTCCTCGCGTACGGCGGCTACCAGTCGCTCACCGGCACGCAGGCCGGCGTGCTGAGCCCCTGGCCGAGTGACGTCGCACCGCCGCCGGTCGTGTGCGCCACACCAAGCTTCAACGGCGCGCCGTTCTCGGTCGCCAACGGTGGCACCGTCCAGCTCTCGGGCAGCGTGCCCGCCGGCTCGTCGGCCCCGGTCACGCTCCAGTGGACCGCAGGCACGAGTGTCGGTGGGATCGACCTCAACGGCGCCCTCACCGGGGCGAGCACCACGACGCCGACGTTCAACGCGTCGGGGCTGGCCGCAGGCACGTACAACGTGCGGTTCACCGCGTCGAACCCCTGCGGTGTGGCCTCCGTCGACACGACCATCACGGTCGCTGCCGCGCCCAAGCCCACCATCGCGCCGATCCAGAACCAGACGGTGACGGCCGGCAACCTGGTGACCCTCACGGCCACGAGCAGCTCGCTGCCCGCGCCGACGTGGGCCTGGACCCAGACCGGCGGCACCGCGGTCACGACCTCGCAGACACCGTCTGCGGCCACCGCGACCGGTTCGTCCCAGCTGAAGTTCACGCCGACCGTTGCAGGCACCTACACGTTCGACGTCGTGGCGACCAACAGCCAGGGCTCGTCGCCGGCGACCACCGTCACCGTGACCGTGACGGCGGCCGTGCCGACGAACATCACCCTGACGCCGGTGGAGTACCGCACCAGCAAGCAGCGGCTGATCGTCACCGCGACGTCGACCGACACGGCCGTGAGCTCGATGCGGCTGATGCCGTACCTGACGGAGTCGGGCACGACGTTCGACCCGGCGACGCTCGGAGCGGCGAACCTCACCGTGTCGCTCGTGGCACCCGGTTCGTTCACGGTGACCGCGGTCGGTGCGCCGCCGCCCGCCTGCAACCTCGGCGGCACCTACGCCACGCCGTGTGCGCAGTCGCCGATCACGGTCAAGGCGCTCAACGCGGCCGGAACGGTGATCGGGACCAGCCCGCCGTCGAAGCTCGACAGGATCAGGCAGTAGCCAGGGCCTGACCGACGGTGGCTGCCGGGGTCGCTCGACCCCGGCAGCCGCCGGAGCGCCCGCTCTCGTGGCGCGGGGGGAGCTGCCACCGCCTCGGGAGCACCCAGGACGTTGCCGTCGGGGTCACCTCCCCCCGGACCCCGACGGCAACCCTGTCCATGTACCCGACGTGCATCACACACCCGGCCCACCCCGAAGCGCCGGGTCCAGCCGGCTCGCGAGGAGGTCCTGCGATGTCCCGTCCCCACCTGGCACGGCGCGGACTCCTCGCCTCGACGGTGGCCGTGCTCGCCGGCGCCCTCCTGTCGGCCTGCGGGGCTGCGGCTCCCGCTCCGGCGCCGCCGGCCAGGCTCGTGCCTGCTTCGGCAGCTCCCGGGCCCGCGCAGCCGCCACCACCCGTGCCGGCACGCGTGGTGGCGCCGTCGTCGGCGGCCTCGGTGGCGCCGCCGGTGCAGTCGGCGCGGCCGGTGCAGCCGGTGCAGCCGGTGCAGCCGGTGCAGCCGGTGGGAGCCGACCGCGTCGACGTCGACAAGTGCTGGACGAACGCCACCGCCACCTCGGGCGGGCAGCTGCTCGTCAGCGCGCGGAGCTCGGACCGGGCAGCGCGCCTGTTCGCCTACCGGCCCGACGGCCGGCTCATCGGCGAGGTCCAGAACGGTCATGGCCAGCGTTACGGCGGCACCGTGTTCGCCTGGCAGGCAACCGATCCGGGCACCGTGACCGTCCGGAGCAGCTCCGGTGGCAGCGCCACCGTGCACACGACACCGTGGCAAGCCGAGAACTGAGACCCACGGCACCAGACGCGGAAGAACGTATGCCGCCTGGGGGGCCAGGCGGCATACGCAGTCTCTGGGTCGACGGGTCAGAGGCCCGTGGCGGCGATGTAGGCGCCCGGGTTGCCGTTCGGGTTCACCAGCACCCGCGGCATGTGGCAGTACTTCGGCAGCCAGACCTTGCCGTCGAGGCGGGCGTCGCCGTCGGTGTCGAGGGGGACGCTCTTGGTCGTGCCGACGACCATGTTGTTGCACACCACGCTCGCGCTGATCGTCTTCACCGGCCCGGTGCCGGTGCCGGGGATGACGAGGCCCTCGACGCGTACGCGGACCCGCCCGTCCGAGCGGACGCGAGCCATGCCCTCGTCGATGACCCACGGCCTGCCGCCGGGTCCCACCATGGCGATGACCGGGCCGTCAGGCATGCTGCCCTCGAGGTGGGCGCGGAGGATCGTGTGGCCGGACCGGTGGTGGCCGGACGAGCTGTCGCTCGCGGAGGCGGTGGGGGCCACGAGGGTGGTGAGGCCGAGGACGGCTCCTGCCACGAGTGCGGCACTGCGGGTCGGTCGGTGCATGACGTGCTCCTTCTCCGTTGAGGGTGCTCCCCAATGGACGACGCTCATCCGCGGCAGCCCGGTTCACGTTCTCGCGAGTTTTGTGCGGCGCCGGTGCGGGGCACGGCGGGGGTGGGGCGGCCCGGGTCGCCGCCCGTCTAGGGTTGACCCCATGTGCGGAATCGCCGGACACCTGGGTGTCCACGCCGACGAGGCCCTGCTCGACCGACTGCTCGCGACGCATCCGGGCGCGGGCCCTGCGTCGACGGCGCGCGACGGCGACGCCGGGCTGGCTGCTCGCCCGGCGCGCGACGCGACGGGGCTGGACCGGCTCTCGACCGGCCGTGGCGG
The DNA here is from genome assembly GCF_054456855.1 of Terrabacter sp. AAH1. Lineage (NCBI taxonomy): Bacteria > Bacillati > Actinomycetota > Actinomycetes > Micrococcales > Intrasporangiaceae > Terrabacter > Terrabacter sp. AAH1. The sequence goes on along the minus strand of NZ_JBTJJV010000017.1, from coordinate 61,229 downwards.
TCGTTTCACGCTCGCCTTCGACGGCGAGCTCTACAACCGGTCCGAGCTGCGTGCCGACCTCGAGACGCTCGGCCACGACTTCGGTGTGGGCAGCGACGCCGAGGTCGTGCTCACCGCGTTCACCGAGTGGGGCACCGACGGCCTCGACCGGCTCGACGGCGCGTTCGCCCTGGCCGTGTGGGACCGCGACACCCGCACCATGACGCTGGCGCGCGACCACTTCGGCGTGCGTCCGCTCTACGTCGCCGCCGCCGGGTCGGGATGGCTCGTGGCGAGCGAGATCCGGGGCATCCTCGACAGCGGCCACCACGAGCGCCGCCCCGACGACCGCACCATCTACCGTTACCTGCGCTTCCGGGTCCACGACGACGGCCCGGCGACCTTCTTCGCCGGCATCGAGCGCGTCGGCGCCGGCGAGGTCGTGACGCTCGGGCCCCAGGGCCTCGAGCGCCGGCGCTACACCCGGCTGCGTGAGGAGCTCGCCGAGCTCGCCCGCTCGCCGCGTGCCTACACGCCGGCTGCGGCGGACGAGTTCCGCTCGTTGCTCACCGCGGCCGTACGCCGTCGGTCGGCCTCCCCGGGGCGCGTGGGCACCGCGCTGTCCGGCGGCATCGACTCCGCGGCCATCGCCGCGCTCGTCGACGCGGTCGAGCGGGAGGCGGGCGGGTCTGACGTGCAGGACACGTGGTCCGCGGTCTACCCGGGCTCGCGCATCGACGAGCAGGCGCAGGTCGACGCCGTCACGGCGTCGCTCGGGTCCCGGGTCGACGCGCACCGCTTCGAGCCGACCCCGTCGGAGTTCAAGAAGGACATGCGCGACCTCGTGCGCACCCAGGAGGAGCCTCTCGGTTCGACGGGTCCCTACACGCAGTACCGCGTGCTGCAGGAGGCCGCGCAGCGCGACGCCGTCGTGCTCGACGGACACGGCGGCGACGAGCTGCTCGGCGGCTTCGGGGCGCACCACCTGATCCACCTGCGCGGGCTCAAGGGCCGCAGCGCGGCGCTCGCCGCCTCCGAGCTGGGCCGCTCCCTCGACGTGCTCGTGCGCCGCGGGCGTCCCCACGTCGGCGACCGGCTGCGCGGCCGCAAGGCCGTCCCCGTCACCTCGCTCCTGGGCGCCGACTTCGCCCGCGCGCACGCCGGTGAGACCCACGAGACCGAGCGCACCGACCTGCGCAAGCGCCTCGTCGACGACCTCTTCGTCGACTCGCTGCCGTCGCGGCTGCGCTCCACCGACAAGAACGCCCGCCGGTTCGGGGTGTCGGTAAGGCTGCCGTTCGTCGACCGCGAGCTGGCGCGCTTCGTCTTCGGCCTCGACGACGCCGCCCTCATCAAGGACGGTCTCGGCAAGCGCGTGCTCCGCGACGCGATGCGCGGCCTGCTGCCCGACCCGGTCGTGGAGCGCCGCGACAAGGTGGGTGCGAGCACGCCGCAGGCCGACTGGTTCATGCGCCTCAAGAACCACATCTACGGCGAGTTCCTCTCCGAGTCGTTCGCGGGCCGGCCCTACTTCGACCAGACCGCGGTGCTGCACGCCTTCGAGGGCTGGATCAAGGGCACCAACTCCGTCGACTCGATGACGATCTGGCGCATCCTCAACGTCGAGCTGTGGCTGCAGGAGTTCTTCGACGAGCGCGCGCCCGAGTCCGAGACCGACGACGCCGCCGCCCCGGTCAAGACCGACTACGAGCCCAACGCCCGCAAGCAGCTCGACCTCGTGACGGCCGACGGCACCACGGTTCGCCGCTACCCGCTGCGCACCGACCTCTACGCCCGCGAGGACGACCTCGAGGCCAAGACGATGGCCTACATCGACCGGTTCTTCTCGGGCCTGCTCGAGGCCGGCGACGAGCACGTCGCGGCGACGACGGGCCGTTGGTACTTCTTCATCTCCGAGAAGATCGTCGCCATCACGCAGGGCCGGTCGTTCTTCATCTGGGACATCAAGGTCGGTCGCCCGGCGCGCCTGCTGAGCCGCTACGTCACGCGCACGCCGGCGGGCATCGGGCTCGGGTCGCCGTTCACGATGCAGCTGGCCATCGAGGAGGCCGGCCTGCCGCGCGTCCTCTTCGCGTCGGCCGGCGGCGCCATCGGCAAGGTCCTCGGCAAGCGAGGGCTCTTCTACGACCTGGTGGGCGGCGACATCCGCGCCATCGACGGCCCCACCGAGTACTCCGTCTACCCGGCCAACGTCTCGGCCAAGCTCGGCCCGAAGGACCCCGACGAGGTCGCTGCGCGCCTTTCGGCGGCGATCCGCGAGCGGGTGCCGGCGGCATACCGGGACTCGTTCGGCGGCACCGTCGTCATGGACGCCAACGACATCGGCCGCAACGTGCTCGGCAAGGACGCGCCCGGGTCGAAGGAGCACTACGAGCTGATGTTCGCCGACAACCCGCTCGGCCAGGGCTCGGAGCAGACCCCCATGGCCATCGTCTTCGAGCAACCCGGCGCGACCGGCTGACCCCTGGCTGGTCGGGAGTCCACGTCGGGCCGCCCTTCAGCCCTCGATGAGGCCGTCTCGCACCTGCTTGCGCAGGACCTTCCCGATCTGGGAGCGCGGCAGCTCGTCGACGACCACGACCCGGCGGGGCACCTTGTACGCGGCGAGCCGGGACCGACACAGCGCGCGCACGTCGTCGACCTCGAGCTCCACCCCCGGCTCGACGGTCACGACCGCCACGACCTCTTCGCTGCCGTCCGTCTTGGGCAGGCCGACGACGGCGGCATCGGTGACGCCGGGGATGCTGCGCACGACGGCCTCGACCTCCGACGGCATCACGTTGAAGCCGCCCGTGATGATGAGCTCCTTGATGCGGTCCACCACCGAGACGAAGCCGTCCTCATCGACGACGACGATGTCGCCGGTGCGGAACCAGCCGTCGGCGAGCAGCGCCTTTGCCGTCTCCTCGGGCTTGCCCCAGTACCCGCCGAAGACCTGCGGCCCACGGATGAGCAGCTCGCCACGCTCGCCGACGGGACGGTCGTGGGTCGGGTCGTCCGGATCGACGACGCGGATGTCGGTGCTCGGGAAGGGCACGCCCACCGCTCCCGGTCGCCGCTCACGGCCGATGGGGTTGCCGATCGCGACGGGCGAGGTCTCGGTGAGCCCGTAGCCCTCGACGAGGAGGCCGCCGGTCACCTCCTCCCACAGCTCCAAGGTCTCGCGGGGCAGCGCCATGGCGCCTGAGATCGCGAATCTCGCTGCGGTCAGGTCGATCCCGCGCTCGCGAGCCGCCGTGGCGAGCCGCTGGTAGATGGGCGGCACTGCCGGCAGGAAGGTCGGCGGATGCTTCTGGGCCGCGGCGAGCACGAGGTCGACGTCGAACTTCGGGAAGAGGACGAGCCGTGCGCCCACACTCATCGCGAAGGTGAGGCAGAGGGTCAGGCCGTACGCGTGGAACATCGGCAGCACGGCGTACACGACCTCCTGTCCCGGTCGCAGGCCCGGCACCCAGGCGCGGCCCTGTGCGGCGTTGGCCACGAGGTTGCGGTGGCTGAGCATGGCGCCCTTGGGCACGCCGGTCGTGCCGCTCGTGTACTGGATCGCCGCGAGGTCGTCCACGCCCGGTCGACGCACGGACGGCGCGAGCGGGCCGTGCCGCAGCAGGTCGGACCACGGCCGCGTGCCGGTCGACGGCCCCGTGAGCTGGGCCCGCAGCTCCCGAGCCCGACGAACCGGCAGCCGCAGCGCCATCCGCTTGGTCCACGGCATCGAGGCCGTGATGTCGACGGCGACGACGTGCTCGACCCCCGGGAGGTCGGCGACGGCACCGGCGACCTTGTCCCACACGACAGCGACGGTCGCCCCGTGGTCCGCGAACTGGTGGGCCATCTCCGTCGGTGTGTAGAGCGGGTTGTGCTCCACGACGACCGCCCCGAGCCGGAGCACCGCGTAGAACGCGACGATGTGCTCGGGACAGTTCGGCAGCACGAGCGCGACGCGGTCGCCCTGCAGCACACCGAGCCGGCGCAGCCCCTCGGCCGCCAGGTCGACGCGCCGTCCCAGCTCCGTGTAGGTGAGCTCGACGCCGAAGAACTCGAGAGCCGGACGCGGCCCGTACGCGGCAACGGCCGCGGTCAGCAGGTCGACAAGTGAGTCCGTGGGAGCGTCGATCCCGGCCGGCACCCCCTCGGCGTAGTGGGCCACCCAGGTGTGCTCGAGTCCCGCGGTCGTCATGCCAGCCTCCGTTGCCGGTCTCCTGCCGCGCCGTACGGCAGGCTCAGTATGGCGGTCGCGCAGACGTGCGTATGCCCTCCGCCCCGTCGCCGCTCGTCGTCGCCGCCGCGTCGCCGGCGCCCCGGCGGCCACCCGGCATACGCAGTCCGCGTCTCAGCCCGGCGCACGATGGCGACCTGGCCGTCGCGCCGGGGCGGGCCCGGAGGGGACGAGAGCGAAGGCGCCCTCCTCCTCCTGGCTGTTGTGGAGGCGGCACACGGCGTAGAGCCCGTAGAGCAGCCGGCGCAGCTCGGTGACGTCCTCGGGGGTGACCTGGCCCGGGACGATGCCGGTGAGCAGGCGCCGCAGCCGCGAGACCTGGTGCTCGATCTCGGCGTGGGTGCGGCGCATCGTCGCCGTGGCCGAACCGCCGAGCGCTCGGGCGACGAGGGGCATGAGCTCCTCCTCGTCGGCGCGCTCGTGCGGGACGAGCTCGCGCTCGAGCTGGTCGAGGAGCGCGTGAACCGGTTCGAGCCGGCAGTCGCGCGTGCGCAGCCCGTCGGCGACGGCTCGGATCTGCTCGACGGCCGCGATCGCCACCTCGTGCCCCTCGCGCAGGCGCCGTGCGGTGGCGATGTCGTCGGCCGACATCGGGACGGAGTGCAACCGCGTCGGCAGCAGTGCGCGCAGGGCGATGCCGATGGCGAGGACGTCGATGGCCTCCTGGAGGACTGCGCCTGCAGCGGGTGGCAGCAGGCCCGCCGCCGCCGCGACCATGGCGACGAGGGACAGGCCCATGCCGACGAGCACGGCCTCGAGCGCGATCCGGCGCGACCGGCGCGCGATGAGGATGGCGTCGGCGATGGCGTCGACCCGGTCCACGGTGAGGACGACGTCCGCGGCCTCGGACGAGGCAGTCGCACCACGAGCCGCGAGCGCGACCCCCACCCCCGCTGCCGCGAGTGCCGGGGCGTCGTTGACGCCGTCGCCGACCATGATGGTGCGCGCGGCGGCCGACTCGTCCCGGATCGCGGCCAGCTTGTCGCGCGGGTCGCGGTCGGCCAGGACGGCGTCGACGCCGACGATGCGTCCCACGGTCTCGGCGATGTCGGCCCGGTCACCGGTGAGCAGGACGGTGCGCTTGATCCCGACCTCGCGCAGGGCCGCGAGCATCCGCGGGGCGTCCGGGCGGACCGGGTCCTCGAGGAGGAAGGCGCCTGCCGGTCGACCATCGACGGCCACGAAGACCGTGAGGCACCCGTCGAGGGCGGCCCGACGCCGCACCTGCCGCAGCCAGGCGGGGTCGTCGTCACCCACGATCCAGCCAGCCTTGCCGAGCCGCACCATGACGTCACCGACGAGACCCTCGAGGCCGTAGCCGTGCACCTCGTGGACGTCCGCCGGGAGCGCGAGGTCGAGCCCGCGGCCCCGGGCCGCCCCGACGAGTGCGCTGGCCAGCGGGTGGGGCGAGACCTGGTCGAGGGAGGCCGCGAGGCGCAGGACGTCGAGAGCCGGTGGCGCGTCGGGGGCGGTCACCACCGAGGCAAGCTCCGGGCGACCGCGGGTGAGCGTCCCCGTCTTGTCGAAGAGCACGACCTCGCCGGCCGCGAGCGCCTCGAGGGCGGCCCCTCCCTTGACCACGACTCCGATGCGCGAGGCCCGCGACAGGCCGGACATGATCGCCACCGGCGCGGCCAGCAGCAGCGGGCACGGGGTGGCAACGACGAGCACGGCGACGGCACGCACAGCGGAGCCGGCGACCGCCCAGGCGAGCCCGGCGAGCAACAGGGTCAGCGGCACGAAGAGCACGGCGAAGCGGTCGGCCGTCCGGACGAACGGCGCCGACGTCGCCTGGGCCTGCTCGACGAGCCGGACGACGTTGGCGTACGTCGACTCGGACGCCGACGAGGTGGCGACGACGTCGACCGGTGGGCCCGCGTTGACCACCCCGCTGCGCACGTCCTCGCCGTTCGGGCGTTCCACCGGCATCGGCTCGCCGGTGAGCGCCGACTCGTCGAAGGTGCCCGTGGCGAGCAGCCGGCCGTCGACGGGGACGACCTCGCCGGTGCCGACGACGACCACGTCACCGGGGGAGACGCCCTCGACGGGGATGTCCTCGACCTGGTCCCCGGTGCGTCGTCGGGCGGTGCGGGGAGTGCGCTCGACGAGCAGGCGCAGCTCCCGGTCGGCGCGTGCTGCGGCACGGGCCTCGAGCAGGCGACCGCTCGCGAGCATCAGCGTCACCATGGCGCCGGCGAACTCCTCACCGACCCAGAGCGCCCCCGCCAGGGCGAGCACGGCGATGACGTCGACCGTGGCGCGACGCTCGGCGACGGACCGGACGGTCCACAGCAGCGAGAGCCCGAGCCCGAGCACGGTCGCGGCGACCCACAGCGCACGCGACACCTCGGCGGGACTCGTGACGGCGACGATCCCGCCGCCCGCCAGCAGGACGGCCGACGCGACGAAGAAGACCGCAGGTGCGCGGCCACGCCACCAGGTCACACGTCCATCGTCCGCCGTTCGCGACCGCGCGGACGCTGTTCGGGACGGGCGTCACAGCCCCCGCCTCCCGGCATACGCCCCCGGCCCCGCCCCCGAAGCGCCAACAGACCCCTGGTGTGGTCAGTTCCCGACGTGAGGAACCGAGCACTCGACCCGAAGGGGGCGTCGAGTGCTCAGTTCCCGACGTCAGGGGAGGTCGGCGAAGACGTCGCGGCGGATCGCCGACCCCGGCGGCAGCGACCGGTCGACGAACCACTCGCGGCCGAAGACCACGTCGTAGAGCGGGCGCGGGATGCGCAGGAAGGCGGCCAGGGTGCGGTCGGCGCCTCCGTCGGCGCTGGCCTGCGACGTGTGCGCCCGCATCGAGGCCCGCTTGGCGGCGATGTGGCGCCGCACCCCGATGCGGTGGGTGATCTCGCTGCGTGCCGAGAACGCCCGGTCGAAGCTCGCCCGGTCGAACTCGGGCGGGAAACGGTAGACCTTGGCTGCGAGGTCGATGGCCCGACAGATCGTGTCGCGGGGCACGGTCGCCTCGAGCACCCGCGGAGTGCCCGCGAGCTCGGCGGCCCGGGCTCCGACGACGTGCACCTGCTGGTGGTCCGGATGGCCGTAGCCGCCGTTGGGCTCATAGCTGAGCAGCACGTCGACCTGCTCCTCGCGCAGGATCGCGGCGAGGCGCTCGGCCGCCTCCTCGACGTCGGCCCGCACGAAGCGCGTGGCGCCGGGCGGGTCGGGCGCGACCTCTGGCCCGAGACCGCTGTCGGCGTAGCCGAGGTGCTCGACGCGGGCGACGCCCAGCGCACGCGCGCTCGCACGGAGCTCGTCCATGCGGGTGGCCGCCAGGGCGCCGTCGCCGGTGAACTCGCTGGCGGCGAGGCCGAGCTCGCCGTCGGTGGCCACCACGACGACGACCCGGTGACCCTCGGCCGAGGCGCGCGCCATCGTGCCCGACGTCAGCAGCGCCTCGTCGTCAGGGTGCGCGTGGAAGGCGAGCAGGGTGTGGGGCACAGTCACCCATCCTGACGCATGACACAGTGTTCCCCGTGAAGGTGGCCCTCCTGTCCGACTGCTACCTGCCCCGGCTGGGCGGGATCGAGGTGCAGACGCACGACCTCGCCCGGCACCTGCTGGCCGCCGGGCACGAGGTCGAGGTCTTCACGGCGACGCGTGGCGCGGGAGGCGAGATGCACGGCGCCGTGACCGTCGTGGACGGCGTGCCCGTTCACCGGCTCGCAGCCCGACTGCCGTGGGAGCTCCCGGTCAACCCGTGGGCGCCGCCGGAACTCCGCCGCCGTCTGGTCGACGGCGGCTTCGACGTGGCCCACGTGCAGACCGGGGTGGTCTCGCCCTTCGCGTGGGACTGCACCCGGGTCACCGTCGGGCTCGGGCTGCCCACGGCGATGACGTGGCACTGCATGCTCGCCGGCGTGGCGCCCCTCTTCCGGGTGGCGCGCTTCGTGCGCCGCTGGGCCGCGCGGGGCGTCGCCATGTCGGCCGTGTCCGACGTGGCAGCACAGCCGCTGCGGCGGCTCGTCGGGCCCGGCCGCTCGGTCGGCGTGCTGCCCAACGGCATCGACGTCGCGCGATGGGCAGGTGCCCCCGGGCCGCGCGAGCCGGGGCCCCTGCGCCTCGTCACCGCGATGCGGCTCGCGGCGCGCAAGCGACCCGCTGCCCTGGTCGGGCTCGTCGCCGAGGCCGAGCGCCTCGCCGGCTCCGGCTCGGTCTCGCTGACCGTCCTGGGGGAGGGGCCCGACCGTCGCAAGGTCGAGGCGCTCGTCCGCCGGCGCGGGCTCGACTGGGTCTCGCTGCCGGGTCGGGTCACGCGCGACGAGCTGCGCCAGAGGTACGCCGCCTCCGACGTCTACCTGTCGCCCGCCCGTCTCGAGTCGTTCGGGATCGCGGCGCTGGAGGCACGCACGGTGGGCCTGCCGGTGATCGGCCGATCCGGCTCCGGCGTAGGTGAGTTCGTCACTGACGGTGTCAACGGTCTTGTGGTGTCGAGTGACTCGCTGATGGCATCGGCGATCGCCCGTCTGGCCAAGGACCCCCACGAGGTCGCACGGATGCGATCGTGGAACCTCGCGAACCCTCCGACGCAGGAATGGTCGCAGGTCGCCGCATTGGCGGTGACCGAGTACGAGCGGGCCGTCGGCCTGGTCCGTCGATGAGGACCAACCAGCCGGGAGGCATCCGCGTCGTCGCGGTCGACGCCGACGACACGAGGCTCGGCGAGGCGCGGCTCGGTCACGGCGAGCACCCCGAAGTCGTCCTGGGAGCCCTCGGCTGGGCCCTCGGCGCCCCCGCGTCGGCAGCCGTTCGCGAGGACGGGGCCCTCGAGCTCGCCTTCCGCGTGAGCCCGCTCGACGGCATACGCCCGCGCTCTGCGGCACCCCCGCGCGACGCCGACGTGGGCGCCGACGAGGTGGGGGAGCCGTACCAGCGGGTGGCCGCCTACGCCCTCGTGACGAGCGCCCGAGGGGTGCTGCTCACCCAGTTCAACTCCCAGACCCACGTCGCGGGGCGCTGGGGCCTGCCCGGCGGCGGCCTCGACGAGGGAGAGCCGCCCGTCGACGGCGTGCACCGGGAGGTGTGGGAGGAGACGGGCCAGCGGGTCGAGCTCGGCGACCTGCTCGCCGTGCAGTCCGACCACTGGGTCGGGCGGTCGCCCAGGGGAGGTCTCGAGGACTTCCACGCCGTCCGGATCGTCTACGCCGCGACGTGCCCCCAGCCCACCGACATCGTCATCCACGACGTCGGCGGCACGACGTCCGACGCCCGCTGGGTGCCCGTCGACGAGCTGGAGGGCTACCCGCTCAGCTCGTCGTGGCGCCGTCTCGCTGCGCTCGCCGACCTGCGCAGGACCCGGGCGGCCGACGAGTACGACGCTCCGTAGGATGTCGGCCATGGACTTCGTCTACAACCTCCTCGTCGCCCTGCACCTGCTCGGCATGGCCGCCGTCGTCGGTGGCTGGATCGCGGTGCGCTCAGGTCGCACGGTCACGGCGCCGATCGTGTGGGGAGCCCGCGCCCAGATCGTCACCGGTCTGGTGCTCGTCGGCATCGCGTCGGCGATCAAGGACGACAGCCACGAGGTCAACAACACGAAGATCGCAGTCAAGCTCGTCATCGCCCTCGGCGTGGTCGCGGCGGCCGAGATCGGTGCCGCCCGGGCGCGCAAGGGCCGCGACACCGGTCCGCTGCTCGACGTCGCCGGCGGTGCAGCGGTCGCCAACGTGCTCGTCGCCGCCCTCTGGTGACGCGCCCCCGACGCGGCGAGGGTGGCTGAGATGCGCTGGAACGCAGGCGTGCTCGCGGGGCTGCTCATAGGTCTGGTATGGCTGGTCATCGGCCTGGCCCTGGTCGTCGTCGGCCGCCGGCGGTCACGGTCGTCGCGGGCCGAGGGCGCGGGAAACGTCGCAGTCATCGGTTGGTTCCTGCTCGCCGTGGGTGGCCTCACGTGGTTCGCCACCCTGCTGCTGTCGGTCGTGCCGGGCGGAGCCTGACGGGCGGACCCGCCCGAGGTGGCGTTCCCGCCTGCTAGCCCACGGTGAAGCGCGCGCCCAAGGCGATGAGGGGCGGGACCGTGCCCGACGTGAGGAACTGCGAGACCCGGTGGACGATGCCGGTGTCGAGGTCCCACGCCATGACCCACGTCCCTCTCGGTGAGGCCGAGAGGTAGACGAGCTCGCCGCGGACGGTCCACCCGAGCACCGAGCAGCAGTCGGCTGATCGCGGCTGCTCCTCGCCGAAGACGAGCATGCGGTCGCGGCCCAGGCTGTTGGTGGCGACGATGACGTGACGCGGTGCCGACGCCTCGAGGTCTCGGGCCTCGCCGGGGGCGAGCCGGAAGACCGAGGCGAACTGCCGCGCGTTGGACACCGTGTCGCCCACCGGTCTCGTCCGCGGCCACGAGACGGCGGCGGGGCGCGCGGCCGGGTCAGGCGCCCGCTCGTCGAGCACCGTGCGTCCGGCCTCCACCCGGAACTCGCGTGCGCCCGGTCGTCGCGGAGGCTCCGGCGCGGGCCACCGGGACGACAGGTCGGGGGACCACAGCCCGTCCGCCGAGCCGGCCTGGACGTGGTTGCCACGCCAGGCTGCCCACTCCAGGGTGCGCGACGGGATCGCGACGGTGCTGACCCGGAGGGTCTCCATGTCGAAGACGACCACTCTGCCCGGTTGGGCGAACGCGAGCGACGTCTTGTCGCCGGAGAAGGCCCAGATGCCGAGGGGCGGTCGGGAGGCGCCCGAGGCGGTGCGGAGGTCGGTCAGCTCGACCGTGTCGAGCGCGAGCACCTCGCCGTCGCCGTAGAGGAGCACGGGGACCCAACGTCCCGGCCCGCGCCGCTCGAGGTAGACGGCGTCACCGAAGGCGCCCGGACCGTCCGTGGACTGCACGCTCGCCGGCCGGGCCCTGCGACCGGGGTCGATGACCGGGGGCAGGCCGACGGAGAGCACCGGCTGGTCGGCCTCGGTGCCCGCGGGGGGTGCGACGACGTACCTCAACCCGTCGCGCGTCGTGTGCCACGACGCCTCAGCGAGCAGTGGCACCTGCGTGAGGCTGACCGGCACCGGCACCGGTGCCGGTGCCGGGACGGGAGACGGTGCCGCGGCGCTCGCCACGACGGGTTCGCGTCCCGCAAGGGCCGCGCCGCCCACGACGAGCCCGGCCGCGGCGACGGCCGCAGAGGCCCGGCGCCGCGTCGCCGACCGGTGCAGCAGGGCGTCGTGCCAGGCGCGTTCCGCGAGGTCGACCTCGCGGATGCGAGCGACGGTCGCCTCGAGGGAGGCCGTGACCTCCTCGTCGGTCAACGGGCGGGCTGCCGCCGACGACAGGCTTGCCCGCGCCAGGCGCTCGTCGCGGCGCGCCGTTTCGGACGAGATGCCGACGAGCTCGGCCGTGTCGCTGACCGACCGTCCGGCATACCAGCGCAGCACGAGCACCGCACGCCGGCGCGGGGCGAGCGCACGCAGCTGCAGGGGCAGCTCGCGCGGGACGGTCCCCGCGTGGGCGTCGCCCTCGGCCGCGGTCAGCGCGGACTGGTGCAGGCGGACCCGCACGTACGCGTCGGGTTCGCGCTCGCGGAGGTGGCGCCAGTGCGCGGCGAGACGGGTCAGGACGGAGAGGACCTGCCGCTCGGCGCGAGTCGCGTCGCCGCCGACGAGCCAGGCGGCGCGGAGCAGCCGCAGCTGCCGGGCCCGCGCCCAGGCGGCGAAGTCGGCGTCGATCTCGCGCATGCGCCCTCCTCCTGCCTCAAGGATGGACGCATCGCGATGCCGGCGACAGCCCTCGAGCGGTGCACCCGCTCCACAGCGGGTCGAGGTGGGTGGTCGCGACCCGGCGCGACGGCATACCTCGACCGGGCGCAGGTCTCAGCTGCGGTCGTGGGCGAGCGCGCCGCCGACCCAGGTCTGCAGCACCTCGGTGTCGCGGATCCGGGCGGGAGCGGACTCCTCGAGAGCCCACACGTCGCGGTCGACGGCGATGAGGTCGGCGAGCTGGCCCGGCACGAGCCGACCCACGTCGGAGCGCCCCACCGACTCGTGCGCCACGACGGTGTGGGCGTGGACGGCCTCGGCCAGCGTGATGCGCTCGTCGGGGCGCCATCCTCCCGCCGGGTGGCCGTCGGCCCGCTGCCGAGTGACAGCGGCGTGCAGCCCGTAGAACGGGTTGGGGTCCTCGACAGGGGCGTCGGAGCCGAAGGCCAGCCGCACCCCGGCATCGAGGAAGCTGCGCCAGGCGTACGACGCGAGTCGGCGCGGGCCGATGATCTCGTCGGCGAGCTCGAGGTCGGCCGTGCAGTGGCTCGGCTGCATCGACGCCACGACGTCGAGGGCCCGGAAGCGCGGGATGTCGACCGGCAGCACGTGCTGGGCGTGCTCGATGCGCAGCAGCCGCTCGAGCCCTTCGGCGCGGACGGCCTCGAAGGAGTCGAGCACCAGCCGGTTGGCCTCGTCGCCGATGGCGTGCGTGATGACGTCGAGGCCCGACCGGGCGGCGAGCAGCGTGCGCTCCAGGAGCACCTCGTAGGGCATGGCCGCGATGCCGCATCCCTCGTGCCCGATGAAGGGCTCGGTCATGTGCGCGGTGTGCGAGCCGAGGGCCCCGTCGCTGAAGAACTTGACCGGCCCGACGCGAAAGACGTCGTCGCCCTGACCGGACCGCCGGCCCTCGGAGATCGCGAGCTCGAGGTCGGGGTCGCGCGTGCACTTGGTGACGCGCAGCCGCAGCGCACCGTCGGCGTGGAGGTCGGCGTAGGCCGCCCGGGCGTCCTCTCCGTCGATGTCGGTGATGCTCGTGAGGCCGACCGACAGCAGCCATTCCTGGCAGCGCTCGAGCCACGGGCGCAGGGGCGTCTCCTCGCGGGGGATCGCGTCGAGCAGCTCCTGGGCCTTCTCGCGCAGGATGCCCGTCGGCTCGCCCGACGCGTCCCGTACGATCTCGCCGCCGACCGGGTCGGGGGTGTCGCGGGTGATGCCGGCGCGTTGCAGCGCAAGGGAGTTCGTCCAGATCGTGTGACCGTCGACGCTCGCAAGGGCCGCGACCCGGCCGCCCGTCACGGTGTCGAGCGCGTGACGGTCGGGCTGCACCGGGGTCGTCCACCGGTTGTGGTTCCACCGCCCGCTGTGCAGCGACTCGCCGTCGGGCAGGCCGGCCGTGTGCGCCCGGATCAGCTCGAGGGTCTCGTCGAGCGAGCGTGCCTCGCGCAGGTCGACGGACGACAGGTCGCGTGAGAGCCATTCCGTGTGGATGTGTGCGTCGTGCAGTCCCGGCATCACCACCGCGCCGGGCAGGTCGACGGTCGTCGAGCCACCCGCGGCGTCACGGGCGTCGGCACCGATCGCCACGATGCGCCCGTCCTCGACGAGCAGCGCGTCGGTCCAAGGGGATTTGCGGCTCCCGGTCCAGATGCGGTCGTGCCGGAAGAGCGTGCGGCTCATGCCCCGGGCACCAGGACGAGCTTGCCGGTCGTCTGCCGGCCTTCGAGCGCCTCGTAGGCAGCGGCAGCCTCGGCGAGCGGGTAGCGACCACCGATGTCGACCTTCAGCGAGCCGTCGGCCACGGCACCGAGCACCTCGGCCGCGCGCCACTCGTACTCGGACCGCTCGGCCACGTAGTCGCCCAGCTTGGGGCGGGTGAGGAACAGCGACCCGCTCGCGTTGAGCCGCTGGATGTCGAACGGCGGCACCTGTCCGCTCGCGCCACCGAAGAGCACCATCATGCCCCGCGGGCGCAGTGACGCCAGCGAGGCGTCGAACGTCGCCTTGCCGACGCCGTCGTAGGCGACGTCGACACCGCGTCCGGCGGCCTCGCGGACGGCGGCGGACAGCGCGTCCGGTGAGTCGAACGTCGAGTAGTCGATGAGGTGCTGGGCGCCGAGCGACCTTGCGATCTCGAGCTTCTCCTCAGAGCCGGCCGTTGCGACGACGGTGGCTCCACGGGACGTGATCATCTGCACGAGGAGCTGCCCGACCCCGCCCGCCGCGGCGTGCACGAGGGCGACGTCGCCCTCCTTGACGGCATACGTGCTCGTGACGAGGTAGTGGGCCGTCAGGCCCTGGAGCATGGCCGCGCAGGCGACCTCGAGCTCGACGCCCTCGGGCACCGTGACGACCAGGTGGGCGGGCTTGTTGACGACCGTCGACTCGCTGCCGAGCGACTGGCACCAGGCGACCCGGTCGCCGACGGCGAGATCGCCGACCTCGGGGCCGACGGCGGTCACGGTGCCGGCCCCCTCCTCGCCGAGCACGAACGGGGTCGGCACCGGGTAGACGCCCTGCCGCTTGTAGACGTCGATGAAGTTGACGCCTGCGGCGGCGACCTCGACCTGCACCTCGCCGGGACCGGGGTCGGGGACGTCGTGGGTGCGCACCTGCAGGACGCTGCGGTCGCCGGGCTCGGAGACGAAGACGCTGGTCGCTTGGGTCATGCTCGCCACCCTACGACCGTGGCCGCCGGCGCCTGGGGGCGGTTCGGGAGTCGGTCCCGATGCGGTCGAGCGTGGAGAGTCCGTCCTCCAGGGCGGCCAGCAGGGCCTCGGGGTCCGGCACCACCGACTCGTCGCCCATGATCCCGATGCGCACGGCGTCGTCGTAGGTGACGATGCAGAAACCGAGCGTGTGACGCCCGGAGCCGGGCACCCAGCCGAGCACGCCCGTGACCGGCACGCCGGCGAGATGGCGGACCCGGCGGGGGCCGGCGACGTTGGTCGTGACACCGATCGCCTTGTCGGCGAAGAAGTCGACGACCCGGCGCTGGATCGTGGCCGGGAAGCGCCCGATGACGGAGATGAGGGCGAAGGTCAGCGCGGCCTCTGGCGAGGCCTTGAGCCAGTCCATCCGCGACTTCGCCAGCGCGAGGCGCCCGAGCGGGGTCGCGTCGCCGCTCGGCAGCCGGAGGAACACGAGAGCGAAGCGGTTGCCGAGCTCGGCCGGCAGCGGCTCGTCGAGGGGGCGGACGTTGACGGGCACCATCGTCACGAGGTCGGCGGGCGGCTGGCCGTGCTCGTGCTGGTAGTCGTGCAGGGCGCCGGCGACCGCGCCGACGAGCACGTCGTTGAGCGTCGCACCCACCAGCCGGCCCACCCCCTTCAGGCCGGCAAGGGGGACGGGCTGGGTCCAGACCACGCGCTTGGCCCGACCCGGCACTCCGCCGACCGCGCTCGGCGGGCTCGTGGTGAGCAGCAGGTCGGAAACGACCTGCCCCGTGCGGAGCGCGAGGCTCGCCGCGTCCCTGACGACCGCGCGAGATCCCTTGCCGCGCAGCCGAGCCCACGCTGCGCGGGTGGTCACGCGTGCCAGCCTCAGCGCGGAGCTGACGGGCCCTCTTGTGGCAGGCACACCGAGCGGCAACGTCGAGAGGTCGGTATCCGCGGCAGGACCCTCGAGGTCTCCCGGCACACCACCGTCGTCCTCGGTCAGCCCGAGCAGCACCCGCGTCAGAGCGATGCCGTCAGCGAGCGCGTGGTGGCTGCGGAAGACGAGCGCGGCGCCCGACCCGTGCCCGTCCACGAGGTGCGCCTCCCAGAGGGGACGGGTCCGGTCGAACGGGCGGGAGAGCTGCTCCTCGATGTACGCCTGCAGCTCGGTGTCCGCCTGCGCGGGGGTGCCGCGGCCCGAGAGGGTGGCCCGGCGGACGTGCCGCTCGAGGTCGAAGTCGGGGTCGTCCTCCCACCGGTAGCGGCCCAGCACGCGCCCGGACCGCTTCGGCCGCTGGCTGAAGACGGGGTAGGGGTCGACGAGGCGCGTGAGCAGCAGCCGGCGCACGCGGTCCCAGTCGGGCACCGAGCCGAGCAGCACCACCGACACGACCACCATGAGGTTGTTCGGGCGGTCCATGGTCAGCCAGAGGACGTCGGCGGAGCCCATCCGGCGGGGCGCGCGGGGCACCTACGCGCCCGCCAGTTGGGCGAGCGCCTCGCCGTCGACCCGGAACGTCGTCCAGTCGTCGAGGGGACGGGCGCCGCGGGCGCGGTAGAACTCGATGGACGGCGTGTTCCAGTCGAGCACCGCCCACTCGAGACGCGTCCAGCCGTTGTCCACGCACAGCTCGGCGAGGGTCCCGAGCAGCGCCTGCCCGATGCCGCTGCCGCGCTGGTCGGGCTGCACGAAGAGGTCCTCGAGCCAGATGCCGGCCTCGCCGGTCCACGTGGAGAAGCTGCGGAACCACAGCGCCATGCCGACGATGCCGTCGTCGTTCTGCGCGACGAGGGCGTATGCCGTCGGGTCGCCGACCGCCGGGAACAGTGCGGCCTCGAACTGGGCCGGGGTCGCCGTCGCCGCCCGGGGTTCCTTCTCGTACTCCGCGAGCGCGCGCACGAGGCGGAGCAGGTCGGGCACGTCGTGGACGTCCGCGGGGCGGACGAGGAAGGCGGGGCGCTCCGGGATCGGCTGGTCGGTCGTCTCGCGGGTCGGCTCGGGCGTCATGCACCCATCGTGCCGTGGTCGGGCGGTGTGGGTGGTCCGACGTAGGCTTGGACCATCATGAGCACGCTCTTCGACGACCTCCCCATCCCCGGATTCGAGCACGGACAGGGCGCGCCCACCGGCGGTTCCGCGCAGGCCCGGCGCGGTGGTGACGTCACCGAGCAGGGCGTGCCCACCTGGGCCGAGGCAGCGGCGCGCGGTGGCGTCGAGGTGGCGCCCGAGGCACCGGGCGAGCTCGACCCGGCGGTGCTGCTCGAGGGTCTCAACCCGCAGCAGCGCGAGGCCGTCGTCCACGAGGGCACGCCGCTGCTCATCGTCGCCGGTGCCGGCTCGGGCAAGACCCGCGTGCTGACCCACCGCATCGCGTGGCTGCTCGGCGAGCGGCACGCCCAGCCGGGCCAGATCCTCGCGATCACCTTCACCAACAAGGCCGCGGCCGAGATGCGCGAGCGCGTCGAGGCGCTCGTCGGGCCGCGCGCCCGCGCCATGTGGGTCATGACGTTCCACTCGGCGTGCGTGCGCATCCTTCGCCGCGAGGCCGCCAAGGTCGGCATGAAGTCGACCTTCTCCATCTACGACGCCGCCGACAGCCAGCGGCTCATGAGCCTCGTGCTGCGCGACCTCGACCTGGACCCCAAGCGCTACCCGCCGCGCGGCTTCTCGGCGCAGGTCAGCAACCTCAAGAACGAGCTCATCGACGAGGAGACCTACGCGAGCCAGGTCACCGAGGGCAACCACTACGAGCGCACCGTCTCCGACGCCTACACGCAGTACCAGCGTCGTCTGCGTCAGGCCAACGCCCTCGACTTCGACGACATCATCATGATGACCGTCAACATCCTGCAGGCCTTCCCCGACGTCGCCGAGTACTACCGCCGCCGGTTCCGCCACGTGCTCGTCGACGAGTACCAGGACACCAACCAGGCGCAGTACCAGCTCATCAAGGAGCTCGTCGGCGAGGTCAAGGGGCCCGAGGGGGCCTATGCCGTGCCGCCGGCCGAGCTGTGCGTCGTCGGCGACTCCGACCAGTCGATCTATGCCTTCCGCGGCGCGACGATCCGCAACATCCTCGAGTTCGAGCAGGACTACCCCGACGCCCGCACGATCCTGCTCGAGCAGAACTACCGCTCGACGCAGCGCATCCTGCGCGCCGCCAACTCCGTCATCGCCCGCAACGAGGGGCGCCGGGCCAAGAACCTCTGGACCGACTCCGGCGACGGCGCGATGATCGTCGGCTACGTCGCCGACAACGAGCACGACGAGGCGGCGTTCGTCGCGAAGCAGATCGACGACCTCGCTGCCGAGGGCGACGTGAAGCCGGGCGATGTCGCGGTCTTCTACCGCACGAACGCGCAGAGCCGTGCGATCGAGGAGGTGCTCGTGCGGGTCGGCCTGCCCTACAAGGTGGTCGGCGGCACGCGCTTCTACGAGCGGCGCGAGATCAAGGACGCCCTCGCGTACCTCCGCGTCATCTCCAACCCGACCGACACCGTCAACCTGCGCCGCATCCTCAACGTGCCCAAGCGCGGCATCGGCGATCGGGCCGAGGCGTGCGTGGCGGCCCTGGCGGAGCGTGAGCGCATCCCGTTCGTCGCGGCGCTCGGCCGGGCCGAGGACGCCCCCGGCATCGCGACGCGGTCGGTGGCGGCGATCAAGGGCTTCACCGAGATGCTCGAGGCGCTGCGCGTCGTCCGTGAGGGCGGCGGCGGCATCGCCATCCTGCTCGAGGCGGTGCTCGAGCAGAGCGGCTACCTCGCCGAGCTGCGCGCGAGCCACGACCCACAGGACGAGACGCGGGTCGAGAACCTCGCCGAGCTCGTCGCGGTCGCCCAGGAGTTCGACGACCGCAAGGCCCAGGAGATGTCCGACATCGAGGCCGGTGTCGTGCCCGCGAGCCAGGAGCCCGAGGACGTCGGTCCCGCGACCGACCTCGAGGAGTTCCTCGAGCAGGTCTCGCTCGTCGCCGACGCCGACGAGATCCCCGACGAGCCCGAGGCCAAGGCACAGGGCGTCGTCACCCTCATGACGCTTCACACGGCCAAGGGCCTCGAGTTCCCGGTGGTCTTCCTCACCGGCATGGAGGACGGCACGTTCCCGCACATGCGCGCGCTCGGTGACCCGAAGGAGCTCGAGGAGGAGCGCCGCCTCGCGTACGTCGGCATCACCCGCGCCCGCGAGCGGCTCTACCTCTCTCGCGCCGCGGTGCGTTCGGCGTGGGGCGCGCCGCAGTACAACCCTCCGTCGCGCTTCCTCGACGAGATCCCCGGCGACCTGCTCGACTGGCAGCGGCTGGGGCCGTCGTTCAGCGGGGCGCGAGGCGCCGGGCAGCCGGCCGTCGCCACGCTCGCGGCACGCCCGGGCGTGCGCAGCGCGGGCAAGCGCCCGGTCATCGCCCTGCAGTCCGGCGACCGCGTCAGTCACGACGCGTTCGGTCTCGGCACGGTCGTGCGCGTCGAGGGCGACGGCGACAAGTCGATGGCGCACGTCGACTTCGGCGCCGACACGGGCACCAAGCGCCTGCTCCTGCGTTACGCCCCGCTCGTCAAGCTCTGACGACCTCTCCGTCGAGTGCTCATTTCCCGGCGCGCTCGGACCGGTCGGAAACTGAGCACTCGAGCCGTGGTTGTCGTCGAGTGCTCATTTCCCGACGCGCTCGACGCCGCCGAGATGCGACGAGGCCCGCCCCCCGGGAAGGGGACGGGCCTCGTCGCGCTCGGTGCCGTGCGTCAGAGGTTGACGCCGTGGTTGGCGAGCCAGGTGCGGGGGGCGACGGCGGCGCCGTCGTCGGGGTGGATCTCGAGGTGCACGTGCGGCCCGGTCGAGTTGCCGGTGCTGCCGCTGTAGGCGACCTTCTGGCCGGGGGACACCTCTTCGCCGACGGAGACGAGCAGCCGGCTGTTGTGGGCCATCCAGGACACGGTGCCGTCCCAGTAGCGGATCTTGACGAAGTTGCCGTAGCCCTCGTTGGACCAGCCGGCGAAGATGACCGTTCCGCTCGACAGAGCGTGCACGGGGGTGCCGACGGGGCAGGCGAGGTCCTGGGCGGGGTGCATCTTGCCCCAGCGCCAGCCGAACCCGGAGGTCAGCGTGTAGCCGGAGAGCGGGGACACCCAGCGGTGTGCGCGGGCGAGGGCGCGCTCGGCGGCCTCGCGCTTGGCCTTCGCGGCGGCCTCGGCCTTCGCCTTGGCAGCCGCAGCCTTTGCCGCGGCGGTCTTCTCGGCCGCGGCCTGGGCGCTGCTCGCCGCCTTGGAGGCGGAGGCGGTCGCGTCGACGATGAGGTCCTTCGCGTCGCGGGCCATGTCGCGGGACGAGCGAGCTCCGGCTCGGTTGGCCGTGGCCGCTGCGAGGGCATCGGGGTCTGCGGTCAGTCCGAGTCCCGCAACCGAGTTGGAGACGTTCTTCATGGCCGCGGCCTCGGGGCTGAGCTGGCTGGCGCCGGCGTCGCGGATGATGAAGCCCGCGGTGACGGTGGAGCTGAGCAGAGCGACGGGGACGACGAACTGTCGACCCCGTGATGGCTTGGCGACCGGACGATGGCGGCCTACGTAACTGGTTTTGGGCACGAAAAACTTACCTATCGATCACAGATTGCGAGCCGCCAGACTAACGTGACCGTTTCGTTATGCGAAATCGAGCCGCGTCACAGGGGACGTCTCGCGCCGCGGTGGAGGGTCGCGACTGGGCTCGACACTAGGGCATTTGTCTCGGTGTCAAAAGGTTTTGCACAGACCGATCTGCCCCAATTTGCCCGGCGGCGGCGCGAACGGCAAAAGAATCACCGGGGCTTGGCGACACGTGACGAATGACTGCCACCGGCAGCGGCGCCCGTGCTACTGCGCCGGCTCTGCAGGGAGCTCACGCCGGGGGTGACCGTGGCACCCGTCGTGTCGAGGTGCGCGAGGGCGGTCGAGATGCCGTGCACGACGCTGCTCGTGATGGGCAGGCTCATGTGGCCGACGCCGTGCAGGCCGACGTTGTGGACGTTGAGGTCGTCGTGGTGCAGGGCCGCGTTGCGCTGCGGGACGACGACCTGGTCGAGGTCGGACCAGTAGACGAGGAAGCGCGTCTGGCACTCCTTGACCGGTCCGGCGAGCTCCTTCATGAGCGCGCTCCCTGGGCGCAGCTGCCGCGTGAGCCCGTTGTTCCAGGTGAAGGCGAGGTAGCTGCCCTGGTGGGGGGTGCCGAGGGTGACGAGCGTGTGCACGTGCGCGTCACCACCGAGGCGGGTGACGTAGTAGCGCGCGATGAGCCCGCCCATCGAGTGTCCGATGACGTGGATGCGCTCGTAGCCGGTCTCCTCGACGATGCGCTCGACCTCGGCCCCGAGCGCGGCCGCCGCTGCCCGGATGTCGCCCGTGAAGACGGAGTAGTTGATGGTCTCGATGCGACCGAAGCCCCGCCGCACGAGGCCGCGCCGCAGCACGGTGAAGATCGAGCGGTTGTCGACCATGCCGTGCACGAGCAGGATCGGCGTCTCGGCCGCCTCGACGTTCTGGATGGCGAGGCCGCGCTGGCTCGGGGGCAGGTGACCGAGCCGGTAGCCCTGGCGCCGGTCGCTGGCCCGCGACCCCAGCAGGCCGAGCGGGTAGAGCCCGAGGTGCAGCCCCATCCAGGTCGCCTCCAGCGCCGCGCCGGCGAGTCCGGTGGGCGTCAGGAGGGCACCGGCCACCTCCCCGACGGCCGCGAGGAACCCCTTGGGGCCGCTCGTGCACTGCTTCGGGATGCTGGTCTGGCGGGGCGTCGTTGCCGCGCGTGCTGCCACTGCCACGAGCCGACCGTACCCCGTTGGGTGGGCGTTGCATCACTATTGCGCGCCGCGTCTCGCGAGGCTGGCTAGAGTGCCCGGCATGAGCGAGACCCCCGGCGCCGAGGCCGTTTCCGTGACCGACGCACAGTCCGACGACGGGTCGGGCGACGTCATCCGCGTCGTCGTGGCCAAGCCGGGGCTCGACGGTCACGACCGTGGCGCGAAGGTGGTGGCCCGGGCGTTGCGCGACGCCGGCATGGAGGTCATCTACACCGGTCTGCACCAGACTCCCGAGCAGATCGTCGAGGCCGCGATCCAGGAGGACGCCGACGTCGTCGGTCTCTCCGTGCTCTCCGGAGCGCACCTGACCCTCTTCGCGCGCGTCGTCGAGCTGCTGGCCGAGCGCGACGCGAGCGACATCGTCGTCTTCGGCGGCGGCATCATCCCCGACGACGACATCCCCGAGCTGGAGCGCCTGGGCGTCGCGAAGGTCTTCACGCCGGGTGCCACGACGATGGAGATCGTCGGCTGGGTGCGCGAGCACGTCCACCCCGCCTGACCTCACGGTGACCGTGCGCGCTCGCAGTCGGTGAGCGCCCGTATGCCGGCACCGCCGCGCCGTGAGCGCGCACAGGTGCTGCGTCCACACCCCTCGGCGTCGCTGCGCGGCCGTCCACAGGGGCGGGGGCATGCCTCCCTGCCCACGCGTCCGACCGTCATGGTCGGGCGATGGATCTTCACCTCCTCGGAGCCGACGGCGTCTTCCGCGCCGCAGACGCCGCGCGTCACGGGCTCGACTCGCACGCCCTGGAACGGCTGGTGCGCGACGGACGCTGCGAGCGGGTCACCCGCGGCTGGTATACCGTCCGCGACGACCCGCGGCAGCCGCTCGGTCAGGAGCGCCGCCACACCCGCGCGACGATCGCGTTAGGTCGTGAGTTCGCCGGCCGAGCCGCCGTCAGCCACCACTCGTTGCTGCTCCTGCGCGGTCTGCCGACCTGGCGCGCCGATCTCCTCACCGTCCACCTGACGTCGATTCGCCCAGCGACCGAGGCCGACGGCGGCATCGCGTCTCGCCGCGGTGGACTCGTCATCCACCGTCCGGTGCGTGGGCTCACGGCTCCTGGCTCGTCGGTGACCGGACCGGCGACAGCACCGCCCGATGCCGTCCCGCTCGGTCTCGCGATCGCCCAGGCCGGTCTGCTCGCGGGACCCGAGGCGGCACTGGTCCCCGCGGACGCCGCGCTCGCGCGAGGCCTCGTCACCCGCGAGGTGCTGTCGGCCGCGGTCAGCGCTCTGTCGGGTCGTCGCGGCATCGGGCCCGTCCGCGCCGCCCTCGCACAGGCGGACGGACGTCACGAGTCGCCGGGGGAGAGCCGGACGGCATACCTGCTGCATGCGCTCGGCCTCGAGTTCGACCCGCAGGTCGAGGTGTCGGCCGAGGGGCGCCGCTACCGCGCGGACTTCCGCATCCGCGGCACACGGGTTCTCGTCGAGTTCGACGGGCAGGTCAAGTACGCCGACCGGGCAGCCCTCTTCGAGGAGAAGAGGCGCGAGGACGCCCTACGCCGCGCCGGCTGGGTCGTGGTCCGACTGGTCTGGTCCGAGCTCGCGCGGCCGGAGGTGGTCCGGCGCCGGCTCCGCGACGCCCTCCGGACCGCAGCCGCCTGACGGGCCTGGGATCCAGCGTGCGCGCTCGTGGTCCGCCGCGGCCCGTGCACCGACCTGTGCCAACTGCGAGCGCGCACGGCAGCCGGCGTCCCGCACGGCGCTGGCTACCGGGCGGTACGTGAGACGGGGGTGTGATCTTCGTCCGGTCCGCCACTACCCGCTGGCGGCCCTGCACGTCTGAGCCACTAGAGTCCGAGGGACAGCCTGATTCGGTTGCGCCTCGGCGCAGGGCCCCGCTCCGCGCGTCAGCGTGAGCATCGCGAGCCCGGGAACGCCGCAGCGGCGCAGTCGACGACGATACGAATCGACGACGAGGACGGACCCCACCCGTGGATCTCTTCGAGTACCAAGCCCGCGACATGTTCGAGAAGCACGGGGTGCCCGTGCTGGCCGGCGCCATCGCCACCACCCCTGAGGAGGCCCGCGCGGCCGCCGAGCAGATCGGGCCGAAGTCGGGCGGTGTCACCGTCGTCAAGGCGCAGGTGAAGACCGGCGGCCGCGGCAAGGCCGGCGGCGTCAAGGTCACCAAGAGCCCCGACGAGGCGCAGGCCGCCGCCGAGGCGATCCTCGGCATGGACATCAAGGGCCACACCGTCGGCACCGTGATGATCGCCCAGGGCGCCCGCATCGCCGAGGAGTACTACTTCTCGATCCTGCTCGACCGTGCGAACCGCACGTACCTCGCCATGTGCTCGAAGGAGGGCGGCATGGAGATCGAGCAGCTCGCCGTCGAGCGCCCCGACGCCCTCGCCCGCATCGCCGTCGACCCCAACACGGGCATCGACGAGGCGAAGGCGAAGGAGATCGTCGACGCCGCCGGCTTCGACGAGGCCGACAAGGCCGCGATCGCCGACGTCATCCAGAAGCTGTGGACCGTCTACCGCGACGAGGACGCGACCCTCGTCGAGGTGAACCCGCTGGTCAAGACCGAGGACGGCGACATCGTCGCGCTCGACGGCAAGGTCACCCTCGACGCCAACGCCGACTTCCGCCACGAGGACCACGCCGCCCTCGAGGACAAGGCCGAGGCCGACCCGCTCGAGGCCGCCGCCAAGGAGAAGGACCTCAACTACGTCAAGCTCGACGGCTCCGTCGGCATCATCGGCAACGGCGCCGGGCTCGTCATGAGCACCCTCGACGTCGTCGCGTACGCCGGTGAGGAGTTCGGCGGCCAGAAGCCGGCGAACTTCCTCGACATCGGTGGTGGCGCGAGCGCCGAGGTGATGGCCAACGGCCTGCACATCATCCTGTCCGACCCGCAGGTCAAGAGCGTCTTCGTCAACGTCTTCGGCGGCATCACCGCCTGCGACGCGGTCGCCAACGGCATCGTCGGCGCGCTCGACGCGCTCGGTGACGAGGAGAACCGTCCGCTGGTCGTGCGCCTCGACGGCAACAACGTCGAGGAGGGCCGCCGCATCCTGCAGGAGCGCAACCACCCCCTCGTGACGGTCGAGCCGACGATGGACGGCGCCGCGCGCCGCGCCGCCGAGCTGGCTTCGCAGGCCTGAACCCGAGAGTCCGAGAGAGAGAACGATCAACCATGGCAATCTTCCTCAACGCTGACTCCAAGGTCATCGTCCAGGGCATGACC
Organism: Terrabacter sp. AAH1; assembly: GCF_054456855.1. NCBI lineage: Bacteria > Bacillati > Actinomycetota > Actinomycetes > Micrococcales > Intrasporangiaceae > Terrabacter > Terrabacter sp. AAH1. Next base: position 36,635 of record NZ_JBTJJV010000017.1, on the reverse strand, counting down.
GGCTCCGAGGGCATGAAGCACACGCAGCGCATGCTCAAGTCCGGCACCGAGATCGTCGGCGGCGTCAACCCGCGCAAGGCCGGCACGACCGTCGACTTCGAGGGTGGCGTCTCCGTGCCCGTCTTCGGCTCGGTCAAGGAGGCCATCGACGCCACCGGCGCCAACGTGTCGGTCATCTTCGTGCCGGCCCAGTTCACCAAGGCCGCCGCCGTCGAGGCGATCGACGCCGAGATCCCGCTCGCCGTCGTCATCACCGAGGGCGTCGCGGTCAAGGACACCGCCGAGTTCTACAACTACGCCAAGGACAAGGGCACGACGCGCATCGTCGGCCCGAACTGCCCCGGCCTCATCACGCCCGGCGTCTCCAACGCGGGCATCATCCCGGCCGACATCTCCGGCTCCGGCCGCATCGGCCTGGTCTCGAAGTCGGGCACGCTGACCTACCAGATGATGTACGAGCTGCGTGACTTCGGCTTCAGCTCGGCTGTCGGCATCGGTGGCGACCCGATCATCGGCACGACGCACATCGACTGCCTCGAGGCGTTCCAGAACGACCCCGACACCGACGCGATCGTCATGATCGGCGAGATCGGCGGCGACGCCGAGGAGCGGGCCGCGGCGTACATCAAGGAGAACGTCACGAAGCCGGTCGTCGGCTACGTCGCCGGCTTCACGGCTCCCGAGGGCAAGACGATGGGCCACGCCGGCGCCATCGTGTCGGGCTCGTCGGGAACCGCCCAGGCCAAGAAGGAGGCCCTCGAGGCCGCCGGTGTCAAGGTCGGCAAGACGCCGTCCGAGACTGCCGAGCTCATGCGCGAGATCATGCAGGGCCTCGCGAAGTAGTCTCTGCCGCAACCGATTTCGTATGCCGCTGAGTCGGCTGGGTGCCCACGCGGGCACCCAGCCCGGCTCGGCGGCATACGTCGTCTGGGCGGCCCCGCGATCAGCAGGCCATGAGGCCGATGACGAAGCCGCGGGCGCGCAGCCGAGGAATCAGCAGGTCGAGCGCGGCGACGGTCTGGGACCGGTCACCGCCGCCGTCGTGCAGCAGGATCCGCGAGCCGTCCCGGACGCCGGCCAGCACCCGGTTGACGATGGTCCACGTGCCGGGGCGTGACCAGTCACGAGGGTCCACGGTCCAGAGGATGTGCCGCTGTCCGCGGGCCGCGATGATGGCCTGGATGCGCGCGTTCGTCGCGCCGCCGGGCGGGCGGACGCAGCGTGGCCGGTAGCCGAGTGACGACTCCATGCGGTTCAGCTGCCACGTCACCGACGCGGTCGAGAGCAGCGTCAGGTTCGGGTGGCTCCACGTGTGGTTGCCGATCTTGTTGCCGTAGGTGCGCAGACTGCGGGTGATGCTCGGGTACCACGACACGTTCTGGCCGACCTCGAAGAACACGGCCTTAACCCCGTACTTGCGCAGCACGGACAGCACCCTCGGCGTCCACGTGAGGCTGGGCCCGTCGTCGAACGTGAGGTAGACGGTGCCGGCGTAGGCCAACGGCTGGGTCAGCGCGAGGTCTGCCGGCGTCGCCGTCGGCGGGGCTGCACGGCCGTCCGTGCCGGGCGGTCCCACCCCCAGGAGTCCAGCCGTCACGATGGTGAGCAGCACGGTCAGAGCGGTCAGTACCTGGTGGCGGATCTTCCTCATGTCGGGGCCCCCTCGGTCCCCGGGGTCCCGGGACGGTCCGGGACCTCTCCCACTTCCAGTCTCGGTCGCCGGCGTGGCGCCGGACACCGTTTGTGGTGCGAAGAACAGCCCGCCTCGGCGTGGGTGCTCGCCCCTGCGCCGGGTCCGGGCGACCATGGGCGAAGAGGTCACGGCACACGTCCCGGGGCCGGCAGCACGAGCACCGACAGCAGCAGGAGTGAGACCACTGGCCCGCGAGACAGCAGCCACGAGCCCCTCGAGCGCCTTCCCGCCGGCCCTGCGCGCAGGTGCGCTGGCGGCGGTCGGCACGTGGACGGTCGTGGTGCTGCCCGCGCTGGTCGGCTGGGTCGCCGCGCCCGAGAGCACGGTGGGCTGGTTCTCGGCGGTGTCGCTGGCCAGCGCCGTCTGGTTCGTGGGCCACGGTCAGTCGGTCGGTGCCGGGGGAGTGGCGATCTCGATGACGCCGCTGCTGCTGCTCGCCGTCTTCGTCTACATCACGTTCCGCTGGGCGCGGCGCCTGTCCGAGACGGAGCGACTGCGGGTCGGTGCCGAGGACTGGAGCCGCGTCGCCCGGTGGGGCCTCGTCCCCGGCTTCCTCGTCGGCTACGGCGTCGTGGCGGCCGTCTTCGCGCTCTTCACGCTCGGTGGTCCGGCCACACCCGGCGCGGCAGCGGTGCTCGGATCGCTGCTCGTGCCGCTCATGGCGCTCGGCTTCGTCATGGTGCGACCCGACGAGGACTCGTCGCCGGCGTTCGTGCGCTCGTGGTTCCGGCGCGGCCCGACGTGGCTGCCGTCGGTGTGGCGCATCGGCTGGCGCGGCGCGGGTCTGCTGCTCGGGCTCGGTCTCGCGCTCGTGGTGGTGCGGGTGGTGCTGTCGTGGTCCGAGGTGGCCGACATCCAGGACCAGTACGCCGCGAACGTGGGCGCGCTCGCCGTCATCGTGCTCGCGCAGGTCGCGCTGCTCGGCAACGCGGCCACGTGGGCGCTCTCGTTCCTCGCCGGTCCGGGCTTCCAGATCGCGCTCGGCTCGACGGTCTCGCCGGCTGCTGCGCAGCCCGGGCTGCTGCCGCTCGTGCCGCTCTTCGGCGCGCTGCCCGGCGCCATCGACTTCCCCCCGACCATGTATGCCGTCCTGCTGGCTCCCGTGGCGCTGGGCGCCTGGCTGGGTGGTCGGGTCGACTCGGCCCTCGAGTTCTTCGGCAACACGCGCTCGCGGCTCGCGGCCACGGTGACGGCTGCCGTCCTCGCGGTGCTGGTGGTCGTCGCCCTGACGGCGCTGGGCAACGGCGCCGTCGGTGTCGACCGCCTCGCCGCCGTCGGACCGCACCTGTGGACCTTCGCCGCGGCCCTGCTGGGCGAGGTCCTCGGTGGTGCACTGCTCTGGCTCGGCGTGCTGCTGCTGCATGAGTGGCGTCATCGGCGCACCCAGCAGCGGTCCGACGACGAGTCCTCGTCCGCGCCAGGTCCGGAGAACGGCTCGGACGTGACGGGCACCGCGTTGGAGACCACCTAGTCGCGTACGGTCACGCGTCGGGGTCCGCCGGACCGCACAGAGGGCAAAATGTCGATAGCGGGTGTGCGCGACATGTGCCGCAGTTACGATTTGCCCGATTTGATCGGCTTGCCGGTCGCTTGGTCGCCAGCCACTCGGGTGATCGACGCCCGTGCTGGCGCACCCGCTGTTGATGAAGGGCACCCAGATGACTCACGTGACCTCGCGGTCTCTCAGCCACACGGCGCGCACTCGCGCCGTGCTGGCCGCGATGCTCGGTGTCGTCGTGGCCCTTGGTGTCATCCCGACCTTGGTCGTTCCCGCCGAGGCGCTCCAACCGGTCTCCACGAGCTACCCCGTCGGGGACTTCGAGTCGAGCGGAGCGTCGCCCGCCGGCTGGACCGTCTACGCCTCGGCGCCGAACCGCGCCGTGGTCGGCACAGGGGTGGCCTTCTCGGGGACGCGGGCCCTCTACGTCGAGGACGCCTCCGGGACGAGCGGGGTCACTGTGCGTCGAACGTTCACGGTGTCGCCCGGCGCCGAGTACCACGCACAGGGATACGTATCCACCAAGAGTGGCACCCAGTCACTGACCCTGCGCTTCCTCGATGCGTCCGGGGCGGTCGTCGCCAGGACAAGCACGCCCAGCACGGGTGCCCGGATGATCTGGTCTCGCGTGGAGACCCGGGGGGTTGCGCCGGCCACAGCGCGGACGGCGTCCATCGAGGTCGTCACGTCGACCCAAGCGCTTTCCCAGGCTTGGTGGGACGGGCTCGGCGTCATCCGCCCAGAGGTTCCCAACGGCGGGTTCGAGGCGAGCGCCACCGGGACCTCGGTCGCGTCCTGGACGGTGCAGGCCGGGACCGGCACGTCCGCCGTGGTCAGCTCCCAGCAGGCGCGCACCGGGTCCCGCAGCCTGCTCGTCTCCGACGCCAGCACGACTGCGGGTGTCTCGGCGACCAGCAGTCCGGCAGTCGTGTTCCCGAACGTGACCCACGACTTCCGCACCTGGGTCAGGCCCAGCTCGGGCTCATTCGTGGTCACGTTGAGGTTCCTCGACCCCGCGCGCAAGGTGGTGGGCACGGACACCATGGCCGTGCGCAAGCCCGTGGGCGTGTGGGCTCTGGTGACCAAGCAGGTGACGCCCCCCGCCACGGCCGCCTCGGCCACGATCCAGATCTCCAGCTCGGCCGGCTCGAAGGGGGTGGCGGCGTTCGACACGATCGACCTCCGACCGTCCGTCGGCGCCGGGGTCCACACGTTCTCCAGCGGTGCCTCGACCCGGCCCGTCGACGCCTTCAGCAACACGAACCTCGTCGACGCGCTGGTGGTCAACGGCAGGACAAAGCTCGTCACGGTCGTGTCCGGCAGTCCTGCGGAGTTCCAGGTGGCCGACCTCGAGACTGGCACGATCGACTACCGCTTCCCGCTCGGCCAGGTCAGGGTCAGCTTCACCATCACCAAGGGCCGTGACGGCAACGTGTACATCGGTGGCAACGACGGTCACCTGTGGACCTGGACACCGGGCGCGCTCGTCATCCAGGATCTCGGTCTGGTCACCCCGAAGACCAAGGTCGTCTGGGACATCGAGGCCGCCGCAGACGGTCGCATCTGGGGAGTCTCCTACCCGGCGGCCGAGCTGTGGAACTACAACCCGGCAACTCGAGCCTTCCAGAACATCGGCAGCATGAGCGCCACTCACCAGTACGCCCGCAGTCTCGCGCTCGACGGCAGGTACGCGTGGGTGGGGCTGGGCTCGCAAGACCCCGTCATCGTGCGTGTCTCCCTTGTGAACACGGCGGATCGTTCGCGCATCAGCCTGCCCAAGCCGGTCACCGCCGGCAACATCGCCGAGCTCGAGTCGTTGGGCAGGTACCTCCAGGTCTGGACCCCCGCCGGGACGAGCCCCGATGGAGCGGCGGTGGCCAGCGAGCGCCGCCTCTACGACGCGTCGCTGAACACGTGGGACGTCCCGTCCAACTACTCGTTGCAGCGTCCGTCGTCTCTCGACAGCCGCGGCTACTTCTACTATTTCCGCTACAAGGAGCTGTGGGCGGTCGACGCAGCCACCGGCGTCATGACGTCGCGGGGACCCATCGTGTCGGGAGCAGGCCGCGACCGCATCCCGCTGGTCACCAAGGTGGGCGGCGTGAGTGGCGAGTGGCTCCTGTCGTACAACACCGACGGGACGGTGGCGGCGATCAACCTCGCCACCGGGCAGGAGCTCAGCTACCACGTCGAGTTCGCCGCCACGAAGATGCGCATCAAGTCGCTCGGGGCTGGACCTTCGTCGCTGTACGTCGGCGGCTACGGCGGCTCGAGCCTCGCCGTAGTGACTTCGGACCTCGCCAGACGCCAGCAGTATCCCCTGGTGCCCTTCGGGCCTGGGGTCATCGGCGAGGTGGAGGGCACGATCAACCACGGAACCATCCAGTACCTCGGCACCTACACGGCCGGCCAGATCTTCCGGTACGACACGACACGCCCCTGGGTCGACGGCACGAACCCGACCATGCTGACCTCCCTCGGGGCCAGCTACCAGCAGGACCGCCCTCTGGCCTGGGCAACCTCGGGGTCGCGGGTCTTCTTCGGGACGATCCCCAGGTACGGCCTTCTCACGGGCACCCTGGGAATCATCGACAACGACACCAGCGGCGTACGCGTGATCAACAAGCCCGTCGTCGACCAGAGCATCGTGTCACTGGCTGCTGACGGCGACATCGTGTACGCCGGCACGTCGCGCTGGGGCGGGCTGGGAGCCACGCCCACCCAGCCGTCCGCGAAGGTCTTCGCCTGGAACGTAGCCACGAACAAGAAGCTCTGGGAGTCGGCGCCCGTCGCGGGAGCCGAGGCGTTCGGTGCCGTGACGATCGGCCCGAACGGTTCGCTCTGGGCGGCCCACGGATCCGCCCTCGTGGAGCTCGACCCTCTCACCGGCGCCGTGAAGCGTCGCGTCGTCCTGCAGGACCAGCCCACCTCCTCGGGCGCCGTCCTGCGCAATGCAGACCTGGCGTGGGTGGGAGGTCTGTTCTACCTGACGGCGGGCGGCAAGGTCTTCACTTTCGACCCGTACACGCTCCGCGTCGACGTTCCGGTCGAGAGCGGCGTGACGACTCCGCAGATGGTCGTGCAGCCGGGCCGCTTCTTCGTTCCCTTCGACACCACCCTGCGGGAGTACGTCGTACGGTGAAGCCCGCTCCAGGATTCACGCGACGGGGTTGTGGCACACGGCACCTCAGCGCGGTGCCGTAGACGACGACAGGTGACCCACTCGACATCGAGTCACTGCACGACGAGGCCCAGCATCCCGGTGTCCTTGAGCTGCACGCAGTCGGCGGTGGCCTGCTGGGTCTGGGCGCCGGCGATGCAGTCCTCGTAGGCGCTCCACGAGTCGTAGAAGGCGAGCTGCAGGGCGAGGGTCGACAGCAGCATGCCGACGATGACGAGGGTGAAGGCCGGCCAGATCTTCTCGCGCCCGCCGCGCGTCGAGAGGAAGCGCAGCAGGCGGATCGTCAGCACCACGGCGATGAGCAGCGGCGCGAACGCGATGAACCGCTTGGGCAGCGGCAGGTACATGGCGATGAGACCGAGCAGCACCAGCAGGGCGAGGGGCAGGGTGCGCTTGGCCTTCTCGCGCGCGAACGCGATCTCCTGCTCCAGCTGCGGCTCGGTCATGCGCCCATCCTTACCCATGCGGCGGACGTGGATCGATGCGGGCCGCGCCGGGCCCCAGCGCTACACTCCGGCGCGTGACGACCGACGCCGCCGCCAGCCCTGCCGGAGCGACCGAGGGACCCGTCCCGGTCGTCGTGCTCGTCTCGGGCTCCGGCACGCTCCTGCAGTCGCTCATCGACGCGGCTGCCGACCCGGCATACGGCGTGCGCGTCGCTGCGGTCGGCGCCGACCGCGCGTGCACGGGTCTCGAGCGGGCCGAGCAGGCCGGCATCCCGACGTTCGTGTGCGCGGTGGCCGACTTCGCCGACCGGGAGGCGTGGGACGTCGCCCTCGCTGAGCGGGTCGCCGCGGCGGCGCCGCGCTTCGTCGTCACCGCCGGGTTCATGCGCATCCTCGGGCCGGCCACGCTCGGTGCGCAGCCGGTCGTCAACACGCACCCGGCGCTGCTGCCGAGCTTCCCCGGTGCCCACGGCGTACGCGACGCGCTGGCCTACGGGGTCAAGGTGACCGGCACGACGTGCCACCTCGTCGACGCCGGCGTCGACACCGGCCCGATCATCGAGCAGCGGGTCGTGGCCGTCCAGGAGGACGACACCGAGGAGAGCCTCCACGAGCGGATCAAGGTGCAGGAGCGCGACCTGCTCGTCGAGATCGTCGGCCGCATGGCGCGCGAGGGCTTCTCGGTGGACGGGCGCCGCGTCCGCCTCGGCTGACCCCACACGATCGAGAGCACGCTCCGTCGCGCGGCTCCTCGATCGAGCGAGCGTTTCGTCGGGCACGGCCGTGACCGGTAGTCTGGCCGCACACGACTGGCGCAGGTGGGGAACCACCAGGGAGTGAAACGGTCGGAGCATCGCCCGCCTGGGTGTTCCGGAGTCATCGACACCGTCTACCCACGCCAGGAGTTCTGATGTCCGACGGACGCCGTCCGATCAAGCGCGCCCTCATCTCCGTCTACGACAAGACCGGCCTCGAGGACCTCGCCCGGGCGCTGGACGCCGCGGGCGTCGGCATCGTCTCGACCGGCTCGACCGCGAAGACGATCGCGGCGCTCGGCATCGACGTGACGCCCGTCGAGCAGCTGACCGGCTTCCCCGAGTGCCTCGAGGGCCGCGTCAAGACGCTCCACCCGAAGGTCCACGCGGGCATCCTCGCCGACACCCGCAAGCCCGACCACGTGCAGCAGCTGGCCGACCTCGAGGTCGAGCCGTTCGAGCTCGTCGTGGTCAACCTCTACCCGTTCCGCGAGACCGTCGCCTCGGGCGCGACGCCTGACGAGTGCATCGAGCAGATCGACATCGGCGGCCCCTCGATGGTGCGGGCCGCGGCCAAGAACCACCCGAGCGTCGCCATCGTGACGAGCCCGGCGGCATACGGCGAGGTCGTCACGGCCCTGGGTGAGGGCGGCTTCACGCTGGCCCAGCGCCAGCGCCTGGCCGCGGAGGCGTTCGTGCACACCGCCTCCTACGACGTCGCGGTCGCGAGCTGGATGCAGCGCTTCGCGCAGCCGGACGCCGACCCGGACACCCAGCGTGACGGCACGGGCTTCCCCGCCTGGACCGGCGCGACCTTCGACCGCGCGGCCGCGCTGCGCTACGGCGAGAACCCGCACCAGCAGGCGGCGCTCTACCGCCACTGGCGCCCGGGCGTCGCCTCCGCCGAGCAGCTGCACGGCAAGGAGATGTCGTACAACAACTACGTCGACACCGACGCCGCGGTGCGTGCGGCGCACGACCACGGTGACCAGCCGACCGTCGCGATCATCAAGCACGCCAACCCGTGCGGCATCGCCGTCGGAGCGACGATCGAAGAGGCGTACGAGCGCGCCCACGCGACCGACCCGGTGAGCGCCTACGGCGGCATCATCGCCGCCAACCGCACCGTCACGGCGGCGATGGCGACGGCCGCGAAGCCGGTCTTCACCGAGGTCATCATCGCGCCCGACTACGAGCCCGAAGCGCTCGAGATCCTCACCGCGAAGAAGAACCTCCGGGTGCTGCGCCTGCCGGCCGGCATGGCCGAGGCGGCCGACCCCATCGAGACGCGCCCGATCAGCGGTGGGCTGCTCGTGCAGTCCGTCGACCGCGTCGACGCCGTCGTGCACGGTGACGGCGACGCGGTGACCGGTGGCGACGACGCCGCGAACTGGCGGCTCGTCGCCGGTGAGGCCGCCGACGACGCGACGCTCGCCGACCTCCAGTTCGCGTGGCGCGCGATCCGCGCCGTGAAGTCCAACGCGATCCTGCTGGCTCGCGACGGGGCCGCGGTCGGCGTCGGCATGGGCCAGGTCAACCGCGTCGACTCCTGCTACCTGGCCGTGCGTCGCGCCGGCGAGGAGCGCGCGCGGGGCTCGGTCGCGGCGTCCGACGCGTTCTTCCCGTTCGCCGACGGGCTGCAGATCCTGCTCGACGCCGGCGTTCGCGCGGTCGTGGCACCCGGCGGCTCGATCCGTGACGACGGGGTCATCGAGGCCGCCAGGGCGGCGGGCGTCACGATGTACTTCACCGGGACCCGCCACTTCGCCCACTGACCGTCAGGTCCCAGCAACACACCCGGTAACAGTCAGCTCCTCACGGTTGCAACCGTGAGGAGCTGACTGTTACCGGGTGTGTTGCGCGGCAGGTGGGGGGGGTATGCCGTTCAGCGGGGCCAGCGGTAGCCGGTGGGCTCACCCTCGCCGAGGTCGACGATGGCCGCGACCGGACCACCGCCGTCGGGGCCCTGGTGAGCGGCCGACACCGACACGAACACCGCCGGGTCGCCCGTCACCGACGCCGTGACGCCACCGACGCACGACTTGATCTGGCGGTGCCAGTGCACGTCGGAGTCGTCGAGCATCGCGTTGCGGCGACCGTGCACCTGGCCGTCCTGGCTCACCTCGCACTTGAGGAAGACGTTGACGAGGCGGCCGGCGATGTCGCTCGGGTGGGCGCGCTCGGGCAGGTCGAGGCCGGCGTCCTTGATCGCCTCCCAGATGCCGTCGGCGTCGAGGGCGTCGTTCATGACCGAGTGGCCGATGCGGTAGCGACCACCGACGCCGCGGGCGTTGCCGACCACGACGACCTGCGCCTGGTCGAGCTCGACACCCGAGCTGCACGAGGCGACCGAGGAGAAGAGCGAGCGGTTGTGCATGATGTCGGCGTCGGTCGGCATCTCGATCTCGCCGAGCGCGACGGCGATGCCGAGGCCCGTGGTGCCGTTGGAGAGGTCCATCGACTCGTGCGTGTGCTCGGTCCAGACCTCTTGGCCGCGGGACTTGGCGTCGCGGATCGTGTGGATCGTCAGCAGCGGCGTCTTGGTCTGGACGTAGTGCACGTCGGAGGGGTCGGTGATGCCGGCCCGCTCCATGGCGACCTTCACGGCGTCGGCGACCTTCTGCACCATGGCGACGTAGCCGATCTCCTCGGGCTTGATCGGCTCGCTCATCGCGAAGCCCACCGTCAGCCGCAGGTCGTCGGACGGCTCGGCCTTGTCGGCCGGGACCGTCGCGAAGATCGTGGCGTGCGGGCTGATGACGCCGTCGGTGCCGCCGGACCACACGATCGGGACCTGCTTGACCTGCTCGGCCGGTGCGCCCTTCTCCACGAGCACCTCACGGAAGGCGCGGTCGGCGATGATGCGCGTGTAGTCGTTGACGCCGCCGTTGCCCTCGGTCTTCCCGATGATGGCGATGACCCGGCCGGCCTCCATCACGCCGTCGTCGATGAGCTTCGCGAGCTCGGACGCGTCGGCGACCGAGTGGATGGGGACCTTGCGCACCTCAATGGCTTCGGGCACGTGAATCACCTTTCTCTTTCAGGGTTTTCGATGACGGTCCCGATGTGGCCGTCGATGGCGGTGGCGAGCTGGTCGAGCGCGGTCACGATGGAGCGTCGGCCCCCGGCGCGGACGAAGCGCATCGCGGCGTCGACCTTGGGGCCCATGGATCCCGACGCGAAGTGGCCGACGGCGGCATACGCCTCCATCTCGGCGAGGGTGACGCGGCCGATGTCGTGCGCGTCGGGCGTGCCCCAGCCGGCGACGGCGTGGGCGACGTCGGTGGCGATGACGAGCACGTCGGCGGCGACCGCCCTGGCGAGCAGCGCTGCGGTGAGGTCCTTGTCGATGACGGCCTCGACACCGTGCACCGCACCGCTCTCGCTGCGCACGACGGGGATGCCGCCTCCGCCGGCCGCAACGACGACGTAGCCGGCGCCGAGCAGGGTGAGCAACGCGCGCGTCTCGAGGACCTCGATGGGCTCGGGCGAGGCGACGACTCGTCGCCAGCCCTTCTCGCCGCGGTCCTCCCACCGCTCGCCGTGGTCGATGAGAGCCTGGGCCTGCTCGCGCGGGAGGTAGCGCCCGATCGGCTTGGTGGGGCGGGCGAAGCCGGGGTCGTCGGCGGCCACGAGCGTACGCGTGACGAGCGCTGCGACGGGACGCACGGCACCGCGCGCGGCGAGGGACGCCTCGAGGGTGTCGAGCAGGGTGAAGCCGATGGTGCCCTGCGTCTGCGCGCCGCACCAGTCGAGCGGGACCGGCGGCACGACGTGGGCGGCGAGCTCGTTCTTGACGAGGAGGTTGCCCACCTGCGGGCCGTTGCCGTGCGTCACGACCACCTCGTGGCCGGCCGCGACGAGGTCGGCGAGGTGCTCGCTGGCGACGGTGATGGCCGCGCGCTGGGCCTGGGGCGTCGCGCTCCCGTCGGGCCCGGTCATGGCGTTGCCACCCAGCGCCACGAGCACCCTCACGGTGCGTCCTTGCTCAGCGAGGCGGTCGTCATGGCGTGAGCCTAGGGAGCGTGCGCGAGCGGGCGCGTTGTCACCTCCTGCCCAACCACGTCAGCCGGATTGGCAGATGTATGCCGTCCGGTCGGCGAGTGTCGCGTCCTTCGGGGGCTGTGTGCGGGTAGGGGACGATAATGAAGAAGGACGAGGTCGTCGCGTCGCAGGTCCAGCCAGGAGGGGGTGGGACGTTGGGTGTCGGAGTGCTGCTCGCGGTCGTGGGTGCGATCCTGACCTTCGCGGTCCGGGCCAACACCACGGTCATCAACCTGCCCATCGCGGGGGTCATCCTCATGATCGCCGGCGGTCTGCTCATCTGGCACGGCAGCAAGGGCCACCGCCGCAAGCGCATCATCACGCGCGAGGAGGGTCCCAACGGCGTGACGAACACGGTGCGCCAGACCATCGAGGAACGCGACATCGACTGACGCCGCGAGCGCGGGGCAGCGCCCGGGGTGGGCTGGTGGGTTCAGCGGTGCGTGGGGCCTGTGTCCTCGTGGTGCGCAGGCGTGGTCGACGAACGTGCAGCCGTCGCTCACCGGTTCGTGGCCGCCCCGTCGACGGGCCCGGCGGCCCGCAGCACGTCGGCCCAGGTGCGTGGCTCGCGGCCGAGGAGCCGGCGCAGCGTGTCGGCCTCGCCGACCAGCCCCTCCCGGTCGTATGCCGTGAACATCGCGAGCAGGTCGGCGCGGGCCTGCTCGGGCAGGCCGGTCCCCGGGCCCGCGGACCAGGCGTCGGGCGAGACGTGCTCGGCGCTCACGTGGTGTCCGAGCACCTCGGAGGCCGCCGCGGCCTGCTCGCGCACGCTGAGCACCTCGGGGCCGGCGAGCTCGTAGGTGAGGCCCTCGTGGCCGTGCCGGGTGAGCACCACCGCAGCAGCCTCGGCGACGTCGTCGAGGTCGACGTTGCTGAAGGGGGAGTCGAGCGAGTAGGGCACGGCGAGACGGCCCGAGCGGGCGGCCTCGAGGAGGTTCTGGTGGTAGGCCGCGGGGCGCAGCACCGTCGCGCCGGGCACCGTGCCCCGCACCACGTGCTCGGCCTCGGCCTTGCGCAGGTGGTGCGGCATCGACGCGTCGTCGGGGTGCAGCACGGAGTGGAAGACGAAGCGGGGCCCGCCCTCAGCAGCCGCCGCTGCAGCGACCCGTTCGGCCATCCTGACCTCGTCCGGGTGGACGTTGGGGGCAAGGTGGTAGACGGCGTCGACCCCCGCGACGGCCGCGGCCAACCCAGCCCCGCTCACGAGGTCAACGACCGAGATCGACCGGGCCCCAGCGGCATACGCCCTGTTCTGTCGGTCGACGGATCGCACGGCAGCGCGGACGGCGATGCCGCGCGAGGCCAGCGCACGCGTGACGGCGCGGCCGGTCTTGCCGGTCGCGCCGATCACGAGGACTCTCATCGCTCACACCCAGTCGACGTCCGCCGCGCTCTGGCCGGCGGCGAGCGTGGCGTAGCCCGGGCCGCGGTCGAAGAAGGGCTGCTCGGCCGCGCGCTCGGCCCGCAGCCCGTCGCGCAGCGCGTCGGACGACGCGGTGTCGACGACCGGCTCGTCCTGGGTGCCGGACGCGACGACGCCGTAGTCGCGGCGCGCCCCCTCGAACGACACCTTGCCCCAGCGCAGGTCGCGCTCGACCTCGTCGTAGGGACGCTCGAGCGGGTCGCCCCAGCCGCCGCCGCCGGTGGTGCGGATGCGGATGACCTGGCCGGCCTTGACCACCTCGGCGTCGGCGAGGGCGTCGACGCTGCGCTCGTCGGGACCACCCACGTCGACCGTCACCTCGAACGGCCGGCCGGCCTTGCCTCCCTTGACGCCCCAGCAGGCGAGGATCGACCGGTCGGCGATCGACATGAAGTGCGCGTCCTTGAGCATGCGGATGTGCTTCTCGTAGCCGAGACCGCCGCGGTGCCGGCCGGCACCGCCGGAGTCGACGGCGAGGCCGAGCCGCTCGACGATGAAGGGGAAGCGGCTCTCGGTGAACTCGGTCGGCAGGTTGCGGCTGTCGGGCACGACGTGGATGGTGTCCTCGCCGTCCGCGTAGTAGCGCCCGCCCGAGCCGCCGCCGAGCACCTCGCGCATGAGGTAGTCGTTGCCGTCGCGGTCCTTGCCGTAGACGCCGGTGTAGCGGATCGTCTCCTGGTCGGCCGGCATCTTGCCGTCGACGGCCTTGGCGACGACGCCGGCGAGCACGCCGAGCAGGCGCAGGATGACGAAGGTGCGCGCGTTCGTCGGCGCCGGGTAGATCGGCGTCAGCAGCGTGCCCTTCTCGGGGAACTTCATCTCGATGAGCGGCACGATGCCCTCGTTGACGTCGAGCTCGGCCATCCGCTCGGGGGTGTCGGCGAGGTTGCGCAGGATCGGCGCGAGCCACTTCTTGAGGAAGTTGCCGCCGACGTAGTCGCCGCAGTGGTTGATCGGTCCCTTCGCCTGCGGCGCGGTGCCGGTGAAGTCGATGACGAGCTTGGGGCCGCCGTCCGGGTACTGGTCCGAGCGGCCGGGGCCGCCGGTCGACTGCTTCGTCAGCGTGATGCGCTGGGTGTGCAGCTTCGGCTCGTCGACGCCGTCGTGCTCGGCGTAGTCCTCCCAGACGTACGTGCCGTCGGGGATCTTGCTGAGGATCTCTCGGCGGTAGGTCTCGGTCGTCTTGTCGAGGATCGCGTCGAAGGCGGCCTCGATGGTGTCGCGGCCGTAGCGCTCGAAGAGCTCACCGAGGCGGCGGGCGCCCATGAGGCAGGCCGAGCACTCGGCGTCGAGGTCGGCGGCGAGGCTGCCGGGCATGCGGCTGTTGCGCGTCATGATGCGCAGCGCCGCCTGGTTGGGAACTCCCTTGTCCCACAGCTTGATCGGCGGGACCGACAGTCCCTCCTCGAAGACCGTCTGCGCGTTGCTCGGCATCGAGCCGGGCACGGCTCCACCGATGTCGTCGTGGTGACCGAACGCCTGGACGAACGCGACGACCTCGCCGCCGGAGAAGACGGGCACCGTGACGCAGAGGTCGGGCAGGTGGCCGATGCCGCCCTCGGACTCGTAGACGTCGTTGTGGAAGAAGACGTCGCCCTCGCTCATCTCGGCGAGCGGGAAGTCGCGGGCGATGGGGTGCACGAGCGCGCTGTAGGAGCGGCCGGTGAGCTTGCGCAGCTGCCGGTCGTGGATGCCGGCGCGGAAGTCGTGGGCGTCGCGGATCATGGGCGAGCGGCTGGTGCGGGCGATGGCCGTCTCGACCTCCATCTCGACGCTCGCGAGCGTGCCCTCGACGATCTCGACGAGGATCGGGTCGACGGTCGTGCCCTCGGGCGTCAGGCGGTTGCCGTGCTCGTATGCCGTGGGGAGCCCTGCCGGGTTCACCGGGGTGCCGTCGTGGTGCGGGGCGGTCGACGCGTGCGAGCCGATGGCGGCGTCGACCGGCGCGAGCCGGGTGGCTGCGGTCTGGCAGGAGAAGCACATCTCAGGCCTCCTTGGTGATGACGAGGTTGCCGAGCGTGTCGACGCGGACGACGAAGCCGGGGTGGACGGGGACGGTCGAGCCGAACTCCTCGACGATGGCGGGCCCGTGGACCGTGTCGCCGGCGAGCAGGTCGGGGCGCCACCAGACGTCGGTGTCGACGTAGCCGGAGTCGGCGTCGAAGCACACGGGCCGCACGCTGCGGTGGGCGCGCTCGTGCACACCGGCGCCTGCCGTTTCGGCGCTCGCGAGGTCGCGCAGCTCGGGGCGCGTGATGGGGCCGACACCGGTGACCCGGAGGTTGACCCACTCGACCTGCTGGGTCGGGTCGCTGCGGAAGTCGTAGCCGTAGAGCGCGCGGTGCTCGTCGTGGAAGCGCGAGGCGACGTCGGCGGCATACGCCTCGTCGACCTCGCCCTCGGGTGCGGCGACCCGCACCTCGTAGGCCTGGCCGAAGTAGCGCAGGTCGACGGTGCGTGAGTAGCGGTGCTGCTCGGTCGGGAAGCCCTCCGCGTCGAGGGCCGCGGCGGCCTTGGCCGTGAGGTCGTCGAAGGTCTTCTGGACTGCGGCGTGGTCGAGCGACGAGTGGCGCGAGACGGCCGTCTGCACGTAGTCGTTCTTGACGTCGACGGTGAGCAGGCCGAAGGCAGAGACGTTCCCGGGGTTCTGCGGTACGACGACCCCGGCGAGGCCGAGGATGTCGACGAGGCGGCAGGCGAGCAGTGAACCGGAGCCGCCGAACGTCGCGAGCATGAAGTCACGCACGTCGAGGCCACGCTTGACGCTGACCTGGCGCAGCGCGTTCGCCTGGTTCCACGCCGAGATCTCGAGGATGCCTGTCGCGCAGCGCTCGAAGTCGAGGCCGAGACGGTCGGCGAGGGCCTCGATGCCGGCACGGGCGGCGTCGACGTCGAGCGGGATCTCGCCGCCGAGCAGGTGCGGGGGGATGCGGCCGAGCGTCACGTGCGCGTCGGTGATCGTCGGCTCGGTGCCGCCCTTGCCGTAGCAGAGCGGGCCGGGGTCGGCGCCCGCGGACTGCGGGCCGACCTTGAGGGAGCCCTCCGGGGAGACCCAGGCGATGGAGCCGCCGCCGGCCCCGACCGTGACGACGTCGATCATCGGGATCTTGCTCGGGTAGGCGCCGACGCTGCCCTCGGTCGTCAGGGTCGGCTCGCCGGCGAGGACCACGGAGACGTCGGTCGAGGTGCCGCCGCCGTCGCAGGTGAGCACCTTGTCGAAGCCCGCGCGGCCTGCGATGAGACCGGCGCCGAGCGCACCGGCGGCGGGGCCCGAGAGGACCGTCGTGATCGGCTGGTGCACGACCTCGTCGGCCGAGAGCACGCCACCGTTGGACTTCATGATGTAGAACGGCAGCTTCTCGCTGCTGCCGACGAAGTCGTCGAGCCGCTGGTGGATGTTCGCGACGTAGCGGCTGACGTTGGGCTTGACCGCGGCGTCGACGAGGGTCGTCATGGAGCGCTCGTACTCGCGGTACTCGCGGAGCACCTCGGAGCTGATCGACACGACCGCGTCGGGGTGCTCGCGCCGCAGCACGTCGCGCATCGCGAGCTCGTGGCTGTCGTCGGCGTACGAGTGGAGCAGGCACACGCCGATGGTGGTGATGCCACGGTCCTTGAACCACCGGGCGACCGCGACGGCGCCCTCTTCGTCGAACGGTCGGATCTCGTTGCCCTCGAAGTCCATCCGGCCGCCGACGGTCTTGACGTAGTCGGCCGGGACGATGCGCGGCGGCTTGACCCAGAAGTAGGAGTTGCCGTAGCCGTCGGGCACGGCCTGCCGCGCGATCTCGAGGATGAACTCGTAGCCCTCGGTCGTGATGAAGCCGAGCGCCTCGACCTTGCCCTCGAGCAGCTTGTTCGTCGCGACCGTCGTGCCGTGCGACACGGCCGAGATGTCGTCGCCCGTGGCGCCCATGAGGTCGAGGACCTTGCGCACCCCGGCGAGGAAGCCGTCGGCCGGGTTGCTCGGCGTCGACGGCGTCTTCGTGGTGACGAGCTCGCCGGAGTCCTCGTCGAGCGCGACGACGTCGGTGAACGTGCCGCCGGTGTCGATGCCGATCCGGATCCGGCGTGCTGCGGAGGTGCCTGCTGTCATGGTCAGGATTCAACCGGTGGCGCGCCCGTCGGGGCGTTGGCACATCGTGCCAACACCGACCCTCGTTCGGCCCAATCCTCGACAGTCCTGGCGTGGCGCGCGCGGGTGATGTCGAGCGCGCGCCCTCCGCTCCGTCCAGGGGGTGAGCGTGCCACGCTGGCACGACGTGTGACGAAGGAGAGAGCACCTGGCGCAGTACCTGATCGGCGTGGACTTCCAGGCCGGCGACGACGAGGCCCCGATGTCCGACTGGACGCCGGAGGAGGTCCAGGCCCACCTCGACTACTACGAGCGTCTCGTCGGCGAGCTGGAGGCGAACGGCGAGCTCGTCTCGTCGACGATCCTCACCGGTCCCGACCTCGCCAAGATCGTGCGGTCCGACGGCGTGGCACCCGTCGTGACGGACGGACCCTTCCAGGAGTTCAAGGAGTGGCTCGCAGGCTTCCAGGTCGTCGAGGTCGACACCGAGGAGCGGGCGCTCGAGATCGCGTCGCTGATGTCGGCGGTGCCCGGCCGTGGTGGCGTGCCCACGCGACAGCCGATCCACGTGCGCCAGGTCATGGAGCAGGCGCCGTCGAACACCGACGAGATGGACGACTTCCTGCGCACGGCCGGCGGCACGCGCTGACCACCGGACCCGGCGTCGACGACCTGCTGCGCACCCTGGCGCCGCGGGTCGTCGGCATCGTCAGCCGCCGCTTCGGCGACTTCGACTCGGCCGAGGACGCGGTGCAGGAGGCGCTCCTCGCCGCGGCTCGCCGCTGGCCGGTAGACGGGGTGCCGGAAGAGCCGCGTGCCTGGCTCGTCACGACGGCCTCCCGGCGGCTCGTCGACGTGTGGCGCAGCGACGCCGCCCGGCGCGAGCGCGAGGCGCGCGTCATCGCGTGGGAGGTGCCGGCATACGACCCGGTCGACCACGACGACAGCCTGACGCTGCTCCTGCTCTGCTGCCACCCGTCCCTGACGCCGCCGTCCGCGATCGCGCTGACGCTCCGCGCGGTCGGTGGTCTGACGACGGCCGAGATCGCGAGGGCCTTCCTCGTCCCCGAGCCGACGATGGCGCAGCGCATCAGTCGCGCCAAGGCGACGGTGCGCGCCTCCGGCGCCCGCTTCCGTATGCCGTCCGGCGAGGACCGCGCGGATCGCGTGCGGTCGGTGCTCCACGTCCTCTACCTCGTCTACAACGAGGGTTACGCCAGCACGCACGGCACGACGGTGCAGCGGACAGACCTGTCGCTCGAGGCGATCCGCTTGACGCGCCTGCTGGTCGACGGCCTGCCCGACCACGCGGAAGCCATGGGCCTGCTCGCCCTCATGCTGCTCCTCGAGGCACGCAGCCCGGCCCGCACGGACGAGACCGGGGCCATCGTCCCGCTGCCCGAGCAGGACCGGTCGCGGTGGGACCGCGCGCTGGTGGCCGAGGGGCTAGCGCTGCTCGGCCGGGCCATGACGCTCGAGGCGGTGGGGCAGTACCAGCTGCAGGCGGCGATCGCGGCGGTCCACGACCGGGCGCCCACCGCCGCCGACACCGACTGGGGCGAGATCCGCACGCTCTACGGGCTGCTCGAGCAGGTCACCGGCAACCCCGTGGTGACGCTGAACCGGGCCGTGGCGGTGGCCATGGCCGACGGGCCGCGGGCTGGTCTCGAAGTCGTCGACGAGGTCGAGGACCGGCTCGGCGGCACGCACCGCTGGCTGGCCGTGCGCGGCCAGCTGCTCGAGATGGCCGGCGAGCCGGTCCTCGCGGCGGTTGACCTCGAGCGGGCTGCCGCGACGGCGACGAACGAGGCGGAGCGGCGCCACCTCGCCACCCGCGCGGCCGCCCTCCGCCGGTCGACGAGGTCCTGAGCGGACGGATCGCTGTCTCGATGGGTGGCATGGCCTTCTCGATGGGTGGCATGGCCTTCTCGATGGTTGGCATCGCCTTCTTAATGGGCGGCATCGCGATCGAGAGAACGCTCCGTCACCGGGTCGTGCGGACCCCGAGCAGGGCTTCGGCCTCGTCGGCGGCGGACGGGCGGGTCCGGGCCTCCTCGGCGAGCACGGCCGCAAACGTCCGCGCGGCGACGGCATACCGCTCGTCCTCGAGCACGCGACTCACTGCGGCCGCGATCTGGTCCGGCGGGGCGGAGGAGCGTTCCCGCACGCCGGCGCCCAGGCGCAGCACGCGTACGGTGTCGTCCCTCTGGTCACGGCCCATCGGCAGGCAGACGAGAGGGACTCCGGCGGCGAGCGAGCGCATCACCGTGCCGTGCCCGGCGTGGGTCACGACGGCGGCCGCCCGACGCAGCACCTGACTGTGCGGCGCGGACCTGACCACGTCGACGTTGGCCGGCGCCGACACGGCCTCCGGATCGACGGCGCGACCGGTGGTGACGAGGCCGCGCACCGGGAGCCGGCCGAGCGCCGCACAGATGCGGTCGAGCGTCTCGGTCTGGGCCTGGTGGACCGAGCTCAGACCCACGAGCACGAGAGGCCGGGCGTCGTCGGGGTCGTCCTCCCAGTGCCCGGCCCAGCCGGGGTCGTCGAGCTGCGGCCCGACGTAGCGGACGTTGCCGGGCAGGTGCGGGGTGGCGAAGTCGAAGGACGGGCTGGTGAGCACCAGCACCGCGTTCGCGTGGTCGAGCATGCCGAGCAGCTCGCCCACGGGGCCGAGGCCGTATGCCGCGCGAACAGCGTTGAGCTGCTTGGTCATTCCGCTCGATGCGCCCTGAACGGCGAAGAGCGCGGCGGCGTCTCTGGCACGGCCCACGGGCCCGCGCGCCTGCGGCCAGCCGGTGCCGAAGGGTGGGAGGCCGCGCGTCGGGCGGGCGTAGATGTTGGCCATGAGGGCCGCGAACGGACGCCCTGTCGCTTCCGCGCCGATGACCATGCCGGGCACCGTGCCCTCGACGAGCACCGCGTCCGCCGCATGACGGGTCGCGGCGTCGATGACGTCGCGGGCGAAGAAGCCCGCCGGTCCGACGAGCACCCGTTCCCGGACGCGGCGGAGCCTCCTGAGGGGGCTGCCGGTCTCGAACTCGGTGATCATCGCGGTCTGCTCGGCGACGGAGCCGATCTGTGGTGCGGTCTGCCAGCGCAGGTAGCGGCAGCCGGCCGCCCGCGCCACGTCCTCCGCCGTGGGGTCCGCGAGGACCAGCACGTCGTGCCCACGCCTCACGAGCTCTGCGGCCACGCCCATCATGGGTGGCAGGGTGCCGCCGGCGTCGATGGCGACCATGAGGAACCGTCCCGGACCTGCGCGGGCCGATGACGCGGTCGACGTCACCGCAGCATCTCGTTCACCGTCTTCACGACGAGGTCGGGGTCATCGCCCTGCACGTAGTGCGTTGATCGCTGCGACACGATGACGCTGCCGTCCGACGACCGTCCTGCGAGCCATCGGTGGCCCGCCCGCCAGGCCTCGCGCAGGGCCGTGGAGTCCATGCCCGGAAGAGGGCCCTCGTCCCGTCCGGCCTCGATGATGCGCATCGGCACGTCGATGACGGGCAGGCGTGCGACGCGATCCAGCGCCTTCGGGTCGAGGCTCTCGCGGTTCGTCTTCGGGTCCCGGTCGAAGGCGACGGCGCGGAGCAGGTTGCTGATGTCCGGGTTGCCGACATCAGGCTTGGGCAGGTGGGTGACGAACCAGGCGTCGTACGTGGGGGTGGACGGGTCGAGCAGGACCATGGCATGAGCGTCCTGGGGGTGGGCGGCCGCCCACGTGTAGGCGAGGGGTCCGCCCATGGAGTGGGCGACCACGACGACGGGGCGGGGCAGTTTCAGCCCCGTGATGACGCCGTCGAGCTGCGCGGCCAGGTCGTCGAAGTCCTGGATGTCCGGTGGCGGGTCACTCAGGCCGATGCCGAGTCGGTCGTAGGTGCAGGTCCGTGCACCTGCGGCGATGCGGGCCTGGACCGGGTCCCACGACTCCATGGGCGAGGCGTAGCCGCTGACGAGGACGACGGAGGGGCCTCGACCTGCGCACCGGGTGGCGAAGGTCTTCCCCTTGACGACGACCTGTCCCTCGGGCTCGAGGGTGGGCACGGCCGTGGGTGCGGAGGTGGTCGCCGTCGTCGGCGGTGGCTGGCCCGACGTGGATGAGCAGGCGGTCAGGGCGGCGGCCGCGAAGGCGACACCGCCGACCAGCAGGGAAACGCGACGTGTCCGACCTTGCATGGTGAACCCCCGGTGCACGGGCGGCTCCCCGGGGCTCCGGAGAGCGCACCACCCAGTCTCCCAGCGCCCGGGTCCCCACGCCGACGAACGGCCTTATCGCGCGCGAGAACGCCCGCCCCACCCCATCGAGAAAGCAATCCGTCCGCGGTCGTCTTCGGAGAGTGCTCTTGACGAGCGACTACTCTGCGATGCAGAGTTAGCGCACCGGGCGCACAGGGACGCCCCACCTCAGGAGGCGCGCATGGAAACCTCGGGCAACGCCGCATCACCAGCCTCGTCCGCCGAACTCGGCCCCGATGAGGCACGCCGCCTCCTGGAGCGCACCGAGGGCGTGCGCCGGGCTGCCCGCGCGGACGCTCGGGGCCTCGCGATCCCGCTCCTGGTCCTCGGCGTCCTGACGCTCGGCTACGCCGCCCTCTCGTACGTCCAGCTGAACGTCATCGCCTCCGACCTCGGCCCCGGAGAGTCCCGCGCGGCGACTCCCGAGGAGATGGCATTCGGCGACCTCGTCGACCGCTACTGGGGCACCGTCGGGGCAGCAGGGCTCGTGCTCATCGGTGTCCTCTTCGCCTGGAGCCGTCGTCGCGTCGGCGCCGGCGCCGGGTCCGGTGCGTGGATCGCGGCAGGTTTCGGCCTCTTCGTCCTGGCGACGTTCGGGCTCCCGTTCTCGCCTCTCGCCTTCGTCAGCGTGGTCGGCATCGTCGGGTTCATGGCACCCACAGCCTTCATCGGCATCGCCCTGCTGCTCATCGCCGCACGGCGACACGATCCCCGGCTCGCGCTCTGGGTCGTCGTCTTCGGCGTCGTCGTGACGCTGGCGCACCTCGGGTTCTTCACCAACCGGTTCGGCGACCTGCTCGGTCTGGTCGGGCTGTCCGATGCGGTGTCGGTGCACGCGATCGTCCAGGCCGACGTCGTGGTCATGGCTGCACTCGGGCTGGTGCTGATGGTCGTCGCGATGCGCAGCCGGCGTTCCACACGTGCTCGGCAACCAGTCCCATGGCCGGTGCAGCCGTGACTCCTCGGGAGACCGTGCCTGGTGCAACGTCCACCGACGGCCCGCTGGACGAGGCGCCGCACCCGACCAGCGGGCTCAACGACGTCGTGCACCAGAAGGCGCGGCTCGGCATCCTCGCCGTGCTAGCCGAGACCGAGCGGGCCGACTTCACCTACCTCAAGTCGATGCTCGACCTCACCGACGGCAACCTCGGCCGGCACATCGAGGTGCTCGCCGGCAGCGGGCTCGTGCACGTCGAGAAGGGGTATGCCGGCAGGCGCCCCCGCACGTGGGTCACCATCACCCGCGCCGGCCGGCACGCCCTCTCCGAGGAGATGGCCGCGATCCGCGAGCTGCTCCGCCGGTTCGAGAGCAGCGAACCGTCCACTCCCTGACGCACGCCCTCACCCGTCGAGTGCTCACCTTCCCACGCGACGAAGCGGGGGTCAGCCGGCCTCGCCGCGGTGGATGGGGGCGTGCGGGAACGGCGTCTCGGCGGCGCCCTCGAGCTCGGCTCGGTGGTTGCGGATGAGGTCGAGGTTGCGGTCGCGCAGGTGGTCGAACGCCTGGCCGACGTTCGAGCCCGGCGTCAGCGAGGCCAGCGCCTCCGCCGGGTCGAGGCGGGCGGTGACCCAGCCCGGGTGCGTCGCTGCCTTGGCCACGATGTGCCCCACCGGGGTGACGATGTGCGAGTTGCCGAAGTAGAGCACGCCGGCGGGGTCCTGCCCGACCGCGTTCGCGCCGATGACGTAGACGTGGTTGTCGTAGGCGCGGGCCCGAGAGGTGAGGTCCCAGATGTCGGCCGAGCGCAGCAGCGCCGAGGGCCGGCAGATGACCTCGGCGCCCTGCACGGCCTGGATGCGCGAGAGCTCGGGGTAGTCGCCGTCGAAGCAGATGATCATGCCGATGCGGCCGAGGTCGGTGTCGCACACGGTCACGGTGTCGCCGGGCGTGACCCAGCCGCCGCCGGTGACGATCTCGGAGCAGAACGGGTGCGTCTTGCGGTAGACGCCTAGCACCTCGCCGGCGGGGTCGATGAGAACCGACGAGTTGTAGACGACGCCGCGCTCGGGGCCGCGCTCGTAGGTGCCGATGCACAGGTGCACGCCGAGCTCGGGCGCCGCCGCCTGGAACGGCTCGGTCATCGCGCCGGGCAGCTCGGTGACGAGGTCCCAGAGCTCCTCCTTGGAGCAGCCGGGCGTGAAGCCGGTCGTCGCGGTCTCGGGGAGCACGACGAGCTCGGCCCCGGTGGCCTCGACACACGTGCGCGTCATGTCGATGCACGCGTCGATGTTGGCGCGGATCGTGTCGGGCGACAGCTTCCCGGGGACGGGGGCCACCTGCACGGCGGCAGCGGTGAAGGCGCGCATCGTCAGCCCCTCCCGATCGCCCAGCCGACGACGACGCCGACGATCGCGACCACGCCCCCGGTGACGACCCCGAGGGCGTAGTCGCGAACTCTGGACCCCTCAGCGGGGGCGGGCCGGCCGGCATACACGGTGCCCGTGCCGCTCGGCTGCGTGACGGCAGACCCAGCAGGTATGCCGCCTGCTGCCGCGGGTGCCGCGGGCGCGGTCCCGCTCGGGGCTGCTGCGCCCGGGCGGACGCCGGCGATGTCGGCGTCGACCGCCGAGAAGAACTGTCCGGCCATCTTCTTCGTCACGCCGGCGAGCATGCGCTGCCCGACGCCGCCGATGACGCCACCGACCGCTGCATCGGCGTCGTAGGTGAGGTCGGTGCCGCCGGCCGCGCCGGGCGCGAGCCGCACGACGACGTCGGCGTCGACGGTGCCGGGAGCGCCTGCGCCGGAGGCCTTCATCGTGAAGGAGTCGGGGTGCTGCGGGTCGCGCAGCGAGACCTCACCGTCGTAGGTGCCCTTGATCGCGGCCACGCCCGCCGTGACGGTCATCGCGTAGTGGTCGGGGCCGAGCTCGGTGAGGCGCTCGCAGCCGGGGAGGCAGCGGGCGAGCACGGCAGGGTCGTGGAAGGCGTCCCAGACCTGCTGGGGATCGGACGCGAGGGTCGCGGATCCGGAGATCTTCATGACGTCGGCTCCTTCGGTGACGTGCTGGACGAGCTGGACGAGCTGGACGAGCTGGACGAGCTGGACGAGCGTGCAGTGTTGGCCTGACGGTGCAGGGAGGGGACCTCGCCGGCGGCGTGCCGGCGGCGCAGCTCCCACAGGTCGTTGGGCGAGATCGGCATGCGGGCGATGGGGAAGCCCTCGGCGTCCTCGATGGCGGAGGCGATGACGGCCGACACGGGGATGCACCCGGCCTCGCCGGCACCCTTGATGCCCAACGGGTTCAGCGGTGACGGTGTCTCGAGGTGGTCGGCCTCCACCGTGGGCACCTCGGAGGCGTAGGGCATGAGGAAGTCCATGAAGCTCGCGTTGAGCAGCTGCCCCGACTCGTCGTAGGCCATCCGCTCGTAGAGCGCGCCGCCGACCCCCTGCGCGACGCCGCCGTGCACCTGACCCTCGACGATCATCGGGTTGATCATCGTGCCGCAGTCGTGGATGACGCAGTAGCGCAGGATCTTGATCTCGGCCGTGACCGGGTCGGTCTCGACGATCGCGGCGTGCATGCCGTTGGCGAAGGTGGCCTGCGTGGGGGAGTAGAAGCCCTTGCCCTCGAGCCCGGGCTCCTCGCCCTCGGCGATCGGCGGCTTGTCGGGGTCGAAGGTTCCGGCGAACTGCGTTGCGGCGCGGGCGGCCTCGTCGAACGCGTACCTAAGCGGGTTGGACAGCACCGAGACGGTGCCGAGGCTCATCGACGTCGCCGGGGCGCCCTTGACGCGTACGGTTCCCTCGACGATCTCGAGGTCGTCGGGAGACACCTCGAGGGCGTCGGCCGCGATGCGCAGGGCCTTCTCGCGCACCTTGCGGGTCGCGATCGCGATGGCGCTCCCGCTCATGACGGCGGCGCGCGACGCGAACGTGCCCACGGCATACGGCATCTTGCGGGTGTCGCCGGTGGTCACGTGGACGTCCTCGAGGCGTACGCCGAGCTCCTCGGCGACGATCTGGGCGAAGACGGTCTCGTGGCCCTGGCCCTGCGACGTCAGGCCGGTGGACACGTTGACGCGGCCGCTCGTCTCGACCTGGATGTGGCCGCCCTCGTAGGGCCCGACACCGGTTCCCTCGACGTAGCAACCGATCCCGAGCCCGACCTTGCGTCCCTCCGCCTCGGCCGAACGCCGGTAGTCGGCGAAGTCGTCCCAGCCGACGAGCTGCTTGAGCTTGGCCAGGCTGGCCGGGAAGTCGCCCGAGTCGTACCTGAGCGGGCGGCCGTCCTGGAAGAGCAGGCCGTGGTCGTAGGGCATCTCGCTCGACAGGATGAAGTTGCGCGAGCGCACCTCCGCCCGGTCGAGGCCGAGGGCGTCCGCGATGGCGTCCATCGTGCGCTCCATCGCGAAGCAGCCCTGCGGTCGGCCGGCGCCCCGGTAGGGCGTCACGAGAACGGTGTTCGTGTAGAGCGACCAGAACTCGCAGCGGTAGGCGCCGGGCTTGTAGGGCCCCAGCAGCTGGGTCGAGGTGATGATCGGGACGATGATGCCGTAGGGGGTGTAGGCGCCGTTGTCGTGCCAGAACTTCACGTCGAGGCCGAGCACGCGGCCCTCGTCGTCGAAGCCGACGGTGACCTGCTGCAGCTGGCCGCGCTCGTGCGCCGAGCCGATGAAGTGCTCGCGGCGGTCCTCGGCCCACTTGACCGGCTGGTCGAGCAGCCGTGCGGCCCAGGGGACGAGCACCTCCTCGGGCCACGGGTGCATGATCTTGACGCCGAAGCCGCCGCCGACGTCGGGCGCGATGCACTCGACCTTGGCGAGCGGCAGGTCGAGCTTCGCGGCGACGGCGGCGCGCACCCCCGTCGACGTCTGGGTGGAGGAGTACATCCGCAGCTCGCCGCGCTCGCGGTCCCAGCGGGCGTAGACGCCCTTTCCCTCCATGGGCATGCAGGCGCTGCGCTCGATGTCGAGCTCGAGCGTGAGGGTGTGCGGGGCCGTCGCGAGGGCCGCGTCGACGTCGCCGACCTCCTGCAGCATGTGCGCGGCGACGTTGCCGGGCACGTCGTCGTGGACGAGGCGCTCGCCGTCGCGCGCCGACTCGATGCCGACGACGACGGGCAGCTGCTCGTAGGTGACACGGATGCGCTGGCAGGCGTCCTCGGCGACGTAGCGGTCGGTCGCCACGACCATCGCCACGGGCTCGCCGACGTGGTTGACCTCGTCACGGGCGAGGGCGTAGCCGGTGCGGCCGTGGGTCAGGGTCGGGTGCGGGATGAGCAGCGGGAGGGGCTCGCCGACACGGCCGGGGAGGTCCTCGTGCACGTAGATGCCGACGACACCCTCGAAGTCGATCGCGTCGGACGCGTCGATGTCGACGATGCGGGCGTGGGCGTGCGGGCTGCGCACGAAGGCGGCGGCGAGGGCGTCGTGGCCGAGGTCGTCGAGGTAGCGGCCGCCGCCGGTGACGAGCCGAGGGTCCTCCTTGCGCCTGATCGGCGCGCCGAACATCTGGGTCGTCATGAGCTCTCCTCACCGGCCTGCTCATCGGCCCGCTCGTCGGCCCGCTCCGCCTTGATCTCGGCGGCGCGCAGCACGCTCTTGACGATGTTCTGGTAGCCGGTGCAGCGGCACAGGTTGCCCGAGATCGCCTCTCGCGCCTGCTCGCTCGTCGGCGACGGGTTCTCGTCGAGGTAGGCGGTGACGGTCGTGAGGAAGCCCGGCGTGCAGAAGCCGCACTGCAGGCCGTGGCACTCGGCGAACGCCTGCTGGACGGGGTTCATCGACTCGCCGGTCGGGGCGACGCGCGCGTCGGGCGCCGAGCAGAGGCCCTCCACCGTCGTGATCGCGTGGTCCTGGGCCGTGACCGCGAACATCAGGCACGAGCGCATCGGGGCGCCGTCGACGAGCACGGTGCACGCGCCGCAGACGCCGTGCTCGCACCCGACGTGCGTGCCGGTGAGCTCGAGGTCGTGGCGGAGGAAGTCGGACAGAAGGCGGCGCGCCGGCACCCGGGCCGACCGGCGTATGCCGTTGACCCTGACCGTCACGTCGTGGATCGTCTCGCCGGCCATCTGCGTGGTGTCGGTCATGACTGGACTCCTGAATCCGTCGGGTGCTCACTTTCGTGCGTCGGGAACTGCGCACTCGACGAAGGGGTGGGGCTCTCTCCCGTCGAGTGCTCACTTTCGTGCACGGCGCGGGGGAGGACCCGGCGGGTCAGCTCGGTGACGAGCATGCGG
Organism: Terrabacter sp. AAH1; assembly: GCF_054456855.1. NCBI lineage: Bacteria > Bacillati > Actinomycetota > Actinomycetes > Micrococcales > Intrasporangiaceae > Terrabacter > Terrabacter sp. AAH1. The sequence continues at coordinate 9,098 of NZ_JBTJJV010000017.1, read as the reverse complement.
CGGTACTCGGCCGTGGCGTGGATGTCGCCCTCGGGGTCGACGTGCTCGTGCACGGCCTCGGCGGCTGCGTCCACGGCGGCCGCCCACGCGTCGCCACCGGGCTCGACGCCGACGAGCGCTGGCCCGAGGTCGAGCACCGAGGGCACGTCGGTGACCGACACGAACGAGGCCCGGGCCCCGGACACGACGCCGTCGGCGACCGTCACGGCCACGCCCACCCCGGCCATCGCGTAGTCGCCGTGCCGGCGGGCGGCCTCGACGAACGCGGTGCCGGTGCCGGCGGCGAACCGGCGGAAACGCACCGCCACGGCGAGCTCCTCGGCCTCGAGCGAGGTCTCGAGCGCGCCGAGGAAGAAGTCGCGCCAAGGGATCTCACGCGGGCCGGAGGGCCCTGCGGCCTCGACGACGCCTTCGGTGAGGGCGAGGATCGCGGGCATCTCGCCGGCGGCGTCGGCGTGCGCGATGGAGCCGACCGTGGTGCCGCGGTTGCGGATCGCCGGGTGCGCGACGTTGACGAGCGCCTGGCGCAGGAGCGGGAGGGCGGCATACGCCTCCTCGGACCGCTCGAGGCCGGCGTGGCGCACGAGGGCGCCGACGCGTACGGCCCCGGGGGTGACCTCGACGGCGTCGAGACCCGCGACGCGGTTGATGTCGACGAGGTGGGCCGGTGAGGCCAGGCGCATGTTGAGGATCGGGATCAGGCTCTGCCCGCCCGCGAGGACCTTGCCGTCGTGGCCGACCTCGGTGAGGACGGCGACGGCTTCCTCGACGCTGAGGGGAGCGTGGTGCTCGAAGGGGGCGGGCTTCACCGAACTGATCCTGCCTTCCGATCCGGCTTCGTACTAGTGATGGTTGTGCATCGCTGACCGTGCGCTTTTGGCAACTCTTGCCCTGAACGGCCGTGGGCCCCCGACTCGACGTCGAGGGCCCACGGCGACGTGCGATGCGTCGCGTCCGGACGGCGTCAGCGGCGCCGGTCCGGGCCGCCGGGCGCGTCCTGGTAGAGGTCGTCGATGCCGTCGGCGTCGCCGTAGTCACCCTCGCGCTGGCCGAGCGAGATCATCGTCCCTCCGGCCGCGTCGGCGCGTTCTCGCAGGTCGGCCGGTGCCACGGCGCGGGCGACGTGGAACGCCCCGACGGCGATGATGGTGCCGAGCGCGATGCCGCTCAGCGTGAAGCTGTCGGTGAAGACGAGCTTCACGTCACCGATGCCGATGACGATGCCGGCCGCGACCGGGACGAGGTTGATCGGGTTGCCGAAGTCGACCCCGTTCTCCTTCCAGATCTTCGCGCCGAGCAGGCCGATCATGCCGTAGAGCACGACGGTGATGCCGCCGAGCACACCACCGGGCACCGACGACACGAGCGCGCCGAACTTCGGCGAGAGGCCGAAGACGATGGCCACGATCGCGGCGACGTAGTACGCCGCGGTCGAGTAGACGCGGGTCGCGGCCATGACGCCGATGTTCTCCGCGTACGTCGTCGTCGGCGAGCCGCCCACGGACGACGCGATCACCGTGCCGACGCCGTCGGCGGCGATGGCGCGACCCATGTACGGGTCGAGGTCGGCCTTCGTCATCTCGGCGACGGCCTTGACGTGGCCGGTGTTCTCGGCGATGAGCGCGATGACCGCCGGCAGCACGAGGAGGATCGCCGCGACCGAGAAGGACGGGGCGTGGATGCCGACGAGCGGCTTTCCGTCGGCGCCCAGCGTGCCGGTGCTCGGCGGCAGGCCGAACCACGGCTGGCTCGCGAGGTTGTCGAAGTTGGTGCGGAAGTGCGTCGTGATCTTGCCGGCACCGGCGTCGAAGCTCGTGATCTGGCCGAAGGCCTTGTCGAAGATCCACGAGATGACGTAGCCGAAGATGAGGGCGAGGAAGACCGCGATGCGCGAGATGAAGCCCTTGAAGGCGACGGCGCAGATGATCGTGAACGCCATGACGAGCAGCGCCACCCACTGGTCCTGGGGCCAGTAGATGTTGGCCACGACGGGCGCGAGGTTGAAGCCGATCAGCATGACGACCGCGCCGGTGACGACCGGCGGCAGCACCTTGTGCAGGATCGAGGACCCGAGGAAGTGGATCGCGATGCCCACGAGCGCGAGCACGAGGCCTGCCACGAGGATCGCGCCCGTGACCTCCTGCGAGGTGCCGCCTTGCGCGCGGATGGCCGCGACGCCGCCGACGAAGCTCGCCGACGTGCCGAGGTAGCTCGGCACCTTGCCGTTGACGATCAGCAGGAAGCAGATCGTCGCGATGCCGCTCATCATGATCGCGAGCTGCGGGTTGAGCCCCATGACGAGGGGGAAGACGAACGTCGCACCGAACATCGCGACGACGTGCTGGGCGCCGAGGCCCACGGTCTTGCCCCACGACAGCCGCTCGTCAGGGGCGACGACGTCGTCGGGGCCCATGGTCCTGCCGTCCCCGTGAAGTTTCCAGCCCAAAGCCATTCCGACTCCTATGGTTGCCGCATCGGGTGATGCGGGTCACGTCCCACTCCGGGATGGGCGAAAACTACTCCCACATCAGGGGATTGCGTTCGTCAAACGTTGATACACGCCGACGGAGTGCCTCTGGCACTACCTGACGTATGCCGTCTGCCCGACTTGTCGGGGTCGCGTGCGGTCCGTGGAGGTTCGCACCCCCTCACCGGGGTCCGACGTCCCACGGAGGCGTCCTGCCGCCCGGCTGAGATCGAAAAAGCAATCCGCCCCTCAGCGCTGGGAGGCGGCTCACCGCGTGAACCGGGACGGATTGCTTTTTCGATGTGGGGGTGTGGCGCGCTCTTTCGATTCTCAGATGCCGCGCATCTGGTGGATCTTGAGCGCGAGGGCGAGGGTCAGGCGCAGGTCGGGGTCGGTCGTGAAGGGGCCGAGGATCTTCTCGAGCTTGCCGATGCGGTAGCGGAGCGTGTTGTAGTGGAAGAAGAGCAGCCGCGCCGTCTCGGCGACATTGAGGTTGGTGTCGAGCAGCACGCCGAGGGTCTCGCGCAGCCCGGCGTACTCCGGCGACTCGTCGGTGGCCAGCTCGCGCAGCGACTCGGCGACGAACCGCCGGAGGTCGGCGCCGTCGGGGATGAGCGCGAGCAGCCGGTAGATGCCGAGGCCGTCGACGTGGGTGAGGGCGCCGTCGCCGTGCATCTGGCGCCCGACCGTGACGGCCGAGAGCGCCTCGTCGTACGCCTGGGGCAGGGATGCGACGGACACGAACGGCCGCGAGACGCCGGCCGAGAAGCTGCGCCGGCCGCCGCCACCGTCGCCGCGGACGACCCGGACGTACTCGCCGACGACGCGCATGACCTGGTCGGTGTCGGCCTGCGGGGGCACGCCGATGAGCGCGACGACCTCGCGGCTGAAGCCCATGACGGGGGAGCGGGCGTCGCGCACCGTGACGGCGTGCGTCCAGGCGCGGGCGAACCGCTGCTGGAGGAAGCGCACCTCGTCGGCGTCGCGGGTCGAGCGGTCGTCGTCCTCGTCGGTCTCGGCGACGACGACGACCATCGGCCGGTTGATGTCCCAGCCGAGCGAGCTGGCGTGGGCGACGGCCTCGGCGGGAGACCCCGCGCGGCCGGCGAGCGCGTCGCGCAGGAACTCGGCGCGGTACTTGCTCTCGACCGCCGAGACGGCCTGGTCCTTGGTGATGGCGAGCGCGGCCACGGTGGCGGCGCGCTCGAGGAGGCGCACGTCGTCGACGGTCAGGCGCCGGTGGCTGCAGAAGGCGATGAGCACGCCGTGGTCGAGGTGGCCGGCGACGATGCGCACGGCGGCCCGGTTCGCGGTCGGGCCGTCGGGTCGCGGCCCCATCGGCTCGTTCTCGGTGAGCAGGCGGCCGGTCCGGTCGAAGCACTCGAGGCCCGTGGCGTGCTCGAGCTCGCGGGCCGAGCCGGCTCGGGCGATGACCCGGCCGTCGGTGGTGGTCACCATGACGGCCCCGTCGAGGAAGCCGACGACCTGCTCGCAGAGGTCGTCGAGCGAGCCGCCGGCGAGCACGATCTGCACGAGCGCCCGGTCGGCGTCCTCCAGACGGCGCAGCACGGCGGTCTGGTGCTCGAGGATCGCGGTGAGCACCTCGGTGGTGAACGTCGCCATGTGGTCGAGCGGCACGTCGATGAGCGGGAGGCTGGTCGCCTCGGCGGCCCTGGCGACGGCTGCCGCCGTGCGGCCGGTGAGCCCCGAGACCACGATCCCCGCGGCCGAGGCGCCCTCGAGCTCGGTGAGGACGTCGTGGAGGCCGCGGCCGTGCTCGGCGAGGGCCGCGGCGTCGGCCAGGACCAGCCGGTGGGTCAGCCGGGTTCCGGCCGAGGCGTCGCGCAGGGCGCTGCGCAGCGGCGCCGTGCTGTCGACCGTGACGTCGAGCCGGCCGGGCTCGGAGCGCACCGACCCGTGGGCCGTCGCCGCGAGCCCCGCGATCAGGCGCAGGGAGATGCCTGACACCTCGGCCTCCGCGTCGCCGCCGACCGCGTGTGTGTCGAGGCCCGCGGCGGCGGGCGCCCCGTCGCCGAACGCCTGGTCGCCCCCGACCACGTCGTCGCCGGGACCTGCCTCTGGCAAGTCCCCATCTGCACGGACCCGATCGTTGGCAACTTTCACCATGAGCGCACCCTACGCCGCGTGGATAGCGTCACGTCAGCGGACCGCGCCGGGCGGACCGTGCCGTACGTGGGCACTCGTGCGGCATACGCGCGAGAACGGCGGGAGGTGCCCACCCCCATGGACGACGGGCTCGACGTGACGTTGCTGCCGGCCTCGATGTCGCCCCTCCTGGCGGCCGAGGTCGCCGGTGCCCCGCGCCGGCGCCGCGTCGTGGCCGCGTTCCCGACCTGCCTCTACGTCGAGCTCGGCGCCCACGAGCGGGTGCTCGCGCTGCTCGCGTCCGACGCTCTGGCGCTGCCGATCGGGCTGCGCCTCGCGCTGCCGGCGGCCGAGGTCGACTGGGGTCTCGAGGCCGGCGCGCACGTCGTCGTCGGGCAGGGCCGCGTACGCCTTCCGCGGGCTGACGTCGTCGCCGCGCGGTTGCAGCACCCACCGCGCGTGCGGCCTGCGCAGCGCCGCCCCGGCCCCCCGACCGGCCTGCGCGAGCCGGGCGTGCTCGGCGACCTGGCCCACGAGCTCGCCACCGCGGCGCTCGCCGGGCGCTCCGTCGACGCCGGGGTGCGCGGCCTCCTCGGCGCCGGTCGCGGGCTGACACCCAGCGGTGACGACGCGATCTGCGGACTACTCCTCGCCCTGGGCGCCGTCGACGCTCCCCGCGCGCGCCGGGCGCAGGCCGCCGTCCTCGCCGAGGTGCGCGCCCGACTCACCGCGACGACGAGCCTGTCCGCCGCCCTCCTCGTGGCCGCCGGCGCCGGGTATGCCGTCCCCGACGTCGTGCGCCTCGTCACCGGCCTCGTGTCCGGCGTCGCTGCACCCGAGCTCGTCGACCGGGTGCTCGCGATCGGGCACTCGTCCGGCCGTGACCTGCTGTCCGGCGTCACCGGCACCCTGCGTGCCCTCGACGCCTCCCTCGAGACCACCCCCCAGGAAGGAGCCTGCCGTGGCTGACCACGTCGAGCTGAGAAGCGGTGCCTACTTCGACTCGGTGACCCTGATGCAGGTCTCCCGCACGGTCGCCTCGGCGCCCGGGGTCGAGGCGGCGCAGGTCGCCATGGCGACCGAGCTCAACCTCGAGGTGATCCGCGGCATGGGCTTCGACGTGCCGGGCTCGGCACCGAACGACCTCGTCGTGGCGATCCGCGGCGACGAGGACGGTGTGGCTGCCGGGCTGTCGGCTCTCGAGGGCGCGTTGACCCAGAAACGCTCTGCCGCAAGCGGTTCGGGCTTGGGGGAGGCGCCCCTGCCGCGCACGCTCGGTGGTGCGATCAGGCTGTCCGGTGCGGACCTCGCGCTCGTCTCGGTGCCGGGTGAGCACGCGGTCACCGAGGCCCTCGATGCAGTCCGCGCGGGCATCTCCGTGCTCGTCTTCTCCGACAACGTGGCGGTCGAGGACGAGGTGGCACTCAAGGACGCCGCAGCGCGCGCGGGTGTGCTCGTCATGGGCTCCGACTGCGGCACCGCTGTCGTCGGCGGGGTCGCACTCGGCTTCGCCAACGTCGTGCGGCAGGGCTCCGTCGGCGTGGTGGCGGCGTCGGGCACCGGGGCGCAGCAGGTTATGTGCCTGCTCGACGCGGCCGGAGTCGGCATCAGCCACTGCCTCGGTGTCGGCGGCCGTGACCTCTCGTCCGCGGTGGCTGCGCGCTCGACGAAGCAGGCGCTCGCCGCGCTCGCCGCCGACCCCGCCACCGAGTCGATCCTCATCGTGTCCAAGCCGCCGGCCCCCGAGGTCCTCGCCGACCTGGAGGCGTATGCCGCCGGGCTGGGCAAGCCGGTCCACTGGGCGACGCTCGGGGCCGGGCGTCCCGACCTCACGGCCGCGGTCGAGGCGGCCCTCGGCAACGCGGGCGGCACTGGCAGCACGGACGAGACCACGGAACGCGAGTGGCCGGAGTGGAGCGGGCCCTCGAGCGACGAGCTAGGGTCCGGTTCGTTGCGCGGCCTCTTCTGCGGCGGCACCCTCGCCGACGAGGCCATGCTCATCGCCGCGGAGTACCTCGGTGAGGTGCGCTCGAACACACCGCTCCGTCCAGAACTCGCCCTCGGCGCCGATCTGCGCGACACGGGCCACGTCGTCATCGACTTCGGCGACGACTCGATGACCCAGGGCCGTGCGCACCCGATGATCGACCCGTCGCTGCGCCTCGGGCGCATCGCCGCGGAGGCCGCCGACCCCACCTGCGGTGTGCTGCTGCTGGACCTGGTGCTCGGGCACGGGGCACACCCCGACCCGGCGCCGGAGCTGGCGGAGGCCATCCGCGCCGCCCGTGAGACCGCGGCCGCCGACTCGCGGAACCTGCCCGTCGTCGTGTCGCTCACCGGCACGACGGGCGACCCGCAGGGGCTGGACCGGTGCGCCGAGACCCTGGTCGCCGCGGGAGCGACCGTGCTGCTGTCCAACGCGCTCGCGACCCGGCACGCCATCCACCTGCTCGGCCGGGAGACGTGGCCGGTGGACACGACGACCGGCCAGGCGGCATATGCAAGCGGGAGTCTGGCGGCGGCGGACGCCTCCGAGCCGCTGGGCGGCCTGCTCACCCAGGACGTCTCCGTCGCCGCCGTCGGCGTGTCCCTCTTCGCGGACGCGCTTCGGGCACAGGCGGTGCCGGTCACCGAGGCGGCGTGGCAGCCGCCGATCGCCGGCACGTCCGGTGACCTCGCCCGCGTGCTTGCCGACCCGAGGCGCGACGAGGCCAACGCCGAGGCCCTGCGCCGGATGGTCGCGGCCGGAGCCGACCTCGTCGACGTGCGACCGGCGTCGGAGGCGCTCGGACTCGAGCGCGGCACCTTCCTGCATGCGGGTCCGCCGATCGAGTTCGCCCGCGCCTCGGGGCCGCTCAAGGGTGCGCTCATCGGCGCGATGCTCTTCGAGGGCCTCGCCGACACGGCTGAGGAGGCCGAGGCGAAGCTGGAGAAGGCCGACGGCATCACGCTCGAGCCGTGCCACCACCGCGACGCGGTCGGGCCGATGGCGGGGGTCATCAGTCCGTCGATGTGGGTCTACGAGCTGCGCGACGAGGTGCACGACAACACCTCGTGGTGCTCGCTCAACGAGGGGCTCGGCAAGGTGCTGCGCTACGGCGCCTACGGGCCCGAGGTCATCGACCGGCTGCGGTGGATGAACACCGTGCTCGGCCCGATCCTCCAGCAGTCCGTGCGCACCCGAGTCGGGCGCGAGGGCGCCATCGACATCAAGGCGATCATCGCCCAGATGCTCCAGATGGGCGACGAGGGCCACAACCGCAACCGTGCCGGCTCGCTCATGCTGCTGCGCGAGCTGCTGCCGACGATGATCACCGCCGACGCGCCGTCGAGCGACATCGCCGACGCGGTCCGCTTCTCCGGGGCCAACGAGCACTTCTTCCTCAACCTCGGCATGCCCGCCTGCAAGCTGAGCACCCTTGCCGCTCATGGCATCCCGGGTTCGTCCGTGGTGACGACCATGGCGCGCAACGGCACCGACTTCGGCATCCGCGTGTCGGGCACGAGCGACGAGTGGTTCACCGGTCCGGCCAACACCCCGGAGGGGCTGTTCCTCGGGTCCTACGGCCCCGACGACGCCAACCCCGACATCGGCGACTCGGCCATCACCGAGACGGCGGGCATCGGCGGGTTCGCCATGGCGGCGGCCCCGGCCATCGTGAAGTTCGTCGGTGGCGACGTGCCGTTCGCGCTGCGGGCCACGCAGACGATGTACGAGATCACGACGGGGGAGCACACGGCCTTCCAGGTGCCGATCCTCGAGTTCCGCGGCACGCCGACCGGCATCGACGTCACCTCGGTGGCGCGCACCGGCATCCTCCCGCAGATCAACACCGGCATGGCCGGGCGCGTCGCGGGCACGGGCCAGGTCGGCGCCGGGCTCGTCACCCCGCCCGAGCAGTGCTTCACACAGGCGATGTCGGCGCTCGCGAGGATCGCCCGGGCCTGACGACCCCCCTCGAGTGCTCACTTCCCGACGCCCGTGCGCCATCGAGTGCTCACTCCCGCCGTCCGCGCTCAAGCCCAGCGCGCCCGCCGCCTGTCGTCCCGCGCGATGGCAGCGTCGATGGCATGGCGCGAGAAGAAGTGTGGATCGGTGTCATGAAGTGTCAAGGCCGACTCCGGCACGCCCAGCTCGTGGGCAAACCGCCGAACAAGCGCCCATCGTGCGCTCGCTCCCGCCATGTCGGCCGCCCAGATCTCGATGACGGTCCATCCGTCGCGCGTGAATCGACGGCGTCGTGTCTTGTCGCGCGCCCGTTGTTCAGGTGCGGAATGGAACTCCGCGCCCTGGTACTCGCCGATGACACGAACCTTGCGGCCGTCTGGGAGGTCGAACTGCCAGACCAGATCGCCGAAGCCGAGGAGCACCTTCGGATTCCAGGACGCGTAGACGGGTTGGTTGTGTCAACGGCACTCGAAAACTGACCCCCTGACGGCAGGTGAAAACTGACCCCCGCATATCAGTTCTCTTCCTGGTTGGTGGCTGCGGGGACGCGGCCGAGGTCGCGGTCCTTGAGCCGGT
>NZ_JBTJJV010000016.1:0-107663 GCF_054456855.1 Terrabacter sp. AAH1 | reverse complement strand
CGCGGCCTGCTCTTCTATCGCCTGCTCGAGCAAGCCGTCGACACCGACCCGCACCCGCTCAAAGAACTGCTCAAGCCAGAAACCGGCATACCGGACTTCACCTAAGCAGATATGCAGAACATGTGTTCTACTCTAGGTGATTTTGCCGACATGCTCAAGAGGTTGTCCACAGGGAATCAACTTGGCGCACAACAGATTTGCGTCATTGCCTCACGCTCCAAACCTTCGCCGACGCCGCTGCCGACGCGCTTGAGTGGGTGCGCGGCCGCGTCGGCTACTGGTTGCTCCCCGAGGGCGCGGACGCCCTAATCGTCGCCCACGTCAGCACGCGGTGCTCCGTGGCCGGCAGCAGGTGCAGCGGCTCACCCGGGCTCACCCGCATGATCGCGTGGTTCGCGGCCGGGTCGACACCGACGAAGGTCTGCACCGTCGTCAGGCCGACCCTCTCGAGTTCGAGCCGCCCACGCCAGACGCGATGGCGCCCCTCGAGGTCGGCGATCACCGGAGCGACCGCCGCGACGCCAGCTGCTCGAGGTGCGCCTCGTCATCCACCACCTCGACCCGGGCCAACCCCACCACCGGCTCACCTGCCACGACGACGTATGCCGCCCTCCCGAGCTCCTCGACGTCGGCCGCACCCGGCGGGAGAGGACTGATGCCCACCTCGGCGAAGACCTCGTCGGCGGCTGCCTCGACGGCAGGAAGGGCAGTGAGGTCCTCCGGCCCGGCGGGGCGCACGGGGTGGGTCAACAGTCGACCCTGCCACCCGGCATACGCTGGCGGCATGACCGAGCCCGTCGCCGACCGCGCGCCCCTCGAGGCCGAGCGCTATGTCCTCCGCCAGAAGCTGACGCTGATGGTCAACCGCTACGAGATCTTCCGCGCCGACGACAACGGCAACGAGCTCGGACTGCTCTGCTTCGCCGAGCAGAAGCGGATGGCTGCCAAGGAGCAGGTCACCTTCTTCACCGACTCCGCCAAGACGCACCCGCTCTTCGGCTTCAAGGCCCGCAAGCGCATCGACCTCGGCTCCGGCTACGACGTCACCGACAGTCAGGGCCAGCCGATCGGCTGGTTCAAGAAGCAGTTCAAGGCCTCCCTCGTGAACTCGACGTGGACGCTCGGCCTGCCCGACGGGCGCGAGTTCGTCGGCCGGGAGCGCAACGCGAAGGTGGCCGTCGCCCGGCGCGTCTGGGAGCTCGTGCCGGTGATCGGCGAGATCCCGGTCCCGTTCCTCTTCCACTTCGACTTCGTCGCGCCGGACGGCTCGCTCGCGCTCAGCTCGACGAAGAAGGCGTCGGTCAAGGACGTCTACCACGTGACGCTGCCGGCGCTCGGCGACGGGCGTCCGATGGACTGGCGGGTCGGCATGTCCATGGCGGTCGCGCTGGACGCCCTCCAGTCGCGCTGAGACGTGGTCGGGCGCGAGCGTGGCGCCCGATAGACTCGGGCCCGTCCCGAGGGACCCGAGGGACGCCACCATCGCCCATCCAGCGCAGGGAGAAGCACCACTGATGGGAAGCATCGTCGTCGACGTCATGCTCAAGCCCGAGATCCTCGACCCCCAGGGACAGGCCGTCGGCGGCGCTCTGCCGCGGCTCGGGTTCGACGGGTTCACCGACGTCCGTCAGGGCAAGCGCTTCGTGCTCACCGTCGACGGTGACGTCACGGACGAGCACCTCACTGCGGCCCGCGAGGCCGCCGAGACCCTCCTGTCCAACCCCGTCATCGAGGACGTCGTCTCCGTACGCGTGCTCGACGAGCCGGGCGTCGAGACCAGCGAAGGCGGCGACGCGGAGGACGGCGAGCAGTGAGGATCGGCGTCGTCACGTTCCCCGGTTCCCTCGACGACCGAGACGCGGCGCGGGCCGTCCGGGAGTGTGGCGGCGAGGCCGTCGCGCTCTGGCACGGTGACGCCGACCTCAAGGGCGTCGACGCGGTCATCCTCCCCGGTGGCTTCTCCTACGGCGACTACCTGCGCTGTGGCGCGATCGCCCGGTTCGCGCCCGTCATGGACGCCCTCGTGCCCGCCGCCAAGGGCGGTCTGCCGGTGCTCGGCATCTGCAACGGCTTCCAGGTGCTCACCGAGAGCCACCTGCTGCCGGGCGCGTTGATCCGCAACGACCACCGCAAGTTCAACTGCGTCGACCAGCGCCTCGTCGTCGAGAACGCCTCCACCGCCTGGACCTCCGACTTCGAGGCCGGGCAGGAGATCACGATCGTCCTCAAGAACGGTGAGGGTGGCTTCGTCGCCGACGAGAGGACCCTCGACGAGCTCGAGGGCGACGGACGCGTCGTGTTCCGCTACGTGCCCGACGCCCAGGGCCGCAACCCCAACGGCTCCTACCGCGACATCGCGGGCATCACGAACGAGCGCGGCAACGTCGTCGGCCTCATGCCGCATCCCGAGCACGCCGTCGAGGAGGGTTACGGCCCGAGCCTCGACGGGCGCGCCTTCTTCACCTCGATCATCACGCAGACCCTCGAGAGCGCGGCCAACGCATGAGCGACACCCAGACCGTCCAGCAGGCGCCGGCGGCGCCGGTCCTCGACACCGTGGAGCACGCGGCCGGCACCCCCGACGTCGAGCAGCCGTGGGCCGAGCTCGGCCTCAAGGCCGACGAGTACGCACGCATCCGCGAGATCATCGGGCGCCGCCCGACCATCGCCGAGCTCGCGATGTACTCCGTCATGTGGAGCGAGCACTGCTCCTACAAGTCGAGCAAGATCCACTTCAAGCTGTGGGGCGAGAACACCACCGACGAGATGCGCGAGAAGCTCCTCGTCGGCATCGGCGAGAACGCCGGCGTCGTCGACATCGGCGACGGCTGGGCGGTGACCTTCAAGGTCGAGTCGCACAACCACCCGAGCTACGTCGAGCCCTACCAGGGTGCCGCGACCGGCGTCGGCGGCATCATCCGCGACATCATGTCGATGGGTGCCCGCCCGATCGCGGTCATGGACCCGCTCCGCTTCGGCAACCTGCACCACCCCGACACGCAGCGCGTGCTCCCGGGCGTCGTCGCCGGTGTGGGCGGCTACGGCAACTGCATCGGTCTGCCCAACATCGGCGGCGAGGTCGTCTTCGACGACTGCTACCAGGGCAACCCGCTCGTCAACGCCCTCTGCGTCGGCGCGATGCGCGTCGAGGACATCCACCTCGCCAAGGCCTCCGGTGTCGGCAACAAGGTGATCCTCTTCGGCGCCAAGACCGGCGGCGACGGCATCGGCGGTGTCTCGGTGCTCGCGTCCGAGACGTTCGACGAGGGCGGCCCGACGAAGCGCCCCGCCGTTCAGGTCGGCGACCCGTTCGCCGAGAAGGTGCTCATCGAGTGCTGCCTCGACCTGTACGCGGCGGGCGTCGTCGACGGCATCCAGGACCTCGGTGGGGCCGGGCTCTCCTGCGCCACGAGCGAGCTCGCCTCCAACGGCGACGGCGGCATGCAGGTCGAGCTCGACCTCGTGCCCCTGCGCGACGCGAGCCTGCAGCCGCAGGAGATCCTCATGTCGGAGTCGCAGGAGCGCATGATGGCGGTCGTCGAGCCGAAGCACCTCGACGAGTTCATGGCCATCACCGACCGGTGGGACGTCGAGGCCACGGTCATCGGCGAGGTCACCGACGGCGACCACCTCGTCATCACCTGGCACGGCGAGGTCATCGTCGACGTGCCGCCGCGCTCGGTCGCCCACGAGGGCCCCACCTACGACCGCCCGCTGGCCCGGCCGGCATACCTCGACGGGCTCAACGCGTCAGGCACCGGAGAGCTCGCCAAGCCCGAGACGGGTGAGGAGATCCGGGCCCAGCTGCTGACGCTGCTCGGCTCGCCGAACCTCTGCGACAAGTCGTGGATCACCGACCAGTACGACCGCTACGTCCTCGGCAACACGGCGCTCGCGCAGCCCGACGACTCCGGCGTCGTGCGCGTCGACGAGCAGACGGGGCGCGGCGTCGCCGTCTCCACCGACTGCAACGGCCGCTTCGCCAAGCTCGACCCGTATGCCGGTGCGCAGCTCGCGCTCGCCGAGGCCTACCGCAACGTCGCCACCGCCGGTGCGGCCCCGCTGGCGGTCACCGACTGCCTCAACTTCGGCTCGCCCGAGGACCCGGGTGTGATGTGGCAGTTCCGCGAGGCCATCCGCGGCATCGCCGAAGGCTGCAAGTTCCTCGGCATCCCGGTCACCGGCGGCAACGTGTCGTTCTACAACCAGACCGGCGACGTCGCGATCCACCCGACGCCCGTCATCGGCGTGCTCGGGGTCATGGACGACGTCTCGAAGCGCTCGGGCTCCGGCTTCCGCAGCGACGACGCCCACGTCTACCTGCTCGGCACGACGCGCGACGAGCTCGACGGCTCCGAGTGGGCGCACGTGATCCACAAGCACCTCGGTGGGCACCCGCCCCAGGTCGACCTCGGCGCCGAGCAGGCGCTCGGTCGCGTGCTCGTGGAGGCCGCCCGCGCGGGCATCGTCGAGGCGGCCCACGACCTCTCCGAGGGCGGGCTCGCCATCGCGCTCGCCGAGGCGTGCATGCGCCACGGCGTCGGCGTCACCATCGACGGGCTCGACCGCGTCGGCGTCGACGACGAGGGCAACGCGCTCGACGCCTTCACCGCGCTCTTCTCCGAGTCGACCGCCCGTGCGCTGGTCGCGGTCCCGGCCGGCCACGCCGCCGAGCTCGAGGCGCTGCTCGGCGACGTGCCGCACGCGCGCATCGGCGTCACGGGCGGCCGCGACCTCGAGGTCACCGGCGTGTTCACGGCGTCGATCGCCGAGCTGAAGTCGGCGCACGAGTTCACGCTCCCGGCGGTCTTCGGAGCCTGATCTTCGACCCACCGCTCGAACGCCGGACGGCGAGCACCCTGCTGGGTGCTCGCCGTCCGGCGTTTCCGGGCCGCGCGGGGCTTCAGCGCCAGCCGAGGCCGGGCGCGACGTGCGTCAGGAGGCTCTCGATGACGTGCGCGTTGTAGTCGACGCCGAGCTGGTTCGGCACGGTGAGCAGCAACGTGTCCGCCGCTGCGATCGCGGAGTCCTCGGCGAGGTCACGCACCAGCTGGTCGGGCTCGCCGGCATACGTCTTGCCGAACCGCGCCAGCCCGCCGTCGAGGTGTCCGACCTGGTCCTGGCTCGCCGTCTCGCGGAAGAAGTACTGGCGGTCGAGGTCACTGACGATCGGGAAGATGCTGCGACTCACCGAGACGCGTGGCTCGCGCTCGTGGCCGGCGGCCTTCCAGGCGTCACGGAACATCTGGATCTGCTGGGCCTGCAGCTCGTGGAACGGAACCCCGGTGTCCTCGGTGAGCAGCGTCGAGCTCATCAGGTTCATGCCCTGCTCCGCGGTCCACTCGGCCGTCGCGCGCGAGCCGGCGCCCCACCAGATGCGGTCGCGCAGGCCCGGTGACTGCGGCTCGATCGGCAGCAGGCCCGGTGGGTTGGGGAACATCGGCCGCGGGTTGGGCTGCGCGAAGCCCTCGCCACCGATGACCTCCAGGAAGGTACGCGTGTGGTCGCGAGCCATCGACGCGTGGTCGTCGCCCTCGGGCTGGTAGCCGAAGTAGCGGAAGCCGTCGATGACCTGCTCGGGTGACCCGCGACTGATGCCGAGCTGCAGCCTGCCGCCCGAGATGAGGTCGGCGGCGCCGGCGTCCTCGGCCATGTAGAGGGGGTTCTCGTAGCGCATGTCGATCACCCCGGTGCCGATCTCGATGCGGCTGGTGCGCGCTCCCACCGCAGCGAGGAGCGGGAAGGGGGAGGCCAGCTGCCGCGCGAAGTGGTGCACCCGGAAGTAGGCACCGTCGGCGCCGAGCTCCTCGGCGGCCACCGCGAGGTCGATGGACTGGAGCAGCGCGTCCGACGCGGAGCGGGTCTGCGAATGAGGCGACGGCGTCCAGTGCCCGAAGGAGAGAAACCCGATGTTCTTCACAGGCCGTGCAACGCCGCACGGCCCCGAACCCTTCCTCAGGCGTGCAGGTGGGCGGGCCGGGCGGCCACGGCCTCGGTGGCGTCGACGAGGTCGAGCACGAACTCGGTGATGAGGGCGCGCTCGGCCGCCTGCTCGAGCAGGTCGGGCGGCGGTGGTGACGACGGGTCTCCCGGGAGGCCCATCAGGCCCTCGAGCATGAACGAGGAGAAGCCCGAGAAGATGAGCATCTGCAGGGCGTGCGCGCGGCGGACGACGTCGGGCGGCAGGTCGCACCCCTCGGCACGCAGACCGTCGACGTAGGCCGGCAGGCAGGCCTGCTCGACAGCCTCCAGGGTCGCCGCGGGCCGCCGGCCGATCTGCACGTCACCGAGCAGCAGCTGGCCGAGGTCGAAGCCGATCGGCTGGGTGCTCCAGAAGCCGAAGTCGATGAGGACGAGGTCGTCGCTGGCCGCCGTCACGAGCAGGTTGTTCGTGCACGCGTCACCGTGCGCAGTGCCCTCGGGCACGGTCTCCAGCCACTCGACGTGCTCGCCGATCCGGTCGAGGTGGGCCAGCAGCCGACTGCGCAGGGCGGGGGCGAAGGTGGCGGTGAGGACAGGGTGCTGCCACAGCTCGTCCGCGAGCAGCAGTGGCACGACCTGCCCGGGGAGCCGGCCCTCGGCGTACGACCGGACGCCGCGCCGCCCGTCGGCCTCGCCGATGGAGGCGAGCGGACGCACCCCGGGGCTGGCCGCCAGCCTGCCGAGCAGCCGCGCGGCACGGGCGAGCTGGTCGACGGGCCAGTCGGACTCGACCACGTCGACCTCGCGCAGCCAGATCACCGTCGACAGCTCGTCGACCGGGCGCACGTCGACGGCGCCGGCCATCGTCAGACCGTCGGGAAGGCGCTCGCCGAGGTCGGAGGCGTAGACGAGCGGCTCGGTGCGCCAAGGCACGCCACGCTCGGCCAGCTCGCGCATCTCGGGCGGCACGAACGCGAAGTGCGGCGACCTGCTGAACGACTGCACGAGCTTGACGAAGAACCGCACGGACGCAGCCCCGTCGGGGGTCTCGAGGTCGGCCGTCACCCACCATCGCCCACCCGTGGTGATGGCGTCGAGGGCGTAGTCGACGACCTCCGCCCCTGACCCTACGAGACGACAGCGGGCCACGTCGAGCGAGAGGGTCGCGGCGGCATACGCCAGGAGCTGCTGGTCCGGCACGTCGGCCGAGCCGAGGATCGTTCGGTCGCTCATCTGCGCCTCCGCCGTCCGCAAGGTGGGAAAGTGGCTTTCCCACTGTCGATGGTAAAGTCACTTTATGACCTTGGTCAACGACGTCGCGGATGAGGAGCACCTCCCGCGGCTCATGGGCAGCCTCTTCGAACAGGTGCGCGCCGTCTTCGCGAGCGAGGACTGGCAGGGCCTGCGCATGTCGCACTTCCGGCTTCTCGAGCTCGTGCCGCCCGACGGCGTCACCATCACCGAGCTCGCCTCGCGGCTGCGCATGACGAAACAGGGCTGCGGCCAGTTCGTCTCCCAGCTCACCGAGTCGGGCCACCTGCGCACCGTCCCCGACCCGGCCGACCGCCGCTCACGCATCGTGCGGCGCACGGCCAAGGGCACGCGGCTCACCCGCAGGGCGGCCGCCCGCATCGCGGCCATCGAGGCCGACTGGGCCGATCGCGTCGGGCAGGAGCGCTACGCCGACTTCCGCTCGACCCTGGCCGAGCTCGCACGCAGCTGACAGCCGAGGCCTTCAGCGAACGCGCCAGCGGCCCGCCTCGGGCGGCGTGGGGCTCGGGTCGCCGGTCTCCGCGAAGGGTCGCGCGCCCGCGACGAGGCGGGTCAGGGCTGCCCCCTCCCTCAGTCCCGTGGGCAGGTTCGCGCGGGCCACGTCGCGGCGCAGCGTGTCCACCGGCAGGGGCGACGCGCTCGCGACGAGCACCGAGTTGCCGAAGCGGCGACCCTTGAGCACCTCGTGCGTGGCGATGAGCGCCACGTGCGGGAGAGCGGTCGCCACGGTGGCCACGAAGCGCGCCACCCAGCGCAGCCCGGGCTCGTCGGCGAGGTTCCAGAGCGCCACCCCACCCGTCCGCACCACCCGCGCCACCTCGAGGGCGTATGCCGTCCCCGCGAGATCCGCGGGCACCCTCCCCCCGGCATAGGCATCCGTCACGACGACGTCGGCCGAGCCGGGCTTCAGCGCCCGGACGCCGGTGAGCCCGTCGACGGGCCGCACCCGGATGCGGTGGCGTCGGGGGAGCGGGATCTCCCTGCGGACGAGCTCCGTGAGCTCGGTGTCGGGCTCGAGCACGATCTGCGGCGACCCGGGCCGCGTGGCCTCGACCCACCGCGGGAGGGTGAGGCCGGCGCCGCCCACGTGGGTCACGCCGAGCGGCCCGGGCGGCAGGGCGTCGATGGCGAGCGCGAGGTGCTGCACGTACTCGAAGACGAGCAAGGTCGGGTCGTCCAGCTGGACGTGCGACTGCGGCGAGCCGTCCATGTGCACGGTGACGCCTCCGCGGTCGTCCCACTCGATCGAGAACCTCTCTGCCACAGGGGTTCCCGCGATCACGACGACGGCAGGTCGAGCACCAGGGTGCGCTCCTCGCCGTAGCGGGTGAACCCGATGCGTCGCAGGATCGGCGACGACGTGTCGACGACCCCGTGCGTCAGACCCAGCGTGGCGCCGGCCTCGCGCGCGGCACGCAGCCGGGCCTCGAGGACGGCGCGGTAGGCCCCGCGACCACGGAGCGAGCGGTGCGTGCCACCGCCCCAGAGACGGCATACGTCGTCGGCGAGCGTGTAGCCCCCCGAGCCCGCGGGCCGGCCGTCCACGTACGCGACCCAGCGCCCGGACGAGCCGTCGTCGAGACCCTTCTGCACCTCGAGGAGCGAGGCCGCGACCTGGTCGTCGGTCGGCTCGTCGCCGCCGAAGGCGTCGTTGCCCACGCTGATCGCGTCGCGCACCGTCCGCTCGTCGGTGACGCGTCGCACCTCGACGTCGTCCGGGACCGCGAGGTCGGGCAGGTCGCCGTCCAGCGGGAGCGCCAGCACGTCCATGCGGTCGACGACCGCAGCGCCACGAGCCAGGAGCAGGGGCTCCAGACCGGTCGGCCGCGTGAACTCGGACAGCCGCCACCAGAGGCGGTCCCGACCCCAGCCGCGAGCGGCCGCGCAGATCTCGTCGGCGAGCTCCGCCGGATCGCGGTCCGAGCCGAAGACGCGAGCCGAGGTGGGCGTGATGAAGTAGTCGGGATAGGCGACGACGAGATACTCGTCGGTGCGCACGTGCGGGGCCCCGTCGGGCACCCAGCTCCACTCGTTGGACGCCGCGAGGACCTCGGCGGCGTCCCAGACGCGGTCGGCCTGTCGCACCACGGGGTCAGGAGCCCATGGCCGTGGTGCCGTCGGACATGACGGGGGAGATGAGGCCGAAGACGTTGCCGTCGGGGTCGTGCAGGTAGGCGAGGCGTCCGACGCCCTGCATGTCCGAGGGTGCCAGCGCCTCCGACCCACCGAGCTCGATCCCCTTGGCGAACAGGCCGTCGACGTCGTCGACCGCGACGACGATGTTGGCGCCGTTGACCGGCCCGCCGGCCTCGGGCCTGGGGCCCTGCCGCTGAGTGAGGCCGCCGTTGATGCCGTGGCCAGAGCCGCCCTGGTTCATCGCCTCCTCACCCGTGGTGATCGACCAGTAGGGCATGTCGCCGAACTGCTGGAAGGACCAGCCGAGGAGTGAGGAGTAGAAGTCGGCGAGGCGCTCGGGGTCCGAGCCGTGGATCTCGAAGTGGACGACGAGGTTGGACATGAGGACTCCTTCGCGAGGGCTGGTCCTCACGAAACTACTACCGTCAGGGGCATGCGTTTCGGACTCACGATCCTGCCCGAGCACTCCTGGTCCGTCGCCGAGCCGATGTGGCGCGAGGCCGAGCGGATGGGCTTCGACCACGCCTGGACGTTCGACCACGTCACGTGGGGTGGACTGCCCGACTCGCCCTGGTTCGGCGCCGTGCCCACCCTCGCGGCCGCGGCTGCGGTGACCGACCGCATCGGCCTCGGGACCTTCGTGTCGTCGCCCAACAACCACCACCCCGTGCAGTTCATGCGCGAGGTGCTGGCGCTCGACGACATCTCCCGGGGGCGCTTCCTGCTCGGCGTGGGGGCGGGCGGCGACGTCGACTCGCGCATCATGGGCGAGGACCTGCCGCTGCGCGACCGCACGGCCCGGTTCCACGAGTTCACGTCCCTCCTCGACCGGCTGCTCAGCGAGGACCACGTCGACGCCGACGGCCGGTTCTACGGCGCCCGCGACGTGCGCACGCTGCCGGGACCGGTGCGCGGCGGCGACACCGGCAACCGGGTGCCGCTCATCGTGGCGGCCAACGGCCCCAAGGCGATCCGTCTGGCCGTCGAGCGCGGCGACGGCTGGATGACGTACGGCGGCAACGTCGACACCGACGACGAGTGGTGGGCCCTCGTCGGCTCGCTCTGCGGCCGCGTCGACGAGGCGCTCGCGGACGCCGGTCGCGACCCGGTCGACCTCGACCGCTACCTCAACCTCGACTCGGCCCCGACGTTCACGCTCTCGAGCGCCGCCTCCTTCGAGGACGCCGTGGGACGCGCGGCCGGGCTCGGCTTCACCGACGTGATCACCCACTGGCCCCGCCCGAGCGACCCCTACCGCGGCACGCGTGAGGTCCTCGACGAGGTCGTGGCCGACGTGCTGCCCCGGCTGCGCTGAGGCGGCGGCCACCTCCACCGCCGACGACGGGCGCCGTCGGCGGCCACCTCCACCGCCGACGGCGCCCGTCGCTAGCCTTGCCGTATGCCGCCCCGCCGACGCACGCCGATCGCCGACGGCCACGCCGCGCTGGAGGCGTGCCGCGCTGCAGGCTGGGCGGCCGACCGGCGCACGACGGCGACCGCCGTGCGCTACACACTCGAGGAGCTCGCTACCCTCGCACCCGGGCGCACCGTCGAGGTGCGGGTCCCGCCACACGGGGCGGTCCAGTGCATCGAGGGTCCGGTCCACACGCGTGGCACACCGCCCAACGTCATCGAGACCGATGCCGCCACATGGCTGCGCCTGGCGGTCGGCGACCTGGCCTGGGACGAGGCCGTCGGCGCCGCGCTCGTCCGGGCGAGCGGCCGACGGGCGCACCTCGAGGGGCTGCTGCCGATCGCCTCGCTTAGGCTGGGCGCGTGAGCCAGACGCCCCGCGACTCCCGCCCCGAGCGCCCCCGCATCCCGAACTTCAAGCGCTTCCTCATCACGGGCGCGGTGCTCGGCTTCGTCATCGGTGCCGCCATCTCGCTGATGGGTGACCGGGTGCAGGGCTACTCCGAGACGACCGGCGCCCTCTACATCGGCGCCCTCGGCGCTCTCCTGGGCACGGCCCTCGCAGGCGTGCTCGGCATCGTGCTCGACCGGTCGGGTCGCGACCGGTCGTGACCGACCCGGCGGGTGACCGCGGCCCGAGCGCCGGACCCGACGCCGGACCCGACGCCGGACTGCGTGCCGGACCGCTCGCCGGGGTCCGGGTCGTCGAGCTGGCCGGCATCGGGCCCTCGCCCTTCGCGGCCATGCTGCTCGCCGACCTCGGGGCGGACGTCATCCGCGTCGACCGCCCAGGCGAGGCGTCGCTGCCCGTCCCGCTGGCCCCGGAGGCCGACGTGCTGCGGCGCGGACGCCCGTCGGTGCTGCTCGACCTCAAGCACCCGGACGGACTCGCGACCGCTCTCGCCCTCGTCGAGAAGGCCGACGTGCTCGTCGAGGGCTACCGGCCCGGCGTCGCAGAGCGCCTCGGCCTCGGCCCCGACGACTGCCTGGCCCGCAACCCCGCCCTCGTCTACGGTCGGATGACCGGCTGGGGGCAGGACGGCCCGCTCGCGCACGCCGCCGGTCACGACATCGGCTACGTCGCCATCACCGGCGCCCTGCACGCCATCGGGCGCGCCGGTGGTCCGCCGCAGGTGCCGGTCAACCTCGTCGGCGACTTCGGCGGGGGTGCCCTCTACCTCGTCGTCGGGGTTCTCGCAGCCCTCCTCGAGGCGCGCACCAGCGGTCGCGGCCAGGTCGTCGACGCCGCCATCGTCGACGGCACCGCGCACCTCTCGGCGCTCGTCGTGAGCCTCGTCTCGGCCGGGCTGTGGTCCGATCGGCGCGGCACCAACCTGCTCGACTCCGGCGCCCCGTTCTACGACGTCTACGAGACGAGCGACGGCGGCTGGATGGCGGTCGGCCCGCTCGAGCCGGCCTTCTACGCCGAGTTCCTGCGCCTGCTCGGGCTCACCGAGGCCGCGCCCGACCGGCTCGACCCACGCCGGTGGTCGGCGCTGAGAACCCTGCTCTCAGACACGTTCCGCACCCGCACCCGGGCGCAGTGGGTGATGGTCTTCGAGGGCACCGACGCCTGTGTCGAGCCCGTGCTCTCCTACGCCGAGGCGCCCGCGCACCCGCACCTGGCGGCACGCGGCACCTACGTCGAGCACCACGGCGTCGTGCAGCCGGCACCGGCACCGCGCTTCTCCCGCACCCCCGCGACACTGGCGACGCCGCCGTCCGCGCCCGGTGCCGACACGCGAGCGGCACTGTGCGCGTGGGGGATCGACGACGTCGACGCGCTGATCGCCTCGGGGGTCGCGACGCAGCCATGAGGCTCTTCGTCGCCGTCGTGCCACCCGACGAGGTCCTCGACGACCTCGAGGAGCACGTCGCACCGCGACGCGAGGCCGGCCCCGAGGTCCGCTGGACCGACCGCCACCAGTGGCACGTCACGCTCGCCTTCCTGGGAGCAGTGCCCGAGGCGCGCCTCGACGACCTCACCGACGCACTGGCCCGCTCGGCCGGTCGGCGCGACCCCCTGGTGCTGCAGCTCGCCGGCGCCGGCGCCTTCCCGAACCCGTATGCCGCCCGCGTGCTCTGGGCGGGTGTCGAGCAGGTGCGCGGTGACCTCGGTGCGGTCGCACGCGGCATACGCAATGCGGCGTCGTCGGCGGGTGCGACACCCGACGGCACCCGCTTCCACCCGCACCTCACGCTGGGGCGCTTCCACCGCCCGACCGAGGCGACCCGGTGGATCCGGTCGCTCGAGGCCTGGGAGGGGCCGGCGTGGCGGGCCACCGAGCTCGCCCTCGTCGAGTCGCACCTGGGCGAGGGGCGCGGGCGGCGGCCGCGCTACGAGGTGCTCGCCGCGCTGCCGCTGCGCGCCCGCCCCGGCGACGGACCGCGGCCGGGCTGACCCCGCCCGTGTGGGACACTGGGGCAGTGGCACGTGGCGACGGTCGACTTGGTCATGACCTCATCCCCGGCGAGAAGGGCCCGCAGGACGCCTGCGGGGTCTTCGGCGTCTGGGCTCCCGGAGAGGACGTCGCGAAGCTGACGTACTTCGGGCTCTATGCGCTGCAGCACCGCGGCCAGGAGTCCGCGGGCATCGCCACCGGCGACGGCGAGAAGATCCTCGTCTACAAGGACATGGGCCTCGTGTCGCAGGTCTTCGACGAGACGGCGCTCAGCTCGCTGCGCGGCCACATCGCCATCGGACACACGCGCTACTCGACGACCGGTGGCTCCACGTGGGAGAACGCCCAGCCGACGCTCGGCGGCACCGGCCACAGCACGCTGGCCCTGGCCCACAACGGCAACCTCATCAACACGGTCGAGCTCAAGGCCCTCGTCGACGAGCACTTCGGCGGCGCCCGCGTCACCGGCGAGCTCGCGCGCGGCAACACCTCCGACACGGCCCTCGTCACGACGCTCCTGTCCGCCGACGAGGACAAGACGCCCGAGCAGGCCGCGCTCGAGCTGCTGCCCAAGCTGCGCGGCGCCTTCTCGTTCGTCTTCATGGACGAGACGACCCTGTATGCCGCCCGCGACCCGTGGGGCGTGCGTCCCCTCGCGC
Organism: Terrabacter sp. AAH1; assembly: GCF_054456855.1. Lineage (NCBI taxonomy): Bacteria > Bacillati > Actinomycetota > Actinomycetes > Micrococcales > Intrasporangiaceae > Terrabacter > Terrabacter sp. AAH1. Next base: position 93,859 of record NZ_JBTJJV010000016.1, on the reverse strand, counting down.
TCGGCCGCCTCGAGCGCGGCTGGGTCGTCGCCTCCGAGACCGCCGCGCTGCAGACGATCGGCGCCGCCGTGATCCGTGAGGTCGAGCCCGGCGAGCTCATCGTCATCGACGAGGACGGCCTGCGCTCGCACAAGTTCGCCGAGCCCCAACCGAAGGGCTGCGTCTTCGAGTACGTCTACCTCGCACGGCCCGACGCCGTCATCCGCGGCCGCGTCGTGCACGAGGCGCGCGTCGAGATGGGCCGCGTCCTGGCGCGCGAGCACGCCGTCGACGCCGACCTCGTCATCGGCGTGCCCGAGTCGGGCGTGCCTGCGGCCGTGGGGTACTCGCAGGAGTCGGGCATCCCCTTCGGCCAGGGCTTCGTCAAGAACGCGTACGTCGGGCGCACCTTCATCCAGCCGTCGCAGACGCTGCGCCAGCTGGGCATCCGGCTCAAGCTCAACCCGCTCGAGCACACGATCCGCGGCAAGCGCCTCGTCGTCGTCGACGACTCCATCGTGCGCGGCAACACGCAGCGCGCGCAGATCCGCATGCTGCGAGAGGCCGGTGCGCTCGAGGTGCACGTGCGCATCAGCTCGCCGCCCGTGCAGTGGCCCTGCTTCTACGGCATCGACTTCGCGACGCGTGCCGAGCTCATCGCGACCGGTCTCGGCGTCGAGGAGATCCGCGCCTCGATCGGTGCCGACTCGCTCGGCTACATCTCCGAGGAGGGCATGATCGGCGCGACCAACCAGTCGCCGGCCGAGCTGTGCACCGCCTGCTTCACGGGCAAGTACCCCATCGAGCTGCCCGAGGACGGCCACATCGGCAAGCACGTGCTCGAGACGCTGCCGCTGTCGGTGCGCACCGGGCACGACCGCTCGGTCGACGTCGAGGGCGTCAGCCTCGGGGTCGGCGTCGGCGGCGAGAGCGCCCTCCAGCACCCCTGAATGCATGGGGGCCGCGAGCGGCGCTCAGCGCAAGCTCCACGGATTGTCGGAGAACGCACCACGGACGCCCTCCCTGCGCTCGATGTCGAACTCGCGCCTGGTGTCCACGGTGTACGAGATGACGACGAGACCTTCGGAGCGGAGCGCTGCAACACTCGCCGCGTTCATGTCCTTGGAGACCCCGACGTAACGCACGGCGCTGGCTGCGATGTCGGCCGGGGACACCCGGATGGTCCGGCCCATCAGGTACATCGGGATCAGACCAGCGGCTTGGAACTGCTTGACCTCGGTCCAGCTGAAGGACTGCGCCATGACGCTGGTCTGCAGCCCACGGCCTTGGATCTGCCTGATGAAATCGTCCACCGAGCCACCTTTGTGCTCAAGCACTATGGGAGCTCTGCCGCCATACCGAACAAGGAAGTCGTCAAGGGTCAAGGGTCGGTCGGACGCGTATCTTCCGGCCGGCCCCGGCTTCAGGTACGCGGCTCGCCATTGGTCAACAGTCAGCTCGTCGATCGGCCCGGACACCCCGCTCATCGTCCGATCGACGGTGTCATCGTGCAGGAGCACCCAGGTCCCGTCCTGGAGTTGACGGGCGTCCGCCTCGAGGGCGAAGCCGGAGGCGAGTGAGTGGTCGTAGCCGCGCCTGCCCTCCTCGGGGTAGAGCGCGGCGCCGCCCCGGTGGGCGATGAGCCACGGATCCGGTGTGCGCGTGAATGGCGCATACCCCGTGACGGGTGCCACGCGGGCGGCCCCGTTGGGCTCGGTTCCGTTCAGAAGGTGCCCGGTAAGGACGCCTAGCCCGGCCACGACTGCGGCCACAGCGAGGAGGAGAGCGCGCTTGGTCATGTCATCGATCCTCCAGCAAGGCCTGGACGGCAATCAATCGACCCCGCGGACGGCCGCTGTGGCGCACGCCGATCACCCGTGCAAGCTTCCGAACGGATACGCCGTCCCCCATAGCCCGGACGATGCGAAAGGGGTGGTCGAGGGGCCGGTAGGGTGGGGCCGTGAGCGACGCCCCCATCACGTATGCCTCGGCCGGAGTCGACGTCGAGGCAGGTGACAAGGCGGTCGAGCTGATGAAGGCGTCGGTGCGGCGCGCGACCCGGCCCGAGGTGGTCGGAGGACTGGGCGGCTTCGCCGGGATGTTCGACGCGAGCGTCATCGCGCGGATGACCCGCCCGATCCTCGCCACGAGCACCGACGGCGTCGGCACCAAGGTCGCCATCGCCCAGGCCCTCGACGTGCACGACACGATCGGCTTCGACCTCGTCGGCATGGTCGTCGACGACATCGTCGTCTGCGGTGCCGAGCCGCTCTTCATGACCGACTACATCGCGACCGGCAAAGTCGTGCCCGAGCGCATCGCCGCCATCGTCGGCGGCATCGCCCGCGCCTGCGAGGAGGCCGGCGTCGCCCTCGTCGGTGGCGAGACCGCCGAGCACCCCGGCCTGCTCGAGCCCGACGAGTACGACGTCGCCGGCGCCGCCACGGGCGTCGTCGAGTATGCCGCCGTGCTGGGTCCGCAGCGCGTCGCCGACGGTGACGTCGTGGTGGCCCTCGCGAGCAGCGGCCTGCACAGCAACGGCTACAGCCTGGTGCGCCGGGTCGTCGAGAGCGCCGGCTGGGCCCTCGACCGCCACGTCGACGACTTCGGCCGCACCCTCGGCGAGGAGCTGCTCGAGCCGACCCGCATCTACACCAAGCCGCTGCTCGAGATCATCGGCGACGCCGGCGTCGACGTGCACGCCCTGAGCCACGTCACCGGCGGCGGGCTCGCGGCCAACCTCGCCCGAGTGCTGCCCCACGGCACGTTCGCGCGGGTCGACCGCACCACGTGGACCCCGCCGGCCGTCTTCCGCACCGTCCAGGGGCTCGGTCGCGTGCCGCAGGCCGACATCGAGCGCACCCTCAACCAGGGCATCGGCTTCGTCGCGGTGCTGCCCGAGGCGCACGCCGACCGCGCGATCGAGCTGAGCGAGGCGCGCGGCATACGGGCGTGGCGTCTCGGCGAGGTGGCGACCGAGGAGCGTGCGCAGGCCGACGGGCTCGTCGCCTCGGACGCGGAGGTCGTGCGCGGAGCGAAGGGCGTCGACGGCGGCGCTGTGCAGGTGGTCGGGCAGCACCCGACGGCCTGACGTCGCGGGCGAGGCCTGCCGGCCGCAGCCATCGCCTCCCCCTCGCCTTCACCCATCGCCTCACTGGGCAGCGCTGCGCGACAACGTCGCTCGCGCCTCACCACGTTCGGCGGATGGTGGCCGGACCAGCCGGATGGCATGACCGAACCCGCCCACCGCAACGGTGGGCGGGCTCGGCCGTGTCAGGGCAGCACCGACCGCACGCCGGGTGCGAAACACCCGACGCACGAGGTGCAGACGGAAGAGGAGGGCGAGCTCAGCGCTCGCCCGAGACCCACTTCCCGTATTCGTCGTACTCGTCGTCGTCGACGGACTGTGGCTGGTTGGAGACGTCGCGTTGCGACGGCCCGTGCAGCTCACGCTCCAGCGCGCTCAAGTCCGTGTCAGGTGTGTAGTACTTGAGCTGCCGTGCGACCTTGGTCTGCTTGGCTTTGGCTCGGCCGCGCCCCATGGCGTGACCCCCTCGTGCGTCGTGCCGGGACGGCATCGCCCCTCGGAGAGCCGGATGGCTCCTCGATGTCTGCGTAGCGGTCCCGGGAATGTGTGTGTTCTCGTGGGGCTAACGCTACATGAGAGAGGCAAATCCTGCGCCCGCCGGACCCCCTCCGCGGCGTCGCGTCGCGAGGCGCTTCGGACGGTGTCCTCCGGGCTCACAACCCCCATTACACCGCCAGGTGCGAAACGGGGACGATTTGACTCTTTTCTGTGATTAACCGCCATTGGGCGAGTCCAGACTTTACTCTTGCTTTACCGAGCCCCGCTTGGGGCGATGCGTGTCGCTGCACCTAGCGACAGGGTGGTGGGGATATGACAATGACGACTCAGGATCGACACGAGACCGAGAAGCTGCTGACACCTGCCGAGGTTGCGGCACTCTTCAGAGTGGACCCCAAGACGGTCACTCGCTGGGCCAAGGCAGGCAAGCTGACTTCGATCCGGACCCTTGGTGGGCACCGGAGGTACCGCGAGTCGGAGGTACGCGACCTTCTGGGTGGCGGGCACTGACCGGCACTGACCGGCACTGACCGGCACCGACTCAGACGCTGGTTGGGGGCATCCAGCGCCACAAGCAGGGGAGGGACACCACGGTGTCCCTCCCCTGACTCGTTCGACCTCATATCGTGGCGGGCATGACGACTCGTCCGGACCTGTCCGCCGTCACGCTCGGGGTCCGTGACGTCGAGGCATCACGCGCCTTCTACGTCGACGGCCTCGGCTTCCGTCAGGTGCTGCACCTGCCGGGTGAGATCTGCTTCGTCCAGGCCGCGCCGAGGCTGCTGCTCGCGCTGTGGGACGTGTCGCAGCTGCCGAGCGAGTACGGCGACGTCGCCCACGGCACGGCGGCGCCGCCGATGTCGCTCGGTCACAACGTCGAGCGGGCCGAGCAGGTGCAGGAGCTGCATGCCGCCGCCCTGGCTGCCGGGGCGACGTCCGTCACGGCCCCCGCCGTACGCGAGTGGGGTGGGTCGAGCGCCTGCGTAGCCGACCCCGACGGGTTCCGGTGGGACTTCGTGCACAACCCAAACTTCCGCGTGGACGCCGACGGGACGGTGCACCTCGGCGAGGCCTGAGCCCTGCTCGCCGCCTGGGGCGGGTCAGGTGGCGCGGTCGAGCACGCTCCGCCACGGATGCCCGGGGGCGTGCGTGCGGACGAAGGTCGCGAGGTAGGCGGTCTGCTCGGGGGAGAGCAGCGGCAGCGCTGCGGCCAGGTCGTCGTCGTCCTTGGGTCGCCCGGTCGCGACCTTGTGGCTGAGGACGAGCTCGGGGTTGAGGTAGCGCACGCCGTCGCGCTCCCAGGTCACCGCCTCGAGCGGTGCGCTGAACGACGGGTCGCGCTTCGACTGCCACCTTCCCTCGACGTCGCGGTTGAGCAGGAACTCGCAGATCCACGGCGCGAGCGCGTGCTCCCGCACCCAGACCTGCCCGGAGCTGTCGGGCATGGCGCGGCCCGGGGCGAGGTGGAGCAGGCCCTCGCCGCCGGCCGCCCAGAGGTGGAACCGGGGCTCGAGGAACTCGCGCACGGCCGGCAGGTCGCGCCGGAAGACGGACAGGTCGAGGTCCTCGTGCGGACGGGCGACGCCGGTGAAGGCCTCGATGGCCCAGCCGCCGGCCACCCACCACGGCACGTCCAGGCCGGCCAGCACGTCCTTGGCCTCGTCCGGCGACAGGGGCCGGAGCGGCCCGTAGATGCGCTCGAACTCCGAGTGGGGGAGCCACGTCTGCTCGTCCTGCCGCGCCGTCGCCTCGCCCATGGCGCCACGGTAGCGATGTCGTGGCCTGCGCGTGGGCCCGCGTCAGTGGCCGAGGGCGCGCAGCTGGAGACGCAGCGCGAGCCGCGTCTCCGGGTCGTGCAGGTCGAGGTCGACCACGTCCGACAGGCGCTGCAGGCGGTACCGCAGGGTGTTCGGGTGCACGTGCAGCCGGGCCGCGGCCTCGCGCGGGTCGCCGGGGTGGTCGAGCCACGCGGCCACGGTCTCGAGGTATGCCGTCTGGTGCGCCTCGTCGTGGTCGCGGATCGTGCCGACGGGGCCGAGCAGCTCCTCGGTCCAGATGCCGCCGAGGGCGCGGGCGTTCGTCACCGCGGCCCAGGCCTCCTCGACCGTTGTCGACGGGCCGGTGACGCGCCCGATGTCGCGCAGCCGCTGCACCTCGGTCGCCTCGCGGCGCGAGCGGTCCAGCTCGACGGCCCGAGAGACCCGACCACCCGCGCTCGCGGTGGCGCCCGGCGTGACGCGGGCGACCTCCTCGACGACGCCGAGCAGCCACTCCCACGTGCCGGCGGAGGTGTCGCCGGGCTCGTCCCGCACGAGTGCCAGCGCCACCCCGTCGAAGATCGCGAGCAGGGGCTGGCGCCACGACCGGCGCCGCGCCACCGACTCCCACACGTCGAGCTCACGCTCGGCGTCGCGGGGCGCGGCCGCGTCACGGGCCCTGCCGCTTCGGGACTCGCGGGCAGTCGCGTGCAGGCGCGTCGTCGTGCCCACGTCGCCGTCGTGGTGCGCCCCGGACAGCACCACGACGCGCCACGGCGGGGCGGGGAGCCAGCTCTCCGCCTCGAGGGTGTCGCCGCTCAGCAGGGCGCGGAGCCGGTCGGCGGAGACGCGGCGGGCGAGATCGGCCTGTGACCGCATGCGGAGCAGGTGGAGCGCCACGACCGAGGCGGTCTGCGCCAGTGAGCCCATGACCTGCTCGTCCGGCTCGTCGTCGACGACCGCCCAGATCGAGCCGAGCCACTCGGTGCCGGCGCGAACCGGCACGACGACGCGGGCCCGTAGGCCGCGCCCGGCCGGCACGAAGAACGGTTCGTCGGAGCGCGCCAGCCGGCGGAAGACGCCGCGACCACGCAGGTTGGCGATGACCTCGTCGGGCACGCGGCGACCGACGATCGTCGAGACGCGGGCGGGGTCGGCCACGTCCTGGGTGGAGGAGTAGGCGAGGACCCGCGACTGGGTGTCCTCGATGGTGATGGGGGCATCGACGAGGGCCGCGCACGCGTCGGCCAGGGCGAACAGCTCGTCGAGCACCGGCCCCTCGGCCCGGACGGCCGGGCCGCTCGCGGCACGGTCGAGCACGCCGCGAAGCAGCCACACGACGTGCGCCCAGGAGGCGTGGTCGGCCAGCTGCACGAGGCTGACGCCGTGGCGCCGCGCGGCCGCGCGGACCTGTGTGTGGCGGGCGGCAGACCGGCGGAGCACCACGGCGCCGGTGTCGGCCGACGCGGCGCCCTCGAGCAGTGCGGACGCCTCGGCCGGGCGCTCGACCCCGACCCCGAGCAGGAGGTCGCCCGCCTGGCCGAAGACCCCCGACGCCGGCTCGGCGAGCGTCACGTCGTCGACGGCAGGCCCTCCGGCGTCGACGACGACGGTCAGCAGACCGCCGCCGAGCGCGCCCACCAGCTGCGCGATGGGAAGGCCGACGGGCGTCGTGGACGACGTGCGCGTGGTGCCGGCGCGGGAGCGTCGCTGGGCAGGCGGCATACCCCATTGTGGCCCACCGAGTTGTGTCACGCGCACAAGGACCGCGATGAACTCTGTGTGTGCAGCACCAAGGGGTCGGTCCTGGGGGACGCCACCATGGTCGCAAGGCACCCACACACCCCCAGGAGTCGATCCGCATGCCTGCCGTGAACACCGCTGGTACCCCGGTCCCCGAGCGCGTTGCCGTCGTCGGAGCGGGCATGGTCGGTCTCGCGACCGCCTGGTTCCTCCAGGAGCGTGGCGTCGAGGTGACCGTCATCGACCGTGACGGCGTCGCCGCCGGCGCGTCGTGGGGCAACGCGGGCTGGCTGACTCCGGGCATCGCCACGCCGCTGCCCGAGCCGGCCGTGCTCAAGTACGGCCTGCGCGCCGTGCTCAGCCCGAGCTCGCCCGTCTACGTGCCGCCGAGCGCCCGCCCCGACTTCCTCCGCTTCGTCACCGGCTTCACCCGCCACAGCACCATGACGGCGTGGAAGAAGGCCATGGGCGCCCTCGTGCCGGTCAACGACCTGTCCCTGCAGAGCTTCGACCTGCTCAAGGCAGGTGGCGTCGACGCCGACACCTACGAGGCCAAGTCGTTCACGGCGGCCTACCGCAACGCCGAGGAGCGCCAGACGCTGCTCGAGGAGATCGAGCACATCCACGCCTCCGGCGGCGACATCACCTTCGACGTCCTCTCCGGTGACGACGCCCGCGCCATCGAGCCCGCCCTGTCCGACGAGATCGGTGCCGCGATCGTGCTGCACGGCCAGCGCTTCATCAACCCGGGCGCCTACGTCGCCGCGCTCGCGGACTCCGTCACCGCCCGTGGCGGCAAGATCGTCACCGGCAGCGCCGTCTCGCGCATCACCGACACCCCCACCGGCGTGCTCGTCACCAACGACTTCGGGCAGGCCGAACACTACGACGCCGTCGTCGTCGCGACGGGCGCCTGGCTCGGCAAGCTGGCACGGGAGTTCGGCGTCAAGCGCGTCGTGCAGGCCGGCCGTGGCTACTCCTTCTCGGTCGAGGTCGAGGACCTGCCGAACGGCCCGGTCTACTTCCCGGCCGCCCGCGTCGCCTGCACGCCTGTCGGTGACCGCCTCCGGGTCGCCGGCATGATGGAGTTCCGCCAGCCCGAGGCCGCCCTCGACCGCCGACGCATCAAGGCCATCGTCGAGTCGGCGCGCCCGCTGCTCAAGGGCGCCGACCTCGACCACCGCCAGGACGAGTGGGTCGGCTCGCGCCCCTGCACCATCGACGGCCTCCCGCTCATCGGCGCCTCGCGCAACCCGAAGGTCTTCGTCGCCGGCGGCCACGGCATGTGGGGCATCACCCTCGGCCCCGTCACCGGTCGCCTGCTCGCCGAGCAGATCGTCACCGGCACCGCCCCCGCGCAGCTGAGCCCGTTCGACCCGCTGCGCTGAGCTCGTACCGCTGCAGAAGGGCCCGTCCGACGGCTGTCGGGCGGGCCCCTTCCTGCATGACCGGCTGCCACCGGACCCCTCAGTGCGGTGGCAGCCGTCGACCGGTCTTCGGTGCCGCCACGATCCCGGATGGGGTCGGGCGCCAACGGTGCGCCAACGTCTGCCGGAACGGCATTCAGTCGTCGCGCGAGGACTCGTCGTTGCCCGATGTGTGCTCCGTGCTCTCCTCGGAACCGTCACCGGCAGGGGGCTCCTCGTCGGTCTCGGGGTGCTGCTCCTCGTCCACCGTGGGGGTGGGCCCCGGGCCGCTGGTCTCGGGTTCGAGGCCGCGCTCCGACTCGGTGAGGTCGGTCTCGGCGCGCACGAGTGCCTCCTCGACCGCGCCACTCTCCTCGGACAGACCCTGCTGCCCCTTCCGGGCCCGCGCGAGCTCGGCCCTGGCCCGGACGAGCAGCTCCCGGGCGCGGTCGCGGGCGGTCGGCGTCAGGAGCGCGCCCGCGGGAGCCAGGATGTCCTCCGCCTCACCGATGAGGGTGCGCGCGCGGACGAGCGACTGCGACGTGACGTCGACCGTGCTGACGGGGGAGACGGGACCCGGGGTGGACCGCGGGGCGATCGTGCCGAGCCCGACGGCGAGGACGGCGGCCGCCGCAGCCGCCACGGCCCAGCCGAGCGACGAGCGCTCGCCCCGCTGCGGGTCGGCGCCGGCGGACGCGCGTACGCCGGAGGTCGATCGAGCGAGATCGGCGGACGGCGCCAGCCCGGGGGTGGCCGCGTCGGCGGCCACGGCGATGTCGGCCAGGAGGCGTGCGGCGCGGTCGGTGCCGCCGACCGCTGGTTCCTCACGGCGGGCCAGCGACTCGACGAGCGCGTCGTCGGAGCGAATGGCTCGCGAGGTGCGGCGGCGGGGTGTCATGCGCCGGTCACCCCCATGGTGCGACGCAGGGCGCGCAGGGCCCGGTGCTGGGCCACTCGCACGGCGCCCGAGGTCATGCCGAGGAGCGCCGCGACCTCGTCGGCAGACAGCTGGTCGACGACGCGCAGCAGCAGGATCTCGCGTTGCCGCTCAGGCAGGGTCGACAGCGGCTCGAGCAGCCGACGCAGTCCGTCACTGCTCACGGCACGCTCCTCCGGCGTCGGATCGTCCGACTCCGCGTCCGGCACGACCCTCAGGACCTCGTGCGACCTCGCCAGCGTGCGTCGGGCCATCGCCACCTTGTTGGCCGCGATGCCGAAGACGAAGCTGCTGAAGGGAACGCCCCTGTCCTCGTAGCGGGGCAGGGCGGCCGCCAGCGCCAGGCACGACTCCTGCGTCACGTCGTCCGCCACCTCCTCCCGAACCAGCCGGGTCACGCAGTACCTGCGGATACGCGGGCGAAACTCCTTCAGCAGCAACTCGATCGCCTCGGCGTCGCCCGCCCGGGCCCGGCCAACGACATCGCGAAGCCGCGCTTCGTCCATCACGGGTGAATCGCCGTGGGAGTCCCCCGCGTTACCGGTGTAGCGGTGCCTCGGTGCGGGGCAATCAACTGCCGTAGGTGCGGCAGGCCGGCATCCATCGGAAGGGGCCCTCCCCGTGAGTCTCAAGCCAGTGAATCGTAGCGCTGCATTCGTTCTGGGCGCAGCGGTTGCGGCAGGTGCCGCCGGCATCGGCGTCGCAGTGGCGTCGCCGGGCCAGCCGTCCTCACCGCCGTCGGTGGTGGGCGCCTCGGACACGTCGAGCGGCCCCGGAGGACCCAGGGCCGAGACGGCCGAGGCAGGCGAGCCATCCCCCTCGGAGACTGCGTCTTCGGGCTCGCCCACCACCACCGACGGGCCCGACGAGCCGGGTGAGGTCGAGGACCAGCAGGACCAGCCGGGCACGCAGGACGCGGACGACCAGGCCGAGGTCGCGGGTCAGCCCGAGCACCAGGAGGCGGCCGACAAGCCGGACGCCGAGGACAAGCCGGACACCGAGGACAAGGCGGACGCCGAGCACAAGGCGGAGGCCGAGGACAAGGCGGACGCCGAGGACCTGCCGGGGCAGCAGGACCCCCAGGACGCCGACGACCGGGGTGAGTCGGGCTCCGACGGCTGAAGTTGCTCCTCAGCGGTGCCGGCGGCCGGTGGCAGACCCGTGCCGGTACACCCAAAGGGCCCTCCCCGCCGGGTGGGGTCTGCGGGGGCCGGCAGTCGGTCAGGCGGGGGTCAGGACGACCAGGGTGTACGCGCCCACCGAGACGGTGCCGCGCGCCGGTTGGTCGTCGAGAGGCTCGTCCACCGCATCGACGTCATGTGTCTCGTGGCCTGCGAAGAGTGCGCTGTAGGTGGCCGCGTCGGAGTTGAAGCGCACCGCCCATGGCCCGGCGGACGGCATACCCGTCGTGATGTCGCGGGGCTCGGCGCTCGCGTTGACCACGACGACGGCAACGTCGTCGCCCGACCGGCGCTCCCAGGCGACCGTCTTGGCCTCGTCGTCGAGGTGGAGCACCTCGAAGCCGTCGCCGCGCAGGCCGCGTGAGACGCCGTCGACGTCGCGACGCAGGTGGATGAGGTCGCGCCCGAGCCGGACGATGTCGCGGAACTGCTCGGCGCGTTCCCAGTCGAGCGGCACGTCGTCGCGGAACCACTCGTCCTCGAGGAACTCCTGGCCCTGGAAGAGCATCGGGATGCCGGGCGACGTCAGTGCGATGGCCAGCCCGAGCGTCGCCCGTTTCTGGGCGGCCCAGCCGCTGGGGTCGTCGCCGTCGATCTCGTGGGGCACGCGCAGCTTGCCGTTGGCGACCTCGTCGTGGCTCTCGGTGTAGACGATCCGCCGGAAGGGCTCGTCGGTGCCGCGCACCGCGTCGACGAGCTCGGTCATCGACCGGTCGGCATCGTCGACGGCCGTGAGCATGCGCCGCACGGGGTGCACGAAGCCGGCATCCCACTGTGCGTGGAAGCCGGCGCCGCCGTCGTCGACGGACGTGATGGCCGGATCGCCCTGGAGGTCCTCGGCGATGAGGATCTTGTCGGGGTGCCGCTCGTGGATGGTGCTCGTGATGGATCGCAGGACGTCCCAGCCCTCCGGGAGGTCACCGGTGCCGACGCCGTCGATCGTGCGGACGTAGAGCGTCGCGTCGAAGCGCAGCCCGTCGAGGTGGAACTCCTCGAGCCACATGAGGGCGTTGTCGTGGAGGAAGGCGCGGACCTCCTCGCGGCCGTAGTCGGGCCGCGTGTCGCCCCACGGCGTGGCCGAGCGCTCGTCGTTGTAGAAGTAGATCCCGCCCTTGCCGTCCTCGCTCCAGCCGTCGAACTGCCACAGGGCGAGGTCGCTCGGGCCGTAGTGGTTGACGACCACGTCGAGGATGACGGCGATCCCGTGGCTGTGGGCCTCCTTGACGAACGACTTGAGCGCGTCGGCGCCGCCGTAGCCGCTCTCGACGGCGAACGGGTTCGACGGGTTGTAGCCCCACGAGTAGTCGCCGGCGAACTCCGCGACGGGCATGAGCTCGACCGCGTTGACGCCGAGCTGGTGCAGGTACTCGAGCTTGCCCGACAGCCCGGTCAGGTCGCCGGCGTCGCCCTCGCTCGCGACGTAGGAGCCGATGTGGGTCTCGTAGATGACGAGCTCGTCGTGCGGCGGGCAGCCGAACGTGTCGCCGCCCCAGTCGAAGGCGTCGCGGTCGTAGACGACGGCGTTGCCCGACGAGTTCGTGACGACCCGGGCGCGGGGATCGATGCGCATGAGGCGCTGCTCGCCGTTGGTGATGACGAACTGGTACTCGTCGCCGGGGCGCACGCCGTCGACGTCGGCATACCAGTGCCCGTTCTCCTCGGGGACCATCGCGTGCCCGTCGCCGGACCAGTCGGTGAAGCTGCCGGTGACCGCGACGGCGTCGGCGTGCGGTGCCCACACACGGAAGGCGGTGCCCGTCTCGTGCGGCATGGACCCGAGTCCGGGGCGGTGGGCGTCGTGCTCGGACATGCGGGCTCCAGTCGGCTCGTTGCGGTGTCCCGAGCGTAGACGGGGCTGCTGGGACCGATCAGGGACATACCCGACCGAGCCCGCTCAGCGGACGAGCAGGTATGCCGGGTGCTCGGGGACGCTGCCCGTCTCGAGCAGGTGCCGGGCGAGCAGCAGGGCGCCGTCGAGCGCGCCGCCGAGCGCCGGGGAGCGGGTGGCTCCCGCGCGGGTGAGGGCCTCGTCCAGGGCGCTCGCGACCGACGTCGCCGACAGCAGGCCACCCGTCGCCGTCAGCACCGGCTGGGCGAGGCCCTCGGCGGCGCGGAGCAGGGCTTGGGCGAGCGCGGATCCCGTTCTGGCGCAGAGGTCCCGGGCGACAGGGTCGTCGACGGCGGCGGCCGTGACGATCGGGGCCACGGCTGCGAGACGCTCCGGGGCGTCGCGTGTAGTCATGACCTGACGCGGCCAGGCCTCTGGCTGACCCAGCAGCGCCGTCGCCGCATCGAGGAGGGCGGTCGACCCGTCGGGCAGGCCGTCGTGGGCCCGGAGGGCGGCGCGCAGCCCCTCCATGCCGAGCACGGCGGCCGAGCCCGCGTCGCCGAGGACGTGGCCCCAGCCGTCGACCCGCCGCCACTGGCCGGTGAAGTCGGTGCCGAAGGCGACCGCCCCGGTACCGGCGGCGACGACGGCCCCGGGGCCGATGCGGCCGGTCGCGCCCACGAGGTTGGCGACGGCGTCGCTGACCACGACGGTGCGGCGCGCGCCCAGCCCGGCAGCGACAGTGCGCAGCACCTCGTCACGGTCGGCGAGGAAGAGCAGCCCGCGCATCGACCACACGACGACCTCGGGGGTCTCGGGCTGCCTTGCGCCGGTGGCCTTCTCTTCGGCCTCGAGCAGGGCGCGAGCATCGGCGACGAGGGACGACAGGTCGATCCCGCCCGCCCCGACCCGGGCGCCGGCGGCGGTGCGCACGGGGCCCCGCTCGGCGGCATACGTGGTCAGGCGAAGGCCGGAGCCGCCGACGTCGACGGCGACCACCGTGCGCTCGCTCACGCGAGCGAGCCGATCACTTCGCCATGCCGGCCGTCAACCCGGCGACGATCTGCTTCGTCGCGACGAGGAACAGCACGATGAGTGGCACCGTGGTGATCACGAGCCCGGCGAAGACCGCCGAGTAGTTCGTCGCGTTCTCGCCGAAGAAGGTCGTGAGGCCGACGGGCAGGGTGTACTTCTCCTCGCGGCGCAGCAGCACGAGCGGGAAGAGGAAGTCGTTCCAGATCGGCACGAAGCGGAAGACCGCGACGGTCGCGAGGGCGGGGCGCACGAGCGGCACCATGATGCGCCAGAACGTCTGCCAGCTCGTCGCGCCGTCGAGCGCCGCCGCCTCCTCGAGCTCCTCGGGCAGCTGCCGGAAAAACGTCGTGAGCACGAAGATCGAGAACGGGATGCCCGACGCGGCATACATGAGCATGAGGCCGAGTCGGGAGTCGACGAGGCCGAGGCCGTCGAAGAGGTAGAAGATCGGCAGGATCGCGAGGTGGATCGGCAGCATCAGGCCCGAGAGGAAGAGCGACTCGAGCCAGCGGAAGATGCGCGACCGGCCGCGCGCCAGCGCGTAGGCGGCCATCGTCGCCACCGCCGTCGAGATGGCCACCGCACCGACCGTGACGGCCAGGGAGTTGCCGAAGTACGTCGCGAAGCTGCCCGTCGTCCACGCCTCGACGTAGCTCGCGGTCGTCGGCGGGCTCGGCAGGCCGAGCGGGTCCGTGATGAGGTCGGCGTTCGTGCGGACGCTGTTGCTCACCATGATCAGCAGCGGCACCAGCGCCAGGGCGGCATACCCCCACAGGAGCACCCCGGCGCCCGCGCCGCCCACGGGAGCGTTCGCTCGTGGCGGGCGGCGCCGGCTGCGCGGCGTGGGGGAGGTGCGGGTCTGCTGCTGCGGCTCCTCTGTCGTGACGACGGCGGTGGTCATGCGGTGATCCTCCGCTCGTGACGGCGCAGCACGGCCGTGGCCGCGTAGGCCCCGCCGAAGATGATGAGGAAGAGCAGCGTCGCGAGGGCCGACGAGCTGCCGATGGCGTCGGTCGCACCTGAGTCGAAGGCCGTGCGGTAGAAGAGCAGCGAGACGAAGTCGGTTGCGCCCGCAGGGTTTCCGGTCGACCCGCCGAACGCGTACGGCAGGGCGAACGCCTCCATCGCGAAGATGAACGTCAGCACCGACACGGTGCCGATGGCGGGGACCAGCAGCGGCAGCGTGATGCGGAAGAAGGCCTGTCGGTTGCTCGCGCCGTCGACGCGGGCGGCCTCGGTGAGCTCCTCGGGCACGCCACCGAGCGCTGCGCCGTAGAGCAGCACCGGGAAGCCGATCCACTGCCACACGCTGACGAGGATGACGACCCAGAGGGCCGTCTTCGGGTCGCCGAGCCACGGCAGCGCCCACGACTCGAGGCCGATCTTCGTCAGCAGCGTGTTGACCGGACCGAACGTCGGCGAGAGCAGCAGCGTCCAGAGGTAGCCGATGACGATCGGGCTCACCAGGTAGGGCATCGCGTACAGGGTCTGCAGCACCCGCCGGCTGCGCGGCCGGCTGTGGAGCAGGTAGGCGATCGTGAGCCCGATGGTGTTCTGGATGAGCATCGTGCCGACGAAGAACAGCACGTTGTGCAGCAGCGCCTGTGGCAGGTCGGTCGTGAACGGGGCCCGTGTGAAGAGGGTCGTGAAGTTCGCGACCCCGGCGAACTCCCCGCGGGTCGTGCCCTGCCAGTGGAAGAAGGCGTACGAGAACGCCGTCACCATCGGGTAGAGCACGAACACCGCGAAGAGCGCGAGTGCCGGGGCGACGAAGAGCAGGCCCGTACGCCGCCTCATGCCGTGCCTCATGCCGTGCCTTTCGGGTCGAGCGTCACGCGCTCGGCTTGAACCAGGTCTTGACGCCGGTGTCGAGCTCCTTGCTCACCGTGGCCGCGTCCTTGGAGCCGAGCAGCATCTCTTGGATGCCCTTGCCGAGCAGCTCGGTGCCGGAGGGGGCGCCGTAGCGGAAGTCGGTGAGCAGCAGGTAGGGCGAGCCGGACTTCGCGTAGTTGTCGCTCATCTGCTTGAGCAGCGGGTCGGTCGGGTCGACGCCCGGCACCGCGGAGAGCTGCTTGATGTCGTCGCTGACCATCTGGCCGAACTCCTTGGAGGTCATCCACGTGACGAGCTCGGTGGCCTCCTTCGGGTGCTTCGACTTGGCGGAGACGGCGAAGTTGCCATCGGCCCATCCTGCCGTGGTCGCCCCGGAACCGCTCGGCGAGCCGGGGGCCGGCGGCACCTGGAAGATGCCGATCTTCATCGCGGGGTTGGCCTTCTGGAAGACGGCGAGGTCGAAGCTGCCGCCGGGGATCATGGCGGCCTTCTCGGCGGAGAACAGCGTCTGCGCGTCGGTCTGGGCGACGCCGGTGACGTTCTTCGGCATGTACTTCGCGAGGTCGCCGACGACCTTGACCGAGCCCACCCAGTCGGGGTCGGTGAAGCTCTTCCTGCCCGACTGCACCTCGTCCTGGAAGGCCTTGCCGCCGAAGCGGGGGCCCGCCAGCACCTCGTGGACGATCGGCAAGGTCCAGTCGTCCTTGGCGCCGACGGCGATCGGGGTGACGCCGGCGGCCATCAGCTTGTCGTTGGCGGCGACGAACTCGTCCCACGTGGTGGGGGCCTTGAGGCCGGACTTGTCGAAGAGTCCCTGGTTGTAGAACATCTGGACGGTCTGACGGGCGAGCGGCACGGAGTACGTCTTGCCGTCCTCCTTGCCCTTGGCGCTCGCGACGACGTTCTCGTCCCAGCCGGACAGGTCGACCTTGCCGTCGAGGGGCAGCAGCGACTTGCTCGCGACGGTGCCCTGCAGCTGGCCGTACGAGCGCACCTGCGGCACGTCGGGACCGTTCGCCCCGGCGAGGCCGGTCGCGAGGATCTTGTTGTACTCGGTCGCCTTGAACGCCTTGAACTGGACGTCGACGTTCGGGTGCGACTTCTCGTACGCGTCGAAGATCTTGTTGTACGCCGCCTCGTCCTCGACGCGCCAGGACCACACGGTGAGGGTGGTCTTGCCGTCACCGCCGGCCGCCGTCGAGCCGGAGCCACCCGACGAGGACGGCGAGCACGCCGTCACGACGAGGGCTCCGGAGAGTGCGGCGATCGCGAGGACGGTGCGGCGGGCCCGCGACGAGCCGGTGAGGCGTGGGGCGAACGTCATTGTCATGCTCCTGTCGGGTTCTGCGTGGTGCCCGGGGGACACCGTAGGTGGGGGGTGCGGGGACTCGGGGGTCAGTGGGTGGGGCCGGCGAGGGCGGCGAGTGCCCGGGCCACCGAGCCGTCGTGCTCGGCGATGGCGCTTCGGGCGGTGGCGGCGTCGACACCGGCGAGCATCGACAGCAGCGCCGGCTTCAGCTCGCCGTCGGCGTCGTCGAGGGCGGCTCGGGCCTGCCCCGGGTCGGCGCCGGTGGCCTCCTGGAGGATGCGCAGCACGCGGCCGCGCAGCTTGGCGTTGGTGGCGACGACGTCGACCATGAGGTTGCTCCACGTGCGTCCGAGCCGGATCATCACGGCGGTCGAGAACGAGTTGAGCACGAGCTTCTGGGCGGTGCCGGCCTTGAGCCGGGTCGAGCCGGTCAGCGCCTCGGGGCCGGTGCGGGCGGCGAGGAGGTGGTCGGCGTGGTGGGCGATCTCCGCGTGCGGGTTGGCCGTGACGAGGGCGGTGACGGCGCCGCGCTCGCGCGCGCGTTCGAGCGCGCCCGCCACGAACGGCGTACGCCCGGAAGCCGTGAGGCCGATGGCGATGTCCCCCTCGTGCAGGCCGTCGGCCTCGGAGCGGCCGAGGTCGGCGTCGTCCTCGACGTTCTCGACGGCACGCAGCAGCGCCTCGGGCCCGCCGGCGTGGTGGGCGACGAAGAGCCCGGTCGGGACGTTGAAGGTCGGGAGCAGCTCGGCGGCGTCGAGCACGGCCAGGCGCCCAGACGTTCCCGCGCCGAAGTAGTGCACCGCGCCTCCGGCGCGGAGCGAGTCGACGGCCCGGTCGACCAGCCGGGCGAGCTCGGGCAGCACCTCGCCCACGGCCGCGGCGACCGTCGCGTCCTCGGCATTGAGGGCCCGGAGGATGTCGAGCGAGGTGTGGGTGTCGATGGACGTCGTCCCCGGGTGGCGCTCCTCGGTGGGGGCGTCCACGGTCACCTCGCTGCTCACCCGTTGGAGGTTAGTTTCCTACGCGTATGCCGTCAATGCCGTAAATGAGTAACATTCTCATCACGCCGCCCCGTCGAGTGCCCAGTTTCCGACGCCTGCACCCCGTCGAGTGCTCATTTCCCGACGGCGTCGTCCTGGCGGGTGGCCGTCGGGGCGTGAGGAAGTGAGCACTCGATGTGTCGGGAAGTGGGCACTCGAGTGTGAGGACGTGGGCACTCGACCCGTCAGTCGGTGACGTGGTGGCCGGCGACGGCCTCGCGGGTGTCGGCGACGGCCTTGCGGGCGCGGCGCAGGTTGCGCTGGGCCACGGCGATGTAGAGGCAGTCGACCACGGTGAGGGCCGCGATGCGGCTCGCGGTCGCGCCCGACCGCAGGCTGGTCTCGCGGGCCGCCGTGGTCAGCAGGAAGTCGACGCCCGAGGCGAGTCGCGAGAGCGGGAAGTTCGTGATCGCCAGGGTCTTGGCGCCGGTGGAGCGTGCGGCCGCCAAGGCCTCGATCGTCTCGGTCGTCGTGCCGGAGTGCGAGATGCCGACCGCCACGTCACCGGCGCCGAGCAGCGTCGCGCTCGTCAGGGCGATGTGGGGGTCGTTCCAAGCGAAGGCGACGATCCCGATGCGGTGCAGCTTCTGCTGGAGGTCGGTGCCGACGATCGAGCTGGCACCGATGCCGTAGATGTCGATGCGGCCCGCCTTCGCGATCGCGGCCGCCGCGGCCGCCAGCGCCGCCCGGTCCAGCTGCTGCGCCGTCTCCTCGACGGCGCTCGCGTCGGTGAACGCGACCTTGGCGATGATGTCGTCGATGGAGTCCTTGGCGCTGATGTCGGTGCCGTGGGTGCTCATCGTGCGCGGCTGGGCGGACTCCTCGGCGAGAGTCAGGCGCAGCTGCGGGTAGCCGGGCAGGCCGAGCCGCCGGCAGAACCGGAGCACCGTCGTCTCGGACGTGCGCGCCGCCGCCGCCAGCTCGCTGATGGTCAGTCCGGCCGCGCGGCGCGCGTCGGCGAGCACGATGTCGGCGACGCGGTCCTCGGCGGGCGAGAGCGAGGGCTTGATCCCCCGCAGGCGGATGAGCAGCGATGCGCTTCTCGCACCTGCGGGGGACGTGGTCCCGTCGTCGGTCCTTGGCATGGGCCTACGCTACGGCGTCGCGGCCCTGCAGCCGCCACCCGTCAGCCGTGAACGCGCCGGGTGTGCTCTCGCCGTCGAGCAGGATGCCGCCGGGTCCGTTGACGAGGATGTCGTCGACCGCGACACCGCGCCCCAGATAGCCCCCGTCGGTGGTGTGCCGCCAGCGCAGCTGCTGCGCCCCGGCCGCCAGGTCGGCGCGCACCTGCACCCAGCGACGCGTGCCCGAGCCCGAGACGACGCCGTCGGCGCTCTCGGTCTCGCCCCGGTCGACGACCTCGAACGGCACCGCCGACCAGGTGGCTCCGCCGTCGGTCGAGCGCTCGAGGTGCAGCCGGTCGGTCTCCTCCGTGTCGAGGAAGAGGTCGAAGCCGAGCCTCGCGCCACGCATGCCGACCGAGAGCGTGGGCGTCGTCAGGGTCGTCGTCGCGGTGTTCTCGGACCCGGTGAACCACGCCGTGTCGCCGTGCCGGGGCCGGATGCCCATCGACGCCGCGAGGCCGTGGGCCCACTCGCGCCGGGCGACGTTGATCGAGCCCCAGCTGCGCGACGGGTGCACCCGGTTGGTGAGCAGGATCGCGAACGATCGTGACGTGAAGTCGATGACGATCGACGTGCCGGTGTAGCCGGTGTGGCCCGCGGTGCGCGGCCCGCTCAGGGCGTCCATGTACCAGCGCTGGTCGAGCTCGAAGCCGAGGCCGTGGCTGTCACCGGGGAAGTCGCCGTTGAAGTTCGTGACCAGCTGCTCGACGCTCTTGCGGCTGAGGATCCGGTGCCCCTCGTAGGTGCCACCGTTGAGCAGGGCCTGCGAGAGGACGGCGAGGTCGTCGGCCGTCGAGAAGACGCCGGCGTGCCCGGCGACGCCCCCGAGCGACCACGCGTTCTCGTCGTGCACCTCGCCGCGCACCATGCCGCGAGGGGGCGCCGTCTGGTACTCCGTCGCGGCGGTGCGTGCCTTGTCGGTGGGGTTGTAGCCGGTGTCGGTCATGCCGAGGGGCGCCGTGATGCGGTCGTGGACCACCGTGTCGAGCGGCGCGCCCCGCAGCCGCTCGACCATGACGCCGAGCGTGATGAGGTTGAGGTCGCTGTAGAGGTAGGTCGAGCCGGGCGGGCTGGTGAGCGGCTGGTCCATGACGGCCCTGATGCGGGTGGCCTTGTCGGGCCACTTGCTCCAGAGCGGAAGCCATGACGTGAAGCCGGAGGTGTGGGTGAGCAGCTGCCGCACGGTGACGCCGGCCTTGCCGTTGGCCGCGAACTCCGGCAGGTATGCCGCCACCGGGCTCTCGAGGGAGACGCGGCCCTCCTCGATGAGCTGGACGACGGCGATCGACGTGAAGAGCTTCGACACCGAGGCGAGGTCGAAGACCGTGTCGGTGCGCATCGGCTCCCACTGGTCGCGGGGCAGCTCGGTCGTCGCGTCGGCGTAGCGCAGCGCCCAGCCGCTCGCGTCGCGCTCGACGATGCGCCCCTCGTGGCCCATGATCCCCACCGCCCCCGCGAAGAGCGGGTGCCCACCGGCCGGCGCCTGCTCGTGGGCGTGGACCTGTGCCACCGACTCGGCGATCGGGTCGGGGTCGAGCGCGAGCGAGGCGGGGCTCGCGTCGGAGAGCTCGGTGTTGGGCGGGGCGAAGCCGCGGTCTGGCTTGCTGAAGTCGTCGGCCGCGGCGGAGCCGGCAGGCCCCGCCGTCACGAGGCTGCCCGCCAGGGCGAGGCTGCCGAGGACGGCGACGGGTGTGGCGACGAGGGTGCGCAGACGCATGTCACTCCTTGATCGTGCAGCAGTCCGGACGGCCGGTCAGTTCGCCGGGCCGTTGTAGAGCAGGTACGGCCGGCGCTTCGCGTCGAAGGCGGCCAGCTCGTCGCGCCAGGAGCCGACGACCTCTGCGGCAGGAGCCCCGGCGGAGATCTGCGTGCGCAGCCGCTGCGAGCCGGTCAGCTTGTCGATCCAGTAGGGTCGCGCCGGGTCGTAGGAGTCGTAGCGCCAGGCGAAGTCGCGGTAGAGGGCCTTCGCCGCGGCGAGCATCTCGACGCTCGAGCGGATCGGGTCGAACGCCGTCGGGTCGGTGACGTGCAGCCCCACGCCGCCACAGACCACGCCGACGTGTTTGCCGAACGTCGGGGTGAAGTAGGCCTCGCGGAAGCCGACACCCGGGAGGTCAAGCGCCGCAAGGCGTTCGGCCCACTTGTAGTCGACGTACGGGGCGCCGATGAGCTCGAACGGGCGGGTGGTGCCGCGGCCTTCGGAGAGGTTGGTGCCCTCGAACATGCCCGTTCCCGGGTAGACGAGCGCGGTGTCTGGAGTCGGCATGTTGGGACTCGGCATGACCCACGGCAGTCCGGTGACGGCATACGGGACGTCACGGCGCCACCCCTTGACCTCGATGACCGTGAGGTCCGTCAGGCGGCCTCCCGCATCGGCGGGCAGGAACTCGGCGTCGAAGTAGCGGGCCAGCTCGCCGACGGTCATGCCGTGCGCCTGGACGATCTCCTTCGCACCGACGCCCGAGGTCCACGGCGTCGTCATCATCGGGCCCATCGCCTTGCCGCCGATGGGGTTCGGGCGGTCGAGCACGACGAACCGCGCCCCGACGGCCACCGCCGCGCGCATCGCCGTGTACATGGTCCAGATGTAGGTGTAGAAGCGGGAGCCGACGTCCTGGATGTCGAAGACGACGGTCTCGACGCCGGCGGTGCGGAAGAGCGCCGTCATCTTCGCCGCGTTCGCGCCGTACGCGTCGTAGACCATGAGCCCGGTGCGCGGGTCGGTGTGGTTGCCCTCGGAGTCACCCGCCTGCGCCGTGCCGCGGAAGCCGTGCTCGGGGCCGAAGACGCCGACGATGTCGACGGCGCCCGACTCGTGCATCTCGTCGACGACGGTGCGCAGGTTGGTGAGGATGCCGGTCGGGTTGGTGATGACGCCGACCCGCTGCCCGGCGAGGGCCGACCACCTCGTGGCCGCCGCGCTCTGGGCGCCCGTGGTGACCGGGTTGCTGGGGTAGCTGCTCGCGTATGCCGCCGGGCTGGTCTGGGCGGCAATGGAACCCGCTGCGGCCGTGGGGACGGCCACGGCACCGAGGGCTCCGGCAGTGAGGAGCTGCCTGCGGTTGAGGTTCATCTGGGTTCTCCGATCGTGAGTCTTGGGTGACGGTCAGTAGGTGAGCCCGTGGCCGAAGGGGTAGAGCACGGTCTTGGGGTCGCCTGCGACGGGGATGTCGACGGGCAGCGAGGCGGTGGGGGCCACCTCGCCCGTGATGACCCGCGCGGCCGCCTCGATGGCGACCGGGCTGTAGGAGTAGGTCGCGACATAGGTCGGGGCCGCGGTGAAGTAGGCGATGTCGTACGGGTCGCGGACGGCGACGACGACGACGGTCGTGCCCGTGCCGAGCAGCTGCTCGACGAGCTTCTGCTGCCCGCGGCGCGGGTCGGTGACCGTGGTGTCCCAGGCCTTCATGGTCGTCACGACGACGACGTCCTTGTCGACGGCCGCTGCGACGGCGGCGGCCACCTTGGCGTCGGTCGGTGAAGTGCCCGTCTCGAGGGTCTGCACCCCGGCGCCCCTGCGCGTCAGGGCGCCTGCCAGGGTGGCGGTCGTCGAGACGCCGTAGCCGGTGACGAGGACTCTCTTGCCGCTCGCGACGATCGGCAGCGCGGACGCGTCGTTCTTGACGAGGGTCGTCGTGCGGTCGGTGATCTCGTCGGCGGCGGACAGGTGCGCCGGGATGCCGACGACGGACGCGACGCGCGACGGGTCGGCGTACGGCCGGGCCACGACGCCGCGGCGGTACTTGAGGCGCAGCACGCGGCGCACCTTCGCGTCGAGCTCGTCGGGGCGGATGCGGTGGCTGCGCACGGCTGCCAGCACGGCGGCATACGCCTCGTCCATCGATGGGCTCATGAGCAGCTGGTCGACCCCGGCGAGCAGGGCCCGCACCGGCACCTCGGCGTCGCCGTAGCGGTCGCGCACCCCCTGCATGGCGAGCGAGTCGGTGACGACGACGCCGTCGTAGCCCAGCTCCTCGCGCAGCAGGCCCGTCAGGATCGGATGGCTCAGCGTCGCGGGGTCGCCGGAGTCGTCGAGGGCCGGGAAGGCCAGGTGGGCCGTCATGATCATGTCGATGCCCTCGCGGATCGCCGCCCTGAACGGCGGCGCGTCGACGGCCTCCCATTGCGCGCGCGTGTGGGTGATGACCGGGAAGGCGACGTGGCTGTCGGTGGCGGTGTCGCCGTGGCCGGGGAAGTGCTTCGCCGACGACGAGACTCCGCCGTCGCGCTGGTAGCCGGCGACCTGGGCCGCGACGAGCTCGGCCGCGAGGTCGGGGTGCGAGCTGAACGAGCGCGTGCCGATGACCGGGTTGAGGGCGTTGACGTTGACGTCGCAGACGGGCGCGAAGTCGGTGTTGACGCCCATCGCGAGCAGCTCGCGTCCGGTGATCGCGGCGGCGGTGCGGGCGTCGGGCGCACTGTCGCCGGCGCCGAGGGCCATCGACCCGGGGAACTGGGTGGCGGGCGGACCGATGCGGGTGACGACCCCCTGCTCCTGGTCGACGGCGATCTGCAGCGGCACCGGCGCCTTGCCGCCCTGCTCGAGCGCCGCCTTCTGGAGGCCGTTCGACAGGCCCACGATCTGGTCGGGGTTCTGCACGCTGTCGGTCCACGCGAAGTAGATGACGCCGCCGAGGTGGTACTTGCGCACGACCTCGGCCGGGCTCGCGACCCCGTAGAGCGGGACGTTGCGGCTGTCGGGGGTCGTGGCGTCCTTGCCGTAGACGTTCTGGATGAAGAGCTGACCGACCTTCTCCTCCAACGTCATCCGGCTCAGGGTCGAGGTGATCCAGCCCTCCTCGCCTGCGGCCCCGGCGGTGCCGACGGGGCCGGCGGCGGTCCCGTCGGCGGTGGCGGTCCCGGCCGCGGCGGCTCGTCCGGCTCCGACACCGAGGGCAGTCGTGGCGAGTCCGCCCGTGAGCACCGAACGACGGGACAGGTCTGACAGGGACATGGGTCCTCCGTTGGAATGTGAACAATTCACGCATACTGCCGACGATTCGGAACTTACCTACGGAGCGTGAGGTCGGCAACAGATAGCGGCGCGTCCTCGTGGGACGCGCGGCTGGTGGCCGGACGTCACCAGCCGGCGAGCGACCTCACGGTCTGGACGGTGTCGATCTCCGAGACCGGCTTGTCGTCGCGGTAGCGCAGCACCCGTGCGAAGCGCAGCGCCATGCCGCCGGGGTAGCGGGTGGAGCGCTGCACGCCGTCGAAGGCGATCTCGACGACCTGCTCGGGACGCAGCGGCACGACGCCCCACTGCTGCCCCGAGCGGCCCGCCTCGACGTCGCCCGGGTCGACGGCGAGCTCGCTGAAGCGCTCGGTCTGCCAGGCGAGCATCTCGTCGGTCATGCCCTTGAAGGTCTTGCCGAGCATGACGAGCTCGCCGGTGTCGGCGTCGCGTGCCCCGAGGTGGATGTTGGAGAGCCAGCCTCGACGCCGGCCGCTGCCCCACTCGACGCCGAGCACGACGAGGTCGAGGGTGTGGCGCGGCTTGACCTTGACCCATCCCGGACCGCGCCGGCCGGCGGCATAGGGCAGGGTGGGGTCCTTGACGACGACGCCCTCGTGACCGGCCGCGACGAGGTCGACGAAGAACTCCTGTGCGCGCTCGGGGTCGTCGGTGAGCTCGCGGGGCACGAGCCAGGCGGGCGGGACGGTGCGGGCGAGCCGGCTCCACCGTGTGGCCGCGGGCTCGTCGAGCAGGTCGTCGCCGTCGAGGTGCAGCAGGTCGAAGAAGAAGGGCGTGAGCGGCACCTCCTCGCGGAGGCGCTGCACGTCGGCGGTGCTCGCGGTGCGCGCGCCGGTGACCTGGAACGGCTGCGGGCGGCCGCCCTCGCCGAGCGCGATGACCTCGCCGTCGAGCACGAGCGTCTCGACGTCGACGGCCGCCAGGGCCTCGGTGATCTCCGGCATGCGGTCGGTCACCTCCTCGAGCGTGCGCGTGAAGAGGCGCACGGAGCCCGGGCTCGTGCGGTTGTCGACGTGCGCCTGCAGCCGTATGCCGTCCAGCTTGGTCTCGACGACCACCTCGCCGCCCAAGGTGGCGAGCGCCGCGGCGACGTCGGGAGCGGAGCCGGCGAGCATCGGACGCAGGGGCCGGCCGACCTCGAGGGTGAGAGCCTCCAGCGCCTCGACGCCGCCGGTGAGGGCAGCGCTCGCCACGGGCCCCGCGAAGCCCGCGAGCATGACAGCCCGCCGCACCGCCGCGTCGGGCACGTCCGCCGCCTTGGCGACGGCCTGAAGCATGACGCCGTCTCCCGCGCCCTGGCGGGTCTCGCCGGTGATGAGGCCGCGCAGCCACTGCTGCTCGTCGGCGGTCGCGCGGGCGAAGAGCTCACGGACGGCGGCGGTGCGGGCCGCGGCAGAACCCGAGCCCCCGATGGCGGCGATCGCCGTGGCGGCGGCGTCGACCTCCTCGACCGTGAGAGCGCTGGTCGCTGCCGGTTCGGGCAGGCCCTGGAGGCCGCGCCAGCTGACGCCGATGCGCCGCTGCGGGAGAACGCCGGACAGGTGCGCGGTGACGACCTCGACGGTGGCCGGTCCGTCGGCGGCGGCGCGGGCGAGGCACGCGGCGAGGGCCTCGACCTTGGCGGTGCGCGACGACGTCGCAGCGACGGCCCGGGACGTGGCGACGACGTCGGAGAGCTCCATGCCCAGATCCTGCCCGTTCCCACCCACATCCCAACCCCCTTCAAGCGTCGACAGGCCAAAGTTCGTGGCCTCCCGACCGTCGAGAGGCCACCCGCGCAGACGCGGGTCTAGATTCGACCCATGCGCGGCACCGGGCTCCGGGCGCGCGCCCTGGCCCGGACCGGCGCGCGGGGCGCGGCGGCTGCCGCAGGCCTGCTCGCCGTCGCGACGCGGGTGACGCCCTGGCCGTCGGCGCTCGCCATCCGTGCGATCTTCGACCGCGGGTCGGCCCGTGCCAGTTCGGCACTCGAGCGACACGTGCCCGGTGGGCTCGTGGAGGACGTCGACGAGGCGTACGACATCTCGTCGCCCGACGGGCGCCTCGACGTGTTCCGTCCCGAACGCGACGAGCCGCTGGCGACGGTCGTCTGGGTGCACGGCGGGGCCTTCGTCTCCGGCTCCAAGGGCGACGTCGCGAACTACCTGCGCGTGCTCGCGGGCCGTGGCTTCGCGACGGTCGGCGTCGACTACTCGATCGCTCCCGGTTCCCGTTACCCCACGCCCGTGCGGCAGGTGGCGGCCGCTCTCGCCCACCTCGTCGACCATGCCGACCGGCTCGGCATCGACACCACGCGGATCGTGCTCGCGGGGGACTCCGCAGGAGCCCAGATCGCGGCACAGGTCGCGCTCATCGCCACCGACGAGGCGTACGCGCGTGGCGTGGGGATCGCCCTCGACTTCTTGCCGGACGGGGTGCGCGGTGTCGTGCTCTTCTGCGGCGCCTACGACTTCACGCTGGCCCGCGGGTCGACGCGGCTGGGCGGCTGGCTCGTCAACACGGCGATCTGGTCGTACCTCGGGTCGCAGCGTCACGAGGAGCGGATCACGACGCAGGGCTCGATCCCGCAGAACCTGACTCCCGCCTTCCCGCCGGCTTTCGTCTCGGCCGGCAACGGCGACCCTCTCCTGCCGCACACGCTGGGCCTGGTGGAGTCGCTGGAGTCGCACGGCGTCGAGCACGAGACGCTGCTCTTCGCCGACGACCACCAGCCACGACTCGGCCACGAGTACCAGCTCGACCTCGACACGCCGGCGGGACGCGAGGCACTGGACCGCTCGGTCGCGTTCCTCCAGCGCGTCACCTCCTGACGCGGTTGGTCTCGGCCTCTCGACGGGTGGGGGAGTGGGGTGGGCCACTTGACGGGGAGGGGCTGTTGTCGTCAAGGTAAGCAAGCGCTTAGTCCACTCGCGAGGAGCAGCATGCCCGACACCGCCGTCGTCACCGGAGCAGCCCGGGGCATCGGACGAGCCATCGCCACCCGCCTCGCGCACGAGGGGTGGCAGGTCGTGGTGGCCGACCTCGACGCCGACGAGCTCGCCGCGGTCGCGGCAGAGACGGGCGCCCACGCCGTCGCCGGCGACACGTCCACCGAGGCGGGAGTGCGCCACCTCGTCGAGACGGCATACGACCGGCTCGGGCGCGTCGACGTGTTCTTCGCGAACGCCGGCGTCGGCACGCTCAAGGGCCTCGACGCCTCGGATGCCGAGTGGGCACGTGCGCTCGAGACCAACGTCCTGGCCCACGTGCGTGCCGCGCGCCTGCTCGTGCCGCGCTGGCTCGAGGCCGGCGGTGGCCGGCTCGTCGTGACCGCCTCTGCCGCGGGGCTGCTGACGATGCTCGGCGACGCACCCTACTCGGTGAGCAAGCACGCGGCCGTCGCCTTCGCCGAGTGGCTCAGCGCGACGTACCGCCACCGCGGCATCGTCGTGCAGGCCATCTGCCCGCAGGGCGTGCAGACCCGCATGCTCGACGGTTCCGGCCCCCTGCGTGACCTGCTCACCCGGGATGACGTCGTGAGCGCCGACGACGTGGCCGACGCGGCCTGGCAGGCGCTCTCGGGCGACGGCTTCTTCGTCCTGCCCCACCCCGAGGTCAGCGAGTACCACGCGCAGCGAGCCGCCCACCCAGACGCGTGGCTCGCCGGCATGAACCGGCTCCAGCAGAAGCTCGAACCGTTCACCCCGGACCCCACCGCCCCCACCACCCCCTCCCACGACCACCAGCAGGAGAACGCATGACCGACCAGCCCACCACCCAGCGCACCGCCATCGTGACGGGTGCCGCCCGCGGCATCGGCGCGGCCGTCGCCAAGCGCCTCGCGGAGGACGGCTTCGCCGTCGCCGTGCTCGACCTCGACGAGTCCGCCTGTGCTGCAGTGGTTTCCGAGATCGAGGCGGCCGGCGGGAAGGGCCTCGCCGTCGGCGTCGACGTCTCCGACGAGGAGGGTGTGCAGGCTGCCGTCGACCGCGTCGCCGCCGAGCTCGGCGCGCCGACGGTGCTCGTCAACAACGCCGGCATCATCCGCGACAACATGCTGTTCAAGATGACGACCGGCGACTGGGACTCCGTCATGAACGTCCACCTGCGTGGCTCGTTCCTCATGACCCGTGCCGCCCAGAAGCACATGATCGACGCCAAGTGGGGTCGCATCGTCAACCTCAGCTCGACGTCGGCGCTGGGCAACCGCGGCCAGGCCAACTACTCCGCCGCGAAGGCGGGTCTGCAGGGCTTCACGAAGACGCTCGCCATCGAGCTCGGCAAGTTCGGCGTGACCGCGAACGCCATCGCACCGGGTTTCATCGCCACCGACATGACGCGCCAGACGGCCGAGCGCATGGGCATCACCTTCGAGCAGTTCCTCGAGGGTGCGGCCAAGGAGATCCCCGTCGGCCGGGTCGGCCAGCCCGAGGACATCGCCGCCACGGCCTCCTTCCTCGTCAGCGAGGGAGCCGGCTTCGTCTCGGGTCAGGTCGTCTACGTCGCCGGCGGCCCGAAGGACTGATGTGACCGACCCGGACCTGCACCGCCGCCCGGCGACACCGGACACCGATCCGCCCGGCCTGCCCCTCGAGCGCCTCGCCGAGTGGCTCGGTTCTGCCGCGCCAGGACTGCTCGGCGGCCCGCTGACCGGACGCGTCGTGGCGGGGGGCAAGTCCAACCTCACGTACGAGGTCGGCGACGGGAGCCGCAGCGTCATCGTGCGGCGCCCGCCGCTCGGTCACGTGCTGGCGACCGCTCACGACATGGGCCGCGAGCACCGGGTCATCAGCGCCCTGCGCGACACCGACGTGCCCGTCCCGGCGACGTATGCCGTGTGCGCCGACGCCGACGTCATCGGGGCCCCGTTCTACGTCATGGAGCGCGTCGCCGGGACGCCCTACCGCTTCGCCGCCCAGCTGGGCCCTCTCGGTCACGAGCGGGTGCGCGCGATCAGCGAGCGCATGGTCGACACGCTCGTCGCGCTGCACGCCGTCGACCCCGCCTCGGTGGGGCTGGGCGACTTCGGGCGGCCCGAGGGGTTCCTCGAGCGGCAGGTGTGGCGGTGGAAGCAGCAGCTCGATGCGTCGCGCAGCCGCGAGCTGCCCGGCATCGACGAGCTGCACGGTCGGCTGGCGGAGTCGGTTCCGGTCCAAGGCGACCCGGCCATCGTCCACGGTGACTTCCGTCTCGACAACCTCCTCGTCACCGACGCCGACGAGGTGTCGGCCGTGCTCGACTGGGAGATGGCCACCATCGGCGACCCGCTCACCGACGTCGCGCTGCTCGAGGCGTACCAGACGCTGCCGCTCATGATGGACAGCGTCGCCGTCTCCGACGTCTCGCGGACGCCGGGTTTCATCACCGCCCCCGAGCTGCGCCGCAGGTATGCCGCCGCGAGCGGGCGCGACCTGACGCACCTGTCGTTCCACCTCGGGCTCGCCTACTTCAAGCTCGCGGTGATCCTCGAGGGCATCCACTACCGCTACACCCAGGGGCAGACCGTCGGCTCGGGCTTCGCGCGCATCGGGGAGGCCACCGGCCCTCTCGTCGTGGCCGGCCTCAGGGCTGTCGAGGCCGAGGAGGACTGAGACGCCATGGAATTCGGATTCGACGCCAAGACCGAGGAGCTCCGACAGGGTCTGCTCGCCTTCATGGACGAGCGCATCGTGCCGTCCCTCCCGGTCTTCGACGAGCAGGTCGCTGCCCTGGACGACCGCTGGGCATGGAGCACCGTCCCGGTCCTGCAGACGCTGCGCTCCGAGGCGCGCGACCGCGGCCTCTGGAACGTCTTCCTCCCCGGAGAGAGGGGGGCCGGCCTCACCAACCTCCAGTACGCCCCGCTGGCCGAGATCACCGGGCGCTGCATCCGGCTCGCTCCCGCGGTGCTCAACTGCGCCGCCCCCGACACCGGCAACATGGAGGTGCTGGCCCAGTTCGGCACCGAGGCGCAGCAGGCCGAGTGGCTGGACCCCTTGCTGCGCGGGGAGATCCGCTCGGCGTTCGCCATGACCGAGCCGGACGTCGCGAGCAGCGACGCCACGAACATCGAGCTGTCGATCAGGCGTGACGGGGACGACTACGTCATCAACGGCCGCAAGTGGTGGATCACCGGGGCGATGAACCCCGACTGCCGCATCTTCATCGTCATGGGCAAGACCGACCCCCATGCCGACCGGCACCGGCAGCAGTCGATGATCCTCGTCCCGCGCGACACCCCGGGGCTCGAGGTCGTGCGTGGCATGGAGGTCTTCGGCTACGACGACCACGACCACGGTGGCCACGCCGAGCTGCGCTTCACCGACGTCCGCGTGCCGGCGAGCAACCTCGTCGCCGGGGAGGGCGACGGCTTCGCCATCGCACAGGCACGTCTCGGCCCCGGCCGCATCCACCACTGCATGCGCTCGATCGGCCTCGCCGAGGTCGCCATCGAGGCGATGTGCCGTCGAGCCTCCGAGCGGGTGGCCTTCGGAAGGCCGATCGCCGAGCAGGGTGTGGTGCGCGACTGGATCGCCGAGTCGCGCGTGCGCATCGAGCAGCTGCGCCTGCTCGTGCTCAAGACCGCGTGGCTCATGGACACCGTCGGCAACAAGGGCGCCCACACCGAGATCCAGGCCATCAAGATCGCCACGCCCAAGACCGTCGAGTGGATCCTCGACAAGGCGATCCAGACGCACGGCGCGGCGGGGTTGAGCCAGGACACCGAGCTGGCCGCCGCGTTCGCCGGCATCCGCACCCTGCGCTTCGCCGACGGCCCCGACGAGGTGCACAAGAACGCCCTGGCCAAGGCCGAGCTGAGGAGGCACGCCTGATGGACTTCGACCTCAGCGCCGAGGAGCGCGAGATCCGCGACTGGGTGCGCACCTTCGTGCGCAAGGAGATCATGCCGCTCGAGCCGCAGGTGCTCGAGCGCGAGCGGCGGCACGAACGGGGCATCACTCCCGACGAGCTGAAGGCGTTGCAGGACAAGGCGAAGGCGTCGGGCTTCTTCGGCATCCAGACCCCCGAGAGCCATGGCGGCATGGGACTGGGGGCCGTCGTCGCGGCCCTCATCGAGATCGAGCTCGGCCGCTCGTTCGTCCAGTTCAGGTTCGGCGGCGAGGCCGACAACATCCTCTTCAGCGCCACCGAGGAGCAGCAGGAGCGCTACCTCGTGCCGACCATCGAGGGCACGCGGAAGTCGTGCTTCGCGATCACCGAGCCGGGCGCCGGGTCCGACGCGCGTGCCATCCGCACGAGCGCGCGGCGCGAGGGTGACGAGTGGGTCATCAACGGGGAGAAGACCTTCATCACCGGCGGGCACGAGGCCGACTTCGTCATGGTCTTCGCCGTCACCGACAAGGAGAAGGGCGCCGACGGTGGGGTGACCTGCTTCCTCGTCGACCGCGACCGCGGCTGGGAGAGCCGGCCGATCGACACCATGGGCGAGTGGGGCCCGGCCGCCCTCTCGTTCCAGGACGTGCGCGTGCCGCACTCGGCGATCCTCGGCGAGGAGGGCAAGGGCTTCGAGCTGGCCATGCGCTGGATCGGCAAGGGCCGCTACATGCTGCCCGCGCGGGCGCTCGGGGCGTGCGAACGCCTCGTCGAGATGGGCATGGAGCACGCGCGCAACCGCGTCACGTTCGGCGAGCCGATCGCCAGCCGGCAGGCCATCCAGTGGATGGTCGCCGACTCCGCCGTCGAGATCGAGGCGCTGCGCTGGCTCGTGCTCACCGCGGCCTGGCAGGTCGACAAGGGGCTCGACTCGCGGCAGTCGCAGTCCATGGCCAAGCTCTTCGGCGGCGTCAAGGCCAACGAGATCGTCGACCGCGTGCTCCAGATGCACGGCGGCATGGGCTACACCCGCGAGCTGCCCGTCGAGCGGTGGTACCGCGAGCTGCGGTTGCTGCGCATCTACGAGGGCACTGACGAGATCCAGCGGCGCACCATCGCGCGCAACCTGCTCAGGGGGCACGCCTCGGTGCGTGGGCACCTGGGCTGACCTGACGGCATACGGCCGATTCCCCTTCCGCCGGTCCCGCACTCGGGCGCATGCTGGAGCGATGGCGGGACCTCCTGCAGCCGCGAGGCAGTTCAACAAGGTGGCCGTGCACCTCGCGGGGCACCGGTTCCTCCCGCTGTAGGCGGTGCTCCGGCACACGGGCCGCAAGAGCGGTCGCCCCTACGAGACCCCGCTCGCGGTGGTGCCCACGGACACGACCTTCCTCATCGCGCTGCCCTGGGGGCGCGGCACGGACTGGGCGCGCAACGTGCGGCACGCCGGCGGGTGCACCGTGCGCTGGAAGGGGCAGGAGTTCGTGTGCACCGAGCCGACGTTCGTGGGCAAGGACGTCGCGCTCGCAGCCACCACGGGCCTGCTCCGGCGGGGGATCGAGCGGCAGGACCTGCCGCACGGCTTCCTCCAGCTCACCCGCACCCCTGCCCCGCGACGCCCGGTGATGCAGTCCGGCTGGTAATGCCGCACCGCGGCGACACGGAGCGTCGAACGTCCGTTTTGTCGGATTCGCCGGGTCTCTGCGACATCATGGGTCAATGACGTCCGCGCAGAGGGCAGCGGCAGGCTGCAAGTCGCGGTCGGCGCCGACAGGGGGCGTCGGGTGATGCGCGGTCTCGTCGCGCGCTGGAACTGGTGGGTCTGGGCCCTGCTCTCGCTCGTCGGTGTCTTCGTGCTCGGCGTCACGGCGGTGCGCTTCGCCCCACCCGGCTCGACCGTCGCGGTCTGGTGGCCGGCGGCGGGGCTCGCGGTGTCGTTCCTGCTCGCGACCGGACGCGACCCACGCGCGTACGTCTTCCTCGTCGGGGTGCTGCTCTCGAGCGGGGCCGCGAACTACTACGGCGGCCGGCCTCCCGTGGTCGCCCTCTGCTTCGGGGTCGCGAACGCGGCCGAGGCGGCCGTCGTGCACGGCCTGCTCACCCGCGGCGCCCGCCGTCCCACCCTCGCGTCGATGGAGGACCTCTGGCGGCTGCTCGCGGCCACCCTCGCGGGGGCGCTCGTCTTCGGGCTGCTGGCCGGACTGACGGTGCGCATCGGTATGGGCGGCCCGTTCCTCGCGACGATGTCGGCCGTGACCGCCTCGCACGCCGCAGCAGTCCTGGTGCTCGCCCCGATCGGCCTCGCCGCGAGGGTCCGCCGCCCCCAGCCGCTCGGCCTGGAGGACGCCGTCCAGTGGGCGGCGGTGGTGGGCCTGACCGCATGGGTCTTCCACTCGGGTCAGCTGCTGCCGCTCGCCTTCCTGCCGATCCCCGTGCTCGTGTGGGGCGCGCTGCGCCTGGGCCAGCGCACCGTCGCGGTGCAGCTGCTCGTCGTCGGCGTGACCGCCGTCGTCATGACGAGCCTCGGCGGGGGGCCCTTCGCCTCGGCGGCCCTCACCCACGGCATCCGTCCCGAGACGGTCGGGGCGCTCACCCAGGCCTTCCTCGCCACCGCCGCCGTCACGGCGCTGTCGCTGGCCGTCGCGACAACGCAGCGCCGTAACGCCCTCGCCGAGCTGCGTGACGAGGTCGAGCTCAGCGGTGTCGTGCTCGACACGGCCGCCAGCGCCATCATCGTCGTCGACGCCACCGGCACGGTCGTGCGGCTCAACGCCACGGCGGCCCGGCTCATCGGCGACTCGGAGGAGGCGATCGTCGGACGCCGTGCTGCCGACGTCTTCCCCGTCGACGACCGGGATCGCGTGGCGGCCACGATGGCGGGCATCGCGAGCGGAGATTGCCCGCTCACCGAGGAGCACGACTGGGACGTGGAGGGCCTGGGCGTACGCCGTCTGGTGTGGACGAACGCGTACCTGACCGACGACGCCGGCCGGCGCACCCACCTCGTCAAGACCGGCGTCGACGTCACCGACGAGCGCGCCGCGCGCACCTTCGTCGAGGCGTTGCTCGAGGCGGCGACGGCGACCGCGATCATCGGCATGGACCTCGAGGGCATCGTCACGCTCTTCAACCGCGGGGCCGAGAACGTCCTCGGGTGGCGCGCGTCCGACGTCGTGGGCCGCCCGGACTGGCCGTTGCTGCACGACCCCGACGAGATCGCCCGGCGCGCCGCCGAGCTGGGGGTCGAGCCCGGCTTCGACGTGCTCGTCCACCTCGTGAAGCAGGGCGCTCCTGCGGAGGCGCGCGACTGGACGTGCGTGCGCAAGGACGGCACGCGGCGCACGGTGTCGCTCACCATGAGCGGCATCCGCGATGAGGGCGGCCACCTCACCGGCTACCTCGCCGTGGCCGAGGACGTGACGCGGCGCCGTCAGGCCGAGATCGCGCTGCAGGTCGCGCTCGACCGCGAGCGCCAGGCCGTCGAGGAGCTCACGGCGCTCGACCGCACCAAGTCGGACTTCGTCTCGACCGTCAGCCACGAGCTGCGCACGCCCCTGGCGAGCGTGCTCGGCTACGCCGAGATGCTCGAGGACGGAGCCGCCGGACCGCTGACCGACCGGCAGCTCGAGCTCGTCTCGCGCGTCGACCGCAACGGGCGCCGGCTGCTCTCGCTCATCGAGGACCTGCTGCTCAACTCCCGCATCGAGGCCGGACGCCTGCACCTCGACCTGCGCCGCTGCGACCTGTCCGACGTCGTCCGCAGCGCGTGGACGTCGGTGGACACCGTGACGGCCCAGCGCGACCTCGAGCGCCGTGTCGAGGTCGCCGAGAGCCCGCTGTGGATCGAGGGAGACCCGGTGGCGCTCGAGCGGATGGTGACGAACCTGCTCTCCAACGCCGTGAAGTTCACCCCCGACGGCGGCCGGGTGGGCCTCGACCTCGGGCCCGACGAGCACGAGCCGACCATGGTGCGTTTGGTCGTCACCGACACCGGCATGGGCATCCCGGCCGCCGACCACGAGCGCGTCTTCGCGAGGTTCTTCCGGTCGAGCGCCGCCAACGAGAGGGCGATCCAGGGCTCGGGGCTCGGACTGTCGATCGTGCGCGCCATCGCCGAGGGTCACGGCGGCACCGTCTCGGTCGAGTCCGAGCCGGAGCGGGGCTCCACGTTCACGGTGTCGCTGCCCAGGTCTGTTCCAGAGGCGAATTCCGGCGGACCCACCCTTTTGCGGGCGGGTCGGACATATCGTGACGACCAGGGCGACGCGTAGGGGGCGATCCCGCGCTCGCGGACGAGCGACACACGGACGGAAGGTCAGGGGACAGGGGTGCGCGACGGCGTGACGTGGGAGGTGCTGGCGCTCGGACGGCTCACCGACCTGATGAACCGGGCCAGTGCACAGGACGACCTGACCAGCCTCTTCGAGATGGTCGTCGACGGCGCGGCCGACGTCGTCGGCTTCAAGGTCGCCGCGATCAGCCTCGTCATCCCGACGGGAGACGTCGAGGTCGTCGCCGTGGCCGGTGACGACGACGCCCGCAGCGAGCTGATGGGCCGCCGCACCCCCCGCATCAACCTCGAGGCCGAGTTCGCGGCGGCCGAGCGCTGGGGCAGCCTGCGCTTCGTGCCGGCCGGCCAGCTGCCCGCCGGCTCCGGGGACGGCTGGGTCGCCTCCGACTGGACCGCACCGGTCGACGACCCCGACGCGTGGAACCCCGAGGACACCCTCATCGCGCCGTTCTCCGACGCCGTCGGCAACCTCCTCGACATCCTGTCGGTCGACCTTCCGCTGAGTGGCCGCCGCCCCGACCTCACCCAGCGCGCCGTCCTGGAGCTCTTCGCGCACCAGACGGGGATCGCGATCTCGTCCGCTCGACAGCGCAACGCGCTCGCCGAGCGGGTCAGGCTCGTCGAGGCGGTCCAGACCGTCGCCCGCATCGCCCAGGAGGACCTCGACCCGGCCAAGGTGCTCGACGTCGCCTCGGAGCCGATCGCCGCCGGCCTGGCGACGTCGGGGCTCTGGATGCGCGCCTTCGCGGGTGAGGACGACGACGAGCGCGAGAGCGTGGCGGCCCGCAGTGGCGGCCCGGTGCACACCCCCGTCTCCCTCGTCGCGATCGCCCGTGACATCGCGACCCGCCGCTGGCGTACGGGCAGGGTCGCCGTCGTCGAGCAGGACGGTGCCGGCGACGCCGACCTGGCGTGGCGGGCCGGCGAGCTCGCCGAGGTGCAGCAGTTCCTGCGCGACGCCGGGGCCCGCTCGATCCTCGTCGCACCCATCGGCTCGGGGTCGTCGTGCTTCGGCTACATCGCATGCACGCGGGGACCCGCCGACCCGGGGTGGACCGAGGCCGAGGCGGCCGCCGCGCTCGAGATCGGCCGTGACCTCGGGCGCGCCATCCGCAACGCCCGCCTGTATGCCGCCGAGCGCCGGGTCGCTGCCGAGCTGCGCGAGTCCGACCGCAGCAAGACCCAGCTCTTCTCCACCGTGTATGAGCTGAAGAACCCGCTCGCCTCGATCGTCGGGCACGTGGAGCTGCTGCGGCAGGAGCCGGACGGCAACCCGGACTGGTCACTGGGCGTCATCGAGCGCAACACCGAGCGCCTGCAGCACCTCGTCGACGACCTCCTGACGCTCTCGCGGGTGAGCGACCCGGACCGGGCCCTCCCCGAGGCCGACGTGGACCTGGGTGTCGTGTCACGTGACGTCGTCGACATGTTCCGGCCGCGCGCCGACCACCAGGACGTGACCCTCACGTTCGACCTGGAGCCCGCGCTGCCGCTCGTGCGCGGCAGCGCCGGCGACCTCGAGCGGGTGGTGCAGAACCTCGTCAGCAACGCCGTGAAGTTCACGCCGGCAGGTGGCTCGGTGGCGGTGTCGGTCGCGAGCCGCCGTGACCGGGTGGTGCTGGAGTGCGCCGACGACGGTCTCGGCATCTCGCCGGAGGACCAGGCGGGTCTGTTCACCGAGTTCTTCCGCGGCACCAACCCGGCCAGCCTCAGGGTGCCGGGCACCGGGCTGGGGCTCAGCATCGCCCAGCGCGTGGTGTCGCGGCACGGGGGCCGCATCCACGTCGACTCCGAGCTCGGGCGAGGCACGAGCGTCCGGCTGCTCCTGCCCGCCCTCTGAGTGCACTGACCGGGGCGCCCGCCTCAGGACGCGTGGTGCCCGTGCGTCGTCGCGTGCGTGCGCGGCGCCAGGTCTGTCGAGAACGACCGGGCCCGCAGCAGCAGCGTGGCGCCGACGACGATGCAGACGATCTCGGAGGCGGCCGCGGCGAAGACGGCGAAGCCCTTCCACTCGGTGTGGATGCCGAGCAGGCCCACCGTCGAGGAGATGACGAACGCACCCAGCGTCGCCGCGCCGAAGCCGAGCGTGAGGAAGGCCGGGACCCAGTGCTCCCAGCGCAGCAGCATGATCGCGATGACGACGCCCGCGACCACGTTGACGAGGAACATCGGCCCGACGGACTGGTTGCGCACGCCGTCGAACCACAGGTAGCCGTGCACCGCGGCGGAGACGAGCAGCGCCACGGCACCCAGGATGCGGAGTCTCATCAGGTCACTCCATCCGTCCGGCTCGCCGCGCGGCGTCGGGGTGGCGCCGTGGTGTCGGACTCTCCACCCGGAGACGACACCCGGGGTGCGCCGGTTCACGAGGGGTGCGCTCAGCCGTCGCCGCCGGGGCCGTATGCCGTGAGGAACCGGTCGCGGAAGCGGTCCATCGGCCACACGGGTGCGTCCGTGCCGGGCCGCAGGCCCTCCTGCCAGCCCCAGCCGTGGATGCGCTGGAGGACGGCCGGGTCGCGGGTGACGAGGGTGACGGGCACATCGTGGCTGGCGTTCTCGCCGGACACGACGCTGACGGGCTGGTGGTCGCCGAGGACGAGCACGACGAGGTTCTCGTCCTGCGTCCCCCGCAGGAACGACACGACGCTGTCGAGGGAGTACGCGACGGTCTGGCCGTATGCCGTCCGGATGCGGTCGGTGCTGCGCCACACGACGTCGCGGGTGGGTGCCTTGCCGGCGTCGGCGAGGAAGACCGAGCCGTCCCCGACCTCCGACCAGTCGACGAGGCGCGGCAGGGGAGCCCACGGCACGTGGCTGGTGACGAGGTCCACCTCGGCCATGACCCGGGCCCGGTCGGTCTTGGCCAGCTCGAGCCGGTCGAAGGCCGCGAGGGTGAACTGGTCGGGCATGGGCGCGTAGCCGTAGCCGGGACCGGCGTAGCCGAGCGTGCGGCGGTCGTAGACGCGGTCGTAGCCGTAGAACGCCTGACCCTCCGGCCAGTCGCGAAAGTTGGCCGGGACGACGTCGACGGTGCGCCAGCCGGCCTGCGAGAAGGCCCGGGTGAGCGTGAGGCGCCGCGTGTCGAGCAGCTGGTCGTAGCGCTGCTGGCTGCTCACCCAGAGGCCGGACTGGAGCGTGGAGTGGGCGAGCCAGCTGATGCCGCCGAAGGTCGGCGACGTCAGCCAGGCGCTGCGAGTGCTCCAGCCGTCGGCGCGCAGGCTGCTCGTCCCGGCGGACAGGGCTCGGGCGACGTCGGGGCTCTGCTCGACGGCCACACGCCCGTAGCTCTCGACGAACACGACGACGACGTCCTTGCCGCGCAACGCGGTGAGGAGCTGGTCCGGACGGGTCCCGGCGAAGGCGTCGACCGGGATCTGCGTCGCGAAGGCGGCTCGGTCGGCGGCCGCCTCGCGCACGGTCGTCACCTCGTGGGCGGTCAGGGTCGCGGTGGTCGCCGCCGCGACGGGCAGGTCGCGACCGACGCTGACGCCGAGCGGTGCGCAGACCGCCCACACGACCGCCCCGGCGGCGACGACCCGCCACGCCACGGGGCGGTGTCGCTGGACGAGCCGGCCGATGCGGAGCACCGCCCACGGCACGAGCACGAGCAGGCCGAGGAGCACCAGGGCGGCCCCGGCGACGACGAGCAGGGCGACCGTCGACCCCATGGAGTCACCGACGAGGTCGCGGGCCGACCCGGCGTAGCGCCAGTCGGTCAGCGCGTTGAACGGACGGTAGAGCGTGGCGACGAAGACCCCGTCGAGCACGCGGAGGGCCAGCATCGCCCCGAGCAGGACGCCGACGACGACGGCCAGCCACCGGCGTACGCGACCGGGGAGCACGAGCAGGGCCGCGAGCAGCACGACTCCCTCGATCGGGACGCGGAGCGCCGCCAGGGGCGTGGCCGCCCAGCCGATGGCGGGGACGGGTGCGACGAGCGCTACCCACAGCACCACGAGGGCGATCGCCGTCGCGACGTGCCCGAGGGCCCGGCGCACGGAGGTGGGCCGGACGGTGGCGCTCACTGGACCGCTTCGGCCACGGTGACGTCGAGCGGGACCGGGTGGGGGAGGGACGTCGCGGCGTCGGGCGCGGGCAGGCGCCGCAGGGCCGCCACCTCCGTGCCGAACGAGACGACCAGCAGCGCCAGCCCGGCCGCGACGCTCAGGGTCACGAGCCGCTCGTCGAGGACCTGCGCCGACGCCACGGTCAGCGCGATCCCCTGGTAGGCCGCCACGACCTTGCGCCAGCGACGGGCGGGCACCTGCCCGCGTAGCCAGGGTGCCCACCGGCCGGCCACGCCGACGGCGAGCAGCACATAACGTGCGGCGCCGATGCCGAGCACCCACCAGCCGAGGTCGCGTGCGACCTGCACGCTGAGGACGAGGATGAGGAAGGCGTCGGTCTCCATGTCGAAGCGGGCGCCCATGGGGTTCGCCGTGCCCGTGCGCCGGGCCACCCAGCCGTCGACGGCGTCGAGCGCCAGGGCGACCGAGGAGACGGCGACCAGGACGCCGAGCCCGCTGGGTGTGCCGGCCCCGCCGGACGAGGCGGCCACGAGAGCGGTGACGCCGCAGACGAGCACGGCCCGGGTGAGGGTGACACGGTCGGCGGGCAGCAGCGCGCGCCGCCCGACGCGGACGAGCCCGCAGGAGAGCGCCGCCAGGAGGGCCACGCCGCTGGCGAGGCCCGCCATCCACCCGCGCTGGCCCAGCCCGCCGACGTCGTGCAGCCCGGTGAGCAGGCCCAGCACGCCGACGAACCCGATGACCGGGCCGGGGGGGATCAGCTGACGCACGCGCCTCCACCTCATCGAACGGGG
The DNA here is from genome assembly GCF_054456855.1 of Terrabacter sp. AAH1. Taxonomy (NCBI): domain Bacteria; kingdom Bacillati; phylum Actinomycetota; class Actinomycetes; order Micrococcales; family Intrasporangiaceae; genus Terrabacter; species Terrabacter sp. AAH1. Next base: position 54,221 of record NZ_JBTJJV010000016.1, on the reverse strand, counting down.
TTTGAACCAAGGACGACGTGGCCGCCTCCGGAGTTCAGAGTCCGCTCTAGTCTGGGGCCGTGTCCAGCGTCGCGCAGGCCTTTTGGGTCGCCGAGCCCGGCAGGGGCGAGCTCCGGCCCGTCACCCTGCCCGCGGCGGGTCCCGGCGACGTGCTGGTGCGCTCGTTGCACTCGGGGGTGAGCCGCGGCACCGAGACGATCGTCTTCCGCGGTGCGGTCCCGGCCGACCAGCACGACGTGATGCGCGCCCCGCACCAGGAGGGCGACTTCCCGGGACCCGTGAAGTACGGCTACCTCAACGTCGGCGTCGTCGAGCAGGGACCGCCGGCGCTGCGCGGGCGCACCGTCTTCTGCCTGCACCCGCACCAGACGGCGTACGTCGTGCCCGCGGAGGCGGTGGTCGCCGTGCCCGACGACGTGCCGCCCCGGCGGGCGGTGCTCGCGGGCACCGTCGAGACGGCTGTCAACGCACTCTGGGACGCGGCACCGCTCGTCGGTGACCGCGTCGCCGTCGTGGGCGCCGGGATGGTCGGGTGCTGCGTCGCCCGGCTGCTGGCCCGCATCCCGGGGGCCCGGGTCACGCTCGTCGATATCGACCCGTCGCGGTCCGGGGTCGCCGCCGGGCTCGGAGTGGGGTTCGCGCGCCCCGACGACCTCGACCGCAGCGAGCACGGTCACGACCTCGTCGTCCACACGAGCGCCACGAGCGCGGGCCTGCAGCTCTCGCTCGACCTGCTCGCGCCGGAGGCGACCGTGCTCGAGCTGAGCTGGTACGGCGACCGCACCGTGGAGCTGGCGCTCGGCGGCGCGTTCCACTCGTCGCGGCTCGGCGTCCGCGCGAGCCAAGTGGGTTCCGTTGCGGCAGCGAGGCGCTCGCGCTACTCGTACGCGCAGCGGCTCGCGCTGGCGCTCGACCTGCTGCGCGACCCAGCCTTCGACGTGCTGCTCACGGGGGAGTCGTCCTTCGGTGAGCTGCCCGACGTGCTGCCACGCCTCGTCGACGGCAGCCTGCCCGCCATCTGCCACACGATCACGTATCCCACCGCCCACTGACCACCCAGCACGACCCACCCACCACCGATCGGGGGAGCCCGTTGTTCAGTGTCACCGTCCGGGACCACATGATGGTCGCGCACAGCTTCCGGGGCGAGGTCTTCGGGCCCGCGCAGGCGCTGCACGGCGCGACGTTCGTCGTCGACGTGACCTTCCGCGGCCCGCAGCTCGACGACGACGACATCCTCGTCGACATCGGTCTGGCGACACAGCACGTCCACGAGGTCGTCGGTGAGCTCACCTACCGCAACCTCGACGACGACCCGGCCTTCACGGGCGTCAACACGTCGACCGAGGTGCTCGCGCGAGCCGTCGCCGACCGCGTCTGCGAGCGGGTGCGTTCGGGGCAGCTGGGCGCGGCGTCCGAACAGGTGACCGGTCTCGCGGTCACCCTGCACGAGTCGCACGTCGCCTGGGCCACCTACGAGCGCGACGTGTGACGACCGTCCACGCCGTCGTCCCCGACGGCATCGACGACCCCGCCCGACCGAGCGGCGGCAACACGTACGACCGACGCGTGCTCGACGGTCTGCGGGTCGCGGGGTGGACGGTGCACGAGCACCCCGTCGCGGGTGACTGGCCCCGACCGGACTCGACGGCGCTCGCGGGCCTTGCGGCTGTGATGTCCGAGATCCCCACGGACGCAGTGCTGCTCGTCGACGGTCTCGTCGCGTCGTGCTCCGCCGACGTCTTCGTCGAGGAGGCTCGGCGCCCGCGGCTCGTCGTCCTCGTCCACCTGCCGCTCGAGGTCGCTGACCCCGCAGCCGCGCCCGAGGAGGGGCGCGTCCTTCGGTCGGCGGCAGCGGTGCTGGCGACGAGCGACTGGACGCGTCGCCGCCTCACCGACACGTACGCGCTCGCGGACGACAGGGTCCACGTGGCCCACCCCGGCGTCGACGCCGCGCCGCTCGCGCCGGGCACACCGCACGGCAGCTCGCTGCTCTGCGTCGGTGCCGTGTCGCCCCTCAAGGGACAGACCGACCTCGCCGACGCGCTCGGCCGCGTCGCCGACCTGCCCTGGCACTGCGTGCTGGCCGGTGCCCTCGACGTCGACCCAGACTGCGTCGCCGACGTGCGAGGGCGGCTCGCCTCTGTCGACGTCTCGCAGCGCGTCAGCCTCGTCGGGCCGCTCGGGAGGCACGCTCTCCAGCGGGCGTATGCCGCCGCCGACCTCGTCGTGGTCCCCTCCCGTGCCGAGACCTACGGGATGGTCGTGACGGAGGCGCTGGCGCGGGGGCTGCCCGTCGTCGCAACCCGCGTGGGCGGCATACCGGAGGCCCTGGGCGCCAACGGCGCCGACGTGCCGGGCGTGCTCGTCGCGGCCGACGGGCCCGAACCGCTCGCCGCCGCACTGCGCCAGTGGCTGGCGGACGCCGACCTCCGATCGCGATTGCGCTCTCGCGCGGCCGCGCGGCGTGCCACGCTGAGCCCGTGGTCGAGGACGGTCGCCGACGTCGCGCGAGTGCTGGAGCGGGTGAGCCGTGACTGAACCGGCCGTCTCCCGCCGACGTCGTCCGGAGGGAGACCCCCGACCGGGGGCGTCACGGAGAGGCCGGTGGACCATGCGGACGAGCCGGCGCTGGCTGCAGCCGGCCGGGGGTGCGGTGGTCCTCGGCGCCGCCTTCTGGCGCTTCGGCGCGGGCGGCGTCGTCGACGCGCTCCGGCGCATCGACGCCTCGGCTCTCGCGGGGGCCGCGGCCCTCGCGGCGCTCACGACGGTGTGCGGTGCGTGGCGGTGGGCACTCGTGGCCCGGGGCCTCGGCGCGGACCTGACGCTGCGCTCGGCCGTTGCGGAGTCCTACCGGTCGCAGTTCCTCAACGTGACGTTGCCCGGTGGCGTCGTCGGTGACGTGCGACGGGGCGTGCGGCACGGCCGCGCCGGCGGCGACCTCGGCCGGGGCCTTCGCGCGGTCGTCTGGGAGCGAGCAGCCGGCCAGCTCGTGCTGGCCGTGCTCGCCCTCGGCGCGCTCCTGCTGCTGCCGTGGCCGTTCGAGCCGGAGACCGGGGACACCACAGGCAGCGGGACGGGCGCCGGTCGGCTCGCGCTCGTGCTCGTGCTCGTGGTCCTGGTCCTGGTCCTGGTCCTGGCGCTGGGTGGCTGCGGCGTGCTCTGGGGCATCGGCCGCGGCCGAGGGCCGTGGCGTCTCGTCCGGAGAGGAGTCCGGGTCGTCGCGACAGACCTGCGCACCGGGGTGCTCGGACGCCGCACCTGGCCCGGGGTCGTCGCGGCCTCGGTGCTCGTCGTCACCGGTCACGTGGCGACCTTCGTCGTGGCGGCCCGCAGCGCCGGTGTCACCGCCGCTGTGCCGAGCCTGTTGCCGCTCGCCCTGCTCGTGCTCGTCGCGATGGGGCTGCCGCTCAACGTCGCCGGATGGGGTCCGCGGGAAGGTGCGGCCGCGGGACTCTTCGGTGCCGCAGGCCTCGGATCGGCTGCGGGAATGGGTACGGCAGTGGTGTACGGAGTGCTGGTGCTCGTGGCGAGCCTGCCGGGCGCCGTGCTGCTGCTCGTGTCCCGCCGCAGCGGCACGGTCGATCGGCGTCGCCCCGTCCGCATCGGACCCGTCGTCCTCGCCGGACCAGGCGTGGACGTGGACGTCGAAGGAGCCGCCCGTGGCTGACCGGCCCTACACCCTCCTCAGCTGCGGCATGTCGCTCGACGGCTACCTCGGCTCGGGGACGACGACCCGGCTGCTGCTGTCCAACGACGCCGACTTCGACCGGGTCGACGGTGAGCGGGCGGCGAGCGACGCGATCCTGATCGGTGCGGGCACGATCCGCAAGGACAACCCGCGGCTGCTCGTGCGGTCCGCGGAGCGGCGCGCCGCTCGGGTCGCGCGGGGGCTGACACCGTCGCCCACCAAGGTGACGGTGACCCGGCGGGCCGAGCTCGACCGGGCGGCGAGCTTCTTCGCAGCCGACGGGGCGGACAAGATCGTCTACTGCCCGAGCGACACCGTCGGCGAGGCCCGTGACCGCCTCGGCTCTGCCGCGGCCGTCGTCGACGCCGGACGCCCGGTCACGATGAGCCACGTCTGCGACGACCTCGGCGAGCGCGGCGTGCGCCGGCTCATGGTCGAGGGCGGCGGCACCCTGCACACGCAGCTGCTCACGGCCGGGCTGGCCGACGAGCTGCAGCTCGTCGTGGCGCCGTTCTTCGTCGGCGACTCGTCGGCCTGCCGCTTCGTCGGCGACGGGCGCTTCCCGTGGAACGCCGACCGACGGGCGACGCTGGCCGAGGTGCGCCAGATCGGCGACGTCGTGCTCCTCAGGTACGCGTTGTCGCCGCGGTTCGACGACGGGGGCACCGCGGTCGGGGGACGCGATGCGTGAGCCTGCCGCCGCCTCGATCCGCACCCAGGTGCTCGTGCCGATGACGTTCGGCGACGGCTACACGACGACGGCTCGGGTCTTCACCTTCGACGGACTCGTCGACGGGCTCGAGCACGTGGCCCTGGGTCTCGGCGACCGCGCCGCACCCGTCGAGCCCGGCTCGGCCTCCGCGGGCCCGACCCTGACCCGGCTGCACAGCGAGTGCCTCACCGGCGACGTCTTCGGCAGCCGTCGGTGCGACTGCGGCCCCCAGCTGCGCGAGTCGGTCGAGCGGCTCGCCACCACGGGTGGCTTCCTGCTCTACCTGCGGCAGGAGGGCAGGGGGATCGGGCTCTACGCCAAGCTCGACGCGTACGTTCTCCAGGACAGCGGCCTCGACACCTACGAGGCGAACGTCGCGCTCGGCTACGGCGCCGACGAGCGCGACTACACGGTGGCCGCCCAGATGCTCGGTGCGCTCGGCGTGAACCGGGTCGCCCTGCTGAGCAACAACCCCGACAAGGCCGACCAGCTGCGCGGGCTGGGGATCACCGTGACGCGCCGGGTGCGCACCGGTGTGCACCTCTCCGACGCCAACGCGCACTACCTCTCGACGAAGGTCAGGTACGGCGCCCACACCCTCGACCTCCAGGGCGACGAGGTCGCCGACGCACCCCTGGGCGCGAGCGGCGAGCTCGACCTGGGTCTGCGGCTTCGGGGCGACCTGCGCCACGGCACCGCGTGAGCGAAGGCGCGACACGGGCGGCCTTCCTGCTCGGCAAGGCCGCCACGGCGCTGCCCGTCAGGAGCCGATGGTCGCGTGCATCTCCCAGACGAGGATCTCTGCGGGCTCGATGGCGGTGACCCGGTTGCCGCCGACCGCCGTGAACCGGACGGCGTCGTCGGTCGCGAGGGGGCCCGCGCCCTCCAGCGTCACCGCACCGCGGGCCACGAACAGGTGCAGGAACGGCGAGTCGGGCAGCGAGACCTCCTGCCACGGTGCGAGCCGCGCGGCGTGCAGGGCGGCGTACCGGTTGCGGATGCGGATGGCAGCCTCCCCGTCGTGCCTCGCCATTCCCGAGGCGACGGGAACGAGCCCGCCGGCGAGCAGCTCGTGCTCGATCTCCAGCTGCTCGTAGCCGGGCGTGATGTTGCCCTCGTCGGGCAGCACCCACATCTGCACGAAGTGCACCGGGTCGTCGTGGACGTCGCCGCGCAGGCGCCAGGAGTCGTTCTTCTCCGAGTGGAGGATGCCGCTGCCGGCGCTCATGCGCTGCGCCAGCCCGGGGTAGATCACCCCGTTGTGGCCGGTGCTGTCCTGGTGCACCAGCGAGCCCTCGAGCACCCACGTGACGATCTCCATGTCGCGATGGGGATGCGTGTCGAACCCGGTGCCCGGGTCGACGATGTCGTCGTTGTTGACGAGGAGCACCCCGTGGTGGGTGTTGGCCGGGTCGTGGTGCTGCCCGAACGAGAAGGAGTGCTTCGAGTCGAGCCAGCCGAACCGGCTCGTGAAGCGCTCGCCGGCGCGGCGCACGTCGATGCCCGGGATGAGGTCCATGGTCTCCATCATGCAGCGCGCGGCCCGGCGTGAAGCCGCCGGTGGGCTCCCGGCGGTGCCGCACGGACGAGCGTCGCCGACGTCAGCGACGCCGCGGTGCATCATGGTCCGGTGGAACAACGGACGCACGGATGACGCCCGGGTTGCGACCCGAGGTGACGGTGAACGGGGTGGGCATCGGCCTCGACGGCACCGACCCGGCCACCACCGCCCTCGACTGGTTGCGCAGCCGAGGCCTCACCGGGGCCAAGGAGGGCTGTGCCGAGGGGGAGTGCGGCGCCTGTGCCGTCATGGTGGCCCGCCCCGGCGCCGACTCGGGCACCGAGTGGACCGCCCTCAACTCGTGCCTCGTGCCGGCCGCATCCCTCGACGGGCAGGAGGTCGTCACGGCGGAGGGGTTGGGCACCCCCGAGCGGCTGCACCCGGTTCAGCGCGAGCTGGCTCGGCGCGGCGGCTCGCAGTGCGGCTTCTGCACGCCCGGCTTCGTCTGCTCCATGGCCGCGGAGTACTACCGCGACGGTCGACAGCCCTTGGACGAGTCGGCCCGCGACGTGGCCGACGACGCGGTTGACGACGCGGCCGACGAGGCCCGGGAGCCCGGGCACGGTTGCGGCGCCAACGGCTTCGAGCTGGAGGCGCTCTCGGGCAACCTCTGCCGCTGCACGGGCTACCGGCCGATCCGCGATGCCGCGTTCGCGCTCCCTGAGCCGGCCGCCGACGACCCTCTCGCCGCGCGCCGCACCGAAGCGCCTCCTCGCGCCGCCGCGACGCTCCTCGAGGGCGACTCCGGCCGCTACGTGCGCCCCGTCGACCTCGCCGACGCGATTGCCCTGCTCGGCGAGCACCCGGGGGCCGTGCTCGTGGCCGGCTCCACCGACTGGGGGGTCGAGGTGAACCTCAGGGGGGCACGGGCTGCCCTCGTCATCGGCCTGGACCGGCTGGCCGAGCTGCGCGCGCTGTCGGTCGGCAACGACGTCATCGAAATCGGCGCGGCCCTGAGCCTGACCGAGGTCGAGCGCGGACTGGCCGGACGGATCCCCCTGCTCGACAAGCTCTTTCCCCAGTTCGCCTCGAGGCTGATCCGCAACGGCGCGACGATCGGAGGCAACCTCGGCACCGGCTCGCCCATCGGCGACCTGCTGCCCGCCCTCCTCGCCCTCGAGGCCGACGTCGTGCTCACGGGACCGCGCGGCGACCGCGAGGTCCCGGTCGCCGACTACTTCACCGGCTACCGCCAGAGCGTCAGGCGAGCGGACGAGCTCGTGCGCGCGGTGCGCGTCCCGGTGCCACTCGCACCGGTCACCGCCTTCCACAAGATCGCCAAGCGACGCTACGACGACATCTCCAGCGTTGCAGTGGCGTTCGCCCTCGACATCGACGGCGACGTGGTGCGCCGGGCACGGATCGGGCTGGGGGGCGTGGCGGCAACCCCGGTGCGGGCGCGGCAGACCGAGGCGGCCCTCGAAGGGCGACCGTGGACCGTCGAGACCGTGCACGCCGCAGCAGACGTGCTGCAGGGCGAGGGCACGCCGCTGGACGACCACCGGGCAAGCGCCGCCTACCGTCGTGCGGTCCTCGGCACCTCGCTGCCCAGGCTCTACGCCGAGACCTCCCCACGCCAGGAGGCGAGCGCATGACCCCCCTGTCCAACCGTCCGGCGAGCAGCCCTGTCGGCCAGTCGATCCCGCACGAGTCAGCAGCGCTGCACGTGACCGGGAGGGCGCTGTACACCGACGATCTCTGGGTGCGCACCCACGGCGTCCTCCACGCCCACCCGGTGCAGGCACCGCACGCCCACGCCCTCGTCACCAGGCTGCACACGGCACCGGCCCTCGAGGTGCCGGGCGTCGTGCGCGTGCTCACCGCCGACGACGTGCCGGGCGTCAACGACGCCGGCGCGAAGCTCGACGAGCCCCTGTTCCCCTCGGAGGCGATGTTCTTCGGGCACGCCGTGTGCTGGGTGCTCGGCGAGAGCCTCGAGGCGGCGCGCCTCGGCGCACTGGCTGTCGAGGTCGACTACGAGCCGCTGCCGTCGATCGTCACGGTGCGCGAGGCCATCGAGGCGGAGAGCTTCCAGGGTGGTCAGCCGAGGCTCGAGCGTGGCGACGTCGACGCCGGGCTGGCGGCGGCGGCGCACGTGTTCAGCGGCGAGCTCGACCTCGCCGGCCAGGAGCACTTCTACCTCGAGACGCAGTGCGCACTCGCTCACGTCGACGAGGCGGGGCAGGTGTTCGTGCAGAGCAGCACGCAGCACCCGACCGAGACCCAGGACATCGTCGCGCACGTGCTGGGGCTCGCGAGCCACGCCGTGACGGTGCAGTGCCTGCGGATGGGGGGTGGCTTCGGCGGCAAGGAGATGCAGCCCCACGGGTATGCCGCCGTGGCTGCCCTCGGAGCCACGCTCACCGGCCGACCGGTGCGCCTGCGGCTGACGCGCAGCCAGGACATCACCATGACCGGCAAGCGGCACGGGTTCCACGCCCAGTGGCGCGCAGGCTTCGACGAGGCCGGGCACCTGCTGGCGCTCGACGCCACGCTGACGTCCGACGGTGGCTGGAGCCTCGACCTCTCCGAACCGGTGCTGGCCCGGGCCCTGTGCCACGTCGACAACGCGTACTGGATCCCCGACGTCCGGGTCAACGGTCGGATCGCCAAGACGCACAAGACGTCCCAGACGGCGTTCCGCGGCTTCGGCGGGCCGCAGGGCATGCTCGTCGTCGAGGACGTCCTCGGCCGGTGCGCCCCCCGGCTCGGCATCGACCCGTCCGAGCTGCGCCGCGTCAACTTCTACCGCGCCGGGCAGCAGACCCCGTACGGCCAGACGGTGCGCCACCCCGAGCGCGCGGTCACCTGTTGGGAGCAGGTGCTCACGGACGGCGGGGTTGCAGCGCGCGCCGCGCAGATCGCGTCGTTCAACGCGGCCCACGTGCACACCAAGCGCGCCCTTGCCCTCACCCCGGTCAAGTTCGGCATCTCGTTCAACTTCACCGCCTTCAACCAGGCCGGGGCCCTCGTCCACGTCTACAAGGACGGTTCGGTGCTGGTCAACCACGGCGGCACCGAGATGGGCCAGGGCCTCCACACCAAGATGCTCCAGGTCGCGGCGACGACGCTGGGGGTGCCCCTGTCGTCGGTGCGGCTTGCCCCGACCCGCACCGACAAGGTGCCGAACACGTCTGCAACTGCTGCGAGCTCGGGAGCCGACCTCAACGGCGCAGCAGTCAAGGACGCGTGTGAGCAGATCCTCGACCGGCTGCGGCCCGTCGCCTCCGAGCGACTCGGTGTGCCGGTCGACGCGGTCGTCTTCGCCGGGGGAACCGTCGGGGTGACGGGCGGCGAGCAGGTGGTGGCCTGGGGCGACCTGGTGAGCCAGGCCTACTACCAGCGCGTGCAGCTCTGGGCAGCCGGGTTCTACCGCACCGAGGGTCTGCACTGGGACTCCACCCGGATGCACGGGTCGCCGTTCAAGTACTTCTCCTACGGTGCGGCCGCCACCGAGGTCGAGGTCGACGGGTTCACCGGTGCGTACCGGCTGCGCCGCGTCGACATCGTGCACGACGTGGGCGACTCGCTCTCGCCGCTGGTCGACATCGGCCAGATCGAGGGTGGGTTCGTGCAGGGGGCGGGGTGGCTGACGCTCGAGGACCTGCGGTGGGACGAGTCGCACACGCCCGCACGGGGAAGGCTCGCCACGGCGTCGGCCAGCACCTACAAGCTGCCGAGCTTCTCGGAGATGCCGGAGGTGTTCAACGTCGCTCTGCTCGAACGGGCGCACGAGGACGGGGTGGTCTACGGGTCGAAGGCCGTCGGAGAGCCTCCGCTCATGCTCGCCATCTCGGTGCGTGAGGCACTGCGGCAGGCCGCCGCCGCCTTCGGGCCGCCCGGTACCTCTGTCGAGCTCGCCTCGCCGGCCACGCCCGAGGCCGTCTTCTGGGCGGTGCGGCGGGCCCGTGGCGCGGGGGGCCTGCCCCAGACCGCGCCGCTGGTCGAGGGAGGACTGGGTGTCGTGCCCGAGCAGCCCGACGCCACGGCCCGGCCGTTGCACCCACGTTCCGAGCAGCTCGCCCGGCAGACCGGCGCGGGGGACTGACGTGCACTGGCTGGCAGCAGTCGAGCAGCTGCGGACCGACCGACTGCCCGGCGTCCTCGTCACCCTCGTCTCGGTGCGGGGCCACGCGCCGCGCGATGCCGGCGCGAAGATGGTCGTCGCCGCCGAGCGAGCCTGGGGCAGCATCGGGGGCGGCAACCTCGAGGCCACCGCCGTCGACCGGGCCCGGGCGATGATCGCGAACGGCGTCACGGTCCCCGAGCAGCTCGTCCTGTCGCTCAACGAGCGTGCCCCGGTGCAGCACGGGCAGCAGTGCTGCGGTGGGGAGGTGTCGGTGCTGCTCGAACCGCTCACGGTGGTGCCCTCCGTCGCGATCTTCGGCCTGGGTCACGTGGGCTTGGAGCTGGCTCGCGTCCTGTGTCGCCACGACCTCGAGCTCCACCTGGTCGACGGTCGCAAGGACCAGCTCGAGCCGGGTCACCTCACCGGGCTCGAGGACGCCGTGGCACGTATCCACGTCCGGCACGCGCCGGTGCCCGAGCTGGTGCTCGGACAGGTCCCGAAGGGCACGCACGTGCTCATCATGACCCACGACCACGCCGAGGACGCGGCCCTGTGCGACGCCGCGCTGCGATGCTCCCATCTGGGGTCGATCGGGCTGATCGGGTCATCGGCCAAGTGGCGTCGCTTCGAGCAACGTCTTGCCGCAGAAGGGCATTCGGCAGAATCCTTGCGCAGGATCACGTCGCCCATCGGTGCGCCGGGTCTCTTCGGCAAGAGCCCGGCCGAGATCGCCCTCGCCGTAGCGGTCGACCTCCTGGAGGCCTTCCAGCGGGACCGGGCCGCCCACGGCGCGCCGTCGTGACGCTGTTCCGGGCGACCGTCGTCGACACCCCGTCCAACCCCTTCACCGGCGGCCGTCTGCGTTCGGACGACGACTGCGGGCTGCTCGTCCAGCTCGGCGCCATCACCGCGCGGGGGCCGTTCGAGACCCTGCGAAGGGCGCATCCCGACGAGCCGGTGCTCGACCTGCGCGAAGGGATGCTCCTGCCCGGCATGGTCGACACCCACGTCCACTTCCCGCAGGTGCGCATCATCGGTGGCCTCGGCCTGCCGCTGCTCGACTGGCTGGACCAGTGCGCGCTCCCGGAGGAGATGCGCCTCGCGGACGTCGACCACGCACGCGGTGTGGCTCGGGACTTCGTCGCCGGACTCGTCGACGCAGGCACGACGACCGCGCTCGTCTTCGGCGCGCACTACGCCGGAGGGGTCGATGCGATGTTCGACGCCGCCGACCAGTCCGGCCTGCGCGTGACGACCGGGCTCGTCACCTCCGACAGGCTGCTGCCCGAACCCCTCCTCACCACCCCCGACCGCGCCCGCGCCGAATCGCGCGAGCTCGCGGACCGCTGGCACGGAAAGGGGCGGCTGCGGTATGCCGTGACGCCGCGCTTCTCGCTGTCGGCGAGCGACGATCTCCTCGAGGCCTGTGCGCAGACCCTGGCCGAGGTGCCGGGATCGGTCTTCACCTCGCACGTCAACGAGAACCTCCACGAGATCCGCGAGGTCGCAAGGCTCTTCGGTGGCTCTGCCTACGTCGACACCTACGACCGTCACGGGCTGCTCACCCCGCGTGCCGTCCTGGCGCACGACGTGCACCCGTCCGACCCCGAGCTGCGCACCCTCGCGGCGCGCGGGGCCGCCGTCGCGCACTGTCCGACGAGCAACGCCGCGCTCGGCAGCGGCCTGTTCCCCCTGCGCAGACACGTCGATGCCGGGGTGAGGGTGTCGCTCGGCTCCGACGTCGGGGCGGGCACCGGCTTCTGCCTCTTCAAGGAGGGCCTCCAGGCGTACTTCGTGCAGCAGCTGCTGGGTGAGGCGGGGTTGCCGCTCACGTCGGCCCACCTGCTCTGGCTGTCCACGGCGGCCGGCGCTGACGCGCTGGGCTTGGGCGAGGAGGTGGGTGTCCTGTCGGTGGGGCGGCAGTTCGACGCGATCTGGGTGCTTCCCGAGCCCGGCGACCCTCTCGCGGTGGGCCTGGCCAACGCCTCGTCCGCCGACGAGGCGCTGTCGAAGGTCTTCGCCCTCGGCACCACGTCCGACATCGCCGGCGTGTGGGTGGGCGGGGAGCAGATCGCGGCCGGCCACTGGCGACGACCAGGCCGTCCGTGACCTGCGAACGAGGTCGGCGGGGCCCGGGTTCAGTGGGCGGCCGGCGCGTCGACGAGCGCCGTGAACGCGCGTCGTGGCCCCGGCAGGTCTCGTAGCGACTCACCCAGCAGCTGCGCGGCCGCTCGCGGGCCGTCCGACCCGAGCAGCCGGGCGACTGCGGCGCGGATCGTCGCGGGGCCGGCCGAGTTGGGGTCGAGCACCTCGCCCAGAGCGCGCTGCTCGATGGCGGCGGCACCGGCGAACTGGTCGGTCGACAGTGGCATCACGAGCAGCGGCACTCCCGCTGTCAGGGCCTCGGTGACGCTGTTGTTGCCGCCGTGCGAGATCGCGAGGGCCGCGTGCCGCAGCAGCGTCACCTGCGGCAGCATCTCGCGGACGAGCCATGAGCTCGGCAGGTGGCCGAGGAGGTCGCGTGGAGTGGACCCGCTCGCGAGCGCGACCCGGACGTCGAGACCGCGCAGGGCCGCGGCAATGCGGGCCAGCACGTCGGACCGCGCCGAGAGGAAGCTGCCGAGGCTGACGTACACCACTGGTTCGCCGCCGCGACGCAGCCAGTCCTGCACCTCCTCGTCACGCGCCTCCTCACGCACCGCCGATCCCAGGAAGGTGTGGCGCGGCAGCAGCGCGGTGCGCTGCTGCTCGTGGAGCTCCGCCGGGTAGTTGAGCAGCAGCACGTCGCCGGTCTCGGCGAAGGCGTCGGCGCTCGGCGACGCACCGGGGCTCAGCTCCTCGAGAGCGGCGTTCCACTGCGCCGTGAACTCGTCGCGCACCTGTTCCGAGAGCCGGCGCAGGTCGGCGAGTGCCCCTGGCTCGGGGTCGAACGCCCGCGGCCAGGCGGGCGGGTAGCCGTAGACCTCGTCGCCGACGGTGAGTGCGGACGGGTGGCCGAGCACCACGTCCGCGTGGGGGATGCCGCTGCTCACGAGCGCGAGGCGCGCCCCGAACGCGAGATGGTCGACGATGACGGTGCCGGGCCTGACCCGGTCGACGACGTCGTGCACGGCGCGGGCCACGCCCACGGCGTTCCAGAGCAGGTCGTCGCCGCGAGCCCGCGCCTGGTAGGCGAGCGTCTCGACCGCGCCGAGGCGCGTCGCGGCGAAGAACCCCTTCAGCGAGTCGTCCTCACCGGCGGGCTGGTCCTCGACGCGGATGACGCCAGGGTTCGAACCGCGGCCGAGCTGCAGGTGCTCACGCTCGTAGCCGAACTGCGCCACGAGGGCGTCCGTGGCGTGTCCGGTGGCCACGACGACACGCTCGCCCGCCTCACGCCAGGCGGTCGCCAGCGTGGCCAGCGGGTAGAGGTGGGAGGCGTAGTCGGGGCTGATGACAAGGAGGGTCACGACGCCCCCTCCGCGACGACGGGCGACCGCACGCCGGCTCCTGCGGTCCGGGACCCGACCTGCTTGTACACGGAGGCGAGGTCAGCAGCCATGGTGTCGATGCCGAACCGGGTGCGGATCATGTCCCGCGCGCGCCGGACGCGCGCCGCCGCGCCGGGGGACTCCGCGAGGTCGAGGGCGGCGTGGGTGGCGGTGGCGACGACCTGTGGGGTGGACGTGTCGGTGAGGATCCCCGTGTCGCCGTGAGCGACGTAGGTTGCGGGGCCGCCGCCCGCCGGCGCCACCACGACGAGTCCGGCGGCCATGGCCTCCAGGATCGCGATCCCGAACTCCTCCTTGACGCTGGCGCTCACGTAGACCCCGCGCGGCGCACCGGCTGGGCGACGGGTCGGCGCGGCGGGTGCGCCCGTGGCAGCGTCCTCCGGCTCCTGCGCGCCTGCACCGAGCGCCGCGAGCCAGGCGGTCGCCGTCGCGTTGGGGCGGTGTCCGGCGAGGAGCAGCCCACGATGGGTGGCCTCGTCCGCGGGCACGGCGGAGCGGATGCGACCGAGCTCGGCTGCTTCCTCGTCACTCGGCTGGTCGAGGTCGCCGCCGACGAGGAGCAGGTTGCAGCGTGCCGCCAGGCTCGAGTCGTCCCGCCAGGCGCGCACGAGGGTGGCCATGCCCTTGACCGCGTTGAGGCGGCCGACCGACACGACGATCGGCAGGTCGCGACGCTCGGCGGGCAGCGTCGCCACCAGCCGCCCGAGCTCGTCCAGTGCTGCCGAGACCGCAGTCCCGCGCTTCGTCTCGTCGCGCACCTCCCGCACGATCCGGTCCAGGGCCGCGACGTCGATGCCCTCCCCGACGACGGTCGCCTGCTGTGCCCCGAGCTCGAGCCCGAGGAATCGGCGCAGGTCGCGCTCGACGTGGGGTCGTGGGAAGAGCACGAGGTGGTCGGCCTGGGCCGCGAGCTCGAGGAGCAGCTGGTCGCGGAACCACAGGTGCTCGGTCCGGTCGGCCTCCCCGAACGTGGACCGGGTCAACGTGCCTGCCGCGTCGCGGGACGCGATGAGGGCCTGGGGGTCGGGGGCCAGCGTGAGCACGACCGGGATGTGGAGCTCGGCCGCCACCTCGGCGGCGGCCATGGACCCGAGGTCGGCCATCCGGAGGTGGATCGTGTCGACGTGTCCTGCCGCTCGCAGGATCCTGCGTATGCCGCGTCGGGTGGCCACGCGCGTCGGCCAGGCCTGCGCGACGCCGGGACGCGCGCCCGGGCGGGGGACGTGCGCGTAGTGGTGGCCCGGGACGAGCAGAGTCGATGCCGGCGCCTGTCCAGCCGGCCGTGCCGCACCCCGGAGGACGGGGAAGTGCGCCGGGTCAGGGTCGCCGCCGGAGATGGTGATGACGCGCTCCACCGCTGGCTGTCGCAGCAGGGCGTCACCGAGGTGGACGAGGAGGGTGGCGATGCCCCCGGTGTCCCCCTGCCCGGAGTGGTTCAGCTGTCCGTCGATGTCGGAGTGGAGGAAGAGCTGCGCCACCGTGAGTCCTCGCGGGGCCGCCGTCGCGGGCGCCGGGAAGAGGTCGTGAAGTGCCAGCCGGGCGGTCGGGGCCAACGGCCCCACGCTGCGCGACAGCGTGACGAGCAGGTGTTCGGCGCTGCGGTGGGCTGCCGGCCCGTCGCCGAGGGCGCAGACCGCCGCAGTGCGGACGGGCAGGGGCTCCGACTCGTCGCCGGCGAGTGCGAGGAGGGCCCGGGTGGACGGCGCACCGGCAACGAGGCCGAGGGTCTCGACCAGGCGAGCCCGGGCCGCGGCGTCGGTGCAGCCCGGCAGCGCGTCGAGCACTGCACCGCGCACCTCGTCGGGCGCGTGCTCGGCCCACTGCTCGAGGCTGCGCTGGGCCAGCATCCCGATGAACCCGCCGGCCCGGCAGGCACGGACAAGGGCCGGGAGTGCCTCCTCGACGAGTGCGGTGCGGCGGAGGGCGTCGACGGCGTGCTCGGCCACGTAGCCGCGCTGCCCAGCCAGCAGGCGGCCGAGGGTGGGGCCCGCAGACGCGTGCCTGCTGGCGCCGAGGGCGTGGACCGCCGAGATCGCCGTGAGTGGATCGCCCGTCAGCGCCTCGGAGCGAAGCGCAGCAACGGCATGGTCGGACGGGTCGGTGGCGGCGGCCGCGGCCAGCCGGGGTGCCGCGTGCATGCCTTCGAGGATGGTGGGGGCGGCCCTCACCGCGGCGAGCGCGAGGCCGACGTCCATGGCGTCAACCCTAGGGTGCAGTGGACGTGCCCATCGCGATCCTGTCCAAGGTTGGCCTGCGGCCGGTAGCGGCCAGAGGGGACGTGCTCGGCGCGCGCGTGGCGGGATGCGCTGGGGCCCTCGGTGGCCTCGTTGGCCTCGTTCGCCTCGGCGGGCTTGCGAGTCAGGTCGCTCAGGACGCCACGGTCAGCTCGGCGGTGAGCGCGCGGTGGTCCGAGACCGGCAGCCGGACGGAAGCCGCACCCGTCGCGCGCACCGCACCGCGCACGAGCACGTGGTCGATCTGCTGCTGCGGGTCGTCGACGGGGAACGTCGGCTCCGACGCGGCCGACCGGAGGCCGGTGATGCGCGTCGCGCGGTCGGGGCCCATGTTGAGGTCGCCCATGAGCACGAGCGGCTGCTCGTCGTCGGCGACGTCGGCCATGAGCCGGCGCAGCTGGCGGCCGTTCCACCAGTCGATGAACGACAGGTGCGTGTTCGCCACCGTCACGACGCCGTCCGGCGTCTCCACGTCCGCGACCACCGCGACCCGCGGCTCGTCGCGCACCAGCTCCGGGCGCAGGCGCCCGCGGAACCGCATCGGCACGCGCACCGGCACCGGGGCCAGCCGCACCACCCGCCAGCCGCGCACCGGGAAACGTGAGAGCAGGGCGATCCCGTATGCCGCCGCGTCGGGCTGCTCCTCGCCGGTGGCCGCGATCCACGTGGCACCGGGACTGCCCGACAGGGCTGCGACGAACCGGTGCTCGGGCGCGTCCATCGCCTCGGCGGCGATGGCCGTGAGGTCGGCGTGGTCGGAGCGGTGCTGGTTGCGGTCGACCTCCTGGAGGGCGAGGACGTCGGCGTCGAGGTCGCGGATGGCTGACCGGAACCCGGCGAGGTCGACGTGCTGGTCGGTCGGCACGCGCCCGTTGAGGATGTTGAACGTCGCCACTCTCATGCCGTGGCCCTACCCGCGATTCGGCGGACGCACACGTCGGTGGCGCGCCCGGGCCGGCCGGACGGCATACGCAAGGAGAGCTGCCCGACGGGTATGCGTTGGGCATGGGAGTCGACGACGAGCCGGACCTGCGGGAGGCGCTCAAGGCGGTGGCGGTGGCGCTGAAGGGCTCGGGGGTGCCGTTCGCCCTGATGGGCGGCTACGCCGCGTGGGCGCGCGGCGGGCCCGAGCCGGACCACGACGTCGACTTCCTCGTCGCCGACGAGGACGCCGACCACGTCGCGCAGTACCTGGCCGAGCAGGACTTCGACGTCGTGCAGCCCCCGGAGGACTGGCTCTTCAAGGTCTTCTGCAACGGTGCGATGGTCGACATCATCCACGGGCCGGTCGGCGGGCCGGTGCACCGGCCGGAGGTCCAGCGCGCCACCCTCATGGACGTGCTCTCGGTCGAGATGCCGGTGCTCGAGTCGACCGAGCTCGTCGTGCACAAGCTCAACGCGCTCGACGAGCACTACTGCGACGTCGCGAAGGTGCTGCCGGTGCTGCGCGCCCTGCGCGAACAGGTCGACTGGGAGCGGGTGTGCCGCGAGACGGCCGACAACGACTTCGCGGCCATGGTCCTCTTCCTGCTCGACCGCCTCGGCATCGTCGCCGCGGCCTGACGTCGCTCAGCCCATCACCAGACCCTCGATGTCGTGCTTCTGCACGATGGGCCGCAGCTCGTCGACGACGGGGCAGGCGAGGTGGTCGCGCACCCGCTGGGGCAGTCTCTCCCAGAACCCGTGGGTCACGGCGACGTCGTGGTGCGCGTCGTTGCCCGCACCGGGCGCGTCGACGCCGAGCACGAGCACCGGCCGCGAGACCGTGGAGGTGTTGGGCGTGCCGCGGTGGATGGTCAGCGCCGAGCGGGCGGAGATGTCACCGACCTGCGGGTACTTGCGCTGCGCGAGCGCCTCGTAGCGGGGGTACTCCGACTCCGGCGGGAACTGCTCGCGGTCGAAGGTGTCGCCCCGTTCCCACTGCGTGCCCGGGGCGATCTCGAAGGGTCCCATCTCATCGGTCGTGTCGACGGTGGTGAGGTTGAACGCGAGCGAGGTGAGCCGGTGCTCCTCCGTCGTCTCGCGGGGGCTGCGGAAGTCGCGGTGCCACGGCTGCACCTTCGCGCCGGGGAACGGGGTGTCGAAGCCGACCTCGACGATCGTGTAGTCGGGGCCGAGGACGGTCTCGCACACGGTCCGGACCCACGGGTGCTCGACGAGGTCGACGAAACCGCGCAGCGCCTCGGGGTGGATCTCGACGTACCACCGGTTGGGCCCGCGTCCCACGGCGCCGCCCTCGCGGGAGCGGGCCTCGTCGAACGCGACGTCGATGTCCTCGCGCAGCCGGGCAACCCACTCCGTGGAGAAGGCGCCGCGGCAGGCGATGATGCCGTCGGTCTCGAGCCCCCGCCGTATGCCGTCGAGGTCGTAGGTCTGCTCGGTCGTGCTCGTCATGTCGTGACGTTACCCACGAACAGGTGGGCTCGTCGCGGCGCGACCCCGGGACTCGTGGGCCGCGCCGCGACGGATCAGGCCAGGCAGCGGTTGGAGTCGTTGCGCACGATCGAGTAGTAGAGGTTGCCCTCGTAGGCCCAACCGACGGTGCCGGTGCCCATGTGGCGCAGGTGCCACCAGATGTTGCCCGCGGTGTTCTTCGTCCAGCAGTCGAGCTCGACGCCGCTGCTGGTGCCGCTCTGCGTGTAGCGCGTGCCGCACTCGGCGTGCGGGCCGGCCTTGATGGGGGCGCCCTGGTTGAGGCTGTTGTTGCCGCTCGAGCGGTCCTGCCACGCGGTCGAGCAGTCGGCCGCCAGGGCCGAGGGTGCGGCGGCGACGGCGAGGCCGCCGGCCAGCGCGGCCGACACGGCCAGAGCCTGGATGCGGCGGACGCGGGACGTGTGCTTCATGGCTTCTCCTTGGGTGGGGGGCTTTCCGGGGAGGAGCCAACGCAGGACCGCTAACAACCTGCTAACCCGCTGTGCGGCGGGGCATCATGGTCCGGTGGTCCGGTGGAGGCCCTTCCGTGAACTTCGCCTCAGTCCATCGACACCGATCGCCCTGGCTGCCACCGTGGAAGTAGCGACTGCGCTCCGTTGCCGTTGGGCGCGGACCGCGGAGAGGCTGCCGCTGATGACTGGTTTACCGTTCCTCGAGGCGTTGCCCCGCTTCGTGTTCTTCACCGGCAAGGGCGGCGTCGGCAAGACGTCGCTTGCCTGCGCGACCGCGGTCTGGTTGGCCGAGCAGGGTCGCACGGTGCTGCTGAC
The DNA here is from genome assembly GCF_054456855.1 of Terrabacter sp. AAH1. Classification (NCBI taxonomy): domain Bacteria; kingdom Bacillati; phylum Actinomycetota; class Actinomycetes; order Micrococcales; family Intrasporangiaceae; genus Terrabacter; species Terrabacter sp. AAH1. The sequence continues at coordinate 35,263 of NZ_JBTJJV010000016.1, read as the reverse complement.
GAGCACCGACCCGGCATCCAACGTCGGGCAGGTCTTCGACGTCACGATCGGCAACACGATCTCCGCGGTCCCCACCGTGCCTGGCCTGGAAGCCTTGGAGATCGACCCGCAGCAGGCCGCGGACGCCTACCGCGCAGCCATCATCGACCCGGTCCGGGACGTGCTTCCCGCTGACGAGATCTCCGCGATGACAGAGCAGCTCTCCGGGGCGTGCACCACGGAGATCGCCTCCTTCAACGAGTTCACCACCCTGCTTGCGGGAGAGGGCGTCACCGCCGCGTACGACCACGTCCTGTTCGACACCGCTCCCACGGGGCACACGATCCGCCTTCTCCAGCTCCCGGGCGAGTGGACGAGCTACCTGTCCGACGGCAAGGGCGACGTCTCTTGCCTCGGCCCGGTGGCCGGCCTCGACCGTCTCCGCCGCGACTATGCCGGCGCGCTCGCCGCACTGACCGACCCGGCACGCACTCGACTCGTCCTGGTCACCAGGCCGCAGCGATCCGCCATCGGGGAAGCCGCCCGGACCTACGAGGAGCTGCGGGCGCTGGGCATGACGAACGCCCACGTCATCGTCAACGGCGTCATGCCGGCGTCTGCGGCCGACGATGATGCGGATGAGCTGACGGAGGCCATCCGTCTTCGCGAGCAGGCAGCGCTGAACGCGATTCCGGCGGACCTCTCCGCGCTGCCGAGGACCACGCTGCCGCTGCTGCCCTTCAACACCGTTGGTGTCCCGGCGCTCCGAGCGCTCCTCGGCCCGGCATCCGCTGCGCGGGGTGGGGCCAGTGGCGAGACCGTGTCGCTGCCCCTGGGCGCAGTCGGCCTGCGTGACCTCGTCGACGACCTCGAGAGGGACGGGCACGGCCTCGTGATGTGCATGGGCAAGGGCGGGGTCGGCAAGACCACGGTGGCCGCCGCGGTGGCCGTCGAGCTGGCCAACCGCGGCCATGAAGTCCTCCTCACGACAACCGATCCCGCGGCCCACCTGGGCGAGACGTTGCAGGCCCGGGTCGAGAACCTCACCGTCGAACGGATCGACCCGCAGCAGGCGATCACCGAGTACCGGTCCCGGGTCATGGCCGGCAAGGGCAAGGCCCTCGACGATGCGGGCAGGGCAGCGCTGGCCGAGGACCTGAAGTCGCCGTGCACCGACGAGGTTGCCGTGTTCCAGCAGTTCTCCCACGTGGTCTTCCGGGCCCGCAAGCAGTTCGTCGTGCTCGACACCGCGCCGACCGGACACACGCTGCTGCTCCTGGACGCCACAGGTTCCTACCATCGCGAGATCACCCGTCAGATGACCGAGGGCGCACGGTTCGTCACCCCGCTGATGCGGCTGCAGGACCCGGCCCAGACCAAGGTCATCATCGTCACCCTCCCCGAGACGACGCCCGTGCTGGAGGCCGAGGAGCTGCGCGACGACCTCGGTCGTGCCGGCATCACACCCTGGGCCTGGGTCGTCAACGCCAGCCTCACCGCGGCGGCGCCGACCTCACCGTTCCTGCGCACGCGGGCCCGAGCCGAGACCGCTCCGCTCGCTCGCGTCAGTCGTCTCTGCCCGCGCGTCGCCGTGCTCCCGCTGCTCGCTGAGGATCCCGTCGGCCCTGCAGCCCTGGCCGCGTTGACGGCTCCGAGCGTCGTTGCCGACCCTTCGAGGGACGCCTTGCTTCCATCCCCCTGAGATCCCAGCCGGCCGGTCGACAGTCACGATCGCGCCGATCCTGCCCGGGGCCGGCCTGTCGAGCGACGGAGGAAACGACGAAGCCGCAGGTCAGAGGGCTCTGAGCCTGCGGCTTCGTGGGTTGTGGCCAGGGGCGGGGTCGAACCGCCGACCTTCCGATTTTCAGTCGGACGCTCGTACCAACTGAGCTACCTGGCCGGGACAACGTGACGAACTATAGCCGACCCCTCACCCCCTCTCGCAAACCGCCCCGGGAGGGCCAGCTCGCCGCGCTTCCGTGCGTCGTAGCGGGAGTGGGGAGGGGTATGGATAGGCTCGTCGGGTCGGGGGTTCGGCACGCTGTCCGGGCGGCCGGCGAGAGCCGGTTTGCCTCCGGCGGCGACGACCGTGAAGTATTCAATGACAGCGGGCTCGTGAAACCATTCGACGACCCGTCCTACGTGCCAGGGGAGAGACCATGACCGACAACGCCTCCGCGCTGAGCGGGGACTGGGACTTCGACCCGGCCCACACCCGCATCGGCTTCTCCGCGCGCCACGCCATGGTGACGACCGTGCGTGGCTCGTTCAACGACGTCACCGGCCGCTTCTACGCCGACCTCGACGACATGTCGAAGTCCTACGCCGAGGTGACGCTGAAGGCCGCCAGCGTGGACACCCGCAACCAGCAGCGCGACGACCACCTGCGCAGCGCCGACTTCTTCGACGTCGAGAAGTGGCCTGACATCCGTTTCGAGAGCACCCAGATCGAGGAGATCGAGGAGAACGCCTACATGGTGGCCGGTCACCTGACGATCCGCGACATCACCAAGCCGGTCTCGATCCCACTCGAGCTGATGGGGGTGCAGACCGACGCGTTCGGTGCGCTGCGCGCCGGCTTCGAGGGCTCGCGCCGCATCAACCGGCGTGACTTCGGGCTCGAGTGGAACATGCCGCTCGACGCGGGCGGTGTGCTCGTGTCGGAGAAGATCTCGCTCGAGTTCGAGATCTCGGCCGTCAAGCGCGGCAGCGGCGACCAGGGCTGAGCGACCACCCCGAAGGGTCTCGCCTAGGCGGCGGGACCCTTCGTGCGCACGTCCGCGACGTGCGACATCGCCTCGCGCAGCTCGCCGAGCCAGTCGCTCTCGTGCTGGCCGACGAGCTTGACGCACCAGGCCAGCGCCTCCGCGCGTGACCGGGCGACACCCGCGTCGACGAGGGTGTCGAGGACGAGCCGCTCGGGCTGGCGCAGGCGGGTCATCGCCGGTGCCGCGACGTGCGTGAAGAGCTCGGTGCGGTCGCCGACGCGCACCGCCCACGACACCTTGCGCTCGAATCGGTGCTCCGCCTCGCGCGCGATCTCGATGCGGCGACCGCGGGTGTCCTCCCGGAACGCCTTGGTGCGGCCCGCGCGTGCCTCGTCGCGCTCGGCGTCGCTGGACCCGTCGGGCAGGTCGACGTCGCCGACCGTGAGCACGACCGTGATCTCCTCGCGGTCGACGGTGATCTCGGGTGGCGTCGAGCGCCACTCCTCGGGGAGGCGGCCGACGAACCAGCCGCGCACCCGCTCCAGTGCTTCGTTCGTAATCATGTAATCAGGATTACTCCATTACGAGCGGTGGTCAACGGGTTACGCCCCCGGCAGATCCTCGAGGACGTATGCCGTCCCGCCGGGCGCGACGGCATACGTCCTCGGGTGCGTGGCCGGCACTCAGCGGGTGGGGGCGAGCTCGGGCTCGGCCTCCGGGGAGCGCTCGGCGGAGTCGGCGCGGTCGCCGAGGGCCCGGTCGTCGCGCGCCAGCCGGCTGGGCCACCACATGCGGCCGCCGATGTCGAGGTTGAGCGCAGTGACGAGCACCGACCTCACGACCAGGGTGTCGAGCAGCACGCCGAGGGCGACCGCGAAACCGATCTCGGCGAAGGCGACGATCGGCATCGTCGCGAGGACGGCGAAGGTGCCGGCCAGCACGAGTCCCGCGGACGTGATGACGCCCCCGGTCGCGGCGAGACCGATGAGGGCGCCGCGCCGCGTGCCGACCTGCTTCGCCTCCTCGTGGACGCGCGTCATGAGGAAGATGTTGTAGTCGATGCCGAGCGCGACGAGGAAGACGAAGACGAAGAGCGGCAGTGACGAGTCGGCGCCGGCGAAGCCGAGGATGTGACGGAACACCAATGCGGACAAGCCGATTGCGGCTCCGAACGACAGCACCACGGTTCCGATCAGCACGAGCGGGGCCGTGACGGCGCGCAGCAGCAGGATGAGGATCAGCAGCACGACGCCGAGGATGACCGGGATGATGCGGACGTTGTCGTCGGCGCTGGCGCGGAGCGTGTCGGCGCGCGTGGCGGTGTCGCCACCGGCGATGGCGTCGGCGCCCGGCACGGTACTGATCGCCTCACGAATGCGGTCCAGGGTCGCGGTCGCGGCATCCGAGTCGGGCGCGTCGGCCAGGGTCGCCTGGATGAGCGAGCGGCCGTTGCGCGAGATCGCGGGCGCGACGGTGTCGACACCGTCGACGCCCTTGACGGCGGTCGAGACGGCACCGGCGCTGGCCTCGTCGGCGAGGACGAGCACCGGCGATCCGGCCCCGGCGGGGAAGTGCTTGGCCGCGATCTGCTCGCCGATGACCGAGGGCGGCGCGGTGTAGTAGGAGTCCTTGTTGGACAGCCCGACGGCGTTCAGCTGCAGCACGCCGATCGAGGCGATCGCGAGCAGCAGCGAGGTGACGACCCAGGTGCGTCGCGGGGCGCGGGCGATGCGAGCGCCGATGCGCGCCCAGACTCCGTCACGGGTGTGGTCGACCGAGCCGAAGGTCGGGCGCACCGGCCAGAACACCCACCGGCCGAGCACGACGAGCAGCGCAGGCAGCAGGGTCAGCATGACGAGCAGGCCCACGGCGATGCCGATGGCGGCGACCGGCCCGAGCCCCTTCGTCGAGCTCATCGTCGCGAAGAGCAGGCACAGCATGCCGGCGATGACGGTGGCGCCGGACGCGATGATGGCGGGCCCGGCGCGGTGCAGCGCCACGGCCATCGCCTCGTGGCGGTCCTCGTGCCGCCGCAGCTCCTCGCGGTAGCGGGCGACGAGCAGCAGCGCGTAGTCGGTGCCGGCGCCGAACACGATGACGGTGAGGATGCCCGAGCTCTGCGCGTTGACGGTGAGCACGTCGCCGTCGGCGAGGAAGTAGATGACGCCCTGGGCCACGAAGAGTGCCGTGCCGGCCGACAGCACCGGGACGAGCCACAGGACCGGGCTGCGGTAGGTGATCAGCAGGATGACGATGACGACCGCCATGGCGCTGTAGAGCAGCTTGCCGTCGATGCCGGAGAACGCCTCGGACGAATCGGCGGCGTAGCCCACCGGGCCGGTGATGTGCATGGACAGGCCGGTCGGGGTGTCCTTCGCGGCGTCACGCATCTTCGTCACCGTGGCCCCGAGCGAGTCCCATCCCGCGTCGCCGGCGTCGACCGGGACGATGACCTGGAGCGCCTGCTTGTCGGCGGACGGGATCGGGCCGACCGCATCGCGTTTGACGGTGTCGATCGCGTCGAACCGCGCGACCTGGGCCGACACGGCCGCGAGGTCGGCGGGCGTGATGCCCGAAGGGCGCTCGTAGACGACGACGGCAGGGAACTCGTTCTTGCTCTGGAAGTCGGCGATCTGGTCGACGACCTGGGTCGACTGCGCGTCCTGCGGCAGCCAGGAGGCTGCCTCGTTGTTGAGGGCGTCGGGCAGCTTCGACGCGGGGCCGAACATCAGGCCCAGGACGACGATCCAGAAGCCGACGACGAGCCACTTCGTCACCCGCGTCGACGGGATCCTCGCGAAGCGTCCGATCTCACCGGTTTTGTTCTCTTGCATGGTGATTGCCCCTCTGCCGGAGTGGAGTCGCGCCCAGCGGCCCGCATCCACGCTAGGGCCGGGCGGCGCCCGCGCACAGGGGTTCGGCGAGGAACCGGGGTCGGCCTCAGGGGTCGCTCCGGGTTGACCCTGACCGGTGGCCGTGCGCCCCGCACCGCGGCGAGCCGCCTAGCATGGTTGCTCGTGCAGTTCCTCAACGGCCTCCAGCCCCAGCTCGACCTCACCTACGACGACGTCTTCATGGTGCCGAGCCGCTCGTCCGTGACGAGCCGACTCGACGTCGACCTGTCGTCCGTCGACGGCTCGGGCACGACAGTCCCGCTCGTCGTGGCCAACATGACGGCCATCGCCGGGCGTCGCATGGCCGAGACCGTGGCCCGGCGCGGCGCCATCGCCGTCATCCCGCAGGACATCCCGGTCGACGTCGTGCGTGACGTCGTGGGCTGGGTCAAGCAGCGTGACCTCGTGCACGACACGGCGATCACGCTCGAGCGGCACATGACGGCGGGCGAGGCGCTCGTGCTCATCGGCAAGCGCGCCCACGGTGCGGCTGTCGTCGTCGACGGCCCGAAGCCCGTCGGCATCGTCACCGAGAAGGACCTCACCGGCGTCGACCGCTACACACAGGTCCACGACGTCATGCACGAGGACATGGTCGTGCTGCCCGACAGCATCGACCCGCAGGAGGCCTTCGAACGCCTCTCGGCCGCGCGACGCAAGGTGGCGCCGGTCGTCTCCGAGCACGGCGAGCTCGTCGGCATCCTCACCCGGGGCGGTGCGGTGCGCGCCGGCCTCTACCGGCCGGCCGTCGACGCGCAGGGTCGCCTGCGTGTCGCCGCCGCCATCGGGATCAACGGCGACGTCGCCGCCAAGGCGCGAGAGGTGCTCGAGACCGGCGCGGATGTCCTCGTCATCGACACCGCGCACGGGCACCAGGACAAGATGATCGAGGCGCTGCGCGCCGTCCGCGCCCTCGACCCCGGCGTCCCGGTCGTCGCCGGCAACGTCGTCTCCGCCGCCGGCACCCGCGAGCTCATCGAGGCCGGTGCCGACATCGTCAAGGTCGGCGTGGGCCCCGGCGCCATGTGCACGACGCGCATGATGACCGCTGTCGGTCGCCCGCAGTTCTCGGCCGTGCTCGAATGCGCCACGGCGGCAAGGGAGCTCGGCAAGCACGTCTGGGCCGACGGGGGTGTGCGCCACCCGCGCGACGTCGCGCTCGCGCTCGCCGCCGGCGCCTCCAACGTCATGGTCGGGTCGTGGTTCGCGGGCACCCTCGAGTCGCCCGGCGACCTCTACACCGACAACGACGGCCGGCAGTACAAGGAGTCGTTCGGCATGGCGAGCTCGCGCGCCGTGCGCAACCGGACGGCCACCGACTCCGAGTACGACCGCGCCCGCAAGGCACTCTTCGAGGAAGGCATCAGCACGGCGCGGATGTACGTCGACCCCGCCCGTCCCTCCGTCGAGGACGTCATCGACCAGATCGTCGCCGGGCTGCGCAGCAGCTGCACGTATGCCGGTGCGCGCAGTCTCGAGGAGTTCCACGAGCAAGCGGTCGTCGGCCTCCAGAGCACCGCCGGCTTCGCCGAGGGCCGGCCCCTCCACACCTCCTGGTGACCCTGCGCCCGCCCCCGCAACAGCTCAGCCCCAGCAACACACCCGGCAAAGGTCAACTGGGCGCGGCTGCAAACCGGACACCCTGACTGTTTCCGGGTGTGTTGCGGGTGGGTGTGCCCGACAGGGGGAGGAGCGGCGCAGGCCCCTCGGCACACGCCTCAGGCACACGCCCTCGGGTGCCGAGGTCAGTGGCGCTGGCGCCCGACCTCGACGACGCGCCAGCCCCGCTCGCGGGCCAGGTCGCGCAGCTCACGGTCGGGGTTGACGGCGACGGCGGTGCCGACGCGCTCCATCATCGGCAGGTCGCTGATCGAGTCGCTGTAGGCCGTGCACTGCGCGAGGTCGTAGCCCCGCTCGGCGGCCAGCTTCTCGATCTCGATGACCTTGCCGGCGCCGTAGCAGAACTCGCCCATGAGGTGGCCGGTGTAACGCCCCTCGTCGTCGAGCTCGCTACGGGTGGCGACGGCGCCCTCGAGGCCGAGCGCCGCCGCGATGCGGCTCACGAGCTCGATGGGCGAGGCCGAGACGACGATGCGGTCCTGGCCGAGCGCCTTCGCGTCGGAGAGCAGCGTCATCGAGGCGGGGATCGCCTTGCGCACGATGCCCGGGACGATCGCGTCGGTGAGGTGGATGATGTCGGCCTGTCGGATGCCGGCAACGGCCCGGAGGATGCGTTCGCGCAGTGCCTCCGAGCCGGCGTCGGTGGATCCCTTGCGGTGGAAGGTGATCGCGTTGACGGTGTCCTTGACGAGGTCGCGCCACGGCACGTGGCCACCACGGAAGGCGGCGATCGCCAGGGGGTAGTTGGCCGACCCGCGGATCAGCGTGCGGTCGAGGTCGAAGAAGGCGGCCGTCGGCGCGGGTCGTGCCTGCGCCTCACCCGACACTGGCCACCATCGGGAGGGCGGCGCGGCGCGGCGGGACCGGCGCGTTGACGGCGTTCTTCGGCAGCGCCTTGGGGCGCGGCGGCAGCGCGAGGCGGAAGACCTTCGCCCAGGCTTGGCCGACCTGACGGTGGATGGGGCCGGTGGTGTAGGGCAGGCCGTACCGCTGGCAGATCTCCCGCATCTCGACGGCGACCTCGTGGTAGCGGTTGCTCGGCAGGTCGGGGAAGCAGTGGTGCTCGATCTGGTGGCTGAGGTTGCCGGTCATGAGGTGCATGAGCTTGCTGCCCGAGATGTTGGCCGAGCCGAGCATCTGGCGGATGTACCAGTCGCCCCGGGTCTCGCCCTCGATCTCCTCCTCCGTGAAGGTGTCGACACCGTCGGGGAAGTGGCCGCAGAAGATGACCGAGTGCGCCCAGACGTTGCGGATCGCGTTGGCCGTGAACGTGCCGATGAGGGCCTGCTTCGACGACCCGAACGGCAACGCGGCGACCGGTGTGGCCACGTAGTCCTTGGTCACCTGTCGCACCACCTTGCGGCCGACGGCCTTGAGGTCCTTCTTGAGGGCCTCCTTGGACTTCTCGCCCTCCTTGACGGCCTCGAGCTCGAGGTCGTAGATGGCGATGCCCCACTCGAAGAAGGGAGCCAGCACCGCGTTGATGGCGGGGTTGAGGAGGTTGAAGGGACGCCACGGCTGGTCCTCGGCCATGCGAAGCGTCGAGTAGCCGACGTCCTTGTCCTTGCCCAGCACGTTGGTCCACGTGTGGTGCAGGTCGTTGTGGGTGTGCTTCCACGCCGCGGCCGGCGTCACGAAGTCCCACTCCCACGTCGTCGAGTGGATGTCGGGGTCGCGCATCCAGTCCCACTGGCCGTGCAGGACGTTGTGGCCGATCTCCATGTTCTCGAGGATCTTCGCGACCGACAGCATCGCGGTGCCGGCCACGAAGGCGCTCTTGCGCCTGGAGAGGAGCAGCGTGGCGCGGCCGGCGATCTCGAGGGTGCGCTGGACGCGGATGACGCGCCGGATGTACGCGGCGTCCTTGGCCCCGCGGGAGGCGATGATGCGGTCGCGCACGGCGTCGAGCTCCTGGCCGAGCCGCTCGACGTCGGCATCGGACAGGTGCGCCGCGGCGGCGGGACGCTTCGTGGGGCCGCCGGACGACGCGAGGATCGGCTTCCTGGGCCGGATCGTCGTGGTGGCGCCGTCGACGGCGCCACGCGCGCCGGTGGGCGCTGTGGTCGGTCGGTTCATGGTGGCGGTCATGGGTTTCCCTTCTCAGATGTCCAGGTGGACGGGTCCGGCGGCCGCGTTGACGCAGGTTTGGATGAGCTCACCCTCGTCGCCGTGCACCTCACCGGTGCGCAGGTCGCGGACCTTGCCGGCGACGAGCGGCGTGAGGCAGCTGCGGCAGATGCCCATACGGCACCCGCTCGGCATGACCACTCCGCAGTTCTCGCCGGCCTCGAGGAGGGGGACGTCGCCGCCCACCTCCACTTCCTTGTCGGACTTCTCGAACGTCACGAGGCCGCCCTCCCCGCCGGATCCCTCCAGCAGGACGGGCGCGAAACGCTCGATGGTGAGGTTCGTGTGCGCCTCGTCGTCCCCGTCGCGCAGCCACAGCTCGCTGGCCGCGTCGAGGAAGTCGGTGGGGCCGCAGGCGTATGCCGCCCGGTCGCGCCAGTCGGGACACAGCGTCTCGAGGTCGGTGACGGTGGAGAGGTCGAGGCGGCGGCCGCCCTGCTCGCGGGTGTACCAGTGCTCGACCCGAAGGCCCGGGAACTGGTCGGCGAGCTCGAGCAGCTCGTCGTGGAAGAGGGCGTCCTCGCGGGTGCGCGCCGAGTGGACGAGCACGACGTCGGCGTCCGGGCGACGCGGGACCAGGGTGCGGATCATCGACATCACCGGGGTGAGCCCGCTGCCGGCGGTGAGCATGAGCAGCGGGCGCGGGTGCTCGGGGAGCACGAAGTCGCCCTGCGGGGTGTCGAGGAAGAGGATGTCGCCGACCTTGGTGTTGCGGGCCAGGGCGGTCGAGACGAAGCCGATGGCGGTGACCGTGATGGCGGGGTCGTGGCCGACGGCTGCCGACAGCGAGTAGCTGCGCCACTGCCGCACGCCGTCGATCTCCACGCCGATGCGCGCCCACTGGCCGGCGGCATGTGGGTTCCAGCCGCGTCCGGGGCGGAAGTGGATCGTCGTCGACTCGGGCGTCTCGCGGGTCACCTTGGTGACGACGCCGCGCAGCTGACGGGAGGAGGACAGGGGGTTGAAGAGCCCGATGACGTCCTCGGGCGCGAGAGGGGTCGTCAGGATCGACGCCACACGCCGGAGAGCTCTGATCTGGGCCATACCTCCATGGTCGCGCTCCGACCCCTTCCCTGTCTTGCGGCGACGCGTAGGGTTTGAAGTGAGAAACTGTTGCGAGGCAACAAATAGGAGGTGGAGTCAGTGGCGCAGACCACTTCTGATCCGCCGTGGTTGTTTCTTCCGGCCGAAGTCAGCACAGTACTGCGTCCCGTCGTGGGTGACATCGTCGAGGCGATCATCGAGGGCATACCCCGTGACGTCCCGGTCTACGCGATGCCCATGGAGGGACGCTTCGGCCAGGGCGTCCGGCAGGGTGTGACCGTCGCGCTCAACCGCTTCCTCGACCTGCCCGGCACCCACCTGCCCGCCCTCTCCGAGGACGGCAAGTGGGTCTACGAGAGCCTCGGCCGCGGCGAGGTGCGCTCGGGTCGCAGCCTCGAGTCGCTGCTCGCGGCCTACCGCTACGGCGCGCGCGTCACCTTCCGCGCGATCTCGCGCACCATCGACGTGTCGCAGCTGCCTCCCGAGACGCTGCTCGCGCTGGGTGAGTCGCTCTTCGCCTACATCGACGAGCTGTCGGCCGCGAGCGCCCAGGGCTATGCGCAGGAGCAGTCCGAGCGCGCGGGCGAGCAGCTGCGGCTGCGGGGTGAGCTGCTCGAGATGATCCTGCGCGGGGACTCGAGCGATGGCGGGGTGGGGCGCCTCGCTGCCGCTGTCGGCTGGACCCTGCCCGACGTCGTCGTCGTGGCGCTCGTGCCGTTCCCGCACGTCGACGGCCTGCGGGCTGCGCTGGGCCCTGACGGGCTCGCTGCCGAGCGCGGCACCGACGTCGTCGTCGTCTTTCCCTTCGTCAGCCGCAAGCCGCGCCGGCGCGACCTCGAGCGGGCGCTGCGTGGGCGCCGTGCGATCGTCGGGCCTGCTCGTCCGTGGCAGCAGGCGAGCGAGTCGCTGCACCTGGCGGCGTCGGCAGGTGCCCACGGTCTCGCCCCCGGTCCCGACCAGCCCGTGCGCGACACGGCCCCGGTCTGGGTCGAGGACCACCTTGCGGAGCTCGTCGTGCACGCCGAGCCGCTCGCCACCCAGGACCTCGCCCGCACCCGTCTCGCCCCCCTCGACGGGCTGCGACCGGCCGTGCGCGAGCGCCTGACCGAGACGCTGCTGGCGTGGCTGCGCCACCAGGGCCAGCGGGCGCCGATCGCGGAGGAGCTCTTCGTGCACCAGCAGACCGTGGGCTACCGGGTTGCCCAGCTCAAGGAGCTCTTCGGCGACGCGTTGGAGGACCCCGAGGTCCGGTTCGAGCTGGAGCTCGTGCTGCGCGCCGGCCACCGCTGAACCACGGGGTCACGGACCGGGGGCGCGGGCGGGTCGCGGGCGACGGCATACGCCATGGGTGTCGTCGGGAACGACCACGCGTCAGAGCAACCGGATGGGCACCCCGTCGAGGTATGCCGTCACGTCCTCGACGACGCCCGCGAAGAACGTCGCGTAGACGTCGCGCGTGACGTAGCCGAGGTGCGGCGTGAGGAGCGTGCGCGGCGCCGTGCGCAGGGGGTGGTCGGCGGGCAGGGGTTCCTCGTCGAAGACGTCGAGGCCGACGCCACCGAGATGACCCCGTTCGAGCGCCGCGAGGAGGGCCGCCTCGTCGACGATGGGGCCACGTGAGGTGTTGACGAGCAGCGCGTCGGGGCGCATGAGCGAGAGCTCGCGCTCACCCAGCAGGCCGCGAGTCCCGTCCGCGAGCGGCAGGTGCACCGACACGACGTCCGAGGACGAGAGCAGCTCGTCGAAGGGGACCGAGCGCGCCCCGGCGGCCTCGGCGCGCTCCGGGGTGAGGCTGCGGCTCCACGCGACGACGTGCATGCCGAAGGCGCGGCCGACGGCGGCGACCTGGCTGCCGATGCGCCCGAGTCCCAGCAGGCCGAGCGTGTGCCCCGCCAGGTCGCGCCCGACCGTCGTCTGCCAGCCGCCCGTGCGCATCGCCTCGGCCTCGAGCACCACGTGGCGCGAGAGCCCGAGCACGAGGGCCCAGGTCAGCTCGGCCGGAGCGGTGGCGAGGCTGTCGGTGCCGCAGACCGTGATGCCGGCCTCGGCCGCGGCTGCGGTGTCGATGCTCGGGTTGCGGCGCCCGGTGGTGACGACGAGCCGCAGGTGGGGGAGGCGGGCCAGCACCTCGCGCGTGAGCGGCGTGCGCTCGCGCATGACCACCACCGCGTCGTACGGCTCCAGCCGCGCCACCAGCGCGTCGGGCTCGTACACGTGGTCGCGGAAGACGTCGACCGCGCACGGGCCCGTCGGGTGGGCGGTCACGGGAGACCAGTCGGCGCTCGTCAGTGCCACGCCCTGGTAGTCGTCGAGCACCGCGATCCGCACGGGGCAAGCGTAGGCGGCGGTCACCGACGGCGGCGTCCGGGCCCGGAATGCGCGAAGCGCCGCTCTCGTGTGAGAGCGGCGCTTCGTGTGCTGCGACCCCGACCGGGCTCGAACCGGCGACCTCCGCCGTGACAGGGCGGCGCGCTAACCAACTGCGCTACGGGGCCTTACTGGGTGGTGCGGGTTGAACTGTACTGCGTATCCCCAACGGGATTCGAACCCGTGCTGCCGCCGTGAAAGGGCGGAGTCCTAGGCCGCTAGACGATGGGGACCGGCCCTACCTATCCGTTGGGACGTCGAAACTATAGGGGAGTTTCGGGCACCCGCCAAATCCGCCGTCAGGAGCCTCGGATCGGCCCCCCGGTCAGCCCTTGGCCCACGCCCGCACGTCCTCGACCGGCCACGTCGTCACGATGCGCTCGGCAGGGATGCCGAGGCGTTCGGCGCGCTCGCACCCGAGCGACTTCATGTCGAGCTGGCCCGGGGCGTGGGCGTCGGAGTCGATGGTGAAGAGGCACCCGAGGTCGCGGGCCAGCTCGATGAGCTCGTCGGGCGGGTCGCAGCGCTCGGGGCGGGAGTTGATCTCTACGGCGACGTCGTTCTCGAGGCAGGCCGTGAAGACCTTCTCGGCGTCGAAGGCCGACGGCGGCCGCTTGCCGCGGCCGCCCGTGACGAGCTGACCGGTGCAGTGCGCGAGCACGTTGGTGCGGGGGTTGCGCACGGCGGCCACCATGCGCGGCGTCATCTCGAACGAGGGCTGCCTCAGCTTCGAGTGGATCGAGGCCGTGACGACGTCGAGCTGGTCGAGCATGTCGTCGTCCTGGTCGAGGGTGCCGTCGAGGTGGATGTCGACCTCGATGCCCTTGAGCAGCGTGAACGCGTCGCCGAGGCTCGCGTTGATCGCGTCGACGCGCGTCAGCTGGTCGGCCAGGCGCTCGCGGCTCAGGCCGTTGGCGACGGTCAGCCGGGGGGAGTGGTCGGTCAGGGCCATCCACTCCTGACCGAGCTGCACGGCGGCGAGCACCATCTCCTCGATCGGGCTGCCCCCGTCGCTCCAGTTCGAGTGGGCGTGCAGGTCGCCGCGCAGGGCGGCATACAGCTCGGCGCCCCCTGTGGTGAGCGGCTCGCCGTGCTTCTCCTCGGCGGACACGAGGTATGCCGGCAGGACGCCTCGCACGGCCTGCCCGATGATCGCCGCGCTCGAGTCGCCGATCCCCTTGATCTGCTTGAGGGTTCCGGCCTCGACGCGTTCGCGCAGCTCGTCGTCGGAGATCAGCGTGATGGCCTCGATGGTCTTGCGGAAGGCATCGATGCGATAGCTGCTCTCGCGGCCGCGCTCGAGCAGGAAGCAGATGCGCCGCAGGGCGTCGAGAGGGCTGATCGGTGCCTGCGGAGGGGTCGGCTGCTCCATGCCGTGCAGCCTAACGGCGCGGGCGGACGCCGAAACGGCCTCGCGCCGGCTAGCGCTGGAGGGGCGGGAGCGTGGAGCCGTCGGGCAGCTTGCCGGTGGGGACCGCCGTGGACGGCACGACGCGGACGAGGTCGCCGTAGCGCTGGGCGAGGAGGCCGGGGGAGGAGCCCTCGTCGGCCAGGACGACCACCGTGTCGGTGCGGGCGTCGAGCGAGAGGCCGAGGACCTGGACCCCCTTGGTGCGCCACGCTTCTCGCTCGTTGCCGATCTCCTGCTGCACGCGCGCCTTCTCGGCGTAGGAGTGCTTGACGACGACGAAGTCGACGTCACCGGGCGAGGGCATCGCGCCTCGCACGAACGACTCGAGAGTCGGGTCGTGGCGGGTCACGGTGACCACGAGGCGCGTGCCGGTGGCGTCGGCGGCGTACGCCCCGGAGAAGACGTCGGGCCAGCGTGTCACGAGCTGCTGCTCGACGGTGTCGAAGGCGGCCGTCTGCGGGGTCGCGAGGGTGCCGAACCAGGTCGACGCGTCTCGTTCCGGGGCGACGCTGGGCGCCACCGCGGGCCCGTCGGCGCCGCCGCTCTCGCGGAGCGACTGGGGGGTATTGCCCGAACCGTCGTCGGAGCCGCGGGCTGCACCGGTGACGTCCTTGGGAGCCTCGGCCGCCGAACCGGCGCTCGCGGTGGTCGTCGACGCCGACTGGTTGGTCACCCAGGCGGTGCCGACCGCGCCCACCACGACGAGAGCGGCAGCCGCGCCGAGCACGGTGTTGCGGCGCCGGGACGTGCGGGCCCGGCCGCGGATGAGGGCCCGCTGCACGAAGAGGTCGTCGCGTGGGGGCTCGAGGTCGTTCATGGTCGACAGCGCCTTTCGCAGCTGCAGCTCGCCCGCCTCGGGGGCGGAGCGCTGCTCCGGGGTGTCCGGGCCGAACCCGTCGTCGGTGGCACTCATGAGACGGCTCCTGCCCCGGTCAGTGGTGGCTCGGCGAGCCGGTCGCGCAGCACGGCCAGGCCGCGCGAGATCTGGCTCTTGATGGTGCCCTCTGCCACGCCGGTGCACTCGGCGATCTGGGGCACGGTGAGGTCCTCCCAGAAGCGGAGGACGAGGACGGCGCGCTGCTTCTCGGGAAGGTCGCGCAAGAGGTCGGTGAGGGTCATCGCGAGCTCGCGGTCGTGGTCGGTGGTGGGGGGCTCGGGGGCCTCGTCGGTGAGCACCTCGCGGCGCCGTTTGCGCTGGTCGTTGAGGTAGAGGTTCATCATCGTGCGTCTCGTGTAGGCGGTCTCTGCGCCGGCGGCGATGCGTGGCCAGGCCACGTAGACCCGGGCCAGCGCCTCCTGGACGAGCTCGTCGCCGTCGGCCCAGTTGCCACAGAGCAGGTAGGCGCGCCGGCGCAGCATCGTCTGCCGCTCCTCCACGAAGGCGCGGAACGCGGCCTCGTCCCTCCGTCTCATGTGCTCCCGCTCGTCGCCGTCGGTTCGGTCAGGTCGTCACTGGTGTCGTACACCCCCTTGGACACGGGGGCACCCCGAACCGTTGCATGCCGCCGTCAGGACACCCGGCCGAGCTCGAGGAGGGCGAGCATGAGCGCCGCGATCGTCTCGCCGTCGGTGATCGTGCCGTCGCGCACGAGGCCCAGCACGTCGGCAACGGGCACGGTGCGCACCTCGCGGATCCCCTCGAGCGCCCGCTCGCGCGCGCCCTCGCCCGTGTCGCCGTGAAAGCCGTGGACGGGCTCCAGGCCGGTCGCGAGGTAGACGACCTCGAAGGCGCGGCAGACGCCGTTGAGCGCGTTCATCTCCCCGACCCGGCGCCAGTCACGAGCCGTCAGGCCGGTCTCCTCGGCGAGCTCGCGGCGGGCGGCGACCAGAGGGTCCTCCCCGTCGGTGCCACCCGCCGGCACCTCGACCGAGGCGCCGACCGTGTGCCTGTCGATCGTGACGAGCACGACCTCGTCGTCGTCGGTGAGCGCGACGACGAAGACCGCGGGCCGCTGCAGCTCGACCACGCCGTAGATGCCCTCGCTGCCGTCGGGGCGGGTCACAGCGTCCTCCCGGACGCGGATCCAGGCGTTCTCGTAGACGAGGCGGGTGTCGCGGACGGGCCAGCTCACCGCGGCCCTCGCTCGAGGCCGAGGAGCAGCTCCTTGGCGGGCAGGCCGCCGAGGTAGCCCCCGAGAGAGCCGTCGGAGCGCACGACCCGGTGGCACGGGACGACGATCGGGAGCGGGTTGGTCGCGCACGCCGACCCCACGGCGCGGACCGCGCGCGGGCTGCCGGACGCCACGGCGACTTGGCCGTAGCTCTCGGTGGTCCCGTAGGGAATCTCCTTGAGGTGCTGGAGCACCGACAGCCTGAAGCCGTGGGCGAGTCGCAGGTCGATCGGCACGTCGAAGTCGCGTCGTGCGCCCGCGAAGTAGTCGTCGAGCTCTCGGGCGAGGGGGTCGAGGCGGTGACCGCCGCGGAGGATCCGCGAGCCGACCGTGGTGCCGAGCGACTCGAGCACACGGTCGTGGTCCTCGACGGCGAACGCGACGCGAACGACCCCGGCCTCCGTGGCCGCGAGCAGGAGGGCGCCGACGGGGGAGTCGACGACGCGGTAGGTCGCGTCGACGGACGACTCGGTGGTGGCGCGGTCGACCAGTGCGGCGTGGAGGGCCGCGAGGTGATCGGCCTCGTCGTTCGTGCCACTCTCGAGGAGCTGGATCGTGTGGTCAGACATGGAGGCTCACCCTTCCTTCGGGTGCGTAGGTGGACCGGAGCCGGGCGATGCCGTCGGCGGCGGCGCGGCGTGCCGCCGCGGGCGTGCCGCCGACGATGCGGGCGACTTCGGGGTGGGGCAGCCCGGCCACGTGGTGGTAGGCCACGCAGAGACGCTGCTTGTCGGGCAGGGCGGCCAGCGCGGCCCAGAGGCCACCGTCGGGCAGGGCCTCCTCGGGCTGGTCGCGGTGTGGGGCGGGGGCATCGGGAACCAGCGCCACCGGGACCGCGTGACGTGCCCTCGCGCGGGCGACGTCGACGGCCTTGCGGTGAGCGATGGTGACGAGCCACGCCCGGACGTTCGCGTCCTCGGGCAGGTCGGGCCAGGCGCGCAGGGCCGAGAGGAAGGTCTCGGACCACGCGTCGTCGGCCTCGTCGGGCCCCAGGACGGAGCGGCACACGCGCAGCACCACGGCACCGTGCTCGGTGACGGCCTGCTCGAACGGTCGCTTCATGTCCTGTAGACGCTCCGACCTGCGGAAGTGTGAGGTCCCAGTGTGGCGGACGCGGACGAGCAGCCTCGGGAGCGGCCGGCGACCCTCAGAAGAGGCGACCCACCTCGGCGGCAGCGGGCTCCTCGAGCGCGAGGAGGAAGCGCTTGCGTTCGAGCCCACCGGCATACCCGACCAGGGATCCGTCGGCCCCGATGACGCGATGGCACGGCACGACGACGGCGATCGGGTTGCGCCCGTTGGCGGTGCCCACAGCCTGCGCGAGGTTGCGGTCGCCGAGGGTCCGGGCGAGGTCGCCGTAGCTGCGGGTCTCGCCGTAGGGGATCTCGCGCAGCAGCGCCCACACGCGCTGGTGGAAGTCGTCGCCCTGCGGCGCGAGCGGTAGGTCGAAGTAGGTCAACGCGCCCGTGAAGTAGGCGGCCAGCTGCACCGACGCGGCGGCAAAGGGCTCGTCGGCGACGTCGCCCGGCTCGCCCAGGACGGCGGGGTCCTTGGGACGGTACTTCGCGGCATCCATGAGCAGGTGCGTGAGCGCCCCGTCCTCGGCGACGACGGTGAGGTCACCGATCGGCGAGGGCAGGACGACGTGCACGCGGCTCATGCGTCGTCGTCGCCCTTCCCGGCGCCGCCGTGGGCCGCCACGATGTCGGCGTGGGTGGGCACCGGGAACTCGGCGGCGTAGTCGCCGTAGGCGCGGGGGTCCTCGGTGGGCTCGAGGTGACAGGTCAGCGCGAGGTCGCCGAACTCGCGGTGCACGGCCTCCTCGACCTCCTCCACGAGGTCGTGGCCACGTTGGACGGTCCACGCCCCCGGCACGAGCACGTGCACCTCCGCGAAGCGGTGGTGTCCGGAGAGGCGCGTGCGCAGCGCGTGGAAGTGGACCTCGCGGGTGACGAAGCGCGAGAGGATCTCGGCGATCGCGGCGTTGTCCTCCTTGGGCATGGCGATGTCCATGAGGCCCTCGGTGGACTCGCGGACGAGCTTCCAGCCGGTCCAGATGATGTTGAGGCCCACGAGGAAGGCGACGACCGGGTCGAGGCGCTCGATGCCGGTGAGCGCGACGACGAGGACGCCGACGACCACTCCCGCGGACGTCCACACGTCGGTCATGAGGTGCTTGCCGTCGGCGGTGAGGGTGAGGGAGCGGTGCTGGCGCCCCGCCCGGAGCAGCACCATCGCCACGGCCCCGTTGACGAGCGACGCCACGACCGAGATGGCGAGGCCGAGGCCGACGTTCTCGATGGGTTGCGGCCGGATGAAGCGCTCGACGGCACTGACCACGATGACCACCGCGGCGACGAAGATCATCATCCCCTCGACGGCCGCCGAGAAGTACTCGGCCTTGGTGTGGCCGAAGTGGTGGTTCTTGTCGGCCGGCATGGCGGCGACCTTGAGCGCGATGAGCACCGCGACGGCCGCGACGAGGTTGACGACCGACTCGGCGGCGTCGGAGAGGAGACCGACCGAGCCGGTGATGCGCCAGGCGACGAACTTCAGGGTGATCGTCACGACCGCCGCCGCGATCGAGAGGTAGGCGAAGCGGCTCAGGTCGCGCGTCTGCTGCAGGCGGCCCGCACCCTCGGACGCAGGCGTGGGAGAGGTTGACACACCCCCAGTGTCGCAAAGGGCACCGACGACGGCCGGCGCCGACCCATACGTGGACGGGTGGTGAGGATGGTGGCGGAGCGGGTAGGGGCAGAGGTATCCGATCGTTGGCGAAAGGAGCCCGACATGGGTGTTGAGGACAAGGCCAGGAACATGGGCGAGGACCTCAAGGGCAAGGCCAAGGAAGCCGCCGGAAAGGTCACCGACAACGAGCGACTCGAGGCCGAGGGCGAGCGTGACCAGGCCTCGGCGGACCTCAAGCAGCGGGGTGAGCAGCTCAAGGACGCGGGCAAGGACGTCAAGGACGCCCTCGACCGCTGATCTTCCGGAGTGGGGTGGGCCGGTCTCTTCACGGGGACCGGCCCACTGCTGTCCCGGGGGCGTATGCCGCCCGGCTGGGGTGCCGGGACGTTCGTCCCCTTGCCAGCACGCCCGGGTTCCGTGAGTCTCGACGGGACGAACGTTTCCGCTCACTCGAGAGGCGCCAGACGTGACGACCCCGACGACGCATCAGACGACCGTTCCGGCTCCCACCGCCGAGGAGATCGCGGCGATGGACGCCTGGTGGCGGGCCAACAACTACCTCACCATCGGCCAGATCTACCTGCAGGACAACGCGCTGCTGCGAGAGCCCCTGCGGCCAGAGCACATCAAGCCGCGGCTGCTCGGCCACTGGGGCACGAGCCCCGGCCTCTCGTTCGTCTACACGCACCTGTCGCGGGTCATCCGGCACACGGGTCAGCAGACGATCTACCTCACCGGCCCGGGGCACGGCGGTCCCGCCCTGGTCGCCGCCGGCTACCTCGAGGGCACGTACTCCGAGACCTACCCGAAGGTGACGTGCGACGCGGAAGGAGTCAGGCGGCTCTTCCGTCAGTTCTCCGCGCCCGGCGGCATCCCGAGCCACGTCTCGGTGACCACCCCGGGCTCCATCCACGAGGGCGGCGAGCTGGGCTACGTCCTGATGCACGCCTTCGGTGCCGTCATGGACAACCCCGACCTGCTGGCGCTCGCAGTCGTCGGCGACGGGGAGGCCGAGACCGGCCCCCTCGAGGGCTCGTGGAAGGGCATCTCGTTCCTCAACCCTCGCCGCGACGGCGCGGTGCTCCCGGTGCTGCACCTCAACGGCGCCAAGATCGCCGGGCCCACCGTGCTCGGCCGCAAGGACCCCGCCGAGGTCCGTGCCCTCCTGGAGGGGCACGGCTACGAGGTGCTCGAGGTCGAGGGTGACGACCTGCCCGGCATGCACGAACGCTTCGCCGGGACGCTCGCGACGGCATACGGCCGGATCAAGGACATCCAGGCCGAGGCGCGAGCCGACGGGTGGGTCATGACGCGGCGACCTCGCTGGCCGCTCATCATCCTGCGCACCCCCAAGGGCTGGACCGGGCCCGACGAGGTCGACGGCGTCAAGGTGACCGGCACGTGGCGCTCGCACCAGGTGCCGCTGTCGGGCGTCAAGGACAACCCCGAGCACCTCGCCCAGCTCGAGTCGTGGATGCGTTCCTACCGACCCGAGGAGCTGTTCGACGACTCGGGTGCACCGAACGCGACTGTGCTGCAAGCGAACCCGGAAGGAGATCTGCGCATGAGCGCATCGCCGCACGCGAACGGCGGAGTGCTCACGAAGGACCTCGACATCCCCGACTTCCGCGACTTCGCCCGCGACGTGCCCGCGCCCGCGACCGTGCGGGAGGAGTCGACGAGGGCGATCGGCGAGCTGATGCGCGAGCTCTACGTGCGGAACCCGACGACCTTCCGGCTCTTCAGCCCCGACGAGACGAACAGCAACCGGGTCGGCGCGGTCTTCGACGTCTCCGACCGCATGACGGCCGAGCGGGTCACCGACGACGACGTGAAGCTCTCGCACCAGGGGCGGGTCATGGAGGTGCTCTCGGAGCACAACTGCCACGGCTGGCTCGAGGGCTACAACCTGACCGGCCGGCACGGGCTCTTCGCGACCTACGAGGCCTTCGCGATGGTGAGTGCCTCGATGACGGTCCAGCACTGCAAGTGGCTGCAGGAGGCCAACCGGCTCGACTGGCGGGCCAAGGTGCCCAGCCTCAACATCCTGCTGACGTCGACGGCGTGGCGCAACGACCACAACGGCTTCTCGCACCAGGGCCCGGGTCTCATCCAGACCGTGCTCAACGCCAAGGGTGACGTCTCGCGCATCTACCTGCCGCCGGACGCCAACTGCCTTCTCTCCGTGGCGGATCACTGCTTCAGGTCGAAGAACTACGTCAACCTGGTCGTCATCGACAAGCAGCCTCAGCCCCAGTGGCTGACCATCGACGAGGCCGTCGATCACTGCGCGCGCGGCGCAGGCACCTGGGACTGGGCCGGCAACGACGACGGCGACCGCGACCCCGACGTCGTGCTCGCCTGCGCGGGTGACGTCGTCACCATGGAGGCCGTCGCGGCTGCGCAGATCCTGCGCGAACGCTTGCCGCAGCTACGGGTTCGCGTCGTCAACGTCGTGGACCTCATGAGTCTCGCGCGACCTCGCAGCCACCCGCACGGCATGGACGACGTGCGCTTCGGCGAGCTGTTCACCGACCACGTCGACGTCGTGTTCGCGTTCCACGGCTACCACGGCGCGATCCACCAGCTCGTCCACGGCCGGCCAGACGCCGACCGCTTCCACGTGCGCGGCTTCAGCGAGGAGGGCACGACGACGACGCCCTTCGACATGGTGGTGCGCAACGAGGTCGACCGCTACCACCTGGTCATGGACGCCATCAACAACGCGGGGCGCCAGGTGAGGGGCTCCAGCGAGCTCAAGGAGTGGTGCGAGTCGCAGCTGGCCGAGCACGCGGCATACATCGTCGAGAACCTCGAGGACATGCCCGAGGTGCGCGACTGGGTCATGATGACGCCACTCGAGGGGTAGGGGTCAGTCGCGGCGTGGGGCCACCACGACCTCGACGCCGTTGTCGCGGAAGGCCTGCAGCGCAATCGCATCGGCGGAATGATCGGTC
The DNA here is from genome assembly GCF_054456855.1 of Terrabacter sp. AAH1. Lineage (NCBI taxonomy): Bacteria > Bacillati > Actinomycetota > Actinomycetes > Micrococcales > Intrasporangiaceae > Terrabacter > Terrabacter sp. AAH1. The sequence continues at coordinate 13,357 of NZ_JBTJJV010000016.1, read as the reverse complement.
ACGAGCGTCCACGATCTGGGCATGACCGCCCACGCGTGGAAGGGAGACTGGCCGAGCTTGTCGGCGTGCGCCAGCACGTAAGTGTGCTCGGCCCGGCTCATCATCAGCTCCTTGAGGCGGGTCTGCTCGAGGTCGGCCTCGCAGATGCCGCGCTCGGCGTGCACGCTGTCGGCCCCCATGAAGGCGCGGTCGAAGCTGAGCCGCTGCACCGCCGCCTCAGCCAGGGGGCCGACGAACGCCTGGCTCAGGGGACGCAACCGTCCGCCGAGGGCGATGACGTCGATGCCGGCGCTGTCGGTGAGGGTGCCCATCGCGCTGATGCCGGCCGTGACGACGGTCAGCTCGGTGAGGTCGGGCGTCTTCGTGATGGCGTCGGCGAGGGCGCCCATCGTCGAGCCCGCGTCGAGCAGGATCGTCTCGCCCGACTCGATCTGGTCGGCGGCCCAGCGGGCGATGTCGCGCTTGGCCGCGTGCGCCTCGCCGAGACGCTGGCGCAGCGAGGCCTCGGGGTGGTGCGCCAGGCTCATGACGCCGCCGTAGGTGCGGGCCAGCTTGCCCTGGGCGGTCAGTTTGGCGAGGTCACGCCTGATCGTCGACGCCGTGACGCCGAGCTGGTCGGAGAGCTCCTCCACGCTCGCGAGCCCACTGGTGGTGGCGAGGCGGACGATCTCGCCCCGACGCGTCTGTGCGGTGTGCTTCGCCACGCTGGGCACCCTAGGCGTCCACGGGCCGCGGCGCCATCTCCGCGCCGAGACGCAGCGCCTCGATCATGGAGCGGTGGTCGGCGACGCCGGTGCCGGCGATGTCGAACGCCGTGCCGTGGTCGACCGAGGTGCGGATGACGGGCAGGCCGATGGTGACGTTGACGCCGGCCTCGAGCCCGAGCACCTTGACGGGGCCGTGGCCCTGGTCGTGGTACATCGCGACGACGAGGTCGTAGTCGCCACGGCCGGCGAGGAAGAAGAGGGTGTCGGCCGGCAGGGCGCCGTGCACGTCGATGCCGTCGGCGCGGCACACCTCGACCGCCGGGTTGATCTTCGCCTCCTCCTCGCCGTAGCCGAAGAGGCCGTTCTCGCCGGCGTGCGGGTTGATGCCGCACACGCCGATCTTGGGGTTCGGGTTGCCGGCGTCCACGAGTGCCTTGTGGCCGCGGCGGATGACGCGCTCCACGAGTCCCGGCTCGATGCGGTTGACGGCGTCGATGAGTCCGATGTGGGTGGTGACGTGGATGACCTTGACCTTCTCGGTGGACAGCATCATCGACACCTCGGGCGTGCCGGTCAGGTGGGCGAGCAGCTCGGTGTGGCCGGGGAAGACGTGCCCCCCGGCGTGGAGAGCCTCCTTGTTGAGGGGCGCGGTGCAGATGGCCTGGACCTTGCCCGCCATGGCGAGCTCGGACGCGACGCGGATGTAGTGGTACGCCGCGTCGCCGGCCGTCGCCGAGAGCTCGCCGAAGGGGAGATCCTCGGGCAGCAGCGCGAGGTCGATGACGTTGACCCGCCCGGGGATCTCGCTCGCCTCCTCGACGTCCTCGACCGTCGCGATGTCGACGGCGATGCCGGCGAGGGCGGCCGCCTGCTTGAGGCGGAGGGCATCACCGACCACGACGACGCGCGCCATCGTGGCCACCTGCGGGTCGGCGAGGGCCTTGACGATGATCTCGGGGCCGATGCCGGCGCCGTCTCCCATGGTCACGGCGATGCGGGGAAGGACGGCGCTCATGGGATCTCCTTGGTGGGGGCGCTGGTGGTGGTGGGTGTTGGAGCGGCTGCTGGGGAAGCAGCGGCCGGGTGGTCGCGGCCGAGAAGGTGGGTGGCGACGCGCACGAGGGAGTCGGGAACTCCGAAGCTGCCGGGACGGGTGACGACGGTCCCGCCTCCCGCGCGGGTGCTGACGACGGTGCCGGTCTCGACCTCGCCCACGACCTCGAGCTCGCGGACCCCGAGCCGGTCGAGGACGGCTCGTGCGGTCTCGCCGCCCGAGAGGAACAGTGCGTCGTACGCGTCGGCGACCGGGGCGACCACGTCGGCGAGCGACTCCGTGAGGCGGCGGGAGCGGGTGGCGTCGGTGGGTGCGTTCGGGTCGAGGGCGACGACGACAACTCCGAGCGGTGCGTGCCCGGCGAGCTGGACGCGTACGGCCTCGGGGTCGACGAGCAGGGCGTCGGGTTGGACGAGCACGGCGTGCGCGCGGTGCCCGGCGACGAGGTGCGTGAGCTGGTCGGCGAGCCCTGGTGCGCGCGTACCGAGCACGAACAGCACCGACTCCGCCGGACCCAGTGGCCGTACCCCGTGGCCCGGCCGCGGGTCGCCGGCGTACGCGTGCGCGTCGGAGTCGGGTTCCGAGACCTCGCCGGGGAGGGCGTGGGCAGCGACGGCGGCGATGGCCCCCGACCCCACGAGCAGCGCCATGGGTGTGCGGGTCGCGGCGGCGTGGATGACCTCGAGGTCGCTCTCGGTGGCTGCGTCGCAGACGGCGACGTGGCCGACGGTGCGCGCCCGGGCCAGAGCCTCGGCGACGGCGTCGACGCCGCGGGCGACCGTTGCCTGGGGGACCAGGAAGGTGCGCAGCGGGAGCAGGGCCTCGGCCACGGTCGCCGGTGCGGGCATGGCTTCGACGGCCCAGAGGTCCGTCTCGTGCAGGGGGGTGTCGCCGACGTGAAGCACGCCGTTGCGCACGACGCGCCGCAGGCTCGGGTTGGCCACGGCGACGACGGGTACGCGCTGCAGCTCCTCCGCCAGGGCGGCGACCTCGACGCCGACGTGCCCACGCAGCAGTGAGTCGACCTTCTTGACGACGATCGCGGCCGGCGCGACCAGGGGCGCTGCTGCGCGCACCGCGCGCACGGCTGCGTCGGCGCCGCGGCGTCGGGAGTCGGTGTCCACGGTGACGACCGTCGCCCTGGACTCCGTGGGAGCCGCACCGGTGCTGTTGCCGTGGGCGTCGGGGGAGGGGGCGAGTGTCACGTGGCTGCGCGAAACACGCACTAGCGCGTGGACTGCGCACTCTGCAGCGCCGCTCAGGTCATCCGCGACGACCGCCAGGGCCGGTGCATCCATCTCTCCTCCTCACCATGCGCTCAAGGTCAATAATGCTTGTAAGACAAGGAGATTGGCGACCTTGCCGATGGGGTGAAAGGTCTTGCTGTTGGCTGTCGGGGTGAACCTCGACGGCGTGTGCCAAACCGTCCCTTCACAAAAAACGCTACAGGTATTGCGCGAATCACGCAATGGTGCGAAGGTTGGTGAACCCTAGGGGCGCACCGTGCGCCACCGACGGAGAGGCCACCGCTCAATGAGGAGTCCCGATGCCCCAGCAGCCTGCACTGCTTCCCCCGTCTGACCAGCCGACGCGTGAGGTCTCGCGTCGCTCGATCCTCAAGCTCGCCTCGCTGGCCGGCGCCGGAGCGCTCTTCGCTCCTGCACTCGCCGCCTGCACCGGGCCCAAGACCGCGAACTCCGCGAGCACTGCCGGGGCGGGTGCGGCGGGCGGCACCCTGAGCATCGTGCTGAACCGCAACCTGGTCAGCCTCGACAACAAGCTGAACCAGTACGACGCCGCCGTCACCGTCCAGCGTGCCGTGCGCGAGGCGCTGACGAAGATCGGCGACGACCTCAAGCCCGAGCTGGTGCTCGCCGAGTCGTTCGAGCAGACCAAGCCGACCGAGTGGACCGTCAAGCTGCGCAGCGACATCCACTACTCCGACAAGTCGCCGGTCACCGTCGAGGACGTCGAGACCGCGCTGAAGCTCTACTTCGAGGTCAAGGCGGGCTACGTCGCGTCGCAGTTCCCGGAGCAGCCGGGCTTCAAGAAGGTCGACGACAAGACGTTCGTGCTCACCACGAAGACGCCGGTCGTCACCCTCGACTCCCTGATGTCCAACATCCTCATCACACCGGCCAAGGACAACAAGGCCGAGGAGCTGAGCAACGGCCTCGGAACAGGTCCGTTCGTCATCACGACCGCCGACACCGGCACCGGCACCTACAAGCTGACCCGCAACGACAATTACTGGGGCGAGAAGGCCAAGCTGCAGGAGGTCAACGTCTCCTACCAGGAGGAGGAGGGTGCACGGGTCATCGCGATCACCTCCGGCCAGGCCGACGTCATCGACACGATCACGCCCGAGTCGGCGGCATCTCTCAAGTCGAACTCCGACGTCGACGTCATCGAGACGCCGGGAACCCGCCTCATCCACCTTTTCTACAACTTCCGCAAGCCCGCGGGGCACCCGCTCGCCAACCCCAAGGTGCGCGAGGCCCTGACGTACGCCATCGACCACGACTCGCTCATCAAGGCCCTGATGAACAACCAGGTCACCTCGGCCGAGGGTGTCGTGCCCAAGACCCTCGCGGGATTCGCCAAGACGGGCGCCTACGCCTACGACCCGGCCAAGGCCAAGCAGATGCTCGCCGACAACGGCGGCGCCGGCCTCAAGCTCACGTTCATCTGGGAGGACTCCGAGTTCGCCGGCGCCTCGCGGGTGCTCGAGGCCGTGTCGCAGATGCTTGCAGCCGTCGGCGTCACCGCCACCCTCAAGATGATCCCCAAGGGCGGCGAGATCAACGCGTGGCGTCGCGGCGAGGCCGGCGACTGGGACGTCCTGGCGAACGGCTACGGCAACCAGACCGGCCTGGCACTGACCAACTTGCAGGGACAGTACGGCGGCACCGCGGAGAAGGAGAAGACCCGCGACACCTACCACGGTTTCGTTGTCCCCGAGATAACGTCGCTGCTCGACCAGGCCGGCGCCGAGGCCGACGAGGCCAAGCGCGACGCCCTGCTGGGGCAGGCCCAGGAGAAGATCTGGGCGCTGTGGCCGGCCATGTGGGCCTGGACGCCGAACAACGTCCTCGCCAAACGCAAGCGCGTCGCGACGCTCAAGCTTCGTGCCATCAACTCCTACGACCTGGGCGCGGTCTCGGTCTCGGCCTGACCGTCAGCCCCGGCTCACGGCAGCACCAAGGTGATCCCATGTTGAACTACGTCCTTAAGCGCGTCGGGCAGACCGTGTTCACCGCGTTCCTCGCGACCGCGACGGTCTTCGTCCTGCTGCGGATGGCCCCGGGCGACCCGGCGGCGAACTACGCGCCGCCGAACCCAACCTCGGCTCAGCTCGAGGCCATCCGACAGCAGTTCGGGCTCGACCAGTCGATCCCGGTGCAGTTCCTGACCTTCCTTCAGCACCTCTTCCAAGGAGACGTCGGCACCTCGTTCTTCTTCAAGCGCCCGGCGCTCGAGGTCGTCATGGAGCGCCTGCCCTACACCGTCACGCTGGCGGTGGCCGCGATCGTCGTCACGGCGGTGGTCGCGATCCCACTCGGGGTGTGGATGGCCCGACGGGCCAACACGGCCAAGGAGCTCGGCGCCAACATCGCCACGATCGCCGGCCAGTCGATGCCCGACTTCTGGAGCGGCTTCGTGCTGCTCATCGTCTTCGCCGTCAACCTCGGCATCTTCTCGCCGGCGGGCTTCACGTCGGCCAGCTCGATCGTCCTGCCGACCGTGACGATCGCGATCCTCCAGATCGCGCTCATCTCCCGGCTCGTCCGGCGCGAGATGGTCGTCAACCTGGCTGCCCCGTACCTCACGGTCGCACGCTCCCGCGGCATCTCGGAGCGGGCACTGACCTGGCGGTACGCGTTCGGCAACTCGGCGATCCCCGTCGTCACCGCGCTCGGCACGCGCTTTGCGGCCATGCTGAACGGTGTGGTGATCGTCGAGGTCGTCTTCAAGTGGCCGGGTGTCGGCGAGCTCGTCGTCAACGCCCTCAAGCAGCGGGACTTCCCGCTCATCCAGGCCACCGTCCTCGTCACGGTGCTGCTGGCGCTCGTCGTCCAGCTGCTCGTCGACCTCCTCTACCCGCTCATGGACCCGCGCGTCCGACTCGGAGAGGCCAGCGCATGACCACCTCCACACCCGGCCTGAGCCCCGACCTCAGTCAGGTCCCCGGCTCGATCCTCGGCCGCGACTCGGCGGTCACGAAGGTGCTGCTGCGCCGCTCCGCCGCCGCGCGACGCGCCCGCTACAGCACGATCAAGATCTGGGTCGGTGCGGTCTGCGCCGGGCTCGTCGTCCTCCCGGTCGCTCTCGCCCAGGTGCTGCCGCTGCCCGACCCGATCGTCGGGGCACTGTCGGAGTCGTCGCTGCCACCCTTCAGCGCCGGCCACCTCTTCGGCACCGACCCCAACGGCCGCGACCTGCTCAGCCGTGTCCTGCACGGCGGCCAGACCTCGCTCGTCATCGGTGTTCTCGCGATCGTCGTGTCGGGGCTGGTCGGCATCGCCGCGGGCGCGGCAGCCGGCTACTTCGGCGGATGGGTCGACACGATCGTGTCGCGGCTGCTCGAGGCGCAGATGTCGCTGCCGCTGCTGCTCATGCTGCTGCTCGTCGTCGCACTGTTCGGGCCGTCGATCCCCGTCATCACCCTCGTGATCGCCTTCGCCCAGTGGCCCGAGCCGGCTCGCATCACGCGTGCGCTCGTCCTCGTGGAGCGGGAGAAGCCGTACGTCGCCGCAGCCCGGGTGCTCGGTCTGCACCGGGTCTCGATCATCGCCCGGCACGTCATCCCCAACGTGCTGCAGCAGGTGCTCGTCGTCGTCCTCCTCCTCCTGGCGCAGGCCGTGCTCCTCGAGAGCGCCCTCAGCTTCCTCGGCGCCGGCGTGCAGCGCCCGTACCCGACCTGGGGCGGCATCATCTCCGACGGGCGAGAGCTGTTCGTCACCGGCAAGTGGTGGCTCGTCACGATCCCCGGCATCGTCATCGCCCTTCTCGTCGTCGGCGTCAACCTCGTCGGTGACGGCTTGCGCGACCGCGTCCGTCGCGCGAAGGGAGACCAGTCATGAGCGTTCTCGAGGTCAAGGACCTCCGTGTCGAGCTGATGACGGGCGGCTCCGTGGTGCGCGCCGTCGACGGCGTCAGCTTCCACGTCGACGAGGGTGAGACCGTCACCATCATCGGCGAGTCCGGCTCAGGCAAGTCGACGACGGCGATGGCGATCCTGCGCCTGCTGCCCGACGACCTCGCGGTCATCTCGGGCGAGGCCCGCATCGGCGGCCAGGACGTCACGGGCAGCCGCGCGGTCATCGACACGCTCCGCGGTCGAGCCGTCGCGCTCATCCCGCAGGACCCGATGACGGCGCTCAACCCGATCCGCACCGTCGGCCGCCAGATGGCCGAGGCCGTACGCGTCAAGTACCCGAAGCTGAGCAAGGCCGAGGCGAAGCAGCGTGCCCTGTCACTCATGGAGCAGGTGCACATCCGCAACCCGGCCAAGCAGTTCGACGCCTACCCGCACCAGCTCTCGGGCGGCATGCTCCAGCGTGTCCTCATCGCCATGGCCGTCTCGGCCGACGCCGACCTCATCGTCGCCGACGAGCCGACCAGCGCCCTCGACGTCACCGTCCAGGCCGGCATCCTCGACCTGCTCCTCGAGCTCCAGGAGCAGACCGGCATCGCGCTGCTGCTCATCACGCACGACCTCGGCGTCGCTCGGCTCATGAGCGACCGGATCCATGTCATGAAGTCCGGCACATTCGTCGAGGGTGGTCCCGTCACCGACGTCGTCGACCACCCGCAGCACCCGTACACCCAGAAGCTGCTCGGCGCGATCCCTGAGCTGGGGCCGTGGCACGACCCCGCGCTCGATGCCCCCACGCTCGTGAAGGAGGCCAGCCATGGCTGAGGACCTGCTCACTGTCAGCAACCTCGTCGTCGAGTACCGCACCGGCAAGGAGGTCTTCCGTGCCGTCGACGACGTCTCGTTCTCGGTGCCCCGCGGCGGCACGCTCGCCATCGTCGGCGAGTCCGGCTGCGGCAAGTCGACAATCGCGAAGGCGCTCGTGCGCCTGCTCAAGCCGACGTCAGGCAGCATCGACCTCGACGGCACCGACCTCGCGCAGCTCTCCGAGAAGCAGCTCCGTCCGATGCGGCACCGCGTCCAGATGGTCTTCCAGGACCCCTACGGCTCCCTCGACCCGCACCTCACGGCACAGGACATCGTGGCCGAGCCGCTGCGGGTGCGTGGCGAGAAGTCGCGAAAGGTCCAGCGCGACAAGGCTGCCGAGCTCATCGACCGAGTCGGGCTGCCCAAGTCGGCGCTCGAGCGCAAGCCGCCTGAGTTCTCGGGGGGTCAGCGGCAGCGCATCGGCATCGCCCGGGCCCTCGCGTCCGGGCCCGAGCTGCTCGTCTGCGACGAGGCGACGAGCGCGCTCGACGTCTCGGTCCAGGCGCAGGTGCTCGAGCTGCTCCGCGACCTGCAGGCCGACACGGGCCTGACCTATCTCTTCATCTCGCACAACCTCGGTGTCGTGCGCGCCATCTCGCAGGACACGATCGTCATGCGCGCCGGCCGCATCGTCGAGTCCGGTCGCACCGACGACCTGCTCTCCCGTCCGCAGGAGGACTACACCCAGCGCCTGCGGCGGTCGGCTCTCGAGCCGGGGCTCATGACCGGCATCAAGCCGCGCCACCTCATCCGACACATCGCCGCCTCCCGCACGGCCGAGACCGAGAAGGCCTCATGACCACCTCCACCCTGCCCACCCTCGACCTGCCCGGGCTCGACAAGCCGCTGCCGCGGCTCGTTCTCGGAACGATGACCTTCGGCGACACCGTCGACCTGCACACGGCACGCGCCATGGTCAATGCGGCGCTCGACGCCGGCATCACCTCCATCGACACCGCCAACGGGTATGCCGCCGGGCGCAGCGAGGAGATGCTCGCCGACATCCTCGACGGGCGTCGTGATGCGGCCACGATCGCGACCAAGGCCGGCATCTACCCCGGCGACGCGGGAGGGGCGCCGCTGCTGTCGGCCGCCGGCTTGCGCTCGTCGCTCGAGGCGAGCCTGCGCCGGCTGCGCACCGACCACGTCGACGTCTACTACCTCCACCAGCCCGACCGCTCGGTCCCGATCGACGAGACCGTCGCTGCGCTGCGCGAGCTCGTCGAGGAGGGCAAGATCCGCGCGATCGGTGTCTCGAACTTCTCGGCGTGGCAGATCGGTGACGTCTTCGCCGCGTGCGACGCCCTCGGCACGCCGCGCCCGATCCTCGCCCAGCAGCTCTACAACCTCGTGGCCCGCCGCATCGAGGCCGAGTACACCGAGTTCGCGACGACAAAGGGCCTCGCCACGATCGTGTACAACCCGCTCGGTGGCGGCCTGCTCACCGGACGCCACTCGTTCACCGAGTCCCCGGGCGAGGGTCGCTTCGGCTCCTCCGCGCTCGCGACCATGTACAAGGACCGCTACTGGAACGCCGAGACGTTCGCGGTCATCGAGGCCCTCGGCGCCATCGCGTCGGAGGCCGGCATCACCCTCCCCGAGCTGTCGCTGCGCTGGCTGCTGAGCAAGCCGGTCGTGTCGTCGGTGCTCCTCGGGGGTTCGAAACCACACCAGTTGGAGGCCAACATCACTGCTGCACAAGCCGGTCCGCTCCCCGACGACGTCGTCGCCGCGTGCGACGAGGCAGGCCTGGCTCTCGCCGGCTCGATGCCGGGGTACAACCGATGAGCGCCCTGGGGGGCGCCGGCCAGACGGCGGTGGAACGCAGCCGCGCCCGCGTGCTCGACTACGCCCGGCGTGTCCGGGGCCGCGAGCAGATCCTCGGCTACTGGGTCATCATCGACTCGCCCGTGTCGACCGAGCGACTCGCCCGGCTCGGCTGGGACTACGTGTGTTTCGACGCCCAGCACGGCCTGCTCGACTACAAGGGCATCCTGTCGGGCATGCAGGCGATCGACGCCGGCGGCGAGTCCGTCGGCATGGTCCGCGTCGGCGCGAACGACCCGTTCCTCATCGGGCAGGCGCTGGACGCCGGGGCCGCCGGCGTCATCGTGCCGCTCGTCAACAACGCCGAGGACGCTGCTCGCGCAGTGTCGTTCGCGAAGTACGGCCCGGAGGGCGTCCGTTCCTACGGGCCGATGCGCTCGCAGCTGCGCATCGGCCCCAACCCGGCCGACGCCAACGAGGCGACGGTCGTGCTCGCGATGATCGAGACGCCGCAGGGCCTCGAGAACGTCGAGGCGATCGCGGCCACGCCCGGCATCGACGGCCTCTACATCGGCCCCTCCGACCTGCGCCTCGCCGTCGGCGGCGCGACCTCGACCGACCCCGCCGTCGATGACGTCTTCGAGGCAGCCGTCGAGCGGATCCTCAGGGCGGCACAGGACGCCGGCATCGCCGCGGGCTTCCACACGCCGAGCGGTGAGGTCGCGGCCAAACGCCTCGGCCAGGGCTTCACCCTCGCAACCGTCTCGTCCGACCTCATCCACCTCGAGCAGGCCTCCACGGCCCACCTCAAGGCGGCCCGGAGTGAGTCGTGAGCGTCGTCGGCTCCGCCCCCGAGACCCTGCCGACCGACGGCGTGCTGCGCCCGCGTGACGGGGGCGGCCACACGGCATACACCCCCACCCCGACGGTGCAGTGCCACGCGGCCAACCTGGCGTGGCTGCCGAACGGCGACCTCGCGTGCGTGTGGTTCGGTGGCACGCAAGAGGGGGTCAGCGACATCACGGTCTACCTCTCGCGTATGCCGTCCGGTTCGGACACGTGGCTCGACCCCGTTCCGCTCAGCGACGACCCCACGAGGTCAGAGCAGAACCCGATCCTCTTCACGGAGCCCGACGGTGACGTTTGGCTGCTCTACACCGCGCAGCTCGCCGGCAACCAGGACACCTCCGAGGTACGGCGACGGGTCTCGCACGACGGCGGCCACACGTGGGGGCCGCCGAGGGTGCTGCTGCCGGCGACCGATGCCGGTGGCGTCTTCGTGCGCCAGCCACCCGTCGTCCTCGCGAGCGGGCGCATCCTGCTTCCGGTCTTCAACTGCGTGACAGTGCCGGGTGAGAAGTGGGTCGGTAACGAGGACACCTCCAGCGTCTGGTGGAGTGACGACGGCGGCGCGACCTGGAGCGAGGCCCCCGTGCCTGGCTCGCTCGGTTGCGTCCACATGAACATCGTCGTGCGGCAGGACGGTTCACTGTGGGCCTGCTTCCGCAGCCGCTGGGCCGACCACGTCTGGGAGACGACCTCGACCGACGAGGGCGTGACGTGGGCCGAGCCCACCCCGACGCAGCTGCCCAACAACAACTCGTCGATCCAGGCAGTCGCGACGGGTGGGGGAGAGGTGGCGCTCGTGTTCAACAACAGCTCGTCCCTGGACGCCACCGAACGGCGGGTCTCGCTCTACGACGAGATCGACGACGAGGGGGTGGTCGACGGTCTCGACGGTCCCGTCGTCGCAGAGCCCTCGCCAGAGGAGGCAGAGGCCCAAGGACGCCGCACCGCGTTCTGGGGTGCTCCGCGCGCTCCGATGACGCTCGGCCTGAGCCCCGACGACGGCCGCACGTGGCCGGTGCTCGTCGACCTCGAGAGGGGTGACGGCTACTGCATGTCGAACAACTCGCGCGACGGGCTCAACCGCGAGCTGTCCTACCCCTCGGTGCTGCCCGGCCCGGACGGCGACCTGCACGTCGCCTACACGTACCACCGCCGCGCCATCAAGCACGTGCACCTGCCCGCCGAGCTCGTCCGCGCGTATCGCCGGTCCCCATCCCGGTGACCGAGTTGACGCCGCCCGGGCCGGCTCCCAGTGCAACCGACGAGCGCGGAACACGCAGCGCGGTCGTCACGGGAGCCAGCTCGGGCATCGGCCTCGCGATCGCCGACGACCTCGTCGGCGTCGGGTGGCGCGTGCTTGGCCTCAGCCGCTCGCGCGGTGGGCTGTCGGACGCTGCCACGTGGGTGCCGTGCGACCTGGCTGACGTGATCTCGGCCGACGAGGCCGTGCGCGCGGTTCGCGAGGCTGCGGCCGGCGGTGTCGACGCGATCGTCCACGCCGCCGGCCTGCAGTACTCGGCTGGCGTCGGCGACCTGAAGCCGGAGCAGGGCGAGCGGATGTGGGCCGTGCACGTGCGCGCAGCCGAGCTCGTCGTCGGCGGTCTCGTCGACGTGCTCGCCGACGGCGGCCGCGTCGTGCTCGTCGGCAGCCGCACCATGACCGGCGTGCCCGGCAAGAGCCAGTACGCCGCGACGAAGGCGGCGCTCGCGGCGATGGCCCGCGCATGGGCAGCTGAGCTCGCACCCCGCGGCATCACGGTGAACGTCGTCGCCCCCGGCCCCACGCGTACGGCGATGCTTGATGACCCCAACCGCTCCTCCGTGCCCCCGGTCGTGCCGCCGCTCGGGCGCCTCGTCGAGCCGACGGAGGTCGCGGCGCTCACCCGCTTCCTGCTCGAGCCGACCGGCGCCATGGTGACCGGCCAGACGCTCGCGATCTGTGGGGGCGCTTCGCTCCCCTGAGGGCTCCGACGCGCTTGGGTGGTGGCCCCGGCCGACGCCGGCCCGAGGCAGGGGTTACAGGGCATACAGGGGCAAGGAGCACGACATGAGCGAACCCACGCGCGCACTCACGGGACGGAGGGGGTGGTGGAACTCCCTCACGGTGGACAACGAGGCGAGCCGGGAGCAGCTGGCCTTCGTCGTCGGGCTAGTGCTCGCGGGCTGGATGATGCCGCTGCTCCCGCGCGCCGCCCTCTGGCTGCTCGCGGCGGTGGCGTCGGTGGCAGTGCGCTGCCCGCGCTGGTTGGGGGTGCTGCTCGTGACGATCTCGGTGCCGATGCAGCTGCTCGCGGCCGTCACCGGGAGCGCCTGGTACCGCTGAGAGTCGCCGCTCCCGACAGAGGTGCGCGTTTCCTGCGGACGTGCGCGATGCACTGTGCACTCCTGAGGTGAGAGCGCGTCACTCCGGGGCAGGCGCACCCCATCCCACCCCTGTCGCGAAGGGATGGGATGCGGCGTCGGTGGTCCGGTCACGCGGTCTACCCGGTCACCGCCCCGCCACAAGGTTGGACTTCGCCGAGAGGGAAACCGGAACCGACGGCGTTGACGGCCTGCACGTAGAACCGGTAGCTGGCGCGCACGGGCAGGACCATCGTCAGGCCTGCCCCACGGGTTGTCCACCGAGTACTGGGCGTTCGGGACCAGCCCGTCCTTGCCACCGCCACCTGGGTGCGCATGAACGTCACCCGGTCGTCTACGGCGCCCGTCGGGTCGGGTGCAGCCAGCGAGGCACCCCTGGGCAAACCTTGGGTCGCCGCGTCGCGATGGGACCTTTGGCCCTAGAAGTCACGTTTGGGTCGGTGAAGGGTGAATGACGTGAGGGGGATGGTTTCGATGACGACAACGATTGACAAAACGCTGAGATACGAGGAGCACAGCGCTGAGTTCTGGAGGGGACTGCTGACGATCTGGTTGTCACGCGGGGTGTGGTGTTTCAGGCCGCGTGAGCGGCTTGGTTGATGGTCTCAAACTCGATGGGGGTGAGCTTGCCGAGGGCGCGTTGTCGCCGGCGAC